>DBDE01000011.1 GCA_002293425.1 Alistipes sp. UBA940 | reverse complement strand
CAGGGCGAATGCACCGGACGGAGCGGCGGAGGGTCTTAATGCCGTAGTCTGCAGGGCGGACGTACGTGCTGGTGAAGGCCAGAGTGTAGGCGAGGGAGATATCGGAAGGGTACTCTGTCGCAGACCCGTAATATCCGTGTGTACCTTGATTGCTCTCATCGCCACTGTGGCCTGAAGCTGAGAAGAAGAGGGTGGAGAGCCTAAACCTATATCGCAAGCATAACCAGCACCTGAGCCGCCAGGATCCGCAGAAACATCACCAACGGATAAACCGTCGAATAGGCCACCGAGGGTTGGTCGTTGCCGCCCAGCGAATTGGCATAAGCCAGCGCCATAGGATTGGTCTGCGCACCCGCAACAAGCCCGATGAGGCGAAAATAGTTCATCCCACCCCACACCCGCATAACCACCCCCACCGCAACGATCGGAACCATCGTGATAATCAATCCGTAAACCACCCACATATAACCCCCGCCGACGATGCTGGCCACAAAAGTCTCGCCCGCACCCAGCCCCACACACGCAAGAAAAAGAGAAATGCCAACCTCCCGAAGCATCAAATTTGCACTCAGCGTGGTGTAGGTCACCAACTTATAGTGAGGTCCGAAACGGCCGATAAGGATCGCCACGATAAGCGGCCCGCCCGCCAAGCCGAGCTTCAACGGTTCGGGCATTCCGGGCAGGAACACAGGCAACGAGCCCAGCACGACCCCCAGCGTGATGCCGACGAAAATGGCTATCAGATTGGGGTGGTCGAGCCGTTTGAGCGAGTTGCCCATAAAGTCGGCCACGGCGGCTATCGCCTCTTCGGTGCCCACGACGGTGAGTTTGTCGCCCACCTGCAATTCGAGGTCGGGGCTGGCGACAAGTTCGATGCCGGCACGAGCCACGCGGGTGACGTTGACACCGAAGTTGCCACGCAGTTTGAGCGCGTCGAGCCGTTTGCCGTTGATCGCGCTTTTGGTGATTATCACGCGCCGCGACACGAAGTGGGTGTCGAACCTCACCCAGTCGCCCGCTTTCAGGTCGGTGGTCTCGCGCCCGAAAAAGGCCATAATGGCGGCCTGATCGTGGCGGTCGGCGATGACCAGCAGCTTGTCGCCCTCTTGCAAGATGGTTTTGGAGGTGGCTATCTCTATCGAGTCGTCGCTGTGGCGCAGGCGCGAAATGACGAAGCGGTGGTTCAGCAAACCCTTGACCTGCAAAACGCTCTTACCATAAAGGTTGGCGTTGGTCAGCAAAACCGAAAGGCGCACCGTGTCGTGATCGCCCTTTTCGGCCTCCAGGCACGCCGTCTCGTCGTCCAACCGGATGCGGAAAATGCGCCTGAACAACAGAAAGCTGAGGATAACCCCCACCGCACCCAGCGGATAGGCCACCGCATAGCCGTTGGTGATGGAAGGATCGATGATCCCATGCATATCGCCGAAAGCGGTCTGTGCCGCACCCAGCCCGGGAGTGTTGGTCACCGCACCGCTCATCACCCCTGCCATCGTCTGAATGGGTGTGCCGGTCAGATAGCCCGTCAGCACCGTCGTGCCGACCCCCAATCCCACGATGAGCACCGCCCAGCCGATCATCGAGAAGCCACCTTTCTTGAAGCTGGCAAAGAACCCTGGCCCCACCTGCAACCCGAGCGCAAAGATGAACAGAATCAACCCGAACTCCTTAACGAAATGCAACACCCCGGGTTCCAGCACAAGCCCGAAATGGGCGGCCACGATGCCCGCAAACAGCACCCACGTGACGCCCAGCGAAATGCCCGCCACCCTCACCTTGCCCAGCGCACTCCCAACCGCCACCACCAGCGCGATCACCAGCACCGAATGGGCTATGCTCGGGGCGGTCAACAACTCCGAAAACCAACTCATTTCGCGTATCTCTCTTCGGCTACTTCCCAGTTAAGAATGTTCCAGAACGCCTCGATAGATTTGGCGCGGGCGTTGCGGTGGTCGATATAATAGGCGTGCTCCCACACGTCGATCACCATCAGTGCGTTCTTGCCGTCTGACATCGGGATGCCTGCGTTGGAGGTATTCTCGATCGACAACCGACCCGCCTTATCGGCCACCAGCCACGTCCAGCCCGAGCCGAAAAGGCTCATTGCCGAGCGGGTGAACTGCTCCTTGAACGCCTCGAACGAACCGAAATCCCTCGCAATGGTCGCCCCCAACACACTCGTGGGCGCGGTCTTGGGATTGGGCAGGAACTGACGGAAATAGAGCGTATGGTTCCACACCTGGGCGGCGTTGTTGAAAAGCGCGCCCGAAGCGTTTTTGAGTATCTCTTTCAGCGTGGCGTCTTCGAATCCGCTGCCCGTGACCAGGTTGTTGAGGTTGTCCACATAGGCTTTCAGATGTTTGCCATAGTGATACTCGATGGTTTCGGCACTGATGTGGGGTGCCAACGCGTCGTGGCCATAGGGCAATTCGGGCACCGAGAACGGAGCTTTTTGCAGTGAGATGTTTTTCATAATTGTTCAAAAATTTAGTGCAAATATACAACGCAAAATTCGAGCCCGAACCAAATTTTTCATTAATTTTGCGTGTCTAATCCGAAAACAATCTATGAAAATATCATATAATTGGTTGCAGTGCTATCTGGACGCGCTTCCCGCGATGGAACAACTTTCCGATATTCTCACCTCCATCGGATTGGAAGTTGACGGAGCGGTTAAGTCCGAGGGCGGTTTGCAGGGAGTGGTCGTGGGCGAAGTGTTGACGTGCGAGGACCATCCCGACAGCGACCACCTTCACGTCACGACGGTGGATGTCGGGGGCGAAGTTTTGCAGATAGTTTGCGGGGCGAGCAATGTTGCGGCAAATCAGAAGGTCTTTGTGGCCACCGTCGGAACCGTTCTCCCTGGCGATTTTAAGATAAAAAAGAGCAAGATCCGTGGCGTGGAGTCCCACGGGATGATATGCGCCGAGGACGAGTTGGGCATCGGCGAGGGTCACGAGGGGATTATGGTGTTGGACGGCAGTGCGGTTGCGGGGATGTCGATGGCCGACTATCTGGGTGTTCGGGACGACTATACGATTGAGATAGGGCTGACCCCGAACAGGGTCGACGCGGCATCGCACATCGGGGTGGCCAGGGACGTGGCTGCTTATCTCCGTGCGCCGGAGTCGGTTCGTTGGCCCGATGTGGATGGTTTTTCGCCCGATGGGACGGCGAGTGTTCCCATCGAGGTGGTCGACAGGCAGGGGGCTCCGAGGTATGCGGGGGTGACCATTTCGGGACTTCGGGGCGGGCCGTCGCCCGAGTGGATGGTGCGCCGGTTGGAGGCTATCGGGCTGAACTCCCACGGAGTGCTGGTCGATATAACCAACTTTGTTCTCCACGAGCTGGGGCAGCCGTTGCACGCCTTCGATGCCGACAAGATTAGCGACAAGATAGTCGTCAGGAGCGGATTGGAAGGCAGTTTTGTTACTTTGGACGGAGTGGAGCGTCGATTGAGCGGGGAAGATGTGATGATTTGCGACGGACACAGGCCGTTGTGCATTGCCGGCGTGATGGGAGGGGCGGATAGCGGAGTGAGCGAGGGCACGACCCGGATCTTTCTGGAAAGTGCCTGTTTCGATCCGGTGCGAGTGCGAAAGACGGCGCGCCGATTGGGCATCAACAGCGACGCCTCGTTCCTGTTCGAGCGCGGGGTCGATCCCGATATGGCTGTGTATGCCCTGAAGCGTGCGGCGTTGCTGTATAAGGAGTTGGCGGGCGGAGAGGTTTCGGCCGTCGAGGATATTTATCCCGACCCTGTTCCACCCCACAGGTTCGAGTTTTCGTTGTCGCGCGCCAATCGGTTGATAGGCAAGGAGATCGGGCGGGAGACGGTGCTGGAGATTTTGGCGGCGTTGGGGGTGACGGTGGAGCGGGACGGGGGCGATGTTTTGAGTGTTGCGGTTCCGCCGTACAGGGTCGATGTCGTGCGCGAAGCCGATCTGGTGGAGGAGGTGTTGAGGATATATGGATACAACAATGTCGAGATTCCGGTGGGGTTGAAATCTGCCCTGTCGTCCGCCCCGCGGCCCGACAGGGAGAGGTTGCAGGGCGCGGCGAGCGATTTTCTGACCTCCAACGGCTTTGTCGAGACGATGAGCAATTCGCTCACCAGGGGGGGCTACTATGGCGACGAACCCTCCCTTGTGAGGATTCTCAACCCTCTCAGCTCCGACCTCGATGTGATGCGTCAGACGTTGCTGTACGGGATGTTGGAGGCGGTCAGGCTCAACACCAACCACAAAAATCCCGACCTGAAACTCTATGAGTTCGGCAACTGCTATTTTCACACTTCGGAGGGATATGAGGAGCGTTCTAAGCTGGCCATTCTTGTCACCGGTCTCGATGTGCCTGCAAGTTGGGATTCTAAGGGTGCGGTGAGCGATTTTTACTCCATTTCGGGAATTGTTGAGCGATTGTGCGGCAGGTTCGGGGTGAAGGCGGGCGACTTCATCGAGATGCAATCGGTTTCGGGCGATGTGCTCAGGCGGTTCGATCTGAAGGCTCCGGTTTGGTTTGCCGAGTTGGATTTCGGGCGGTTCGTCGAGTTGGCGGGCAGGGTGAAGATACGGGCGCAGGAGTTGCCCAGGTTCCCGAGTGTGCGGCGCGACCTTGCGCTGGTCATCGACCGAGGGGTCACGTTCGCCACTTTGCGTCAGATTGCGTTTAAGACAGAAAAGAAATTGCTGAGGGATGTCGCTCTGTTCGACGTTTACGAGGGCGACAAGATTCCGGCGGGCAAAAAGTCCTATGCACTCGGCTTCACGTTGCAGGACAGAGAGGCAACCCTGACCGACAAGACGATAGAGGGCGTGATGGCCAACCTGGTGAGAGCGTTCGAGCGGGAGGCGGGAGCTACGCTTCGCGAGTTGAGAGTTGAGAATTGAGAGTTGAGAGTGGAGAATTTTTTCGAGTTTCTGTGAAACTCGTCAGCTCCCCCGACCCCGCCCTGCGGGGGAGCTGAGGTCTGCGTCGCGTAGCCCATTAACCATTAATCATTAATCATTAAACATTAAATATGATGGACAACAGATATTTCGGGACGCCGACACGGGAGTTGGTGGAGCAAAAGAGGGGCAATTTCGACCCCAAAGCGTACGTTAACGAAACCATTGCCGCCCTGAAAGCGGGGCTCGGCGACCAGAAAGTGGTGCTTGGCTTGTCGGGCGGGGTCGACAGCAGTGTGTCGGCCGTGTTGCTGCATCGGGCTGTCGGGGCCAACCTGACCTGCATTTTTGTCGACACGGGGTTGATGCGCAAGAACGAGTTCGAGCAGGTGACGGGAATGTACACCTCGTTGGGGCTGAACGTCGTCGGGGTGAGGGCTCAGGCTAAATTCCTGGGCGACCTGCGGGGAGTGACCGATCCGGAGCAGAAACGCAAGATCATCGGTCGCGACTTCATCGAAGTGTTCGACGAGCAGGCGAGTAAGTTGCAGGGCATCGAATGGTTGGCCCAGGGGACGATCTTTCCCGATATTTTGGAGAGCTTCAAAGTGGGTGAGGATGGCGTTTCGGTCAAGAGCCACCACAATGTCGGAGGGCTGCCCGAGAAGATGAAGCTGAGCATCGTCGAGCCGTTGCGGATGTTGTTTAAGGACGAGGTGAGAGCTGTCGGCAAGGAGCTCGGGATGGATGCGGATATGTTGGGCCGCCATCCGTTTCCGGGCCCGGGCCTGGGCATCCGCTGTTTGGGCGAGGTGACGGCCGAGCGGATCGCCGTTTTGCAGGATGCCGACGATGTGTTTATTCGCGCTTTGCGGGCCGAGGGGTTGTACGACAAGGTTTGGCAGGCGGGGGTGATGCTTTTGCCGGTCAACAGCGTGGGGGTGGAGAATGGTGCGAGGACTTACGAGAGTGCGGTTGCGCTGCGGGTGGTCAATTCGGTGAATGCGATGACGGCGGATGTGGTGCACCTGCCGTGGGAGTTTTTGACGCGGGTTTCGACCGAGATTATCAATAAGGTCAAGGGGGTCAATCGAGTGACTTACGACATCTCGGCCAAACCGCCCGCAACCATCGAATGGGAATGATTTTTTGCCTTAGGGGCAAAAAAAGTGAAAAACTAAAAACTAAAAACTGTTTTTTATGAAACATTTTTTCATTTTTTCTTTTTTTCTTTTTTTCATCTCGCCGCTTGCGGCGCAGCAGGACTGGGCGAACTACGGGCGGTATGAAGAGGCTAACGGGTCTGTCACTGAGAGGCCGGAGGTGGTTTTCATCGGCAACTCCATCATCGAGGGGTGGGTGAATGCGCGTCCGGAATATTTCCAAACCAACAATTTTGTGGGTCGGGGGATAGGCGGCCAGGTGACGGCGCAAACTTTAGCGCGGTTCAGGGCCGATGTTTTGGAACTGAAGCCCGAGGCGGTGGTGATTATGGTGGGGACTAACGATGTGGCCCAGAATCAGGGCTATGTGGCCGAAAAGCATATCGCCCAGAATGTCGTTTCGATGGCCGAGTTGGCGGTTTACAATGGATTGAAGGTCTATGTTTGCTCCATTTTGCCCGCGGCGGAGTATCCGTGGCGGCGCGAGATAACCGACGTTTACGGGAAGATAAAAAGAGTGAACGAGCTGGTGAAGAATGGGTTGCCAGAAGAGGCCGTCTATGTCGATATGGCTGCCGAAATGGCCGACATCACCGACGATAGTGGCAATCTGCCGCGCGAGATTGCCCACGACGGCATCCACCCGACACCCGCGGGGTACGAGCTGATGGAGCGGATTTTGGAGAAATACGGGCTATAAGCAGGCTCTCAGAATCTCGGCTGTTTTGGCCCCGTCGATGTTTCGGCCCTCGCCGTGGCGACTGCCGCGGGAGGTGAAGCGGTTCTGGATTTCGGTTATTGTAGATTCGCCTATGCCCAGCTCCGACAGACGTGTGGCCAGACCCAGCGAGCGGAAGAACTCCTCGGTTCGCCGGATAGCCTCTTCGCTCCGTTCGTAAGGGCCTCCCTGGGTGATGCCCCACACCCGCTCGCCGTATTGGAGCAGTTTGGCCATCTTTTGACCCCTCATAATGCTAAGCAGCGCAGGCAGAACGATGGCCAGGGTTTGACCGTGCGAAATGCCGTGCAGGGCGGTCAGCTCGTGCCCGATCTGGTGGGTCGCCCAATCTTCGGTCACTCCCATTGCGATAAATCCGTTGAGCCCCATCGTCGCCGAGAGCATATAGTCGGCCATCGCGTCGTAATCGTGCTTGTCGGACATCACTTTCGGAGCAGTCTCGATCAGCGTCAGAAGCACCCCTTCGGCCCATCGGTCCATCAGCGGCGACTCGCCCGAAACGGTCATATATTGCTCCATCACGTGCACGAAGGTGTCGCAAATGCCGTAAGCTATCTGTTCGTGGGGAAGGGAGAATGTGGTTTCGGGGTCGAGGATGGAGAACTGTGGATGCTGAGAGTAGAAGGCGAACTTTTCGGTCGTGGCGTCGTTGGAGATGACCGCTCCGGCGTTCATTTCGCTTCCTGTTGCGGGCAGGGTCATCACGGTTGCCAGGGGGATCAGTTCGTCCACCAGGTTGCCGTTGCGCACAATTTCCCACGGGTCGGCGGCGTTTCGAATGCTGGCGGCGATGAGTTTGGTCCCGTCGGCCACACTTCCGCCTCCGACGGCGAGCAGATAGTTTGTATCGTGGGTTTTTCCCATCTCGACGGCGCGGCGCAACGTTTCGACGCGCGGGTTGGGCTCGATGCCCCAAAATTCTATGAAGTTATGGTTTTTCAGCGCGTTTTTGACCTGGTCGTAGACTCCGTTTTGCTTCACACTTCCGCCGCCGAAGGTGACCATCAGGCGCACATCGACGGGGATTTCGTTTGCAATTTGGGCGATGGTACCTTTGCCGAAAATCAGCTTTGTGGGGTTGAGAAACGTGAAGTTTTTCATAGGAAGGTAAGTTTTTTTGCAAAGTTAAAAACTTTCTGCTAATTTTGCCGCGTAAAACTGAGCTATGGTGTAATGGTAACACTGCAGATTCTGGATCTGCCTTTCTTGGTTCGAATCCAGGTAGCTCAACAACCAAGGCCAAGCGATTGCGAGGCCTTTTTTATTATTTAAAATTATGGGTATCAGGTTTAGATTGACCCTTCTCAGTTTCCTCCAATTTGCCATTTGGGGGGCTTATCTCACCTCGATGGGGACCTATCTTGCGGGTGCGGGAATGGCCTCGAAGATAGGGCTGTTCTACGCAATGCAAGGCATCGTTTCGCTGTTTATGCCCGCTCTGGTGGGCATTGCGGCCGACCGATGGGCACCGGCACAAAAGATGCTGGGGGTGTGCCATCTGCTGTCGGCGTTGTTTATGACGGGTGCCGGATTTGCAGGGGGCGATTTCGGCGTGCTGTTCACCTTCTATTCTCTGGGCGTGGCGTTTTTTATGCCGACGATCGCGCTGTCGAACTCGGTGGCTTATCACATTTTGGAACAGAACGGGAAGGATACCGTTAAGGTTTTTCCGCCTATTCGGGTTTTCGGCACGGTGGGCTTTATCTGCGCGATGCTGGTGACCAATTTCGTGCACTTCGGGGGCGAATCGATGCAGACGTTGCCCCATCAGTTTGTTTTTTCGGCCGTTCTTGCTTTGGTGCTGGGGGTTTACTGCTTTACCTTGCCAAATGTTCCTACCGACAACGACGGGAAGATTATGTCGATGCGTCAGGCGTTCGGGCTCGATGCGTTTAAGCTGTTCAGGGATCGGAATATGGCGGTGTTCTTTGTTTTTTCGATGCTGCTCGGGGTGTCGTTGCAGATCACCAATGCGTTTGCCAACCCGTTTATCGACACCTTCCGCGGCATTGCCGAGTTTGCGGGTACGTGGGGGGCGAACAACGCCAACGCGCTCATTTCGCTGTCGCAGATTTCGGAGACGCTGTGCATTTTGTTGATCCCTTTCTGTCTTAAACGGTTCGGGATCAAGGCGGTGATGCTGGTGGCGATGTTGGCGTGGGTGCTGCGGTTCGGGCTCTTCGGGGCGGGCGATCCGGGCGGGGGAGTGTGGATGTTCGTGGCCTCGATGGTGGTTTACGGCATTGCATTCGACTTTTTCAATATTTCGGGATCGCTCTATGTGAACAGGTGCGTGAAGCCGTCGCTGCGGTCGAGCGGACAGGGGCTGTTTGTGATGATGACCAACGGTTTGGGGGCGACGATAGGGACGCTGGGGGCGCAGGTTGTGGTCAACAGGTTTGTTTATGTTCACGCCGACCCGCTCGCCCAGATCGGTGGATGGAGCACGGCCTGGTACGTTTTTGCGGGGTTCGCGCTGGTCGTGGCGTTGCTGTTCGCGATAGTTTTCCGCACCAAAAATTGATTTTATGAAAAATTTTCTTTCGGTTAAAGACATAGGAGACCTGCGTGTTGCGGTCGAAGAGGCGCGACAGGTCAAGCGCGACAGGTTTGCTTTCAGCGAGTTGGGGCGGAACAGAACGATGGTGATGCTCTTTTTCAACAGCAGCCTGCGTACGCGCCTTTCCACCCAAAAGGCGGCGATGAACCTGGGTATGAACACGATGGTGCTGGACGTGGCACAGGGGGCGTGGAAGCTGGAGACCGAGCGCGGCGTGATTATGGACGGCGACAAGCCCGAACATTTGTTGGAGGCCATTCCGGTTATCGGCTCCTATTGCGACATCATCGGGGTGCGGTCGTTTGCGGGGCTGGTGGACAGGGAGGCCGATTATGGCGAGTTGGTGATCAACCAGTTTGTCGCCCATTCGGGTCGGCCGGTGGTGAGTTTGGAGAGCGCGACCAGGCACCCGTTGCAGAGCTTTGCCGACCTTATAACCATTGAGGAGTATAAGACCAAACAGCGTCCGAAGGTTGTGCTCACCTGGGCACCGCATCCGCGGGCGTTGCCGCAGGCGGTTCCCAACTCGTTTGCCGAGTGGATGCGTGCGGCCGATTACGATTTTGTCATCACCCATCCGCGCGGGTATGAACTTGCGCCCGAGTTTGTGGGCGATGCGCGGGTGGAGTACGACCAGCGAAAGGCGTTGGAAGGGGCGGATTTTGTGTACGCCAAAAATTGGAGCTCGCTGGGCGACTATGGTCAGATTCTGTCCACCGACCGCTCGTGGACGGTGGATGCGCAGAAGATGGCGTTGACCGACGATGCGTTTTTTATGCACTGCCTGCCGGTTCGGCGGGGGATGATAGTGACGGACGAGGTGATAGAGAGCCCGCACTCGATCGTTATTCCGCAGGCCGCCAATCGCGAAATATCGGCTCAGGTGGTGCTCAAACGAATGTTGGAAAAGCTATGACAGATTTCGAAAAGATACTGACGGTGGTTCGCAAGCACCACCTTTTGACCCTGGCCACGGTTGGCAAGAGCGGTCGTCCGTGGGTTGCGCACGCGTTTTATGCGTGGTCGAAGGAGTTGGAGTGTTTTGTTTTCACCACCGATCCCGCCACTCGTCACGGCGGCGAGATGGTCGCCCACCCCAGTGTCGCTGCGGGCATCGGGCTCGAAACGCGCAATGTGGGCAAGGTTCAGGGGGTGCAGATAGAGGGCGAGGTGAGGCGTGCAGGGGACGATGTGGCAATTGCCAAAAAGGGATATTTGAAAAAATTCCCGTTTGCGGTGGTTATGGACCTCAACTTTTGGCTCCTCTCCCCCATCTCGATGAAGCTGACCGACAACACCCTCGGCTTCGGCAGCAAGGTGGTGTGGGAGAGGTGAACTACGGCAGCGAATCGAGCTGGGTGACCCATTCCGAGGCGGGGAGCGAACCGTTCAGTTCGCCCATCACGCGCCGCTTCACCTCGTCGAAAGAGGCCTTATTGGCCGATTTCACCGGTTCGCCCGGCTCCTGCGGTATCTTCAACGGATTGATGGACTTACCATTAACCTTGACGCGATAATCCAAATGCGGCCCCGTCGAAGCACCCGTCGAGCCCACGTAGCCTATCACCTGGCCCTGCCTGACACGCGTACCGACGGCGATCCCCTTGGCATAACCCCTCAGGTGGAGGTATCCGGTCTCGTAACCGCGGGCGTGCTTAATGAACAGAGTGTTCCCGCCGCCCCCGCGATCCCAAAACTTGCGCGAAACGGTTCCGTCCGCCACCGCCGAAACAGGAGTTCCGCTCGGCGCAGCATAATCGACCGCCAAATGGGGACGGATCTTGCGCGTGATCGGATGGCGCCTTGCCGTCGAATAGCCCGAACTGATGCGCGAATATTTCAGCGGAGCCTTCAGAAACTGCTTCTTCATCGAGTTGCCGTTCTCGTCCCAATAGGCTATCTTGCCATCCTGTTTGAACGGAATGGCGTGATAGGTTTTGTGGTCGTTTTCGAACACCGCGCCCCAAACCCGTCCAACTCCGGCCGGCAGGGTGTCGATATATTTCTGGTCGTAGATTATCTTGAAGCTGTCGCCGTGCTGGATGCCGAAAAAGTCGATGCTCCACCCGTAAATGTCTTCGAGCTCCACCGCCAATTCGCCCGGCAAGCCGTTGCCCACGATGGCGTTCCACAACGAACTTTCGATGGTGGCCGTGGCGTGCTTCCGCTCGATTCGAATAGGCTTTTTGCCATTCCTCACAACCAACGAATCTCTGTCCAGCGAGTCTTTCAACAGCGAGATGACGAAATAGTCCTCGCGGTTCTTCTCATAAACAAAGTGCACCAGCCGCGGCCGCGAAAGGGAGTCCATCACCGGTTCGACCAGAGCCATATAGGGCTGTCCCGCCCGCACGTTGCGCAGATCGAAAATCCCCCTGGCTTGCTGTTCGATGGTGTGGACCAGCGATGGCACGACGCCGAACCTGTCGAGGATCACCCCCATCGGTTCGCCGTTCTCGACCACACCCTCCGATATTTCGTACTGTCCCTCGGGGAAGCTGATGTCGTAGACGGTCACTGTCTTGGCGACGATCCGCTCGTTCGCAGAGCCCCCGCACCTCCACACCACGATGCCGATGCCCATAACGACTATTGCGCCGAGCACGCCCAGCACCCAGCCATAAGGACGGAGCCGCTTAAAGAGTTCCATAATCGCTGCCATAACGCTTCATTTGATCGACATAACTCTCGCCGTAAACCACAACCACGTCTTCGGGCGAACCATTCCGGTCGAGGACAAGTTCATACCGCGGATTGACAAACCCGCTGTACGGCGCCAGGCCCAGCGAATTATAGCGTTCCAGAACCTCGGCGTGCAGCTCCCTGTCGACCTTCACCCCATAGTTTTCAATGAAGTTCTTGCCCGCCTCGAAGTCGCCCGTCGATTTGATCCTCTGCACCTCGCCCAAAAGCTCGCCGACGAGTTCCCGAAGTTTCTCAAAGTCGGGTACGACGACATACCGCTTGCCGCCCTGTTGAACGATCTCTACTCCTCCCCGCTCATAGCACCAATTGGCGACGGCGGCGCGATTGCGCATGTGCGACTCCTCGATGTTGGCACCCACCTCGATGCGCGCCATCTGGGTCATCAGACCATTCATCATATAGCTGGCGTACTCCGCCCAGGCAACGTCCAAGGTGGGGATCAGTCCCAGCTCGACCATCTTCGGGTCGGCGATATAGTAGAGCGCGAACAGGTCGGCCCTCGCTTCCTCTATTGCGCTTCCATATTGCTTCATCTCGTCGCCCTTCACCCCGGGAGCAAGCCGGCCCGAGCCGTGACCGAGGCATTCGTGCAGGTCGGTGTGGAGATTGCCGCCGAGTGAACCCCACCTGGTCATCCGCTCCCGGTCTTCGTTGCGCAACACGAACTCTTCCTGAAAACCGTTGCCCTTGGCCGCCTGGTCGTAGGCGTAGGTGATGTTCTCGATAGTCACCGATTTCGAGCCGTGATCGCGCCTGATCCAGTCGGCGTTGGGCAGGTTGATGCCGATCGGGGTGGCAGGATAGCAGTCGCCGCCCAGCATCGCCGCGGTGATGACCTTGGCCGAAACGCCCTTCACAACCGGTTTGCGGAACTGGGGCGCAACGGGCGAGTTGTCCTCGAACCATTGGGCGTTGTCGCTGATGATTTCGCTTCGCCTGGTGGCGTTCAGGTCTTTGAAGTTCACCACGCTCTCCCAGCTCGCCTTGCGTCCCAGCGGATCGCCGTAGGTCTCCGTAAATCCGTTCACAAAGTCGACCCTCGACGCGGTGTCCTCCACCCACGCGATGTTGAAGCGGTCGAAAGTATGCAGGTCGCCGCTCTTATAGTATTCCACGAGCAACTCGATGGTTCGCTTCTGATCTCCGCGGGCATATTTAGCCGCCTTTTCCAGGCAATCCACAATGCGGAAAAGGGCACGGTCGTACATTCCACCCACGCGCCACACCTGCTCGGAGAGCTTGCCGTTCTCCTTGACAAGTTTGGAATTGAGCCCATAACTCATCGGCGTTTTATCGCTCGGGTCGACCATCGCCGCGTAAAAACTCTCCGCCTCGGCCTGCGTCACGCCCTCATAATAGTTCATCGCACTGGTCGCCAGCAGGTCTTCGCCCGCCGCCTGATTGACCCTCATCGGATAGAGCTCGGGATTGAAAATAATCTCCTTCAAATGACCCGCCGCCGGAGCAACGCCGTCGAACCAGGTCTCGGAAAATTTGGGAACGAACTTCGCCATCGAATAGTGGTGGTGAATGCCATTGGCAAACCACACCTTCTTCAGGTAAGTTTCGAACGCAACGAAATCGGCATCGGACCTGTCGCCGGTATAAGAAAAATAGATGCCCTCCAAAAGATTTCTGATAGCAAGATTGTGCCGAAAATTCTGATCCCACACGATGTCGCGCCCATAAACGGCCGCCTCGGAGAGGTAATAAACCAACAATTTTTCCTCCAACGGCAACTCCTCGAAGCCGTCGACCTCATACCGGAGAACCTTTACATCATCGAAACGGTCGACAATCCAGCTTTGGGCGTCGGCGGGAAGGGCACATAAAAGCATAGCAATAGCAAGAATAATTTTCATAAAAAAGCAAGGGTTAGGGACGGTTTGGCGCAAAGTTACATTTTTTTTCTAATTTTACCGCGTTTTTTAGCGTCAAAAAAAATGAAGACAGTCACCACGCGTGCCGCTCTGACCGATGCCCTGAAAGGTGCCGGCGACATCCGTTTTATCCCCACAATGGGTGCCCTGCACGAAGGCCACCTCTCTCTGGTGCGCGCCGCAGCGGGAGGCACGGTGGTCGTGAGCATCTTTGTCAACCCCACCCAGTTCAACGACCCGGGCGACCTGCGCAACTATCCGCGCACGCCCGAGCGTGATCTTGCTATGCTCGAAAAAGAGGGGGTGGATGTGGTTTTTATGCCGACCGTGGAGGAGATCTATCCCGAGCCGGACACGCGGATTTTCGATTTCGGCGAGCTCGACAAGGTGATGGAGGGCGCGACCCGTCCGGGCCATTTCAACGGCGTGGCGCAGGTTGTAAGCCGCCTTTTCGAACTGGTGAAGCCGCAAAAGGCGTACTTCGGCGAGAAAGATTTTCAGCAAATCCAGATCATTCGTGAAATGGTGCGACAGTTGGGGCTCGATGTCGAGATCGTTCCGTGTCCCATTGTTCGCGAGCCGGACGGGTTGGCTATGTCGAGCCGCAATGCGTTGCTCACTCCCGAGCATCGGGCTGCCGCACCCGATATTTACCGTGCGCTGAAAATGGGTGAAAATGTGGTCGAAAATATCGAGCGGAACGGGCTGCTCAAAGTGATTTATTATACCGTTCGGGACGGGCGTGCTTTTGTTGCCGTTCAGGCCGGAAATGTCAGATTGATAGATAATTATGCTTATTGAAGTTTTGAAGTCGAAGATTCATCGCGCGCGGGTTACGTGTGCCGATTTGAACTATGTCGGGTCGATCACCATCGACGCCGATCTGATGGATGGTGCGGGGCTGGTTGCGGGCGAGCGGGTGTTTATTGCCGACGTGGATAATGGCGAGCGGTTTGACACCTATGTGATTCGGGGCGAGCGCGGGAGCGGGGTGATAGGGGTGAACGGGGCGGCGGCGCGCAAGGTTCAGGTGGGTGATAGGTTGATCGTGATGGCTTATTGCCACGTCACGCCGGATGAGGCCCGGGAGTTGAAGCCGATGGTGGTTTTTCCGGACGAAACGACCAATCGGCTGGTTTGATTTTTCGCATTTTTTTATATCTTTACAGCCGAATAATTAATTAACCGCTATGAAAAAAATTCTTGTTTTGCTGTTCGTTGCAGTTTTTGCGATGAACGCAGGGGCCCAAAAGGGCGAGTACAGTTACCAAACTGTCAAAAACGATCCGCTCAACGCGCGCATCTACACGCTCGACAACGGATTAAAGGTCTATCTGACCGTCAACAAAGAGCAACCGCGAATCCAAACCTACATTGCGGTTCGCGTCGGCGGAAAGAACGACCCCGCCGAAACCACCGGTCTGGCCCACTATTTCGAACACCTGATGTTCAAGGGCACACCCAGCTTCGGCACCCAAAACTATGAGGCCGAAAAGCCGCTGCTGAACCAAATCGAGCAGCTGTTCGAGCAGTATCGGGTCGAAACCGACGAGGCGAAGCGTAAAGAGATATACGCACAAATCGACCAGATCAGCTACGAAGCCTCGGGCTATGCCATCCCCAACGAGTACGACAAGTTGATGGCGGCCATCGGTGCCAGCGGAACCAACGCCTACACCGGTTACGACCAGACGGTCTACGTGGAGGACATCCCCTCGAACCAGGTCGAAAACTATCTGAAAATCCAGTCGGACAGGTTCCAAAATCCCGTTATCCGCGGTTTCCACACCGAGTTGGAGACCATCTATGAGGAGAAGAATATGAGCCTGACCAGCGACGGCCGCAAGGTGTTGGAGAGAACGTTGAGCACTCTGTTCCCCACCCATCCCTACGGCACGCAGACTGTGCTGGGAACTCAGGAACACCTGAAAAATCCCTCGATAACCAACGTGCGGAACTATCACGCGACGTGGTATGTGCCCAACAATATGGCGGTTTGTATGTCGGGCGACTTCGATATGGACGAAACCATCGCTTTGGTGGACAAGTATTTCGGCGGAATGAAGCCCAACAAGAACCTGCCGACCAATATCGGCCGCGCCCTGCCGACGATCCACCAGCCTATCGTGAGCGAAGTCGTGGGTCTGGATGCCGAGAATGTGACGGTGGCCTGGCGTACGGGCGGCTCGAACTCGGACGATGCCGATATTATGAACATCCTGTCGGGCATCCTCTACAACGGTCAGGCCGGCTTGGTGGACCTCGATCTGGTTCAGCAGCAGAAGGTGCTCAGTGCTTATGGGTTCTATTATAACTTTGCCGACCACGGGATGTTGCTTATGCAGGGCCGTCCCAAGGAGGGCCAGACGTTGGACCAGGTGAGGGAATTGTTGATCGCCCAGGTGGACAAGTTGCGCAAGGGCGATTTTGACGAAAAGCTCATCACGGCGACGGTGAACAACTATAAGGCTCAGCAGCAGAGATATTACGACAGCAACGGCGGGCGCGCCGATGCGTTCGTCACCTCGTTCATCGAGGATATTCCGTGGGAAAAGATGGTTACCCAGCTCGATCGCATCGGCAAAATAACCAAAGAGCAGGTGGTGAAGTTTGCCCGCGAGAGGTTCAGGGACGACAACTATGCCGTGGTGTATAAGCGCGAGGGCAAAGACCCGAACGAACTCACCATCGAGAAACCGGCGTTGACCCCCATTCAGACCAATCGCGACGCGGCGAGTGCGTTCGTGACCGCGATCCAGAATTCGAAGGTGGAGCCTATCGAGCCCGTGTTCCTCGATTTCGACAAGGATATGAGCCGGTTGAAGGGCAAGAGCGGTGTTGAGGTGTTGTATAAGGAGAATACGACGACGGATTTGTTCGAGTTGGAGTATATTTTCGAGGTGGGCAACAACAACGATCCCACTGTCTCTCTCGCTTCGCGTTATTTGGAGTATCTGGGCACGGCCGACATGACTGCCGAACAGTTGGCGGCCGAGTTCTATGCCATCGCTTGCTCGTGGAGGGTCAGTGTGGCCGAAGATCGTACCCACGTTGCCATCTCGGGCCTGAGCGAGAATATGACCCGCGCGATGGAATTGACCGAAAAGTTGCTGAACGGTGCAGTGGCTAATGAGGCCATTTTGGAGGGCTTGAAGGGCGATATGATGAAGTCGCGCGCCGATTCGAAGTTGAATCAGAGTGCGAATTTCAGTCGTTTGCTCACCTACGCTCAGCGCGGGCCCGAATACATCAAGGGTACCACTTTGACCAACGAGCAGTTGGCGGCCATCACTTCGGAGGAGTTGTTGGGCAAACTGAAAAACTTCCGCACTCAACAGCATAGGGTCCTTTACTATGGGCCGAAGAGCGAAAAAGAGGTGTTGAGGGATATTGTGAATTGTCACGATATTGTTGCAACCCTTGTTCCGGTGGGGAGTAAGGTGGAGTATCCTTATCCTGTGACCGATGGCAGCAGTGTGCTGTTGGCCGAGTATGATGCGGCGCAGATTTACTATTTCCAGAGCAGCAATCGCGGGGAGAAGTACGATGTGAAAAATGATGCACCTGTTGCGCTCTACAACAGTTACTTCGGGGGTGGGATGTCGAGCATCGTCTTTCAGGAGATGCGCGAGGCTCGCGGCCTTGCCTACATGGCGCAGGCGTTTCTCAGTCAGCCGATGAAGGTCTACCGACCCTATATGTACGGTGCGATCATTGCCACACAGAACGACAAGTTGAAGGATGCGGCGTTGGCGTTCGACGACATCATCAACAATATGCCCCAGAGCGAGGCGGCGTTTGCTATCGCCAAGGAGAGTTTGATGGCCGAGTTGCGCACCGAGCGCATCATCAAGGCGGGCATTCTTTGGGAGTGGATCGAGGCCCAGGATATGGGGTTGGATTACGATCGCCGCAGGGATGTTTTCGAGAAGTTGCCCGCGATGACGTTGGGTGATGTGACGGCTTTCCAGCAGAAGTGGATTCGTGGGCGCGATTATACGTTTAGTATTTTGGGCCGCTCGGCCGATCTCGACCAGGAGTTCTTGAAAACCCTCGGGCCTGTTCGCAAGGTTTCACTGGAGGAGATCTTCGGGTATTGATTTTCCGTGATAATGGCGGTGATACTTCCGCTGTCTTAAAAAACGAGCAGGGCTGTACTTTGTGTACTATCCCTGCTCGTTTTTTTTCGACGAGCGTTGTCTGACCGCCCTTCTGACGAAAAATTGTTTAAGGAGTTATCCGATCGGCAGCCTGACCTCGAACACGTGGCCGTCGCTGGTTATCTCGATCTTGCGGCCGGTGAGCAGCTGCCACCGATGGGCCAGGTTCTCAAGCCCGATACCGGTGCCGCGCTCGGGCTCCAACTTCGGATTGATGGGATTGGAAACAACCAGCCAACCGCCCTCCGTCCGGATGGAAATCCGCAACGGCTTGGAGCGGCTAATGGTGTTGTGCTTCACTGCATTCTCCATCAACGGCTGAATGGAGAACGTGGGCAACTGCCAATCCAGCTTCTCAGGCTCGACGGCTATGTCGACAAAAAACTTGCCATCGTACCGCACTTCCAACAGATATTTGTACGCCTCGACAAACTCCAACTCCGCCGCCAAAGTGGTCGTGGCGTTGGGTTCGCTCTGGATGGTGTAACGGAAAGTGTCGCTCAACCGGTCGATGTATCTCACCGCATCGTCGCTCCGTCCCTCTCTGACCAAAGCCGACAAAGAGTTGAGCGAATTGAACAGAAAATGGGGGTTTATCTGCCCCACAAGGGTGTTGAGCCGTGCCGCCAGATTTTCGGTGTGGAGCTGTTCGGTCTTGCGGATCAATTGATAAGTGCGCCCATATAGCAAAGCAAAAACCAGTACGAAAGCACACTTCATAAGGTCGATCGGCCCCACTCTGCCCGGAATGACCAGCCAAACCACCGCCGCCATCGCCCCTATCGCAATCGCCGAACGCGAAAAATAGAATCTCAAAGAGGTATTCCGCGCCGCCCCCATAGTCACCAGGCAAAGCATCACAAACGCCAACACCAGGTAAAACGCCAACTCGGTCACCATTTCGGCAGGCCCCTCGGGCGAATCGAACCGCGCGCCATAGTCCACCGGCTCGCCGTCCAGCTCCAACACACGCCACATATATTGGTTGGCGGCGGGATTAACCGGATCGCGCGCAATCACCTTCAACCGGTTGCCCTCCGACAGCGACAACCGCCGAACCAACCGCGAGGCGACATAAATACTGTCCACGTGGGCATCGCCCTCGCACAAAATATAGCCATAACCGTCGGCGTGAATGTGCAACGTGCCGGTATGGGGTGCATCTTCGCCCTCGGGCAACCAGCGCGGGGGAGCCTCGGCGTCGCGGCTGTTCTGTTCGCGAATGGCCAGCAGATACGAAAAGTTCACCACCAAGCACACCACCACCGCAAGCAGCAGGTTGATGATGAGCGTATTGTACCGTTTCGTCATAAGTGTTTTTCGACCTCCGCCATCAGCTTATCGGCCTCATTGAGTCCGATCAGAAATTTCTGTTCATAGATGTCCTCTATCTCCACCAGCTCGGTGAGTTGCGAGGCGTAGACCTTGACAAAAGTCCAGTCGGCCAGGCAGAGCCAATAGCCGAAATAGCCCATCACGCCAGGGCTGCCGAAGACCGGAACGAGCAGGCCATAATCGGAGATGTCGACCCGTTCCACTCCCTTTATGTGGTTGAACGGAATGATGGTCATCTCCACCAGGCATCGGATTTCGATGGCGTTGTCGGTGACTTTGACGTTTCGGGGGATGGAGAGCGAGCCGAGGGCCAGCAGTGCGAAGGTTACGGAGCTGAACCAGGCGGGCAGATAGTAGGTGGAACTGAATATCCATAGCGCGGCGATGGCTAATGCCACGACGGAAAGAGTGATGAGTGTGACCCGCCTCACCCGCCTGTCGAACACATATTTGAACCTTGCCGCCATCCGGTGCAAATGTATGAAACTTTTTGCTTTCCCCGAAAATAGTTTTTACCTTTACAGTGGATTTACCGACTTTTTACTGACTAAACCTTCCAAAATTATGAGGAAACTGATTTATTTTGTTTTCGCCGTCCTTGCGGTGAGTTGTGCTAAGGATGGCACGACTGAGACTGCAGGGTTGTTGACGCGAGGCCAACCCGAAGAGGTTATTGTTCTTGGGTTGCCGGACGGGGACAATCCGCACCTCTCACCTCCGGTTACAGTCATCGTTGTTAGGGATAAAGATGAGAGTATGGTCGTGCCGGAATGGTGGGATGAATCGAGCGGCAATCACGGAAATCCTTCGGGAGGCGGTGGTGGAAGTGGAGGCAGTACGGGTAGTGGAGGAACAGGTAATAACGGTGCAATAGAGGTTAATCCAAACCCGGATGGATATTTTGTCGTAACAGTTTCGGCTAATCCTCCGACAGGAGGATCGGTGAGTGGAGGGGGTAATTATCTTCCTCACTCTTCGGCGAGGGTTTCGGCATCGGCAAATGATGGCTATACGTTTGTTAATTGGACGGGTACGGCCACCGTATCCACCTCGACCATTAACATTCCGGATGTCTTCCTGAATATGGAGTTTGTGGCAAATTTCAAGCGCGATGAGAATTATGTTCCGCCAACCGAACCGACCGATCCATGCGAAAGTATGGTATTGAAAATGGGTAATCCGACATTTGTCAATATGCTCAATTCTCTTCAATCTCTCACCTCGTCGAACTACGAAGCCGGCAGAGCATATACCTATTCTAATGGGGTGTATACCTTTATCAACCATGATGGAGAACCCAACGATCCGGGGATAGACTGGAATCCCAGTTCAAATAATAAAATAGACGGACACGTTCATTCCCATTATAACGATGGTACTTTACCGATATTTTCTGTAAGCGATATTCTGATTCCTGGCTTTTGGGATTCCATTGGAGGGATAAACAACCTCGATGCTTTTTCTTTGGGAACCGTCACATATGGTGGAACATATTTTTTGCAAATTAGTAATGTGGCAACTTATAGGAGGTTCTATAACATGTATGGTAGCAACGGGCAAATTGATTCTGCTCTTGAGTTTATGTATGCAGGTTTTATTAATTCAAATATGTCAATCGCAGATGTTACAACAAATTTTGTTAGGTTTTTGAACGCCACAGGTACAGGTATGACTCTCATGAAGAAAGATAGTGACGGATTTGTCAAGCTGGGAGTCAATATGAATAATAAGTTGACGCAATTTAGATGTTTGAAATAACTTTTTTAGATTGGAGAATATGAAAAGAATTACACTTATTTTAATTGCATTTGTATCTGTAATACAAATTGCACAGGCGCAAATAGACAAAAACGGCAATCCCGATTTCTCATTTAAGCACGATCCATCATTGTTTGTCGGGACTTGGGAAGCAAGCCAAGGCGATAATTCATACACGTTAATCATATCAAAATACAAATTTGAGGTAAATCAGGAACTCGGGTTATATGCCGACATTCTGGTGGGTGAACTGATTTACAAAACAAATGGCGAAGTTGTGCGTCATATTAAACCAGATGGACATAAGGCTATGTTTAGTATATTTGGTTCTAATATTCGGAGCACCCACTTGGCAAACTTTGTTCTCGATGATCTGGATCGGAGGGTTCGGGGAGAAGGGGAGTTTTCTGTCGACAAGAATGATCTGCTAAAGGCTCAATGGAAACTTAAAAAATATCCGGAGAACAAAATACGTGCAGGTCTTGGTTCTATGAATAGGGATTTGAATAAAAAAGATTTCGATATTCCGATGAATTTGCAATGGAGAAAGGTCGAATAATGAGCAGGTTAATGAGTATTCTCGTGCTTTTTTGTCTAACAACCATTCAGGCGATAAATGCACAGGAAGAAGAAAAGGTGACGGATCCCAGCCGGTTTAGGAACGACCCTGCGTTGTTCATCGGCAAATGGGAGGCAAAACACGGAAGCCAAACGTATGAATTGATTATTTCACAAGAGAAATTTCATCCAGGTCTGGAAGGACATTTTGTCGATGTTTTAGTCGGCGAGATGATCTATAAAACAGATGGCGTGGTTGTAAAACACATTAAACCGGAAGGTGCTGTGGCGATGTTCTCCGTATGGGGTAGTCCGGGATTGCCAAGTTCTCACTCAGCGAAATTCAGCCTTAATGACTTTGAACGCGAAACGAAAGGCGACGGAGAATTTGTGATAGATAAGAATGATCCCTCGAAAGCTCGGTGGAAACTTGACAAACGTCCGAAAGAACAAATGGATGGGGCTAGGTTCAAGGGTTGGAACAAGAATGAGTTTGATATTCCGATGAATTTACAGTGGAGAAAAGTTGAATAAAAATACGATTTATTTTATCAACCGGCCCGCTTACCTGAGAGCGGGCTATTTTTTTAGCATTCGCTCGATGTCGTCGTGCAGGCGGCGGTAGAGGAAGCAGTCCTTATAGTCCTGGTTATAGATCAACGTGTCCCGCACATTCATCAACGCATTGCGATAATTACTCATCTCATTCCCCAACGCAACCCCACGCTGTGCCGAAGTGGTAATATTATTCTCGCTCAACGCCTTCAACTTCTCACACACCGCGCTCAGCATCGGCATCACCACATTGTCCAACAACGTGTGGCCGTGCATAAACAAATAAGTGTTCTGTTCACTCACCCCACGTGTCTTCAGCCGACGCAAAAAGTCGGGTATCTGCTCGCTGTGACTGGGATGGTGGGAGGACAGCGAACGCACCCGCCTCTCGACATTCGTGCGCAACCACTCCAAAGTGTCCCGCCCGTTGTTCTCCACTTCCAAATAGTTCAGCCGAACGGTGTTCTTGAAGTCAATAAGCTTGAAAATGTGCTCGTCGCCCAGCAAAGCCGAATAGACGTACCACGCAAATGCAGGATAAATGACCTGCGAATAGCCCTCCATAAAGGCCTCGAAATCGAAGATACGGGCGTCGTTCTTCGTCGCCCGGGTACACACGTTCCTGAGCGCAGGCGCATAACAAATATAGTTCTCGGCCGAATAAGTGTAGGTGTGAAACACATAAGGAGAGGAGAGAACCCGCTTGCTCTGCTCGGTGCCGCCGTCGAACAGAAAGTCGAAGTCGCTGTCGACACACAGCAACCACGCGGGCGAACTCCGGGGCACCATCTCCATCACCACCCGTTTGCCCTTAGCAAGGTCGGGCCGCGGCGGAACGGCAATCTCGAAAGTAACCCGGTCGCTCTCGAAATCGTCGAACACTCCGCGCCAGAAAGCCACATCGTCGTACCCCTCGACATAGACCCGCACCACCCGCTGACCCTCTCGGGCCGGCAAACGAGTCGGCAAAAATTCCGATTCTTTATGCTTCTTCTTATAGGCCATAAATCAAACCGTGTGCATTCCGACTGTATGTTTCATCCACCGCCCCTGCGCGCGCAATACCTGCTCGATGATGTCGCGTACGCACCCCTTGCCGCCCTCATATCGCGAAACATAGGCGGAGATATCCCGCACCTCGTGGCACGCATCGGCCGGACAAACCGCCGTACCCACCATCCGCATCACCCCCAGATCGGGAATGTCGTCGCCCATATATATGCACTTTTTCAGGTCCAATCCCTCGCGCGCGACCAGCTCCCGCAGAGCCGCACACTTATCGGCCACATTTGCCTGCACCCCGCTCACCTTCAACTTGCGGAACCGTTGCTCCAAAAGTTCGCCACGACCCCCCGTGATGACAAAAATCCGGTACCCCTCGCTGATGGCATAGGTGACGGCATAACCGTCGCGGGCGTGGTAGAACCTCAGAAAATCGCCACCCTCCAGCAGGCCGATAACTCCGTCGGTGAACACTCCGTCCACGTCGAAGATGAAGGTGTCGACCCCCGTCAGCTTCTCTTTGAAATTTTCCATATTTGTTCGCTCACCCGCTTATATATCTCCACCAGCTCGGGATGCTCTTCGCGCAGAATGGCCAGGTGTTTTTTCATAATCTCTTCGTCGCCCCTCGATGCGGCACCCGTTTGGGCGTCGCGCGGCGAGGGCATTGCGAGGGCTTTGGTGTATGTCTCGGCAATGATGGGCCGCAACGCATCGAAGCCCAGGCCGATGTCCGTCACTATCTCTTCGCCCAGGCTCAGCATTGCGTTCGAAAAGTTGTTGGCAAACGTGCCCGCCAGATGGAGGTGGCGTCGCTTCTCGGAGTTCATCTCGGTCACGCTGTCGGACAACGCCTCGGCCACCTGCCGCAGCGTTTCGAGGGCATAGCTGTTCGCTCCCTCGACAAAGAAGGGTGTGAGGTGGAAATTGTCGATCCGCCGGCCCCAGGTGAAGGTTTGCAACGGATATATCACACCGCGATTGACGACTGTCCCCGAAATCTGCTCCATTGCGACGCATCCGGCGGTGTGCGCCACCACTGCATTGGGCGGAAAGGGCAGGGTGTGCGAAACCTCACCCACCGCGTCGTCGCTCACCGCCAGAATGTAAACATCGGCATCGACCAGCACATCGGGCCTGCCGTGTTTGCGCGACCAACTGCCCGCCAGCTTTATGCCGTGGGCGCGTGCAATCTCGTGACCCAGCACCTCGGCCACATTGCCGTCGCCCACCACCGCCACACGAATAATCCCCTTGCCGGTGAGCTGGCTGAGCAGATTCTTGCGCCTCGGCTGGGCCGCCCGCCGTTCCATCTCGAACTCGCCGATGTTCTGCATCGCAAACGACAACTCGCCACCGAAAAGCAATATCTGCCAACTGATCTGCAACCACAACAGAAACAACGGAATGGCCGCAAACGTCCCGTAAATGGCGTTATAAGAGCTCAGGTTGCCCTGAATAAAAACGTAAATAACCTGAAAAAGCGAAAAACACACTCCCGCCACGATGCCCGCCTTCAAAGCGTTCTTGAACTTCACGTCGGTGTTGGGCAGCACATAATAGACCAGCGAAAACATCACCACCAAAATGGCCGCCGCCGCAACGCTGAACAAAATCTCAGCCCCCAACGTTCCCGTGAAAACCTCAACCCGCCGCCGAATCCCGACATAAACGCTATTAGCCGCCAAAAGCAGGATCGGCACCAAAATAACAAGGGCCATATAAACGCTGAACCTGCGCGCAAACGACCTCGACCGCTTCACCTCCCAAATCTTATTGAACGCCCCCTCCACGTTGCCGAACACCTGTATCACCGCCCACAGCAACACCCCGAACGCACTAATCGCCATAATGCCCCCACGGGTGCGCGCCAAAAGGTTGTTAATAAAGGTAACTATCTGATCGACCACCTCGGTATAGTTGGGTAGCAGATCGTAAAGATAGGTGCTGAACGCCTCCTCCATTCCGAAGCCCTTGAAGACCACAAAAATCAGGGCCAAAACAGGCACCAGCGACATAATGGTGAAGAACGACAGGGCGGCCGAGCGTATCTCGGTATCGTGGCGTCCGAAACCTTTTGCGGTGTAGATAATCACCCTGAGTTGCCGCACCGCCCACCAGCGGCTGGTCGAGAGTTCCTTTTCGCCCACGTGCCAAATGCCGTGGGTCAAAAAATCTATTATTCTGCGGATCATACAGCACAAAGATAAACAAAAATTGTGCTACTTTTGCACTATTATGCTTTATCCTTTACAATTCACGCCGCGAGTGAAAAAGCTCGCGTGGGGGGTCGAAAACTGGGTCGTGTCCGGAATGCGGGGCGACGAAACCAAGGTCCGCTCGGGCTTTCTGAAAAGCAACTCGCCCAGCGAGCTCACCGAAACATATATGGGCGAACTCATCGGCGACGAGCCCTACCTGCGCTTCGGCGACGAGTTTCCGCTACTTGTCAAGGTCATCGACACCGACCAGCAGCTCTCCGTTCAGGTTCATCCCGACGACGCTCTGGCCGCCCGCCGACACAATGCATACGGTAAAACCGAGATGTGGTACATCATCGAGGCGCGTCCCGATGCCAGAATAGCCCTCGGATTTAAGGAAGGGGTTACCCCCGAAGCCTACGTCCGTGCCGTGGAGGATGGAACCGTTGAGCAACTGTTGAACTATATTCCCGTGAAGGCGGGCGATGCGTTCTTTGTTCCGGCAGGCACGGTGCACGCTCTGGGCGGCGGCATCTCACTGGTCGAGGTCCAGCAACCCAGCGACATCACCTATCGCATCTTCGACTATGGCCGCGGGCGCGAACTGCACACCGAGCTGGCGGGCGATGCGATAGTTTTCGACGCCCCGCCGCGCATCATCTCGCAATCCGCTCCGCCCGACGAAGCGGCCTTGCTGGTCGAGGACAGCCACTTCACCGTCAATCTGCTGAACGTTGCCACGGCGCTCACCCGCGACCTTGCCCACATCGACTCCTTTGTGCTCTACACCTGCACCGCAGGAGAGGTGACGGTCGGCGGCGTCGAGCTGAAAAGCAGAGACACCGTCCTAATCCCTGCGGATCAAAACGGTGTCTCGATAACCGGCTCCGGCACCTTACTGGAAACCTATATCTAAAAGCTCCGAAATTTCTATATATCGAACTCCCTCAGCTCGAAGGCGTCGCGGATCTCGGTCTGGCTAATAACGGTCCTGCCGTCGGTGCCGAAGAACGACTTGGTGTACGAAATCACCTCCACGTTGCTGTTCCCCTGATAGGTATATTCGTCCCATTTTTCGGCCATCGTCGCGCCGCTCAGCTGGCTACCCGTCACCGTGATGTTCTCGCCAACATACCTCTCATAGCGGGTGGTCTGCGAGCCGTTATAGTACCACCACTCCAATTCGACCAGCTTCTGAGCCACGTGGGTTTGACGCATACGGATCATCTTGCGTTCGCTGTCGGCATAAGTTGCGGTTACTTTACGGGTGGTCGTTTCGTCGCCACGCTCTATCAACTCGTCGTACTCCACTATTGCGCCGCCCGAACCGTCTTCGGAATAGAGGTAGCCTGTCTTCAGGGTGTGTACATCGCCGTCCATCTCCTCTTCGCGGGTGATGCGGTTGGCCGAATCGAACTCGCGCTTCATCCACTGGTACGGATCGGCCTCGCCCGTGCGGGTTACTTCGTATGAGGCTTGCACGGTGGCGGTTTTGTAAACCAGTTCGTGGGTCTCGGTCGAGGGGAAGGGAGTATAGTTGGTCCTCAGGAAGGTGATCTTTTGGCCTTCGTACTTATATTCGGTGTCCTCATAGATGGGGAATCCGAATTCGGTTTTGGTTTCGCCCACCTGACGGATCATTCCGCCGGTGTATGCCCACTCGAATTCGGTGCGGACGGTTTGGCCGTTAGTCTCTTCTTCGTGCCATGCGTGTACGGGTTGCCTGTATGCCGAGTCGGCGCCTTTGTAGTTACAGCTGACGATTGCGGCGGTGGCTAAAAGTAAAATAAGCTGTTTCATAATCTATGATAAGTTTACAATGCCGCAAAGTTAGTAAAAATAGAACAAAATCAAATTATTTTGAAAAATATAGATATATGTATTGCATAGTATTATTTTTGTTCGTACTTTTGTGGCGTCGGATGTAACCATTTGGAGTGGTGCACGTCTAACTTCACAAAACACAAACTTATACGAATGATCAAGATTCGCAATCTCAACAAGACCTACAACCTGGGGCAGCCCAATGCTCTCCACGTTTTGAAAGGTATCGACCTGGACGTCAAGGCAGGCGAGTTCCTCTCCATTATGGGGGCCTCGGGATCGGGCAAGTCGACGCTGCTGAACGTGATCGGCATTTTGGACAACTACGATTCGGGCAAGTACATCCTCGACCACACGCTGGTGAAGAATCTTTCCGAGACCGCCTCGGCCGAACTGCGCAACCGCAAAGTGGGCTTCATCTTCCAGTCGTTCAACCTGATCTCCTATAAGAATGCGATGGAAAATGTCGCCCTGCCGCTCTACTATAACGGTGTGGCGCGCAAGAAACGCAACGCGATGGCGATGGAGTATCTCGAAAAGCTGGGGCTGGGCGAGCACGCGAACCATCTGCCCAGCGAGCTGTCGGGCGGACAAAAGCAGAGGGTGGCCATTGCGCGGGCGTTGATCTCGCGGCCGAGCATCATTCTGGCCGACGAGCCGACGGGTGCCCTGGACACCACCACTTCGAGGGAGGTGATGGAGCTGATGAGGGAGGTGAACAAGAGCGAGGGCATCACGATGCTGATAGTCACCCACGAGGGTGCGGTTGCCAGAGCGACCAACCGGCTTATATATTTAAGGGACGGGATCATCGAGAAGGATGAGGTGAACGCTAATCCGGTAATTGAATTTTAGGCGATGTTCGATCTTTTAGGTGAGATATTGGAGACGATGCGGCGCAATAAGTTGCGCACGTTTCTCACGGGCTTTGCCGTTGCGTGGGGGATATTTATGCTCATCGTGTTGCTGGCTATGGGCAACGGGTTGCAGAACGGGGTGAAGAGCAATATGCGCAATCAGGCCACCAACACGATGTACCTCAACCCTGGTTGGACCTCGATGCCCTATAAGGGATTGCGGGCCAATCGCCGCATCCGTTTCGACAACCGGACGGTCGATTTTGTTCGCAAGAATGTTCCCGAGGTCGATGCCCTCACCGGTTACATTTGGCGTTCGACGACCAGTGTGAGTTACGGCGAGGAGTACGGCACGTGGATGTTGGAGGCGGCGATGCCCGAGGTGGCGGAAATAATGAATTTCGAAATCGTCAAGGGTCGCTTCCTGAACGACATCGACGAGGCTCAGCAACGCAAGGTGGCGGTGATAGGCAAAGCGACGGAGGAGACGCTGTTCGTGAACGGAGAGGATCCGCTGGGGAAATACATCGTCATAGATGGTATCGCTTTTCAGGTTATCGGGGTTTGGGATACGCCGTGGTCGCCCAACAATAATCCCTCGATCTCCATTCCGTTCTCGGTCGGCAACAAGTTGTACAATCGCGGTTGGGGGGTTAGCGGCATTGAGTTCACGATCAGGCCCGGCGCGGTGACCACAATCGAGGAGGGCGATGCGTTAGAGAAGCGGGTGAGGGAGGTGCTGGGTCCCTATTTGGGCTTCGATCCGACGGACCGCTCGGCTATGTATATTTGGAACAATGCAAAAGGCTCGTTGGAGATGCAGAATGTGTTCAGCTATCTGGAGATTTTCCTGTGGGTGATCGGGTTTGCGTCGTTGATGGCGGGGCTGGTCGGGGTGGCTAATATTATGTTGGTGACGGTGAAGGAGCGCACGCGCGAGATCGGCATTCGCAAGGCGTTGGGTGCCAGCCCGTGGTCGATCATCAAATCGGTAATCATAGAGGCGGTGTTCATTACTTCGGTTGCGGGCTATCTGGGCATTATGGCCGGAGTGGGCATTATGGAAGTGGTGGCGAGGCAGATAGGGTCGGTGGGTTCCGATTCCGGCGGGTACAACGGTCAGGGGATGACGATGTTTAAAGATCCCACGGTGGGATTGGGGATTGTGTTCTCGGCCCTCCTGCTGCTGGTCGTTTGCGGGGTCGTGGCGGGGCTGATACCCTCATTGCGCGCCACGCGGATCAAACCGATAGAGGCGATGCGAGCCGATTAAAAAATTGAATTGAAATGAAGTTTTTCGATACAGATAGTTTACACGGCGGCAACGGCCGCTGCGATTTGGCAAGAGTGTTTTTGCGAACCATAATGTAGCAGGGTGAAATGAAGTTTTTCGATACAGATAGTTTACACGAGATTTGGGCGACCATCACGCGGAACAAGTTTCGCAGTGTGGCCACCGGGTTCGGGGTGTTCTGGGGCCTGTTTATGTTGATAGTCCTGCTGGCTATCGGCAACCGCATCACCCAGAATGTTATAGCTCAGGTGGATGGTTTCGCCACCAACTCGGTCTTTATTTGGAGTGGCCGCACGACGGAGCCCTATAAGGGTTATCGTAAGGGTCGTTGGTGGAGTTTTCAGATGTCGGACCTGCCTAAGATTCGCGAGCGCAGTCAGTTGGCCGATATTATTTCGCCTGCCATACAGATGCGTACGGGAGATAAGGGCGTGGTGAGGGGGGTGAAGAGCGGCGGTTACCAGGTGAATGGTGTTTATCCCGAATACTTTAAGATCCAAACGGTGGGGATGGTTGCGGGTCGAATGCTTAACGAGGTCGACATCGAGAGCCGCCGCAAGGTGTGTGTTATTGGCGAGACGGTTTACGAGACGCTGTTTAATCCGGGCGAGAACGCTATCGGCGAGTTTATTCGCATCAATGGGATATATTTTCAGGTGATCGGGGTTGTCGAGCCGGTGTCGTCGGCGAGCATTTTCGGACGGGTGGAAGAGATGGTGATGCTGCCTTTTACCGTTCATCAGACACTTTTTGGACGCGGGGATGAGTTCTATTTTTTGGCTGTTACGTCGAAAAAAGGGGTGAAGGCGACCGATGCCGAGGCGGAGGTTAAGAGGATTATTCGCGAGATAAAGGACATTTCGCCGACGGATGGTCCGGCGGTGGGAGGTGTGAATGTCGAGCATCAGTTCAATATGTTCAATATGCTGTTTCTGGGCATCAACTTTTTGATGTGGATGGTGGGGCTGGGGGCCTTGATGAGCGGCATTATCGGCATTTCGAACATTATGTTGGTGACGGTGCGTGAGCGGATGCGCGAGATCGGGGTGAGGCGGGCACTCGGGGCCAAGCCGTGGAACATCATAGTGCAGATTATGTCAGAGAGCTTTTTGCTGACGGCCATTGCGGGGATGATTGGGTTGATGCTGGGGTTGGCGGTGTCGTTGGTGGTGGAAAAGGTGGTGGTGTTCGACCCCACGTTCGTGCCGACCGATCCGGCCATTTCGTTCGGGCTGGCGGTGACGGCAATGGTGGTGCTGATCCTGAGCGGTGTTGCAGCGGGGTTGTTGCCGGCCTGGCGGGCGTTGAAGATAAAAGCGATAGATGCGATAAGGGACGAGTAGAAAAAATAGATTAAATAATTATAGTTGTTATGAAGAAGTTTTTTAGAATTTTCCTGTTTGTTCTTCTGGGGTTGGTGGTGTTGGGCAGTTTCTATGCCCTGTGGCGCAAGTCGCAGCCCAAGAAGGTGACCTATGAAATTTTGGAAGCCAAGGTGGGCTCGATAGAGAATACCTCGGTGGCCACGGGCACCATTTCGCCCCGCGACGAGATTATGATCAAGCCGCAGATACAGGGCATCATTTCGGATTTGAGGAAGGAGGCGGGCGACTTCGTTCAGCAGGGCGAAGTGATCGCGGTGGTGAAAGTTATCCCCGATATGAACCAGCTCAACTCGGCCGAAAGTCGGGTGCGGCAGGCCCAGATTACACTCACCGCAACCAAAGCGGCTTATGAGCGTCAGGTGGAGCTGTTCGGCCAGGGGGTCATCTCGCGCGAGGAGATGGACAACTCCGAGGCGGAGTATCGCAGTGCGGCGGAGGAGTTGCAAAATTCGCAGGACAACCTCGAAATCGTCAGAGACGGCGCTTCGAAGAGTATGAGTGACATCGCCAACACCTCGGTGCGCTCGACAATCACCGGTATGATTCTCGATGTTCCGGTGAAGGTGGGAACGTCGGTGATCAATGCCAACACCTTCAACGAGGGGACGACCATCGCCACGGTGGCCGATATGAGTGACCTTATCTTCATCGGCAACGTGGACGAAACGGAGGTCGGGCGCGTGCACACCGGAATGCCGGTGAAGCTGACCATCGGTGCGGTGGAAAACCAAACGTTCGATGCCCATTTGGAGTACATTTCGCCTCAGGGGGTGGAAGAGAACGGGGCCATTCTGTTCGAGATAAAGGCTGCGGCGACCATTCCGGACAGCGTGATGATCCGCGCGGGGTACAGCGCCAATGCCGAGATCGTGTTGTCGCGTGCATTGGATGTGGTGACGGTTCCGGAGAGCACGGTGACCTTTTCGGGCGATTCGACCTACGTGTGGTTGGCGGTGGACACGCTGGAGCAACGTTTCGAACGTCACGACGTGAAGACGGGCCTGTCGAACGGCATCGACATCGAGGTTTTGGAGGGCTTGCTCTCCGGCCAGAAGGTTCGCGGAAATCAGGTCAGTAAATAATGACTAATGTTTAATGATTAATGATTAATGTTTAATTTTATGAAGCGCATTATATTTTTCATTCTTCTTTCATCATTCTTCATTTGCGAAGCACAGGCTCAGCGTTCGCAGATTTGCATCGCGGGGGTGGACGTCAACGACCCCAACGATTGGGACGTGTGGGGTTGGGACGATTGGGATGACTGGGACGAGGACGATTTCTACTATCACTATCGCCACGAGGTGAAACGCCGCAGGAACGACGGACGCTATCGTACGACGCTGGGGCTGTTCGAGATGGGTTTCAACGGGCTGCGCGAAATGGGCGTGGATGCCTATTCGGCCTATTCGAGGAGCGAGAAGGGCTTTATGGACCTCGATATGGGGCGGTCGCTGGGCTTCAACTTCAACATTGCCACCTTCGGCACCCGCATTTCGAAAGACAACTCGTTCGGCATTTCGGCGGCCATCGGGCTGTCGGTGAACGACTACGTATTTCGCGAAAGTACCCGCATCGGCAAGGTCGACGGGATGTTCCACCCCATCGCCACGAGCGACGATCTGAAAAAGAGCAAACTGAACACCGTGGCCATTCACGTTCCGGTGGTGTTGGAGGTGTGGCCGGCGCACAACTTCTTTATCGCCGCGGGTGCCTATGCCGACCTCATGGTGGGTTCGCACTTCAAAAGCAAGTTTCCGAAAGAGAAGCTGCGCAACTCCTACTCCAACTTTTTTCAGGCCGGACTGACGGCCCGTGTCGGGTGGCGCAATATCTACGCCTGGGGCAGCTATGGTTTGAGCGACCTGTTTGACGATTACCGCGGCCCGGAGTTGCGACCCTTCACCGTCGGAATAGGGATAGGTTTCTGATAAATTACGAATTACGAGTTACGAATTGCGAGTTTTTTTAGGTGCGAATTGCATTAAGTTCATAATTCATTGGATTTTTATGAAAAAATTATTTTTAATATCTTTCTTCACTCTTCACTCTTCACTCTTCATTCTGTCTGGCCAGCCGAAAAGCTGGACGCTGGCCGAGTGCATCGACTATGCGGTGGAGAACAACATCGACGTGCAACGCACCGAGCTCGAAGTCGAAAGCGCGGAACTCAGCCTCAATTCGACCCGAAGCAGTCGTCTGCCGACGCTCAACGCAGGTCTGGGCCACAGCTTCAGCTTCGGCCGCAGCATCGGCGAGCAAAACACCTACGAAGACCACAAGTCGATGAACACCTCGCTGAACGCCTCGGCAGACGTGACCGTCTTCGAAGGCTTCCGCATCAATAACCAGGTAAAGGCCGACAAACTCGACCTGAAAGCCGCCGCCGCAGGGCTGGAACGCGTCAAGGAGAGTGTGGAACTGGGCGTGGCGGGATACTATCTCGACGTGCTGTTCAAAAAAGAGGTGCTGGCGGTCTATCGCACCCAAACCGAACTGACCCGTCAGCAGGTGGAAAACACCCGCGCGATGGTGGAAACGGGTAAGGTGGCGGCGTCGCAGCTGCTCGACATCGAGGCTCAGCTGGGCCGCAACATCGTCAGCGAGGTGGGGGCGCAGAACGATCTGGAATTGTCTCTGCTGAACCTTGCGCAAGCGTTGAATTTGCCGCAGACCGAAGGGTTCGATGTGGCCGATGTCGACACCCAGGTGGGCTTTGTGCCACTGCGCACGGCGGAAGAGATCTACGCCACGGCGCTGGACGTCAAGCCCCAGGTGAGGCAGGCGGAGTTCTCGTTGGAGAGTGCCGAGCGCGGTGTGGCCGTTGCCAAGGCGGGTTATTGGCCCTCGTTGAGGCTGGGTGCGTCGGTGAGCGACGGATACTATTATATGTTCGATTCGGAGATCACTCAGGAGGATTTCGGGTCGCAGTTTCGCAACAAACACGGCGAAAATGTGGGCGTGAACCTCAGCATTCCGATTTTCAATGGCAACCGGACGCGCAACAACGTTCGCGGGGCACGATTGCAGGCGCGCAATTCGGCGTTGCAACTCGACGAGGTGAAGCTCGCGCTCTACAAGGAGATTCAGCAGGCTTGGCAAAGTGCCGTTGCGGCTCGGGCACGGTTCGAGGCCACAGATCAGGCTCTGGTTGCGGCCGAGGAGGCTTTTCGCGCTATGGAGGTGAGATACGGTGCGGGCAAAGCGACGGCCTATGAGTTTGCTCAGGCGGGCTCGGCGTTGGTCGAAAGCCGCTCCAACGCCGCTCAAGCGCGGTTCGACTATCTGTTCGCCGTCAAAATCCTCGACTTCTACCGCGGCGAAAGGATCATCCTCTAAACAACTCGGTCGAATCGACCAGCTGCCCCGCTTCGACACGATAGAAGCGTTGGTTGCTGGTCGGTTCGCTTAACCCCCCCAGCGCATCGACCCAGGGTCCCAACTTAATGAAGTCGAAATCGGCCGCATCAACACCCTCCGCCAGCTCCCGACGACCCGAATACCACGCCGCCTTCAACCCCCGCCGCCGCACCTCGCGCGCCAACCTGGCCACCGCCGCCGGATCGCCGTCACCCCCCATAAACCCCACACACGTCACCGAATCGCCATACCGCGCAAGCAACCCGTCCAGCATCGCGTCGTCCAAAGTCTCGCCCACTTCCTGTTGCAAATGGGGACTGTGGCACCCCTCGCAACGGTTGGGGCACCCCGCAAGGTTCAACGCAAGCGTCACCTCGCCCGGAACCTCCGTAAAAACCACATCGTAACTCGCCAAAAAAAGCATAGATGCAAAGATAATGGAAAATTGACAAATTTTCCCTACCTTTGTCTTTCCAAAAAGCACCGACAAACTAATTGTGGCATCAATATCGAACTGGGGGCACTGGCCTCCGGTAATTGTTCGGTATTGATGCAATGTATATAGGTGCTTTTTGGAAAAAACTCTATAGCCGGAGGCTTCTTTTTCTCTCTTCATTCTTCATTTTTCATTCTTCGTTCTGCCTGGCGCAGACTTACGACACCGAATTTTATCCCGAAGAGTTCGATTTCGAGGTCGACGAGAGCGTTTTTGTCACTCCGGCGTGGGGCGCAAAGGACGTTTTCGGCGATTTTGCCCGCTATCGTTTCAACACCGTGCGCTATCGTGAGCGGGGACTGGACGACCGCCATTATCGCGTTTCGCTGGGCGGCGTGGAGTTGACGGACAACATTTCGGGCTATCCCGATTGGAGCCTGATAACGCTGGCTCGGCGCGGCGGGTTGGCTTCGGAGCGGGTGCCGGCGATGGTCGGCGGGGCGATGGGACGTGGCGAAAACTACGCTTTGGTGCCAGCTGAGGGCGGTTTTTACGTTTCGCTGCGGTCGGGTGACAGGTATTCGCAGGGCGGTGCCGATGTGCGGTTTTCGTCGGTGGGCGAGGGCGGTTGGCGCACACTTTTGGCGGCTACGGGTGAGATGGGGCGCGACGGACACATCGACGGATTGGGCTCACAGGGTGGCGGGGGGCTGTTTTCGGTGGGCAAGGAGTGGCGCGGCGGAACGCGATTGACCCTTTTCGGTGCGGCAAATGTTTCGGAGCGTGGCGTGAGAACGGCCGTCACCGAGGAGGCTACCGCGCTGACAGCCAATGATTTATACAATCCCGTGTGGGGTATGCAGAATGGTCGCGTGCGCAATTCGCGCCTCAATCGCGTTCGCCAGATTTTCGGGGCTTTGGAGCTTGTCGTCCCCTTTTCGGAGCGCGTAACTCTCTCTGTCACAGCTGGTTATCGCCATAGTCGTAACGGGCGTACGCGGTTGGCGTGGTACGACACCCACTCGCCGTTGCCCGACTATTATCGCTCGATGCCGTCGTTCTTTCCCGACTGGTCGGCCGCCGAAACAATCGCCGATGCGTGGAGGGCTAACGACCTGACAGTCACGCAGTTAGATTGGGATTCGTTCTACTACAACAACACCCTTTCGGCGGACGGCCGTGCGACCTACATCGTCGAAGAGCAGGTTGAACAGGCGCGCGATATTCATTTCTCCGCCGCTATTAATACTCTGATTACTAACGACTTACGGTTGGAATTTGGAGTTCGCGCGCGGTTGGACGAGAGCCGCTTTTTCAAGGTTGCCGACGACCTTCTGGGGGCAGAATGGGTGGCCAACATCGACCAATATGTGACCGACACCGACGGCGAATACCACACCGGCGCGCCCAACGAGAACGACCTGCGCAATCCCGGGCGGCAGGTTCGGCGCGGCGAACGGTTCGGTTACGACTATTCGTTCGTTCGGATGAAGCCCTCGGTTTTCGGCGTAATAGACTGGCAGACAGGCAATTACGGCGTTGTTGCCTCGGCTTCGATCACCTACTCGCGGTTGTGGCGCGAGGGTTTTTACGAAAAAGAGCTGTTCCCGGGTGCGCTGTCGTTCGGACGCTCGGCCGAAGTCGATTTCACCACCGCAAGTGTCTCACTATCAGCGTTTTACAACCCATCAGCCAGGCACGCATTTTCCATAGCCGCGATGGCCGCGACCCAAGCCCCATTTGCCGCCGATATGTTCCTTTCGCCCGAACAGAACAACCTGACAGTCAGCGAGTTACGTCCATCGGGACTCTACGGGGCAGAACTCGCGTGGGCCTTCACGGGCGAGGCGGTGCGGCTGAAAGTGGCCGGATTTGTCAACTCGTCGACCGGCGAAACCGACGTCAGACGCTACTACGACGACCTTTCGAGCACATTTTCCGATATGGTCGTCGCCGGAATTTCGCGCCTTGGCTTCGGTGTCGAACTCGGCGCGGAGGTTCGGTTGGCCCGCCCGCTCACCCTGCGGCTCGGCGGCTCGATCGGCGATTTTCGCTACAACTCCGAACCCGAAATCACCCTTTACGACGACGCAACTGGCGACGTAACTGCCTCACAGATAACTGGTTACATCAGCGGATTGAAAACCGGACTGCCGCAAATTGCGGGTGCTGTCGAGCTCGAATATTACGATCGGCGGCGGTGGCGCGCCTCCGTTTCGGGCGAATTTTTGGGCGGCCGCCACGTCGAAATCAACCCACTCTACCACTCGTCGCGCATCGTCGGGATCAACCCCGCGCCTGAAATTATGAACGAATTTTTCCGGCAATCGCAAATGCCTGATGCTGTGGCGATTAGCCTCTCGCTGTCGAAAGGCTGGGTGGTCGGGCGAGGTTATCTGCGTGTCGCGGGCGGAGTGCGTAACTTGTTGAGTAACAGCATTTTATACTCCGGATATGAGCAAATGCGGATTCGGCGCGTCGGCACGGGCATCAACCGGACCCTGGTGCCCTTTCCCGCAAAATTTCTCCACGCCTGGCCGATGACGTGGAACATAAGCGTAAGTTACAGATTATGAGCAAGTTAGCACCTGTTTTAGCTCTCTTTTTTGCGGCGTGCTCGCCCGATTGGAAAGCTCCGGTTTTCGACGACCCCGAGGTGTCGGCCAATGTGTCGATCGGCGATTTGCGGGAATACTATGATGGCGCGCAACTCACTGTAAATGAGGGCATTACGTTCACCGGACGAGTCGTTTCGAGCGACCGCGCAGGCAATTTCTACAACACTTTTTTCATCGACGACGGCACGGGCGCGGTCGAAATTATGGCCGGAATGCCCGACCTCGATGCGACCTACCACCCCGGGCAGCAGATCGCCGTTCGGGCGCGCGGTTTGGCGGTCGGATGGCGCGACGGGGCGATGCAGGTGGGTCTCCCGCCCGAGCCGGGCAGCCGTTTTGCGACCGGATATTTCTACCATCCGGCGGTGATCCGGCAGTGGATTTCGGCCGAACGGAGCGTCGAAAAAGTGGATCCGATCGAGCTTTCGCCGAGCCGATTTTCGACCGATTTTTGTGGCCGTTTGGTGCGGATTTCGGGTCTGAGAACCAACGTTCCGAGGGGCACGAAATGGGCCGTTGCGATGCCAGAACCGGCGAACGGATATGTCGCTTTTTACACCGAACGCGGAGACTCAATCGTCTGTGTGACAAGCGGTTACGCGTCGTTTGCGGATGCCGAAGTTCCGCGTTCGCGAGGTTCGCTGACGGGCATTTTGTTTTACGGAAAAGGTGCTGCCGGACGCGACCATTTTATGCTGAAAATTCGAGATGAAAATGACATCGATTTCCCCGAAAACTAAACTTTTAGTAGTTGCGATTTTTACTTTTGCGACGCTTTTTTTCGGTTGCAAAAAGCCGAGCGTCGTCCCCAAATCGGGCGACGAAGAGCACTCGATCGCCTCGCTGAAAACGCTGTACAGCGGTGCTCCGACCCAGATTCGCGACAATATTTTGATCACCGGAACCGTCATTTCGAGCGACCGCGAGGGCAATTTCTACCAAACGCTGGTGGTTGAAGACGCCACGGGCGGTATCGAGATCAAGCTCGGCGTGGACGAAATTTTCAAACATTTCCGGATCCACACCCGCGCCACGATCCGCTGTCAGGGTCTGTGGCTGGGGAGCTATGGCGGGACGCTGCAATTGGGTTCTGCGCCGATGCAAACCTTTGAAACTGAGCCACTTACGGAGATCGAAATGGCCGAACACCTCACCGTCGACGCCACTTTTTATGGCGAAATCGTGCCGCGCGAGTCGACGATTTCCGACCTTTCGGCGCGCGATATTTCCACTTTTGTTCTTCTGTCCGGCGTTCGTTTTGCGCCCGAAGAAGAGGGTCTCTCGTGGGCCGAAACGGATGACGAATCTCCCTATGCGACCGACCGCTATCTTATTGATAGTCAGGGTAATAGGCTTGCCGTGAGAACCAGCCGTTATGCCTCTTTTGCACGTCGGATGCTGCCTCGCGGCGAGGGCAAAATTCTGGGCGTGGCGGGCTATTTCGACGACCGTTTTCAGCTGGTGGTGACCGATGCGATGGCTTTTTCGGCCGATGAGGCGGAGTGAAAAAGTGCCGAAATCGCCGAAAATTTTGTAACTTCGTGGTATGAAAACGACGATTTTGGTACTCATCGGGGTGCTGTTTTTGGGGTGTGCGGGGCGCGAAAACGGGGCTTCGAAGGATGCGATAGTGGTGAGTATCGAACCACTTAAATGGCTGATAGAGAGCATTGTAGGTGACGATTTCGAGGTGACGGTTCTGGTGCCTGCGGGTGCTGGGCCCGAGACTTTCGAGCCCACTCCCGCGCAGGTGGAGGCGGCCGAAAATGCGCGGCTGATTTTTTCGACCTGCCTGATCGATTTCGAGCGCGAACTTGTCGGTCGACTGGCTCGTCCGGAACGGATGGCGGATCTGAGCGAAGGTATTCAACTTATTGATAGTCAGCACGATACGCACGATAATGGCGATCATAATCACCATCATCACGGGGCCGATCCGCACATTTGGACTTCGCCGCGCGCGTTGCTGAAAATGGCGCAGACGGCGTATCGGAAAATCTACGAAATTTATCCCGATAGTGCCTCATACTCAGCGAGTTACGCGCGGTTGACGGAGCGGTTGACGGAGCTGGACGAGACGTTGACGGTCAGGTTTTCGAGGCCTGAAGCGGCCAGAAGTTTTATGATTTTTCATCCCGGATTGACCTACTTTGCGCGCGATTACGAGTTGCGGCAAATTCCGCTCGAAATCGACGGTAAAGAGCTGTCGGTCAGGCAGTTACAAGAGACGATGGAACTTGCGAAATCCGAAAAAATAACCAAAATTTTCTACCAGCGCGAGTTTCCGGTGACGATGGTCGAGGTGGTTGCGGCGGAGATCGGGGCCGAACCGGTCGAGATAGATATTTTGGGTTACGACGTGATAGGTAACATATTGAAAATCAGCGAGTTAATAGCCGGAACGGAGCAATGAACACATCCCTTATAACTCTGCGCGATGTGGCGGCGGGGTACGACGGGCGCGATGTCGTTTCGGGCATTTCGCTGGATGTGCAACGTGCTGATTTTGTGGGAGTTACGGGTCCGAACGGCGGCGGGAAAACCACTTTGATAAAGATTTTGGTGGGTCTTTTGACGCCGACTCGCGGGACGGTCGAGCGGCGAACGCAAAAAATCGGTTACCTGCCGCAGCAAAATCTGTTCGACCGAAAATTTCCCATCACGGTCGACGAGGTCGTGCTTTCGGGACTGCAGGGACGTGCCGAAAGATTGTCGAAAAAAGACCTCGATAAAGTCCATAACTTGCTGAGTATCACCGAAATAACCGACCTTGCGAGGCGTCCGATAGGGGAACTTTCGGGCGGGCAAATGCAGCGGGTTTTGCTTTGTCGGGCGTTGATAGGCGAGCCCGAACTGCTCGTCCTCGATGAGCCGGCGACCTTTATCGACCGGAAATTCGAACAGGAAATGTACGAAATCCTCCGCAAACTGAACGAAACGATGGCCATCGTGATGGTCTCGCACGACTCGGCCGCCATCGGTGCAATCGCAAAACGCGTGATCGAGGTGGGCGGGATATAGTTTTTTTTGTACCTTTACCATAAAATTCACGACGTGAAATGGAAGGGATCGGCGAAATTTTACTCTTCATAGCAGTGCTGACGATTGGCATCGTTTCGGCTATAATGAAGCAGCAAAAGGCTGGTAATCAGACGGTTACGAAGCCGCGCTCTGTCTTTGCCGACCTGCTGGGCGAGCTGGGTGAAACTGTCGAAATCGAAGAGACGTTCGACGAGGAACCGCTGGAGGGCTATTCGCTCGAAACGGCGGCTCTCGACGCAAAAGAGCACAACGCCGAACAGGCCCCACGCCGGAAATTCGAAGCGGCGGAAACGTCCGATCCGGTTGCACAATATGCTGATAATGAGGCTGTTGCGTTTGACTTCGATCTGCGCAGAGCGGTTATCGAGTCCGAAGTTCTGACCCCGAAATATTTCTGAAACCACACAGTTTATGGCTACGATTTTCACAAAAATTATTCGCGGCGAGATTCCGAGCTATCGCGTTGCCGAGGACGAGCGATTTTTTGCTTTTCTGGACATTGCGCCGCTTGCGAAGGGCCACACGCTGGTGGTGCCGAAGTTTCCGGCGGGCGCGGAGGTCGATTACATTTTCGATCTGGACGATGGTTTGTTGGGCGAGATGATGGTTTTTTGCAAGCGTTTGGCGGCGAAAATCGAGCGCGCGACGGGTTGCAAGAGGGTTGCGGTGGTGGTTTTGGGGTTGGAGGTGCCGCATGTTCACGTCCATTTGGTGCCGATCGAGAGCGAGGCGGATGTCGATTTTCGGCGACCGCGGTTGCAGCTCTCGCCCGGGGAATTTGCTGAAATCGCGGCGCGGATCGAGAGCGAAAAGTGAAAAGTTTTTTGCGCCGCGTAGCCTCTTTCTTCACTCTTCATTCTTCATTTCCGGCTACGCCGGACTCTTCTCAGCTTCAGGCTCCAATGGCGGCTCCAATCGGAGCACGAGCGGGTTTTATTGGTCATCTACTCAGACCAATACCTCCTACGCCTTCTACCTGTACTTCAGCAGCACGGGCGTCTACCCGGGTAACAATAACTCTAAGCCCGGTCGTTTCTCCGTCCGGTGCATTCGCCCTGCGTAAAGAGCAATGGACCAAACAACACAATTACGAGTGACGAGTGACGAGACGCGGAGTCGAAAAAAATCGTTATATTTGCAGTGACATATTGAGTAACCAACACTTTTTTCTGTTGTGAACTAAGGGACGTCTCTTCGGGGCGATGTTTTGAATGGAGAAAAGGTTGCGGGGGCTCGGAGTTTGCTGTGGTGCGATTTGTGCCACAGCGGCTTCGGGTGTGATGCAATCTTTCTATTCGGGGCTCCCTTAGGCCTACAACAGGAGATTGTTAATCACACCTTTTTTGTTATGAAGACTTACAATGTTTTGGGATTCGATTATCTGGTCGAAGGCGAATGGATCAGAATGTACGATTATGAACCAGGTCGATGGCGGATCGAGATTGCCGAGGACGGAACCTATCGCGATGTTTGCTTTCGTGACGGCGGGGAGTTGCTCAGCGGGCACGGGTTCTGGCGGGACGGGGTGTTTTATCTGAATGAAGAGCAGAGGATAATTTTGAACTAATCGGCCTCTTAGAGGCCGTCAGCTCCCCCAACCCCCCTCAGGGGGAGCTGAAAATTAGACGTCGCTTAGCTCTTAGTGTTAAGTGCTCTTCCAGGCGATGGTTAACCGCGGTGTTGTCCATCACGCCTCCAAAAACCTCCGCACCCGAACCATAAGCAAACAACGGAACCAGCACCCCCGTATGCCCTCCCGTCGACCAGCGAAACTCGATGCCGCTGTCAGGAAGCAAAAAATTCTCATCGCCCGACGGAATAGTCAACCCACCCGTCTCGTGATCTGCCGTCACCACAACCAACGTCCCCGGATGGCGGTCGGCATAATCGAACGCAACCCCAACCGCCCGCTCGAACCCACTCATCTCGACCAACAACCGCTCGCTGTCGCCCCCGTGACCCGCGCTGTCGATAAACGACCCCTCCACCATCAGGAAAAACCCATCGTCATCCGTCGTCAAAACCTCCAAAGCCTCGCGCGTCGCCGCCGCCAAATCGTCCACCTCGCCCCGAGCAAACTCGATGCCCGCCCGCGAAAGCTGGCGAGAAATCTCCTCCCGCTCACCACGATCGCGCACGTGGGCATAGAACGCCCCGGGAGTGGCGTGTTCGAGGTAGGTGGTCGCCACCAAACCCGTCGATAAACCCGCCGCCTCGGCTTTTTCAAGTATCGTTTCGAGCGGCTGTCCGTCGGCATCGACCCCCAAATAGGTATTGTTGGTCTTGATGCCCGAAGCATACGCCGTGGCCGCGGCAGCCGAATCGGTCACGCGATTGTCGGCCGACGAGGTCTTCACAAAACCGCCTGTGGTGGCGCGCTCGAAGCTGGTGGGTTCATCGCCCGCCGCCAGCATCAACGCCGAAACCTGCGCCAAGCCCATTCCGTCGCCGATCAAAAGTATCACCCGTCTCTGGGCAGCGGCACTCACACAGGTCAACAAAGCGATGGCAAGAATCAGTTTTTTCATTTTCGTATGATTTTTTGTGCTGTAAAGTTACTAACTTTACGCCAATTATGGCGCACATTTTTGTTACGGGAGCGGACGGACAGCTCGCAAGGGCGTTGAGAGAGGTTACTGGTGGTTGGGATTTTTTGTCTAAGGCCGATTTGGATATAACTTCGCGTGGGGAGGTGGAGGATTTTTTTGCTCGCACTCAGCCGGATGTGGTGATAAATTGCGCGGCGTTTACCGACGTCGACCGTGCCGAAACCGAGCGCGAGGCGGCTGTGGCGGTCAATTGCGACGGGGTGCGGAATCTGGCGCAGGCCGCCGCGAAGTCCCGTGCCGCCGTGATCCATATCTCGACCGACTATGTCTTTGGGGGCGATACTATGCGACCGTACATCGAGACCGACACTCCTGCGCCGGTCAACTTTTATGGCCACAGCAAGTTGGCGGGCGAGCGCGCATTTTTCGAGAGCGGATGTCGCGGCGCGGTGGTGCGCACTTCGTGGCTGTGGAGCGACGACGGGACGGGTTTCGTGGCGGCCATCCGGCGAAAAGCAGCACGGGAAGGAGAGATACGCGTCGTGGCCGATCAGGTCGGGACACCCACCGAGGCGCACAGTTTGGCGCGGGGGTTGGTGCGAATGGTCGGGGAAGGGTTCGGGATCGTGAATTTGCTCGCAAATTCGGAGGCCGGGTTGTTTCATTTTTGCGACGGGCCGGTTATGAGTCGGGCAGAGTGGGCGCGGCGGATAGTTGCCGATGCGGGGCTGGATTGCCGCGTGGCGGAGGTTTCGTCGACCGAATTTCCCACTCCCGCCCGCCGCCCTGCCTTCTCGGCACTGGACAATTCGAAATATCGGGGGATGTATGGTGAATAAAAAAGCCCCCGACAAAGCCGAGGGCGATTTTGGTGCTTAGTTACGTTTCCACCAGTAGATCTGGAAAGAGGCTTTACTAAGTAGTACGGTGCAAAGGTAGTTACTAAATTTATATTCTCCAAATAAATGGATTATACAAAACTCGAATATCATTTATCAACCCCGAGATGGTCTCGTTATCTCAACGCCTGTAACAACGAACAAAAGTTGTGCCACGAGTTATATTGTGCCAATATGAAACTGTCCCAGGGATTCTATCCATTGCTCAGTCTCTTTGAAGTCGTTTTCAGAAATGCCCTCCACCGCGAGTTATCCCGTTATTTTGAAACATCCGATTGGATGAGAACTCAAAAAAAGGGGTTTATGAGCACTCCTAAATTGGAGCGTTCCGGATATTTTCTGAGAAACTCGATAGAAAACGCCGAAAAAAATATTGCGAAAGAGAAGGCAACAATAACACCTGAAAAAATTATCGGAGAGCTCTCTTTCGGATTTTGGACAAGCCTGTTTGATGTTCATCACTATAAACTGATCGAAGGCTGTGTCTCGCATGCATTTCGCGATAAACATATCGATCGTAAAACGTTGAGTAAAAAACTTATATTGATTCGGGAATTTCGAAACAGGATATATCACAACGAGCCAATATGCCTTATCGACGACAAGGTCGACGTTGCGCAAGCAAATGCCGCCAGAGATACAATTTACGAGCTGTTAAAATGTATAGATCGGGAGTTGCCATCTTACGTGAGCTCTTTCGACAACGTTCCACAATTAGTTAAATATTTTTAGGAAATATGAACGTTAAACTGCCATCCGAGTGGAAGGAGCTACTGGCCGGTGAGTTCACAAAGCCCTATTTCGAGGCCCTGACCGACTTCGTGCGCGCCGAATACACCGCCGCAGCCAACCGAACCGGACCACCCGTCTACCCCGCCGCAAAAAATATCTTCCGAGCACTCGACAAATGTCTGCCCGACGATGTGAAGGTGGTCATCATCGGCCAAGACCCCTATCACGGGCCCGGACAAGCCAACGGACTGTGCTTCTCCGTCGCCGAAGGGGTGATGTTCCCGCCCTCTCTGCGCAACATCTTCCGCGAAATAGCCGCCGACATAGGAGCCACACGGATGCCCTGTGCCCTGGGAGGCGACGATGCAACCTTCACCAACGCCCCGCTATCCGCCCCCAACGGCAACCTCGACCGTTGGGCCGAGCAGGGAGTGCTGCTGCTCAACGCCAGCCTGACCGTGCGGCGCGGCCAGCCCAACTCACACAGCGACAGAGGATGGCAAACCTTCACCGACGCCATTGTAGACGCCATTTCGAGCCACCGAACGGGAGTGGTCTATATGCTGTGGGGCGCATTTGCCCAGCGAAAAGGCGAACGGGTTCCGGCCGACAAAAACCTGATCCTGAAAGCCGCCCACCCCTCACCGTTGTCGGCACACAGCGGATTTTTCGGCTGCCGCCACTTCTCCAAAGCCAACGAATATCTCGAACGAAACGGTAAAACGCCTATAATATGGTGAAAAATGTGATTATCGGGCAGGGTCTGTTGCCGCGCCTGAATGAGTTTCTGCCCGCAGGAAAGCGGGTTGTGGCGATTGTCGATTCCAATGTTTATGCCCTCTACGGCGACACTTTTCGGCAGTTCGAGTGCATAATCGTCGAGGCGAGCGAAGAGAAGAAGACGCTCGAAACGATGGGCAAAATCTACTCACAACTCATCGAGTCGGGTGCCGACCGCGGCGTGTTCATCCTCGGGGTGGGTGGCGGCATCGTCACCGACATTGCCGGTTTTGCGGCGGCGACCTACATGCGCGGGGTCGACTTCGGCTTCGTGGCAACCACCCTTCTGGCGCAAATCGACGCCAGCGTGGGCGGCAAAAACGGCGTCAACATCGGCGGATACAAAAATATGGCCGGCACCTTTCGCCAACCCCTCTTCGTTCTCAGCGACGTCGACCTGCTCGACACGCTGCCCGAACGGGAGTTTCGCGCAGGAATGGCCGAAATGATCAAAGCCGCAATAGTGGGCGACGCCGCGCTGTTCACCCTGATCGAAAATCACGATCTGCGCGCCGATAAGTCGCTGTTAATAAATGCGATACGTGCGGCGGTGGAGGTTAAGATCGGCATCGTGGAGAGGGACGAAACGGAGCAGGGCGAGCGGCGAAAGCTGAACCTGGGCCACACCTTCGGCCACGCGGTGGAGAAGCTCACGCGGCAATTCAACCACGGCGAAGCGGTGTCGATAGGCATAGTGGAAGCGTGCCGGATGAGCGTCGAGCGGGGCTTGCTGGAGCCTTCGACGGCGGCGAGGATAGAGGGTTTGTTGAAAAAATGGGGCCTGCCCGTCGAGACCGATCTGCCGCGTGGGGAGCTGATGAAAGCCATTCGTCACGACAAGAAGGCCGACGGCGACGCCATCCGCTTCGTCCTGCCCCGCGCGATAGGCGAGGTGGAAGAGCTAAAAACTAAGAACTAAGCTACGCAGAACTTCTCGCTGTCGCTTGGCTCACGGGATGAGC
>DBDE01000004.1:15047-66314 GCA_002293425.1 Alistipes sp. UBA940 | reverse complement strand
GACGCGGCGGCGAGGGCGATTTGGGCGGAGTATGGAGCTCACGTCGGGAGGTTTATGTGGGCGGTGTTGTATGCTTATGATCCACAGTGTGTGGTTTTCGGGGGCGGGATTGCGAGTGCCTGGGATTTATGGGGCGATGCTATGGAGGCGGTTTTGCGGGAGTTTCAGTATGCCGAAACGGTTAAGAATTTGAAGGTCGCTGTTTCGGATAATCCCGATATTGCCATTCTGGGGGCGGCGGCGTTGGTTTTGTGAGTTGAGAACTAAGAACTAAGAGCTAAGAGTTTAGCTACGTGCGCTTTTAGGCGCAGTCGGGTGCGAAGAGTCGCATCCGACAAAGCAAGCGCGTGGGCCGAGCGAAATAGAACAACAGAACAACCAAAACTACTTAATAAATTATGAAAAAACTATTTNNATGAAGAGTGAAGAATGAAGAATTGGCTTACGCCCGTCAGGTATTCTTCATTCTTCATTCTTCACTCTTCATTTGCAATGCTCAGGAGGTGATAAACCTGGAAAAAGGGTGGAGCTTGCAGTCGTCCGCCGGAGGCGAAGTCTATCCCGCCACCGTGCCGTCGACCGTGATGGGAGTGCTGACGGCGAACGGTCTTTATGGCGATCTGCTCGAAGCAACCAACTATAAAAAAGCCGATCGCGCACCGTTCGATGTCAGTTGGGTGTACAGCACCAATTTCGACCTGAAAGACCTGGCCGGCAAGAGCGTGTTTCTGGCGTTCGACGGCATCACCTATCGCGCCAATGTGTGGCTGAACGGTCGGCTGGTGGCGTCGAAGGATGAGCTGTTCGGTGCTTTTTGTCGCTGGGAGTTCGATGTGACCCAGTTTGCTCAGGAAAAAAACGAATTGAAAGTGGAGGTTTTCCGGGCCCGGAGCGGCGAACCCAACATCGGTTTTGTGGATTGGAATCCGCGGCCGCTGGATGAGAATATGGGGATTTTCCGCCCCGTGACTGTTAGGGTGACCGATGGGGTGCGGCTCAAAAACAGCTGGGTGAAGACCGACGTGAACACCCGGACGCTGGACGAGGCGATCCTGACCGTCGAGACATATTTGGAAAACCACTCGGGAGAGAGCGTGACGGGAACGGTTCACGGCCACATCGGCAAGGTGCAATTTGAGAGGGAAGTGACGCTTGCCGCGGGCGAAAAGCAGCGCGTGGCCTTCACCGAAAAGGATGTTCCGGCTCTCAGATTCCAGAATCCGCGCCTGTGGTGGAGCGTGGGGATGGGTGAACCGAATCTCTATGAACTCGAAATGAGCTTCACGGTGGGGGAGAAGAGGAAGAAAAAAACGGTGGACAGCGAGCGGGTGAAGTTCGGGATCCGCGAAATCGAAACCTATTTCACCGACGCGGGACACAAGGGCTATATGCTGAACGGTAAAAAGGTGCTCATCAAGGGTGCGGGCTGGACGGACGACATCTTCCTGCGCGACACTCACAAGACCAATGAGCACCAGGTGAAGATGGTGCGCGATATGGGGCTGAACACCATTCGGTTTGAAAATATCTGGGGCACCGATCACAACATTTACGACCTGTGCGACCGCTATGGCATTTTGGCGATGGTCGGCTGGAGCTGCCAATGGGAGTGGGAGGGCTATTTGGGCACTCCCGAGGATGATTTTATGAGCATCCGCACGCCCGAGGATATTGCGCTGGTGACGAGATATTTCCGCGACCAGGTGTTGTGGCTGAGGAACCATCCGGCCATCATTGCGTGGTATGGAGGCTCCGACAAGTTGGCGCGGCCGGAGTTGGAGCGCAACTATCTCGAAATTTTGAAAGAACTCGATACACGTCCTTATGTCGGGTCGGCTAAGATTATGACGAGCGAGGTGACTGGCCCCAGCGGGATGAAGATGTATGGGCCGTATGAATATGTGGGGCCGAACTATTGGTGGATCGACACCCGTCTGGGCGGTGCCTATGGGTTCAACACCGAGACTGGGCCTGGGGCGCAGTTGCCCGTATTGGAGTCGATAAAAAAGTTTGTTCCGGCGGACGAACTGTGGCCGATGGGCCCGAGCTGGGACTATCATTGCACCACCTCGACCACCGATATGAACTCGATGAGGATAATGAACGACGTCATAGACAAGAAATATGGCGGGGCGACTACGCTGAACGAATATTTGCGCAAGGCCGATCTGGCGGCTTATGAGTCGACCAAGAGTATGTTCGAGGCGTTTCGGGCAAATAAGCCCGCCACGACGGGGATCATCCAGTGGATGTTGAACTCGGCCTGGCCGTCGATGTATTGGCAGTTGTACGACTATTATGGTGTTCCGACCGCTTCGTACTATGCCGTGAAAAAGGCCAATGCACCGCATCAGTTGGTGTACAGCTATAAGGACAGGGGGATTTACATTGTCAACGAACTGCCCACCGATGCGGCGGGGTTCACGGCTGTCGTGAGGACGTTCGGTGCCGATTCGAAACCCATTCTGAGTCAGGAATTGACCATTGCGTCGCGCGCAAATTCGTCGGAAAGAATTGCCGAGATCGACCCTGGAGCGAGTTTCGTTGCGCTCCAACTGTTCGATCGCAGCGGGGCTCAGGTGGCGGAAAACTTCTACGCGCTCTCCGAAACCGAGGATGTTTACAACTGGGAGAGCTCGGAGTGGGTTCACACGCCGATGAAAACGTATGCCGATTTCGGCTGGCTGAACGGTTTGGAGCGGGCGCAGTTGGAGATTACGCCGGTGGTTAAGGGAGGAAAATTGACCCTGACGATCGAGAACGGGAGCGATGTGATTGCGTTTTTCACGTCGTTGAAGTTGTTGACTGTGGATGGTGATGTGGCTCACGGGGCGTTCTGGGGAGATAATTACTTGAACATTCTGCCCGGCCAGACACGTGTTGTGACTTGTGAGGGGGTTTCGGCCGCTGGTTTGACTTTGCAGATCGACGGGTGGAATGTCGGTGAGATGAGGTTGGAGTTGTAGATTTTTTTGGAGTTGCAAAAGTTTTTGTTTACTTTTGCAACTCCAAAATGCTTCCCTAGCTCAGTTGGTAGAGCACGACACTCTTAATGTTGGGGTCCAGGGTTCGAGCCCCTGGGGGAGCACTGAAAAGCGCGCACCTTGCGCGCTTTCTGTCTGTAAGGGGGGGGGGCTGTAATATCCATCAAGCTCGTTCTGGTCTGTTTTTTGCGTCTGTAAAGGGGTTATGAAAAAGTTCAAACAACCCCTAATGCTGCTCCTCGGAGCCCTCATCGCTATGCGAACAGCCTCGGCACAACGGACACACACCTTTCTGTCCCCCAATCCGACCATCTTTCAGGTCGCATCCGTCATCATCGAATCCGACTCCGAGCTCGCCCTGGTCGACGCCCAATTCAGTCGCGACAACGCCCTGAGGCTGGTCGAAAAGATCCGCAAGATCGACAAACCGCTACGCACCATCTTCATCAGTTACTCCGACCCCGACTACTATTTCGGGCTCGACGTGATAGCGCGCGCCTTTCCCGACGCAAAAATCCTCGCCACGCCGCAAACCGTCTGGACGATCGGGGCGACAAAAGATGAAAAAATGGCTATCTGGGCGCCGCAACTCGGCGAAAATGCTCCCGAAAAAATCGTCGTTCCGGATGCCCTCGCGCCCGACCACTTTATGGTAGGGCGACACAGGGTCGAGATTTGCAGCAACGCCGGCGACGAAGCCCATTCGTGGCTGTGGCTACCCGACTCGCGAACCGTTCTCGGAGGCATCTATCTCACTGATAATCAGCACCTTTGGGTGGCCGACAGTCAATCGAACGAAGCCCGCGAAAAGTGGCTCGCGGCACTCGACACGATGGCGGCCAGCAACCCGAAAAAGGTGATTCCGGCGCACTTCTACGAACCCCTCGGCAGCGACCCCATCGGCTTCACAAAACGTTATCTGACCGAGCTCGACAAGGTGTTGAAGAGCGAAAAAAGCAGCACCGAGGTGATAACGGCGATGGAAAAGCGATACCCGTCGTTGGCGGCGCAGAGCAACCTCGAAATGACGACCAAGGTGCTCACGGGCGAGATGGCGTGGAAAACCGTCGATGCGTTCGAAGCGATAGGGCGTAAGGTGGAGGTCGATTTTGGCGGCGAATACCTTTTTGAACTCGATTTCACCGACAACCACACGATGACTTTTCGGGGGCTGAAGCCGCGCGCCGAGGGGCGTCCCATCACCGACACGGTTCAGTACACGGCGGTGGAGGTTGCGCCGCGGGTCTATATGGTCTATTGGACGGAGCGCGACAACACCCACGTGGTGCACGTCGAGGACTATGGGGCGGGTGTTGCTTACACCAACATCGCCTCGCCCGACGGCAGCTTCACCAACCTGAAAGGGACGCTGAAGATGAGCGAATAGAGGTGGATTGCGGTCGCGATTTTTATAATTCGGGTGGAAGAAAAAATTGATCTGTATAATTAGTCATTTCGATTTCAAACTGCTTATCGCTTATAGCCCTGAACGCTTTTGCAATATTTAAAGATAACCAACTTTTATTGAAAACAAAACTTGGACACTTGGGTATCAAGTTTGTTAGTAATAATGAGATCAAACTCTACCACTCGCTGAAACCCCGTCTCATCCGCACATAAGGCACCGAGCCGTTCCTGCGAACGGCTTTATGGCTGTGTTGCAAAAAAAGTTGAAAACGGCTATACTTTATCGTTTAGTATTCTCATTGCGGCATCCAGAATGGCGGTGTCGCTCAGAGTGACCACTCCTCCGTCGGGCCCTTTTTCGATGTGGATTCCGGCGCTTTCGCCCGATTCGAAATGTTTTCCGCCGAAATAGTTCCTGACGGTGTCGACATCTATACCCAGTTCGTCTGCAATTTTCTTGGAAGATCCGCTGGGGAGACGATCTTTGATCCTCCGGAGCTCATTGAAAGTGATAACCATAATTATATGTGTTTTTAAGTTTGGCTTGTATCGTGGTACGAAATTAAACAAACTTTTCGAGATATGCAAATAAAAAAGGCGGGCCCTTGTGAGCCCGCCCTGTTGTTACTTCACCTCCTCGAAGTCGACGTCGGTGACGTTGTCGCCGGAGCCCGACGACGCCCCGCCGCCACCCTCCGAAGCACCGCCACTCCCCGCAGAACCCGCTTCGCCCGAAGACTGCTGAGCCTTATACATATCCTCGCTCGCAGCCTGCCAAGCGTCGTTCAACTGCTTGCTAAAGCGGTCGATGTCCTCCACATTCTGAGCCTTATGCGCCTCCTTCAACGACTCCAAAGCCGCCTCGATAGCCGACTTTTTCTCCGCCGGAACCTTGTCGCCATACTCGGAAAGCTGCTTTTCGGTGCTGAAAATCATCGCGTCGGCCGCATTGACCTTATCCACCTTTTCGCGCTCGGCCTTGTCGGCGGCTTCGTTGGCTTTGGCTTCGTTGCGCATCCGTTCGATCTCCTCGTCCGTCAGGCCGCTCGACGCTTCGATGCGGATTTTTTGCTCTTTGCCCGTGCCTTTATCTTTGGCCGAAACGTTCAGAATACCGTTGGCGTCGATGTCGAAAGTAACTTCGACCTGCGGAACACCGCGTGGAGCCGCCGGAATGCCGTCGAGGTGGAACTGTCCGATGCTCTTATTGTCGCGCGCCATTGGCCTTTCACCCTGCAAAATGTTTATTTGCACGCTCGGCTGGTTGTCGGCGGCGGTCGAGAAGGTTTCGCTTTTGCGGGTCGGAATGGTGGTGTTGGCGTCGATAAGACGGGTGAACACCCCGCCCAGAGTCTCGATACCCAGCGACAGCGGGGTCACGTCCAACAGCAACACATCCTTCACTTCGCCCGTCAGCACGCCGCCTTGAATAGCGGCACCGATGGCCACCACTTCGTCGGGATTGACCCCTTTGCTGGGAGCTTTGCCGAAAATCTCCTGCACCTTGGTTTGAATGGCAGGAATACGGGTCGAACCGCCCACCAACAACACCTCGTCGATGTCGCTCGCTTTCAAACCGGCATCTTTCAGGGCTTTTTCGCACGGCGCGACACTCCTTTTAATGAGGTTGTCGGCCAGTTGCTCGAATTTGGCTCGCGTCAAAGTTACCACCAGGTGCTGGGGAGTGCCGTTGACGGGCGCGATATAGGGCAGGTTCACCTCGGTCGAAGTGGTGCTCGAAAGCTCGATCTTGGCCTTTTCGGCAGCTTCTTTCAGCCTTTGCAACGCCATCGGGTCTTTGCGCAGATCGACCTTATGCTCCGTTTCGAACACTCCTGCCAGGAAGTCGATGATGACGTGGTCGAAGTCGTCGCCCCCGAGGTGGGTGTCGCCGTTGGTNNCCGTTGGTCGATTTCACTTCGAAAACTCCGTCGCCCAGTTCGAGGATGGAGATGTCGAACGTACCGCCCCCGAGGTCGTAGACGGCGATCTTTTTGTCGCCCTGGGCCTTGTCCAACCCGTATGCCAACGCTGCGGCGGTGGGCTCGTTGATGATTCGGCTGACCTTCAGACCGGCAATCTCGCCCGCTTCTTTGGTCGCCTGTCGCTGCGAGTCGCTGAAATATGCGGGAACGGTGATGACGGCCTCGGTTACCGAGGTACCCAGATAGTCTTCGGCGGTCTTTTTCATCTTTTGGAGTATCATTGCCGAAATCTCCTGGGGCGTATATTCCCGTCCGTCGACCTCTACGCGCGGAGTGTTGTTGGCTCCCTTCACCACTTTGTACGGCACGCGGTCGATGTCGCCTTTGACCTGATCGTAGGTTTCACCCATAAATCGCTTGATGGAGAAGATGGTGCGCTCCGGATTGGTGATGGCTTGCCGCTTGGCCGGTTCGCCCACTTTTCGTTCGCCGCCGTCGGTGAATGCGACGATGGAGGGGGTGGTGCGGTGCCCCTCGCTGTTTTGGATCACGACGGGCTCCGAGCCCTCCATAACGGCCACACACGAATTAGTTGTGCCCAAGTCTATACCAATAATTTTTCCCATAATGTTATATGATTTATTTTGATTTTCTGTGTGCTATTTTCTATCAAAGCCCGTGCCAGCCGTTAGATACTGCCATTCTGTCAGTTGCCGTGTCAGTCGAACAAAAATTCGTAATTCGTAACTCGTAATTCGTAATTTATTATTACTTTTGCGTCCTATATATCCGGACCGTAAACAAAATAAAAAACCAACTATATGCAAAACAAAGGCTTTATAAGGCTCATCACGGTGCTATTCGTGCTGGCGTGCGCCTATTCGCTGTCGTTTACCGTGGCGACCAAACTTACCGAAAAAAGGGCGACCGAGTATGCCGCCGGCTCTTCCGACCCTGAAAAAGCGCGTCAGAAATATCTCGACAGTTTGGCCAACGAACCCATCTATCTCGGGTTTACCTACCGTCAGGCCCAGGAACGGGAGATCAATCTGGGGCTCGACCTGAAAGGGGGGATGAACGTGATGATGCAGATCTCGGTGCAGGATGTGGTGAGGGCGATGGCCAACAACAGTGCCGACCCGATCTTCAACCAGGCGTTGAGCGAGGCGGCGGGGCAGCTCGACAGTTCGAGCGACGACTTTATCGGGTTGTTTGCCCGCGCTTATAGCCGGTTGAGCGGCGGAAGTCCGTTGGCCCACATCTTCAATACGCCCGACCTGAAAGAGGTGATCAATCCGACCAGCACCGACAGCGAGGTGATAGCCGTTCTGCGGAATCAGACCGAGGGGGCTATCAGCAACTCGTTCAACGTACTTCGTAACCGTATCGACCGCTTCGGGGTTGCCAACCCCAATATCCAGAAGCTGGACAACGGGCGCGTGCTGATCGAGCTTCCGGGGGTTAAGGAGCCCGAGCGTGTGCGCAAGCTGTTGCAGGGCACGGCGTCGCTGGAGTTTTGGACGACTTATGACAATAACGAGGTTTATCTTGCGCTCGCGGCGGCCGATGCCGAGGTGGCGAGGGTGAATGCTGCTGTAGATGCACCTGCCACCGACAGTTTGGGCGTGGACAATGTTTATGCCGTTGCGCGGAGTGCTTCGGCGGGAGGAGAGGGTTTGTTCTCCAAGTTGATGCCTGTGGGAGGTAATTTCCGCGGGCCGAGGGTCGGGATGGCGGCTGTGGTGGATACTGCGGCGGTTAATAAATATCTGGCCATTCCTTCGGTTAAGGCCCTGTTGCCGCGCGAGTTGCGGTTGATGTGGGATGTGAAGCCGAGTGACAATATGTTGTCGCTGTACGCCATTAAGGCCGATACGCGCGACGGGAAGGCTCCGTTGGACGGAGGCGTCATCACGAGCGCGAACGGCAGTTTCGGCCAGAGCGGTTCGTTTGCCGAGGTGAGCGTGACGATGAACTCGGCGGGTGCGCGCGTGTGGCAGAACCTGACAAGGGACAATGTGGGCAAGAGCGTCGCTATCGTCCTGGACGGTTATGTTTACAGTGCGCCCACCATTCAGAACGAAATTCCGGGTGGGCGGACGCTCATCACGGGTCAGTTCACCATCGAGGAGGCGACCGACCTTGCCAACGTGTTGGAGTCGGGTAAGTTGCCCGCTCCGGCGCGCATCGTTCAGGACCAGGTGGTGGGCCCGAGCCTGGGTCGCGATTCGATCAACTCGGGGATGGTGTCGTTCTTCATTGCGTTTCTGGTGACGCTGGCCTATATGTGCATATACTATAACCGTGGCGGTTTCTACTCTTCGGTTGCGTTGGTGCTCAATTTGTTCCTGCTCTTCGGGGTGCTGGTTTCGGTGGGCGCGGTGCTTACTCTGCCCGGTATCGCCGGTATAGTGCTGACGATGGGGATGGCGGTCGATGCCAATGTGATAATTTATGAACGTATAAAGGAGGAGCTCAGGGCCGGAAAGGGCCTCGGACTGGCTATTGTGGAGGGGTATCGAAATGCTTATTCCGCCATTATCGACGGCAATATTACGACTATCATCACGGGTATCGTGCTGTTTGTTTTCGGGACGGGACCGGTGCAGGGTTTTGCGACGACCCTTATTATCGGGATCATCACTTCGCTGTTCACCTCGATTTTCATTGCGCGGTTGTTGATCGACAGGCGCGTTTCGAAGGGCAAGAGTGTGAGTTTTTCGAGGAAGTGGAACGAGAAGTTCCTGACCAACACCCACTTCGATTTTGTCGGGAAACGCAAGTACTCCTACTTCATCAGCGGGGCGTTGATCCTTATCACCTTTATCTCTTTGGCCACTCGGGGCTTGAATATGGGGGTCGATTTTTCGGGTGGACGCGCTTATGTGGTGCACTTCGACAGGCCGGTGAGCGACGATGCGGTCAGGGAGCGAATGAGCGAAGTGTTCGACGGGTTGACCGACGACGGTACGTCGAGCTATGAGGTTAAGACTTATGGCACGAGCGGGTACGATAAGCGAATTCTGACCCAGTACCTTATTAAGGAGGAGACCGACGAAGCCACGGGCGAGGTGAATCGCCTGCTGTGGGAGGCCGTGGGGCCGCTGTTCGAAACTCCGCTGACGCTGGAAGAGTTTACCTCGACCCAACGGGTGGAGTACGGGATCATTCAGAGCGACAAGGTAGGGCCGAGCGTGGCAAGGGACATCACGAGGAATGCGGTGTTTGCGATAGTGTTCTCGCTGATCGCCATCGGGCTCTATATTTTGATGCGCTTCCGCCGTTGGCAGTGGGGTATGGGCGCGGTGGTTTCGCTGGCGCATAACTCCATTTTGGTGTTCGGACTGTTTTCGCTGTTTTGGGGAGTGTTCCCGTTCGCGTTGGAGATCGACCAGAGCTTTATTGCCGCCATTTTGACCATTATCGGTTATTCGATCAACGACACGGTGGTGATTTTCGACCGCATCAGGGAGTACCATACGCTTTATCCGAAGAGGTCTGTCCGCGAGAACATCAACGGGGCCGTCAACTCTACGTTGGGCAGAACGTTGAACACGTCGGGGACGACTATCGTGACACTTTTGGCTATCTTCCTCTTCGGCGGGACCACCATTCGCGGGTTTATCCTTGCGTTGCTGGTGGGGATCGTCGTGGGAACCTATTCGTCGGTGTTCGTTGCAACGCCGGTGGCGTACGATATGATGAAGAAGTCGAAGAAGTAAAGAGGGGGCAAAGAGGGGGCAAAGAGGGGGGGGCTTGGAGTCGAGAATAAAGGCCGGATTTTTCCCGGCCTTTTTCAATTTTCCTCTTCTATGAGATTTTGGGGCAGGCGTTTGGAGGCGCGGGCACCGAGTTTGAGCATCTTTTCGGAGGTCGTGATTAGGTTGCCGCGCCCGTCGCGCAGTTGGCCGAGGGCCTGGTCGTAACTCTTTTGGGCGCGGTCGAGATTGCGCCCTATCTCCTCCAGCGACGAGACGAAACCGACGAATTTGTCGTACAGCGCACCTCCCTGACGGGCGATTTCGAGGGCGTTTTTGGACTGGTTGTCGCGCTTCCACAGGTCGTCCACTATCTTCAAAAGGGCAAAGAGGTTGGTGGGCGAGCTGACGATGACCTTCTTGTTGTACGCTTCGGCCCACAGTGCACTTTCGGCACCCATTGCGGCCAGAAATGCGGGCTCGGAGGGGACGAACAGGATGACGAAATCGGGCGAATTTTCGACCACCGATTGATAGTTTCGGGTGTGCAGGTCGGCGATGTGCTTTCTTAGCGAGGCCACGTGCTCGGCCGCAAGACGGGTGCGCTCGTTCTCCTCATTTGCCGCCGCCAGAGCGACATAGGCCGTCAGCGAAACCTTGCTGTCGATGACGATGCGTTTGCCTTCGGGCAGGGTGAGCACCACGTCGGGGCGCATGTTGGCACCCGTTTCGGCATCTTTGAAGTTCTCCTGAACGAAATAGTGGACGCCCCGTTGCAGGTTGCTGCTTTCGAGCATCCGTTCGAGGATCATTTCGCCCCAGTCGCCTTGCACTTTGCTTTGTCCTTTCAGGGCGTTGGTCAGGTCGGTGGTTTGTTGGGTGATGCTTCGGTTGAGGTCGAGCAGGTTTTTCAATTCGTTTTTCAGCGCGCCTTGTTGGCGGTTTTCGTCGGAATATATCTCTTCCACACGCCGCTTGAAGTCGCTCAGATTGTCGCGAAAAGGTTTGAGTATCAGCTCCATAGAGCGGTGCACTTCGTCGCTTTCGCGCCGCTGGGTCTGCATACGGTTCAATGAGAATTGCGAGTGGAGCCAAAGAACCAGAAAAACCACACTCGTGCACGCCAAAACGGCAATTATAACGGTCGTCATCATTTGTCAAAGATAGCCAAAAACATTATCTTTGCGAAATTATGAAAAAGATTTTATCGCCCTCGATGCTGTCGGCGGACTTCGGGAATTTGGAACGCGATACGCGGATGGTGGACAGGAGTGCTGCCGCGTGGGTGCATATCGACGTGATGGACGGGGTGTTCGTGCCCAACATTTCGTTCGGGTTTCCGGTGATGAAGGCTATTCGAAAGGCCACGTCGAAGTTTTTGGATGTCCACCTGATGATCGTCGACCCGCAAAAGTATGTCGGGCGGTTTGTCGAGGCGGGGGCGGGACTGGTGACGGTGCACGTCGAGGCGTTGGAGGATGTGGCGGGGTGTTTGGATTTGATTCGGGGGAGCGGGGCGATGACTGGTTTGTCGTTGCGGCCGGGTACGCCTTTGAGCGCGATAGAGCCATATTTGCCGGAGTTGGACGTGGTGTTGGTGATGAGTGTCGAGCCCGGGTTCGGGGGGCAGAGTTTCATTCCGGAGTCGCTGGATAAGGTTCGGGAGTTGCGTGAGCTTATTGGTCGTGTTTCGCCGGGGACGCTTATCGAAGTGGATGGCGGGATCTCGGCGGCGAATGCGGGCGAGCTGTGGGCTGCTGGGGCCGATGTGTTGGTTGCGGGCGCGGCGGTGTTCGGGGCGAGCGATCCGGAAACAGAGATAGAGAAAATTTTGAATGCGTAAAACTATGGCTACAAAGACAAGAAAAACTAAACCGATGACGCGGATGGAGACTTTCGTCATCCAGCTGGCTACGGTGGTGACCGGTATCGTAATCACGTTCGGCGGAAGTTCGCTACTGACAAAATACTTCGAACGAAAAGAAGTACACGCCATTCTGGGGATAGTGAGAGAAGAACTGGAGTATAACAAACTGCAGTTGAAAAGGCAAAAAGAGTACTTTTTGAACGAACGCCGCCACGCCAAAGCGCTTAAACCCTACATAGACAACCCGAGCGCTATTCCTATCGACACTCTGAAAGAGCACGGATCGATACTATACAACACCACCGGTCATGATTTTTTCACCACTGCGTTCGAGGTGATGAAAAATTTGCCTCGGATTCAGTCCCTTGAAAATAGCAAACTGTTGTATGAGATGATACATCTGTATGCAGGGCTTACGTCTCATCAAAATATGATGGATGAGTTTTTCTATAACGTGAAAAGTGCCGGATGGGAGGAGATTATGGCCCAACATGATGTACAAGTTAGGAAAGCCTACGAAAATCGGATGGAGTCGTTTGTCTTAAGAATGACTTACAGCCCGCATTTGAGATCGTATGTGGATGACGTTGCCGACCAATATCAACTCACTGCCGACCTCGAAGGGATAGACGAGATAATCGGAGACATAGACGAGATGATAGCAAAGATAGACAACGAAATTCAGTGATTTCAGTCGACAACATAACGGTCAGCTATGGGGGTTGGGATCTGTTCAGCGACATCTCGTTGCTGGTCAATCCTCGCGACAGAATCGGTTTGGTCGGTAAAAACGGGGCCGGAAAAACCACGTTGCTCAAAATTGTTACGGGAGAACAAATCCCGACCCAGGGCGTGGTGTCGAAGAGCGAGGGCGAAACCATCGGCTACCTGCCCCAGCAAATGAAGGTGGCCGACACTACCACGCTGGTCGAGGAGACGGCAAAAGCGTTCGGCGAAGTGCTGGCGTTGGAGAGCGAGATCGCCCGGATCAACGAGCAGCTGTTTGTCAGAACCGATTATGAGAGCGACAGTTATGCGGCTCTGTTGCAGCGGCTGACCGATGCCCAGGATCGTTATCACATTTTGGGCGGCGAAACACGCGAGGCCGATATTGAGAAAACGCTGTTGGGGCTGGGTTTTAAGAGGAGCGATTTTTCAAGACCGACGCGGGAGTTCAGCGGGGGGTGGAGGATGAGGATAGAGCTGGCTAAGTTGTTGTTGGCTCGGCCGAGTGTGTTTCTGCTCGACGAACCCACCAACCACCTCGACATAGAGAGTATCCAGTGGCTGGAGGGCTATCTGAGGGACTATCCGGGGGCGGTGATGGTGATTTCGCACGACCGCGCGTTCCTCGACAATGTGACCAACCGCACTGTCGAAATTTCGCTGGGCAAGTTGTACGATTATAAGGTTCCGTATTCAAAATATGTTGTCCTGCGCCAGGAGCGGCGGGAGCAGCAGCTGGCGGCGTACGAAAATCAGCAAAAAATGATCGAGAAGACCGAGGAATTTATTGCTAAATTTCGCTATAAACCGACCAAAAGCAACCAGGTCCAGAGCCGTGTCAAGCAGCTCGAAAAGCTCGAAAGGCTGGAAGTGGACGAAGAGGACACCGCAACGCTCAACATTAAGTTTCCGCCTGCGCCGCGCTCGGGGCAGATTGTGGCCGAAGTAAAGGAGGTGGGCAAAAGTTTCGGCGACAAGCACGTCTTTTCGGGTGCCGATTTCACTATCGAGCGGGGCGATAAGATCGCGCTGGTGGGTCGCAACGGCGAGGGCAAAACCACCTTTGCGCGGATGCTGGTGGGCGAAGTGCCCCTTTCGGAGGGGTCGTTGAGAGTTGGTCAGACCGTCAAAACGGGCTATTATGCCCAAAACCAGGACGACCTGATGGAGGGCAATGCGACGGTCTACGACACCCTCGATAAGATAGCGGTGGGCGACATTCGTACGCGGTTGAGGGATATTCTGGGGGCTTTTCTGTTCCGCGGCGAGGATGTGGACAAGAAGGTGAAGGTGCTCAGCGGGGGCGAACGGAGTAGGCTGGCGATGGCGCGGCTGATGTTGGAACCGTATAACCTGCTGGTGTTGGACGAACCGACCAACCATATGGACATGCGCTCGAAGGATATTTTGAAGCGGGCGTTGATGCGTTATGACGGGACTGTGGTGGTGGTTTCTCACGACCGCGAGTTTTTGGACGGGCTGGTCGACAAGGTCTATGAGTTCAGGGATGGGGGAGTGCGGGAGTACCTTGGGGATATATGGTACTTTTTGGAGAAGCGCAAGCTGGAGAATCTGGCCGAGGTGGAGACGAAGGCCGTGGAGGAGAGAAAAGAGGCTCCGAAAAGTTCGAGCAAGGAGGACTATCTGCGAAAAAAAGAGGCGGACAAGTCGCGTCGGAAGTTGGAGAGTGCCATTGCTGCCGCGGAGCAAAAAATCGTGGAGTTGGAGGCGGCGTTGGCCGAGAATCACGATTATAATGAATATCCGGAGTTGCAAAAGGAGCTTGCCCGCCAAATGCACGAATGGGAGAAGTTGAACTATGAATTGGAATTGTTGAAAGATGAATAGGTTGTTTATTTTAGTGGCCGCCCTGCTTCTCGCATCGACCGCAAAGGCGCAGGAGCCGTCCAACATTCTCACGCCCGAGCAGAAAGTATTCGGTCTGTCGAAATTTTGGCAAGAAGTGAACTACAACTTCGTTTACCTCGACCGCATCGACCGTGCGGCTTGGGACAGCACCTATATGGCACTCATCCCCATCGTGCAGAAAACCGAGAACGATTGGGAATACTATCGCCTGCTGCAACGCTTTTGCGCCTTACTCGACGACGGCCACACCTACATCTATCGTCCGGGAACGTCGCCCGATCAGACTGTTGCCGAAGATCCCGACACGGTGTTCCTGCCCGAGCGAAACGGGCTTTTTAAGGAGGGATATGTGTATGTCGAGGAGCTGGGCGGCAAGATATGTGTGACCAGCGTGAATAAAAATCTTGCTCTGATCCTGCCGGTAAGGAGCGAAATAGTGGAGGTGAACGGCCTGCCGGTCGAGGAGTATATCGAGAAATGTACGTTGCCTTATGTGAGCCAGTCGACCGACTACAAGAGAAGATCGACGAGTGTGAACAGAATCACGTGGGGTATTTATGGTCAGCAGTTGACGCTGGGTGTTCGCAAACCCGACGGAACCTTTGCGCAGGTGGGGCTCACTTTCGGCGGAGACAGTTATGACTTTCCGGAAGGGTACGACGATTATCCGGAGATCGAATATTCGAACGAATTGGTCGAGCTGCATTGGCACGGTGATGTGGCGCGTGTGGTTCTAAACAGCTTTGCGGACGACAGTGCGGTCGACGAATTCGAGAAACTGTTGCCCGAACTGCACCGTGCATGCGGTTTGATTGTCGACCTGCGGGGAAATGGCGGGGGCAGTACGTCTGTCGGTGCGAGGATTCTGGAACATCTCACTCCCGACTCCGAGCTGTTGATGTCGCGATCGCGTACGCGCCAGAACGTCGCCGCATATAAGGCGTGGGGACAGTTCGTTTCGGCAAACGACACTATCGCTTCGCCCGAAAACAGGCGCAATTATCTTGCCGCCCGCGATGGGCTGTACCTCGATCTGGGGGATAACACTTGGACGGTGAACGTTCCCCCGAGCGAGCGGATAGTGGTCCCGACTGTGGTACTGATGGGGAATTCCACAGCCTCCGCCGCCGAGGATTTTTTGATAATGATCGACAACCAGTCTCACATCACCACCATCGGCAGGCGTTCTTATGGTAGCACTGGTCAGCCGTTGATGGTGGAATTGGTGGGTGGAATAGGTGCCGGAATTTGTACTAAACAGGACACCTATCCCGATGGCCGCGCATTTGTCGGCGTCGGGGTGATTCCCGATATAGAGGTGCCCGACGAAAACGAGGCACTTGAACGAGCATTAGAACTGTTGGATAATGAATAATTTGGTTTTTGGTCTGCGGCCGGTCATCGAGGCGATCGAGGCGGGCAGGCAAATAGAGAAAATTTACATCAAGAAGGGCGCGGACGGGGTGCTGATGGGCGAATTGCGCGAAATGGCAAAGGCTCAGCGCATAGCCCTGCAAGAAGTACCGGTCGAGAAGTTGGACAGGCTCACGAAGCGCAGGGACGTGAACCATCAGGGTGTCGTGGCGCAAATTTCGGCTATCGTCTATGCCGATGTGGACGAGATTCTGGGTGCCGTTCCCGATGGTGCAAAGGGGTTGATAGTGGTCTTCGACGGGGTGACGGATGTGCGAAATTTCGGGGCGATTGCTCGCACGGCCGAGTGCGCCGGAGCCCACGGTCTCGTCGTGCCGATGAAGAATGCCGCGCCAGTCAATGCCGACGCGCTGAAAGCTTCGGCAGGCGCGCTCAACATCATCCCCGTGGCGAGGGTGGGGAGCGTGCGCAACACCCTCAAACTGTTGCAGGCCGAGGGGTATCGGGTGGTGGCGGCTTCGGAAAAGTCGGAAACATCCATTTACAGCAACGATTTTGCCGTTCCGACGGTGATAGTGTTGGGAAGCGAGGATACGGGCATTTCCAAGGAGGTGCTCAAACTTTGCGATGCCCAGGTGGCTATTCCGTTGAGAGGAAAGATCGGGTCGTTGAACGTTGGTGCCGCGGCGGCGGTGATGCTTTATGAGGTCGTTCGGCAACGTGGTTGAATTGTTGCAGGCTTTGGTTCGCACCCCCTCGTTTAGTCGCGAGGAGGGGGCGACTGCCGATCTGCTGGTCGGTTTTTTGAGCGGTTATGGTGTCCGGCGGAGCGGGAATAATGTTTGGGTCAGGAGCAAGTTTTTCGATCCTGCCAAGCCGACCGTTTTGCTCTGTTCCCATCACGACACGGTGCGTCCGGCGGCGGGGTGGACGCGCGATCCGTTCGGGGCTGTCATCGAGGATGGCAAATTGTTCGGTTTGGGGGCGAACGATGCGGGCGCGAGCGTGGTTGCGCTCACGGCGGCGTTTTTGCACTTCTACGACTCCGAAGAGCTGAAATATAATTTGATACTCGCCCTTGTGGCGGAGGAGGAGATTAGCGGCGCGGGCGGTTTGCGGATGCTTTTGCTCGAGTTGGGACCGATAGAGATGGCGATCGTGGGCGAGCCGACGGGGATGGAGATGGCCACCGCCGAGCGCGGATTGATGGTGCTCGATTGCGTGGCTCACGGCCGTGCGGGACACGCCGCAAGGAACGAGGGCGAGAACGCTATCTATTTGGCCATCAGGGACATAGAGTGGCTTCGCAACTATCCCGATGCGCGGATGACGACCACCGTGATCAGTGCCGGGACGCAGCACAATGTCGTTCCGGCCGAGTGCCGTTTTACGGTCGATGTGAGGGTGCCTGGGGGAGTGAGCAACGAGGAGGTGTTGGCGGCGGTCAGGGCCAATGTCCACAGCGACGTTGCTCCGCGGTCGGTGCATTTGCGGTCGAGTGTTATTGCTCCCGACCATTTGCTTGTCGGGGCGGCCGAGGCGTTGGGTATCGCCACTTTTGAGTCCTTGACGACGAGCGATCAGGTGGTGCTGGCCGATGTTCCGAGTGTAAAGATAGGCCCTGGGCAGAGTGCGCGCTCTCACGGAGCGGACGAGTATGTGGAGCTGGGGGAGGTGGAGCGCGGTGTGGAAAAATATATCGAATTGCTATATGAAATTGTGGTCGAAAAACGGTGATGCCGACGCGCGTGTCGACACTTTTACGGTCGGGCGCGACCGCGAGCTGGATGTGTTGCTGGCCGAGGCCGATGTGTTGGGCAGCTTGGCCCACACTCAGATGCTGGCCTCCGTCGGACTTTTGAAGCAGGAGGAACTTGAGCCTCTGCAAAGGGAGCTGAAAGCTATTCTGCGTCAGGTTCGTGAGGGTAAATTTGTTATCGCTTCGGGGGTGGAGGATGTTCATTCGCAGGTGGAGTTCCTGTTGACCGAAAAGTTGGGCGATGTGGGCAAAAAGATACATAGCGGGCGGTCGCGGAACGATCAGGTGCTGGTCGATCTGCGGATTTTTCTGCGCAGGGAGATTGTCGGGATTGTCGGGCTGGTTAAGGAACTTTTCGACACCCTTCAGGCACTTAGCGAGCGGCATCGCGATGTGTTGATGCCCGGCTACACTCACGCTCAGGTGGCGATGCCGTCGTCGTTCGGGCTGTGGTTCGGGGCTTATGCCGAGAGTTTGACCGACGATTTGCAGACGGTGTTGGCCGCTTGGCGCATCGTCAATCGCAATCCGTTGGGTTCGGCGGCGGGCTATGGGTCGTCGTTTCCGCTCGACAGGGAGATGACCACGCGGTTGTTGGGCTTCGATTCGCCGGCGTATAATGTTGTTTATGCCCAGATGGGTCGCGGCAAGACCGAGCGCGTCGTCGGTCAGGCGGTTGCCAATATCGCGGCGAGCGTGGGTCGGTTGGCGGCGGACAATGTGATGTTTCTCAGCCAGAATTTTGGGTTCATCTCCTATCCCGACAGCCTCACGACGGGCAGCAGCATTATGCCTCACAAGAAAAATCCCGATGTGTGGGAGATTATTCGCGGACGGTGCAACCTGTTGCAGGCGTTACCGAACACCGTTTCGATGCTGCTGACCAATCTTCCGCTGGGCTATAATCGCGATTTGCAGTTGTTGAAGGAGGTGCTTTTTCCCGCGCTTGCCGATCTGAAAGAGGTGCTGACGATGGTCCGGTTTATGTTGGAACACGTGGGTGTGAACAGGAAGATTTTGGACGACCCCAGGTATGACTATCTGTTCAGTGTCGAGGCGGTCAATGCGTTGGTTCTCGATGGGATGCCGTTTCGCGATGCTTACAAGCAAGTGGGAATGGAGGTCGAGAGCGGCTGTTTTTCGCCGCCCAAGGAGGTGCGTCACACCCATTTGGGGAGTATAGGCGATCCGGCGAACGGGCAGATTGCCGCGCTGATGGACAACATTTTGGCTCAGTTTGCGTTCGACAAGGTTAGTGAGGCGGAAAATCGACTTTCGTAGACCCGACGCCAAGCCGAGGGGCAATCGAGCTTGCTCGGAATTGCCCGAGGCGCGAAGGAGTTGGGCGAAGCCAAAGTCGTTCGGCCCCGCCCGCAGGGGGGTCGGGCGGGCCGAAAAAAGCAAAGAATGACCAAGACAATTATTCATCCACAGATAGGTGAAGTGACACTGTCGACGACGGCGCGGTCGGTGCGCATCACTCTCAGTGTTCGTCCCGACGGTCGGGTGCGGCTGTCGTACCCGGGTTGGGTGACACAGCGTCGCGCTCTGGCATTTCTGGAAACCAAGTGCGATTGGGTCGCCGCCGCACGGACAAAGATGGAGCGAAAATATCCCGTCCAGCCGCCTCGCGAGCCGGTCAGTCCTGCTCAGCGTGCCGAGGCCAAGCGGGTGCTGCCCGAGATGGTGGCTCGGTTGGCGGCCAGACACGGACTTAGTTATGGCGCGGTGAGGGTGAGGGCGACCCGCAGTCGGTGGGGCAGTTGTACGGCGCGCGGCGACATCAATTTGTCGGTTTCCCTTCTGAAATTACCCACCTATCTGGCCGAATATGTGGTGCTTCACGAACTTTGCCACACCGTTCATCACGACCACTCGGAGCGGTTCCACGCCCTGTTGGATCGCGTGACCGACGGCCATCACCGCAATCTTGCGCGCGAATTGAGGGCTTACAGGCCGTGAATATTAAATATTTTTATTACCTTTGCCGAGTTATTTGGGTGTCTAAAAATTTAACCAACTTATAAAAATCAAGATGAAAAAGGTAATTTTTGTGGCCATTGTGGCTGCTGTTTCGATGATCTCCTGCAAGGGGATGAAGGACATCAAGTCGTTCTCGCTGGCCGACTCCGTTGCGTACGCCGTGGGTGTCGATTTTGGTATTTGGGCCAAGCAGCTCGACAGCACGCTGAACGTCAATATGCTGGCGGCGGCTATTTCTGACGGTATGAAGGGCAAGACGATGATGACCCGCGAGGAGGCTCAGGCGTTCTTGAACAACTACTATCTGGTGCGCGTTCCGGCGCAAAAGGCCGAGGCTGCCAAGGCCGAACAGAACGAATGGTTCGATCTGCTGAAGAAGGAAAACTCCAACATTCAGAGCACCGAGAGCGGTTTGCTTTATGAAATTGTCGAAGCGGGCGATATGGCAACGAGGGCCACGCTGGATACCGACAAGGTGACTGTGAACTATAAGGGCACGCTGAAAGACGAGAGCGTGTTCGACGAAAACCAAAACATCTCGTTCCCGCTCAACGGCGTTATCCGCGGTTGGACCGAAGGGCTGAAGCTGGTGGGCAAGGGTGGCAAGATCAACCTGTGGATCCCCGCCGAAATGGCTTACGGTACCCAGGAGCGTCCGGGCATTCCCGCCAATTCGCCTTTGAAGTTCGAGGTAGAGTTGTTGGAGGTTGTTCCGGCCGAAGAGGCGGCCCAGTAGTGATACAATGGAGTTCGAGGGGGTAGTTTTTCGCAAGTTGCCCGAGGTTACGGGTACCAGCACGAAGGGCGCGTGGAAGAAGAGGGACGTGGTTTTCGAGCTGCCAGGAGAGTTCAACCGCAAGATATGTGTCACCTTTTTCGGGGATAAGGCCGACGATGCCGCATCTTTGAATGAGGGCGACGCGGTGAGTGTGTCGGTCAATATCGAGAGCCGCGAGTATAACGGCAGGTGGTACACCGACGTGAAGGCGTGGAAGATGGCTCACTCTTCGAAGGGTCCGGGTGCTGTGGCGGGTGCCGCCGAACCAGCTCCGTTCAACGAGGAGTTTGCGCCGGCAGATGAGGTGGATGATATACCATTTTGACCTCTGTCGCGAAATCGTTTCAATGTAAGAGGCCGGACAGTCATTTGTCCGGCCTCCGTCGTAACCCCGTGAGTCTTTGACATAAACGGGGTTTTGATTACCACATTTTGCGTTTTTTGCCACCCTTGTCGGGGGTTTGTGTGAGTGCCGAACCGGCCACGCTCTTAATCGCCTTGGGAGTCTTAGGATTGTTCAACAGTTCGCTCGCTTTCGACGCAACGGTCTTGTGTGTTTTTTCGTTTTTCATGACTTTTTTATTTTAATGTCGGTTTTGGTCATCGGTGGAAACAAGGTGTGTGCCAAAGTTATTTTGGGAGTCGCCCGTTGCGGGGTAAATAAATTTTTGTTATATTTGTGGGCGACATTATTAACTTTAACTTAAAACCTTTGATGTTATGATTTTTGCAATTGTGTTGATCGTGCTGGGTTTGTTGGCTGTGCCTTCGCTGGTGTTGAAGAAGAAGCCTAATGCTAAGGAGTTGTTCGACAAGGTTGCTCCGTATCAGGGCTGGTTCGGGGTGATTTGTGCTTTGTGGGGTGTTTGGGGGATCATTAGTCTTGTTCTCAATTTGGGAATGTTGGGTTATGCTCCCCTTACTTGGGTGCTGTGGTTGGCTGTCGATCTGGTTTTGGCGGGGTTGGGTTTCATTTTGGGTTATGGCTTGATCCAGAAGTATGCCCTGTCGAAGAACGAGAAGGCGGCGGCTAAGGGCGGCGAGGTGCTGGCTAAGTTGTTGCCGTTGCAGGGCCGGTTGGGTATCGCTGCTATTATCCTCGGGTTGATAGATTTGGTGTATATCATCATTTTGTAGCTTTTCACGCTTTTTCGCCCCGCTCCGACAAACGTTGGGGTGGGGTTTTTTGTGTTTGCGGCGTTTGCGCAAGAAGGTTTAGGGCACGGGGTCGAAGCCGCTTCCGCCCAGAGGGTGACAGCGGGCGAGACGTTTTATGGTGAGCCACGAGCCCTTCAACGCCCCATATTTTTTGAGGGCTTCGATGCCATACTCCGAACAGGTGGGTGTGAAGCGGCACGAGTGGGGGAAAAACGGCGAAATGGCCAATTGATAGACCTTTATCAATGCCACCAATGGGCTGGCTACCAGCCACTTAGCCCCGCGCCACAATCTGTTCCAAAATCTTTTCGATAGCATTGTCGATGGTCTTAAAATCGGGGATCTCCGGCTTCGGGCGCGGCTGTTTGGGAGCCGTTTCGGGCATCCTGGGCGAGCAAATAAAGGCAATGTCGACCCGCAAACCGTCCAGCACGTGCTTCCTGGTTCGATAGCTCTCCCTCATCCGGCGTTTCAGCAGGTTACGGTCGTGGGCGTGTTTGAATGTCTTCTTGGGGGTTGAGAATAGAACCGAGGCAGTTGAAAGTTGAAAATTTTTCGTCTCACCCCGCCCCCCCAGCGGGTGAGACGACGAACTCTGCGAGTTCGAATGTTCGCCCGATGCGACAACATAACAGCACCTCACCACTCCCGCCGAGCACCACCGTCCGTCGGCAAAAAGTGCGGCGATGCGCTTCTCGCCCCGCAACCGCTCGGCTCTGGACAGGGAATTGAACATAATACGGTCTCTCTATTTCTTTCCGGCAAGGGCTTTTTTGGCCTTGCTGCGGCGCAACTCCCTGAGCTGGTGGGCTTTGACAAACTCGTCGGCCGTCTTGTCGGCCTTCACGACTATCTTTTTGGTTGCCGTTTTGCCGGCGTTATAGTCGCCGATGAATATCTCCAACGCCTTGGCCATACTGGGTGCCGCGGGCGTGGGAGCCATAGTCGCCACCTGCAACCCCGCCTCCAAAGCCTTGCGTGTGGTTCCCTCGCCGAAGGTGGCGATGAGAGGCAAATTTTCGGAACCGAACCTGTCCGTCAACGCCTTCACATCCGACGGACTATACAACACGATAACCTGATAGCGTTCCAAATCTATCCCTTCCAGATCGTTGGAGACGGTGTGCGCCAAAATCGCGCGATCGAATTTCACCTTCAGCTTCTCCAGCGTCTGCGGAATTTCGGGCTTGTGCGGTTCGGTCAGGGCGAGCATCAGCTTCTCGTCCTGATGCTTGACGATGAGCTCCATAAAGCCCTTGAACGTGCCGTCGGCAAAGGATATTTTGCGCTTGCGGTAAACGATATATTTCTGAAGGTAGAGCGCGATCGCCTCGGTGAAGCACAGATACTTCATCGTGTCGGGCACCACGACCCGCGACTCCTCGCAAATCCGGAAAAAATGGTCGATGGTTCCCCGATTGGTAAAAATTATTGCGGTGTGGCTCAGAATATCGACCCGTTGGCCGCGAAATTCCTTGGCACTGACGCCCTCGACACGGATAAAAGGGTGGTAATCTATGGCGAGCGAGAACCGCTCCCCCAAATCGAAAAACGCAGACTTCTCCACCACAGCCGGAGCGGGCTGCGAAACCAACAAATGTTTTATCTTAGACATCCGGACGCGAAGTATAACCCAAAATGAACACCCCGATAGCGACAAACGGAGCTATTTCGACGGTGCAAAGGTACAAAAACCAAACTAAAACCGAAACTTTTTGCCTCACAAACAACCGCAAAGTCCGCACCAAAAACAAAACAAACAACGCAACCGCCTCAAAACCAACAACATACATCAGCACCTGGTCGCGCACCGGATTAACCCCCGTCCAAAGCAAAACCGCCGGAACACCCGCCAACGCCCCCGTTGCCACAGCCCACTTCTTGGCCTCCACCACCGCCACAACCAGCTCTCTGTGAAGCGTCAAAGCCCCCGCCGCCTGCAAAAACATCACCTGAACATACATCACTCCCACCCAAATCACCCCCGCTCCCAACGCCGCAACCTCGCCCGAAGCCCTGGCCGCACCGAGCCCCACCGTCACCGCCGCCAAAATCAACGCCAACCTCGAATACCGCTCCCGCAGGGCACGATTGTCGGGCTCCGCGCTCCGGAAAAAATGCACCACGAAGCAATAATACCCCGCCGTGACCAACGTCAATATCTGCAACCCGACCTCTAACATAGTTTCAACATCACCCTCATCAACGTCCCGCGTCCGGGCTCGCTCTCGGCCACACAAATCCGACCCCCGTGATAATCCTCCACCACCCGCCGGCTCAGCGAAAGTCCCAGCCCCCAGCCGCGCGTCTTGGTGGTGAACCCGGGTTCGAAAATCTTGCGCCAATTGGCCTTGACGATCCCCTTGCCCGTATCGCGCACGTCGATATAAGCAAATTTACGGTCACTCCACAGCCTCACATCTATCGCCCCCTGACCCTGCAAAGCGTCGAGCGCGTTCTTCATCAAATTTTCCACCACCCACTCGAACAGCGCGGGATTGATCCTCACCCTCACCGGAGCCACCGCCAGCCCGTTATATTCCAGCGTCACATTGCGCGGGATGCGCTTGCGAAAATACAAAACCGCACCGCCCACCAGCTCGTTGAGGTTGGCCGGTTCGAGGGGCGTCTCGCTGCCTATCTTCGAAAACCTGTCGACCACCTTCATCAGGTGCGCCAGGTCTTTCTCCATCTCGCCCACCGCCTCGCTCTCCACTCCGCGCCCCTTCAAGTACTCTATCCAGCCCAGCAGCGAGCTCGTCGGCGTACCCAGCTGATGGGCGGTCTCCTTGGCCAGCCCCGCCCACACGCGGTTCTGCTCGCCGGCCTTGTTCGACCGGAAAACCATCACCCCCAGCCAAAGCAAAAACCCGAATACGACGATCTGAACGACCGGAAAAAATGTCAAAAAAACGAGCGTGTTGCTCCGCCCGTAAAACACCAAGTGGTGACCGCCGTCCCACGTGTGGATGGTCAGATAGTCGTTCAGGGCCACCAGCTTCGAAATCTTTCGGTCCAGCAACCGCCTGTTCTCCAATACGCGCTGGGGTATAAGGTGCGACTCTTCGACCGTTCCGTCGGGCGAAATGATGATGAAAGGTATCGTCCCTTCGTCCAGAATGAGCGCGCTGAGCTGGTCGTACCCGCCCTCGCCGACACGCGCCATCGAGTAGGCCCACATCTTCACATAGTCCTCCTCGCGCTGCCGCAACCGGCCGGTAACCATAGCCAGCGACCCTATCGACAGTGCCATCACCACAACCCAAAGAGCGGCAATGCTGCGCTTGTTCATTTCCTGTCCGTGTCCTTTTCGGTCAAAATCCGGCGATAATCGGCAATATCCGACAGCACGCCGCGAGCCCTTGCAACTTCCGGATCGCGGGGCAAATTGTGCTCTGCAACACCAGCCGAATGGCATCGCCGCAAAACTATGGCGTTCTCCAACATCTCCTCCAGCTCCGTCCTGTAAAGTTTCAGGTTGGCCGCATTATCTCCCGTCAACAGGCCGGCGACCTTATCGAGTTCGGCCCGAATCTCATCCGTCATCCGCCGCTCATACTCGGCGTTGCGGCGCAAATTGTCGAGTGCAACATCGCTCGCCGAACGATAACCCAAATCCTTGTCACTGAGGAACGCCACAAAGTCGTTCCAATCCTGCTCCGTCAGCCTAAACTCTGTCGCCACGACATCCCTGCCCGCATTGGCCACTCCCCACCGATCCGCAAAATCGTCCACGAAACCCTTGGCATAAACCACAACGGCAAACCGGCTGTTGTACTCCGCCTCCGTTCGGATGTCGGGCATCACCCCGCCGCCGTCATACACCCGTCGGCCCCCCGCCGTGCGATACTCTTTTATCAACGAATCGGGAATGGTCCTCACCCCGATGCTGTCCCTCTGGTGGGAATAGTCGACCGCCTGAATACACCGCCCGCTGGGGATATAGTACTTTGCGGTGGTGACTTTCAGCGTCGATCCGCCTGTGACAGGCATCGTGCTCTGCACCAATCCCTTGCCGAAAGTGCGCTGACCGATGAGTACCCCCCGGTCCAGATCCTGCAACGCTCCCGCAACTATCTCCGAAGCACTCGCCGATCGCCCGTCCACCAACACGGCGATGGGAATCTGAGTATCTATCGGTTGGGTCTCCGTGCGATAGGTCTTGTTCATCCCCGCACCGCGCCCGCGCATACTCAGCACCTCTGTTCCACGTGGAACAAAAAGGCCCAAAACCGCCACCGCCTCCTGCATAATCCCCCCGCCATTGCTGCGGTAATCGAGTATAAGCCTGTTTATGCCCTGCGATTTGAGGGCCATAAACGCCCTGCGCACCTCGTCGGCCGAGCCCTCGGTGAAGTCGGCGTGGTGGATATAGCCCACACTGTCGCCCACGACCCCGAAATAGGGAACCGACGGCAACTCGATGACCTGCCGCTGAATGGTCAAAGTTTCCGCCGCGCCCGTCTGCAACTTTCGCACCGTTATCTCCACACTCGTTCCCGGATCGCCCTTCAGCGCGTCACTCACCCCCTTGGTCGTCAGGCCGATGGCGTCTTTATCACCGATTTTCAGGAACGCATCCCCGATCTTGAGTCCGGCCCTGTCCGAGGGCGTTCCACGGTACGGTTCGGCAACAAACACGGTGTCGTTCCGCTGACGGATCAACGCCCCGATGCCGCCATATTTGCCGGTGGTCATCAATTCGAACTGCTCGTTCTCGTCGGCGTGGATCAATTCGGTGTATGGGTCCAGATCGCCCACCAACCCTGCCGCGGCACTCTTGCCCAGCTCGTCGGCATCTATCGGGTCGACATAATAAAGGTACAAAACCCTCATCACGTTGACCATCATCTCGATATTCTGTCCCAACCGAAAGTCGTCGCGATAAGCGGCGGTGCCCAAACCGATCACGCCGACACCCGCCAGCGCGATCACCCAATATTTAATTCTTCTCATTTTCAATATAAGCCGGTATCCGTTGCTGTGCCTCCATAGTGAACTTGCGCGGCCCCTCGATGGTCAAACCGCCGCCCTCGCCCCGGGTGATAACAACCGTCTCCTCGCCCAGCCACCACAGCCTGCGCAGAAGATAGCCGTGAAAAACCATCCTGTCCTCATCCTCCTTCACCAGCGTCATCCCTCCGGCGTGCAACGCCCGAACAATCGCCCCCTTATCGGCAAACGTGCCGCCAATCCATCGGGAAACATACTCCACCCACGGATAAACAGCCACCCACACGACAACAGCACAGAGAAAAATCAACCCCCGCGTGGTGTGAAGCAGCATATCCCACAGCGAAAAATTGCGATTGACCAAAAAGAAAACAACCGCCAGCAACACCGCCAGCTTCACAGCGTACTTCAACGCCCGAACAACATACCTAATCATAACTCTTTCCTCAACCGCGCCACGGGAATGCCCAACATCTCGCGATACTTGGCCACCGTGCGGCGCGCAATTTTATAACCCTTGGTGTTCAAAATTTCCATCAGCGTCTCGTCCTTAATGGGGCGTCGCTTATCCTCGCCCGCAATGCACTGGGTCAAAATCTGCTTAATCTCGTGGCTCGAAACCTCGCCCCCGTCCTCGGTTTGCATCGCCTCGGAGAACAACTCTTTGAGCAATATTATCCCGAACGGCGTCTGCACATACTTGCTATTGACCACCCGCGAAATGGTCGAAACATCCAAATCGGTCCGCTCCGCAATATCTTTGAGAATCATCGGGCGCAGGTCGGCCTTGTCCCCCGACAAAAAATAGGCCCTCTGATAATCCAGAATTTCGGTCATCGTTCTCATCAGCGTGTCGTGCCGCTGCCGGATGGCCTGGATGAACCACTTTGCCGACTCTATCTTGCCCTTGACAAACTGTTGGGTCTCCTTTTCGCCTTCGCTCAGGTTCTTGTTTCCCTGCATCGCCCTCAGCATCTCGATGTACCGCCGATTGACCCTAACCTCGGGAATATTCCACGAATTGAGCTTCAAAAAGAACTCGCCGCCCTGAACATCGAGCAAAAAATCGGGCGTGACATAAGGAACCGCCCCGTCACTCCCTTCGGTGTACAAATTGCCCGGTCGCGGCGACAAGTGCATAATCTCCTCCAACACCCCGCGGAAGGTCTGTTCATCGACACCCAGCCGCAACATCAGTTTGTCGAAATGTTTCTTGGTGAACTCGTCGAAGCTGTGCGTCAACACCCTCATAGCCAGCTGCCTCTCGCGACTATCGCCCGACAAGCTCTCCAACTGCAACACCAAACACTCCTGCAAATCCCTCGCCCCGATACCCGCCGGCTCCAGCTCGTGGATAACGTAAAGCACCTGCTCCAACTCGTTCTCGTCGGTCTCGATGCCCATCATAAACGAGATGTCGTCCGCCACGGCATCCAAATCTCGGCGCAAATAGCCGTCGTCGTCGATCGACCCGACAAGAAATTTCGCCAGCGTCATCTCCCGCTCGTCCAACTGCTTATAACCCAGCTGCTCTATCAAATATTCGTGCAAGCTCCGCCCTCCCGAGATGGTGGGCGCGAGCTGTTTATCGTCCTTGGAGTAGTTGTTCGCCCGCATTTTGTACCCTGGGGTGTCGTCCTCGCGCAGATACTCCTCCATCGATATCTCCTTCTTGTCGTCGCCCTCGTCCTCCTTCTCCTCCTCTTCCAGCACCGGATTCTCTTCCAGCTCCTGTTTGATGCGCTGTTCCAACTGCAAAGTCGGCAGCTCCAGCAGTTTGATCATCTGGATCTGCTGGGGCGACAAGGTTTGTTGCAACCTTAGTAACTGACTTTGGCTTAAATCTATCATAGGTTAAAACTCGGCATTCTTGGGAGTTCTTGGGAACGGAATCACGTCGCGGATATTGGCCATCCCCGTCACAAAAAGCATCAACCGCTCGAACCCCAACCCAAACCCGGCGTGCGGCGCGCTTCCCCAACGGCGCGTATCGAGGTACCACCACAGCTCATCGCGGCTCATCCCCAACTCGTCGACCCTGGCCGACAACTTCCCCAGGTTCTCTTCCCTCACCGAGCCGCCGATTATCTCGCCGATGCGCGGAAAGAGCACGTCCATCGCCTGCACCGTCCGCCCGTCGTCGTTCTGTTTCATATAGAACGCTTTGATGGCGGCCGGATAGTTGACAAGAATCACAGGCTTCTTGAAGTGTTTTTCCACCAGATAACGCTCGTGCTCGCTCTGCAAATCGAGCCCCCATTCGACCGGAAACTCGAACTTCTGACCGCTGCTCTTCAAAATGTCGATCCCCTCGGTGTAATCCAGCCTCACGAAATCTTCGCTCACCACGCCCCGCAAACGAGCGGTCAGCTCTCCATCGTACATCTTCTCCAGGAACGCCAGATCGTCGGCACAATTGTCGAGCGCATATTGAATGAGGTACTTCAAAAAGTCCTCCGCCAAATCCATATCCTCCTGCAAACCATAGAACGCCACCTCGGGCTCGATCATCCAAAACTCGGCAAGATGGCGCGGAGTGTTACTGTTCTCCGCTCGGAATGTGGGCCCGAAAGTGTACACCTGTCCCAATGCCAACGCTCCCAGTTCGCCCTCCAACTGACCGCTGACGGTGAGCGAGGTGTGCTTGCCGAAGAAGTCGGAAGAGTAATCGACCGCCCCGCTCTCACCCCGCGGCGGAGCGGCGACATCGAGCGTGGTCACCTGAAACATCGCCCCCGCACCCTCGGCATCGCTGGCCGTGATGATGGGGGTATGCAGATAGTAGAACCCGTTGTCGTTAAAATACTTATGAATGGCATACGCCATCGCGTGCCTGATGCGCAGCACCGCCCCGAAAGTGTTCGTGCGCGGCCGCAGATAGGCTATCTCCCGCAGGAACTCCAACGAATGCCCCTTCTTTTGCAACGGATAATCCACCGCTTCGCCATAGACCTCTATCTGTCGTGCCTGAACCTCCACTGCCTGTTCGCCCCCCTGGCTGGCAACGAGCGCACCCCGGACGCAAATGCACGCTCCGGTCGAAACCGATGACACCAGGCCCTCGTCCGTAACGACCACCTGGATATTGTGAATTGTCGACCCGTCGTTGAGCGCAATGAAACTCACCTCTTTGCCGGTGCGCTTCGAGCGGACCCATCCTTTGACGGTTATCTCCTGTCCCTCGCCCTTGCTTTGCAGAGCGCGGGATACCAATGTTCTTGTCGGTGTAATCATTTTGCAAATATAAGGAAAATTTATAAATTTGCGCCTATGAGAAGTCTACTTTTTGCCGCGGCGTTGTTTTGTGTTTTCCCCGCCGCAGGGCAGTACAGAGCCGAATTTATCAGTTACGACATTCGCAGCGAATCGGATCGCGAGCTGACGGATGGTTCCAAATATTATCGCGCCCTCGATTTTGTCGACAACGGCGATGTGTGGCTGGCGGTGGTCGATATTCCGACACTGTGGCTGGACAGAGATGTTTTCATCCGTGAGCCGCGGTTCAGCGGGAGGTTTTCGTTGATGGTCAATGGTGTCGGGGCGCGGTTCGAGGAGTGTGTGACGCCGCTTTTGCGCGAGGGCGAGAACTTCGTGGAGGTTGTTGGGGGGCGTCCCGAGGGGATTTATCTGTTCTCTCAGCCGCGGGTTAGGGTGGTGGATTATATTGTCAGCGGCCACCACGACGAAGAGGTGAAGGATGCGGTGCTCGACTTGCAGGTGATATTAAAGAACGGCTTCAATATGGAAGAGAAGGTGACCGTCGGGTACGACATTTACGATCCGGAGGGGAAGTTGAAGGATGTTGTGTTCGAGGATTTCACCATTGCGGGGCAGAGTACCGACACGCTCAGGTTCTATAATAAGGTCGTTGACACCCGGCGATTTCAATATTCTGCCGGCCATCCGTCGCTCCACAGGGTTACGATTTCGGTTCGCCACGGGGGCATCCATTCGGAGTATATTCCGTTTAGGGTCGGGTTCGGGGCTGCCGATTTGTCCGACAGGGATGCCGATTTTTTGACCGAACCGGCCACCAAAGCGGAGTATGACCGTTGGGAACGCGAGGGTAGGTTGATATTCGATTGCGCGGCCATCGAGGGCAATCCCAACGATCCCGGGTCGGTGGACAGATTTGTCGAGCGGCAAAGGTCGATGTACTATCGCAATCGCAATCGCGCCAATGTGGTTGGGTGGTCGCTGGGGCAGAACCTGGGCAACGGATACAATATGTACAAGGCGTATCAGTGGATGAAGAGCGTCGAAGCCGTGCGGCCGGTGGTTTATATAGGTGCAGACGGCGAGTGGAATAGCGATTTGTGATGAAAATGGGCATATTTCACACCTCCTCATTCCGCGACCGCGGCTGTACGTTATGTACTATCCGCGTCCGACGGAATTTCGGTCGGCGCAAAATCTGCTCCATTTTGATCACAAATCATAAGATTTACTGAGAATGATTGTCGATTTAGTCGTTGTGGGCAAGACCGATTCTGCCGAGGTGGCAGGGCTGGTGGAGCTGTATGCCAAGCGGATTTCGCGCTGGGTGAGGTTCGGCATCGTGGCGTTGCCCGACGTGAAAAAGGGCGGCGTGAAGGCCGAGGGCGAAGCGTTGATGAGGCAGTTGGGTGCCGACGACTATGTCGTACTGCTGGACGATAAGGGGGTCGATTTCTCTTCGGTGCAGTTTGCCGACTGGCTAGGCAGGCGTTTGGCGGCGGGCGGCAAGCGGATTTGCTTTGTTGTCGGCGGGGCGTTCGGCTTTTCGGAGCAGGTCAGGCAGCGGGCGGATATGTTGTTGTCGCTTTCGCGGATGACCTTTTCGCACCAGATCGTCCGCGCCATTTTTGCCGAGCAGTTGTATCGGGCGTTCAGTATAATTCATAACGAACCTTATCACCACGAATAACCCGAAAGATCGATTGAAACTAATAACCTGAAATGATATGAAAAAACTCATCTTTTTACTCTTCATTATTCACTCCTCATTCTTCATTTGCGAAGCACAGAACATCGAGAATCCGCTGAACGTCGCTTTCGGCGACCCGTTCGTGTTGCACGCCAGCGACGGGAAGTTTTATATGTACGGGACCAGCGACGGCATTCTGGGCTTCAGAGTCTATGTGTCGGACGATTTGGAAGATTGGACTATGGCGGGCGTGGCTTACGACGGCAGTGCACCCGAGGTGTGGGGCAAAGATTGCTTTTGGGCTCCCGAGGTTTACGAGCGGGATGGGAAATACTATATGTTTTTCAGTGCCAACCCAAAGCTCAACCCCCACAACTATCGCGAGAATTTCCAGATCGGGGTGGCCGTGGCGGACCATCCCGCGGGGCCGTTTCGGGATATGTATCCGCGGCCGATCCACACTTTTGACGATTTTCCGGCGATAGATGCTAATGTGTTGTGGGCGGACGACGGCAAGGTCTATCTCTACTATTCGCTTTGTTGCGACCGTCATCCGGTGGAGAGCGAGATTGCCGATTGGGCGCGGGCGAAGGGGTGGTATGACGAGATCGAGGAGAGCTGGGTGTGTGTCGTGGAGATGGAGCCCGACTTTTCGGGCATAATTGGCGAACCGAGGGTGGTTTTGCGGCCGCCGTTGTCGATGAACGACGTGCAGAGTGAATGGGAGAGCCGTAGTGTGACGTCCCGCGAGATGGGCCGCCGCTGGACGGAGGGGTCGTTCATTTTCAAGCACGGGGAGACCTATTATATGATGTATTCGGCCAACTTTTTCGGTGGGGCGAACTATGCCGTGGGTTATGCCACCTCCTCTTCGCCGTTGGGGCCCTTCACGAAGGCCGACCACAATCCGGTGCTTGAAAAGGGTGGTCACGTGACGGGCACGGGTCACAATATGGTGCTCAGGATGGCGGACGGGCGGATGTGGTGTGTCTATCACGCGCGGACCGATGCGACGGGTCACAGGCGATTGGTTTTCATCGACCCGATGACTATCGACGACGATGGGAGACTGCACGTCGATGCGGAGTTTATGAAGTAATTTCGCGTGATTGCGGCAGACCTGTCGCACTTCCTCAATTTTCAGCCGAGGCCGTACGCTCTGTACTGTCCTCGGCTGAAAATTTTCGGTCAGCGCAACATTTCTACCACACTGACGCGAAATTGTACGATGCGGGGTATTGTCGTTTCGAAAAGTTTCATTAACTTTACTCCCCGATTGCAATTTCGCCAAGAGCAATACCTAAAAAACTACTATATGAAAACTTATGAAACCAAAGAGATTCGGGACATCGTCCTGATCGGTGCGCCAAACTCGGGGAAAACCACCCTCGCCGAAGCAATGGCCTTCGAGGGCAAAGTGATCGAGCGGCGCGGAACCATCGAGGGCGAAAACACGCTGTCAGACAACACCGACATCGAACACGAGTACAAACGCTCCATCTATCCCACCATTCTCTATACCGAATTTATGAACCGGAAGTTGAACATCATCGACGTTCCGGGCAGCGACGACTTCTGCGGAGGGCTCTTCTCGGCCTTCAAAGTGGCCGACGTCGGAGTGATGCTGTTCAATGCCACCAACGGCTTCGAAGCCGGAAGCGAAATCCAGCAACGCTATGCCGACATTCTGGGCAAACCGCTCATCGGCGTGGTCAACCAACTCGATCACGAAAAGGCCAACTGGGAAAGCACCATCGAAAGCATCAAAGCCGGAGCCCACATCGCACCCGTCATAGTTCAGTATCCCGTCAACCCGGGGAGCGGGTTCAACGCATTCATCGACGTGCTGATGATGAAAATGTATCGCTTCAAGGACGAGAATGGCACGCGCGAAGAGCTGGAAATTCCGGCCGAAGAGACCCAGCGGGCGGGCGAATACAACCGCCTGTTGGTGGAAGCCGCGGCCGAGCACGACGAAGCGTTGATGGAGCTCTATTTCGACAAGGGCACCCTCACTCAGGACGACATTCGTGCAGGGCTCAGACTGGGTATCGCCCACAGGGCCGTGATGCCCATTTTCTGTGCGTCGGGCAAGAAAGACATCGGGACCAAGCGACTGATGGAGTTCATAATCAACGTCGCGCCCCATCCGCAGATCGCCCAGCCGATGAAAGACACCAAGGGCGAAGATGTGGTGGCCGACAGCTCCGCGCCCGCCGTGCTGTTTGTCTTCAAAAGCCAGCTGGAGAGCCATCTGGGCGAGATAAGCTATTTCCGCGTCGTGAGGGGTAAACTTGCCGAGGGAATGGAGTTGGTGAACGCGCGCACGGGCAACAAGGAGAAGATTTCGCAGATTTTCGCCGTGGCGGGCAAAAACCGCGTGAAAGTGACCGAGATGATGGCGGGCGACATAGGGTGCACCGTGAAGCTGAAAGGCACCAAAACCAACGACACGCTGTGTGCACCGAATGCTATGGTCGAGATAGAGCCGATGAAGTTCCCCGAACCGCGTTACCGCGCCGCCGTGAGGGCCAAGAAGACCGGCGAGGACGAAAAGCTGGGCGAACTGCTCAACAAAATGAAGTTCGAAGACCCGACCATTCTGGTTGCCTACTCCAAGGAGCTGAAGCAAAACATCATTCAGGGTCAGGGCGAGCACCATCTCAATATTCTGAAGCGCAGACTGGCCGACGAAAGCAAGATGGAGATAGAGTACTTCGCGCCCAAAATTCCCTATCGCGAGACCATCACCAAGGTGGCGCAGGCCGATTACCGTCACAAGAAGCAGTCGGGTGGGGCGGGGCAGTTCGGCGAGGTGCACATCGTCATCGAACCCTACTACGAGGGCATCGACGAGCCGACCAAGTATAAGATCGCGGGTAAGGAGATTGCCGTGAGTATGAAGGGCAAGGAGGAGTATGAGATGGATTGGGGCGGCAAGTTGCAGTTCTACAACTCGATCGTCGGCGGCGCGATAGATGCGCGTTTTTTGCCTGCCATCCTGAAGGGGATAATGGAGAAGATGGAGGAGGGGCCGTTGACGGGTTCCTATGCGCGGGATATTCGCGTCGTGGTGTATGACGGCAAGATGCACCCGGTGGACTCGAACGAAATTTCGTTCAAGCTGGCGGGGCGGAACGCTTTTAAGGAGGCGTTCAAGAATGCCGGGCCCAAGATTATGGAGCCCATTTATACCGTCGAAGTGCTGGTGCCGAGCGACAAGATGGGCGATGTGATGAGCGATTTGCAGAACCGTCGGGCGATGATCCAGGGGATGAGTTCGGATAAGGGCTTCGACCGGTTGACGGCGAGTGTTCCGCTGGCCGAGCTTTACCGTTACTCTACTACACTTTCGTCGCTCACGAGCGGTAGAGCTACGTACACTATGAAGTTCCAGGGCTATGAACAGGTGCCGGCAGATGTGCAGGACAAGCTGCTGAAAGCGTATAACGACGAGGATAAGGACGAATAGACGAGAGTTTTTTTCGCGTAAAGTTGCAGGGAATTGAAAAAATTTTTGTAACTTGCGCGCAATGCTTAGAGTCGTCCTTGCTCCGCTATCGTGGTTGTACGGTATTGTCATTGCCGTACGCAACCGCTTGTGGGATGACAGAAAGAAGGTGACGTTCGATATTCCCGTTGTTTGTGTGGGTAATATTACGGTCGGGGGGACGGGTAAGACGCCTATGTGCGAGATGCTGGTTAAGCATTTTTCGGAACACTATCGGATCGCCGTTTTGTCGAGAGGATATAAGAGGCGCACGCGGGGCTATTTGGAGGTGGGGGTCGGAGACCCTTATCGACGGGTGGGCGACGAGGCCAAACAGATGAAGACCAAGTTTCCGGAGATAGTCGTGGCGGTGTGTCGCGATCGGGTGGAGGGGGTCAATCGGATCAGGGGGGAACATCCCGATGTCAATCTCGTGATTTTGGACGACGGATTCCAATATCGGCGGCTGGAGCCTAAGCTCAACATCCTGATGGTCGATTACACCCGCCCGATATGGAAGGACAGGCTGTTGCCGCTGGGGCGGTTGCGGGACCAACGGAGCCAGATGCGACGGGCGCACTATGTGGTGGTGACCAAGTGTCCGGCGGGGATGACGCCGCTCGATAAGCGAATAACGCGCAACAACCTCGATTTGTTGCCGTTCCAGAATTTGTCGTTCACCCGTATTGTGAGCGGAGAGGTGTTTTCGGCTTTTGGTCGGGGCGAACTTGCGGTCGGCAGTAAAGTTGTGGCGATGGCGGGGCTGGGTAATCCCGGGCCGTTCGTGGAGGGGTTGAGGAAGAGGTTCGATGTTTGTTCGGAGTTGTTGTTCGGCGATCATCATCCGTACAGGGTGAGGGATTTGCGGCGGATGGAGGCGGCGTTGGAAGATGCGGGGGAGGACGCGGTGATTGTTACGACGGAGAAGGACGCCGTCAGATTGGGCCGTGGGGCGAAGATACCGGAGGGTTTGCGCCGGCGGATATTTGTTCAGCCCATCGAGGTGGGGTTTATCGAGGAGACGAAGCACGATTTTTTCAAGAAGTTGGATTATGATGTTAGAGCGGATCGACGAAACAGTTTCTTTTATTCGAGGTAGGATAGGGGGCTTTGAGCCCCAGGTGGGGATCGTGTTGGGGAGCGGATTGGGGGGGTTGGCCGAGGGGGTGGAACAGGAGTTTGTGGTCGATTATTCCGATATCGAAGGTTTTCCGGTTTCGACGGTCGAGGGGCATAGGGGCCGTTTGATTTTCGGGACTTTGGGGGGTAGGCGGGTTGTGGCGATGCAGGGTCGGTTCCACTATTATGAGGGCTATTCGGCGCAACAGGTTGTGCTTCCGATCAGGGTTATGGGAAGGTTGGGGGTCGAGACGCTGTTTGTGTCCAATGCGGCGGGTGGCGTTAACGAGACGTTTCGGGTGGGGGATGTGATGGTGATAAGGGACCATATCAATCTTATTCCCAATCCTTTGATAGGGCGCAATATTGCCGAGCTGGGACCGCGGTTTGTGGACATGCACGATTTGTACGATGCGAAACTTCGGGCGTCGGCTATGCGGATCGGGAGCGGTTTGGGTGTGGAGTTGCGGGAGGGTGTTTATGTTGGGGGCACGGGCCCGACTTATGAGACGCAGGCGGAGTATCGCTATTTTCGCGCTATCGGGGCCGATGCTGTGGGGATGAGCACCACTCCGGAGGTTATTGCGGCGCGGCATATGGGACTGAGGGTGTTTGGGGCGAGCGTGATAACCAATATCGGGCTGAGCGACGAGGTGGGCGACCACGAGGATGTTCAGTTGCAGGGCGCAAAGGCCGGAAAGGTTATGGAGAAGTTGTTTACAGGTTTAATTCACGAATTATAATTTATGATCAATAAGGTGATTTTGGTCGGCAATGTGGGAGCCGACCCCGAGGTGAGGACGTTGGAGACAGGTACGAAGGTGGCCAGGGTGAGATTGGCGACGACGGAGAGGATTTATAACAAGACTTCGCAGGAGACCAAGGAGTATACCGAGTGGCACACGGTGGTGCTGTGGAGCGGGTTGGCCGATGTGGCGGATAAGTATGTGAGGAAGGGGAGCCGGATTTATGTTGAGGGCACGTTGCGGTCGAACGAGTGGGTGGATAAGGAGGGGATTAAGAGATATGGGGTGGAGATTGTTGCCCGAGAGATGAAGCTGCTCGACAGGAAGCCGACGGGGGATGGTTCTTCGCAGGGCGCACCGATTTCTGCGGGTGCACCGGCGGCATCGACTGCGACACCTGCGGGAACAACTGCGCCGGAGGCGATGCCGGTGGATGATCCGGACGACCTGCCATTCTAAAAAATGATTTTGAGAGCGAATAACTGCGTTATGCTCGAAATCGGCTCGGTTACGTACGTCTGAGTACGCTCCCTCGCCGAATTTCTTTGCAAGCCTTGTTCTTCATCTCTCAAAATCATTTTTTGTTTTCGGAATAAATTGTTAACTTTGATTTTGCAAAATACCTTTAACTAATAATATTAACTGCTAATCTATTATGACAACACAAAGTAAACAGGGGAACGTGGTGGGTATCATCACGATGATCTTCCTTTTCGGGATGATCGCGTTTGTGACCAACCTGGCGGCTCCCATCGGGCTGATCTGGAAGAATCATCCCGCGTTTGAAAATCTGGGGATGTTGGGGAACGGGATGAATTTCATCGCCTACCTCATTATGGGTATTCCGGCGGGTAAGTTGCTGGCACGCATCGGATACAAGAAGAGTGCGCTGGTGGCCGTGGCGGTCGGGTTGCTGGGCGTTTTCGTTCAGTTCCTGAGCGGGAAGACGGGTGACGCGGGCGTGTGGGTTTACCTCACGGGGGCGTTTATTGCCGGTATTTCGGTTTGTCTTTTGAACACCGTGGTCAATCCGATGTTGAACACCCTCGGTGGCGGGGGCAACAAGGGCAATCAGCTGATCCAGATCGGCGGGTCGTTCAATTCGTTGCTGGCCACGTTGACGCCTATGTTGGTGGGTGTGATGATCGGTGAGGCGAGCAAGGCGGTGATTTCGGATGTTAATCCGCTGTTGTACATCGCTATGGGCGTGTTCGCGTTGACGTTTGTTATTTTGTTTTTTGTGCCGATTGCCGAGATCCACGACAAGACAAATGTGGTTTATGAACGCAGTCCGTGGGCGTTTAGGCATTTTGTGTTGGGGTTTGTCGCTATTTTCACTTATGTGGGCATCGAGGTTGGGATACCTTATATATTGATGTTCTTCCTGGCGGATGCTACGGCGGCGGGAGCGGGTCTTCCGGCGGCTACTGCGGCGGCTACTGCGGGGTCGGTTGCGGGGATTTATTGGCTGTTGATGATGGTGGGCAGGTTTGTCGGAGGAGCTATCGGGGGTAAGGTTTCGAGCCGTGCTATGATGGCGACCACGACCGCGGTGGCTATTGTTTTGGTGGTGAGTGCTATTTTGGTTCCGGCGTCTGTTCAGACTTCGATGCCGGCCTTTACGGGGAGCGGGTTTGTTATGGCCCAGGTTCCGATGAGTGCGTTGTTGTTGGTTTTGTGCGGACTTTGCACTTCGGTGATGTGGGGCGCGATTTTCAATTTGGCGACCGAGGGGCTGGGTAAGTACACTCCTTTGGCATCGGGTATCTTTATGATGGGTGTTTGCGGCGGTGGTGTGTTGCCTGCTATTCAGGAGCAGATTGCCGGTGCGGCCGGTTATATGACCTCTTATTGGCTGGTTGTTGCGGCTATCGCTTATATGCTGTTCTACGCGCTGGTGGGTAGCAAGAATGTGAATAAGGACATCAAGGTAAGTTAATTTTTGTTTTCGTGAGCGCGGGCATATTTCGCGCTTTCTTGTTGCTCGGCTCGGGCTGTACGTTTTGTACTATCCCTTGCCTCGCAACTTGCGGACAGCACAAAATCTGCTCCGCGCTGACGAAAAATTGTTTATAAGGAATATTATGGACAGGAAATATGTGATCGGGGTCGACATAGGCGGCCAGACCTCGAAGTTGGGTGTTGTGGACACGCGCGGAAACGTGTTGGCGCAAAGTGTCATCCGGAGCGATACGCACGACGATGTCAACCTCTATGTCAAGGACCTCGCGGCGGCTATCCGCAAACTCACCGACCAGGTCGAGGGGATGGCGGCGATCCGCGGTGTGGGGATGGGTGTGCCCAACGGGAATTACTATCGCGGGACGATAGAGTTTGCGCCCAACCTGAAGTGGAAGGGCGTGGTGCCCCTGGCCCAGCTGGTCAGCGACGAACTCGGGTTGCCGGTCGCGCTCACCAACGACGCCAACGCTGCGGCGGTGGGCGAAATGACCTACGGCGTTGCCCGCGGGATGAAGGATTTCATTATGATCACGCTCGGGACGGGCGTGGGAAGCGGGATCGTCATCGGTGGTAATGTGGTTTACGGTCACGACGGATTTGCGGGCGAGCTGGGACACACGGTGCAGGTGAGGAACAACGGACGGTTGTGTGGTTGCGGCAGGAACGGCTGTTTGGAGGCCTATGCTTCGGCTGTGGGTGTTGCCAGAACTGCGCGGGAGATACTCGAAACCACCGATCGCGGAACCATTTTGCGTGAAATCCCGTGGGAGAAGATAAGCTCGAAGGATGTTGCGGAAGCGGCTCAGCAGGGCGACAGTGTGGCTATCGACATTTTCAATTTCACTGGCAATATGTTGGGTGCCGCGTTGGCCGATTTTGTGGCTTTCTCGTCTCCGGAGGCCATTATTTTGTTCGGCGGGTTGACCAAGGCGGGCGATCTGATCAAGACGCCGGTTGTGGAGAGCCTGAACAACAACCTTTTGGACCTTTGGAAGGGCAAGATTAAGGTGGAGTTTTCGCAGTTGAAGGAGTCGGATGCGGCGATCCTCGGCGCGAGCGCACTCGCCTGGGAACTTTGAAAAAAGCCCCTCTGAGGAGGGGCTTTTTTTAATGAAGAGTGAAGAATGAAGAGTGAAGAGAGTTTTTTCGACTTTCGCAGAAAGTCGTCAGCCCGTCGCCGCCCCCACGCGGCGGGCTGTACTTCGACAGGCTCAGTAACCAGCCCCCCGCTCGGCGACGTGCTTATGATTCGTCAGTTCCGCGTAGCCCCATTCTCAACTCTCAACCCCTTTGCGCCATAATTGGAAAGAGTTGAAGATGGTTTGCCAGAGGATATAGGCCGCCGGAACTATCGACGAAGCGGGATTCAGATAGGTCTGGGTCAACCAAATAGCCAAAATAGTGTTCTTCTGGCCCAACAACTGACCGCCCGCAATCCGCTGACCATATCGCCCACCGATGTGCCGCCCGACAAAGAACTGAAACAAGCAAACAACCAACCCGACGCCCGCCAAAATCAAACCCTCGCCAACCGTCACCGTCGCCGTGTCCACAATGAAACCCACAACCCGACCCGTAACAACCACCAACGCCACGATCCACAAATAAAACGACAACGACCCGCGCTGCCGAACAAAATCGGCACCCCGCGGCCACAACCACCTAACCACCAACGCCCCCACAAAAGGCAATACCACAACCGGAATCACCCTCACGAAAATCGCCCAAACCGAGCCCCAAAACGACACATCCACCGACGGCGCAATAACCGTGAAAAACAGCGGTGCACCCATCGCCAAAGCCGTATTGATAACCAACGAATAGCTCAAAACAGTCGATGCCCTCGCCCCCAACATCGTCGCCACAACCACCGCCGAACTCGCCGTCGGTGCCAAAACACATATCATCGCCCCCTGTGCAACAACGTCGTCGAACAGCCCCGCAACGGCATAAACAAAAATCGACGCCACAGCCTGAAACAGCAACAAATGGAGACTCAACCCCGTAACCCGCAAATCGCCCATTCGCACCCCGCAAAACGGAATGAACAGCATAAAAAAGAGCAACCACGGCAACAAAAAATCGAGCCGCCCCACAAAGTCGTGAAGCAACCCGCCCGCGATCATCGCAAGGGGCATTAAGAGCGTCTGGAAATTGCGCGGCATCCTAAAATGGTCAAAAAAGCGTTGACGATCAGCAGTTCATAGCCCATTCGATAGCCGCCGAACCACTGCTCGGAGTGTAGATCGAGCACTAAGCACAAAACCGGTGCCGCAATCGCAACAAGAGGCACAAATCTGTCCCTGACCGCCCTTTTCGACGTCATTCCGAAGACAAAAAGTCCCAACAAGGGACCATAAGTGTAGCTGGCAAGGGTGTAAACGGCGTCGATAACGCTGGTGCTGCCCACCGCCCGAAAAGCCAAAATGGCAATCACCATACCCACCGCCATACAGGCGTGAACGATCTGACGGACTTTTTTGGAAGTCCGATTACCCAAAATATCCACCGTGAACGAAGTCGTGAGCGCGGTGAGAGCCGAGCCCGCCGACGACCAGGTGGACGAAACCAATCCCAGCACAAACATCACACCCACCACAGTCGGCAAACCACCGAACACCGCCACCGTCGGGAAAAGTTCGTCGCCGCCCGCCACAATCCCACGCGCCGAAGCAAACACCGAAAGCAGCACCCCGAGGCTCAAAAACATCGTGATGACCACAAACTGTAACATCCCTGAGATGACGAAATTGCGCTGAGCATCGCTCCGACGACGGCAACTAAGCGGCAACTGCATCATATCCTGATCCAGCCCCGTCATCGCCACGACGATGAAAAGACCCGCAAAAAACTGTTTGAAAAAGTATTTGGGGCTGTCTGGGTCGTCGAAAAACCACACCCGCGACAACTCGCTCTGCCTGATCACCTCGCCGGCCTGCGCGAAATCGAGCCCCAACTCGCGGGCGACAAAATATATCGCAAACCCCACTCCGGCAATCAAAAACAACGTCCGAAGCCCGTCCGTCCACACTATCGACCGCACTCCGCCCCGAAAAGTGTAGAGCCAAACCAGCACCATAGTCAACGTCGCATTGACCCAAAACGGCACTCCAAGCGGCTGAAACACAAGCAGTTGCAACACCGCACACACCAAATATATCCGTACCGCCGCACCCAGCATCTTGCTCACGAAAAACATCCACGCACCCGTCCGGTGACTTCTCACTCCGAACCGACGATCGAGATATTCATACACCGAAATATTGCCCATCCGATAGTGTAACGGAATGATTATCAGCGCAATAGCCACATACCCAGCCACAAAACCCATCGCCATTTGCAGGTATGCCCAACCGCTTGCTCCCACCATCCCTGGCACCGAAACAAAGGTCACGCCCGACATCGACGCCCCGATCATTCCCCAAGCCACCGCCCACCACGGCGAACGGCGATTGCCCGTGAAAAAGGTCTGATTGTCGGCGCGGCGGGAGCTCGCCCACGCCACCGAAAACAGCAACACGAGATAGGCCGAAGCGATTAATATAATGACAGACGGCTCCATCAATCGTTGTTTAATTTTTCCGCCACAACCTCCGCCAGATCGAGTGTCGGGAGCGAGCTTGTGCGCCCGATGGCCTTCTTGCACAACGGACACGCCGTTACGACCCGTGCCGCACCCGTAGCCTCGAAAGCCGCCCCGACCGCGCGCGCCATAGCCACCTGAGAGGCATCGTCGACCACAAAATTGGCCAACGACGAGCCGCAACAAAGAGCCTCGGAACGCGTCTCGGCCGGCTCGACAAGTTCGCCTACCGAAGCCAAAACCTGCCTCGGAGCGTCGTAAATGCCACATCCGCGACCCAGCTCACACGGATCGTGATAGGTCATCTTCTCATCGCTGTCCCGTAACGAAAGGCACCCTTCGGCAATCAGTCGCGCAATGTATTCGGAGTGGTGCAGCACCTCGATTCCCTCCAACCGATAGTCCTCGCGAAAAACGCGCAAACAGATGGGGCACGAGGTAACCAACGTTGTAATTCCCTGAGCCTCAAATAGTTGAGTGTTCATTTGCATCATATCGCGCGCGGCATCTATGTCGCCCGAGAGCTTCAGCGGCCGCCCGCAACAAATGCCTCCATTGCGATCGGCCCACCAAACGTCGTCGCCCGATGCGGCGAAAATTTGCTCCATCGACTGCAAAATCCGAGGCGAAAGCAGGGTCATACATCCACCAAAAAAGCCGATGCGGGGAGTTGAGAGTTGGGAATTTTTCGTCTCACCCCGCCCCCCCAGCGGGTGAGACGACGAACTCTGCGAGTTCGAACAGATTGCTTCGTTTTCACTCGCAATGACGGTTTGTCCGGTTGATTTCTCACATTCGTTCGAAATTACCGGATTATTCGTAATTTTTCTTGCATATTCAAACCTTCCGTCCGCCGGAGTGCCCGACAGAGTATGGCGCGAATTGAGCCTCAAAGTGTCCAACTGTAGCCCCACCGGACACCTCCCCTCGCACCGTCCGCACATCAGGCAATTGTCCGCAACCCTCCTCGTGAGCCGATTATACCGCCTGTCGCGAATAAAATAGGCCGACTGGACATCGCGAAAACCGGCATCGCGCTGCAACTGACACGGGTCGATGCAAATCCCGCAACGACTGCACGCCTCCAACTGAAAATGGTCGAAACTGCTCTCACGCTCGCCGCTGCGAATGCCCCACCGTCGCAAAAAAATGAGCGGCACCTCGGTAAAAATGTGCATATACCGCGAAAAAGGCATCGCCACGAAAAATATCCCCAATGCGATAGAATAGCCCCACCAAAACGCCATCACGCCCGAAAAATTTTCGGCCAAAAGCCTCAACGGAAAGATGAACCACAACGAACTGAGTGCCACCCTGTCGCCGAACGTCAACTTCGTCGTGCGCCGCATCCCCAGCGTGCGCGACCGAAACCGCTTGTAAACCGCCAGCACCAGGCCCGACAAAACATACCACAGCAAAATGTCCATCACGAGCCAATGGTGCTCCCCCCCCGTGAAGAACTTAAAGAAAATGTGCCCCTGCAACGGCACGAACCGCCACCCCAGATAAGCCACCGTCTCCACCCATCCGACAACTATCAAAAGAAACCACCCGAACGCAAAAGCGGTGTGCATATATCCCAGAGTGGGATTGACCTTCCAAATCTTGCGATGGAGCAGGCACTCCATAAAGCACTCGCCCAACGCCCGAACAGTCGCCCGCGAAAAAAAATTCTTACGGACCAATCGCCTGTCCTCCACCGGCAATCGTACGAACCATCGCCCGAACTTGTACACGACGACCGCGAAAAGCACGCTCACACCCACCAAAAAGGGGATGACAAAACCGCTGTAAAAACTAATAATCTCCAAGTTTTCGCTTAATTAATCGCACCACACCGCGCGTGTTTATCCCCCGCGGACACACCAACCGGCACTTGCCGCACAACATACACTTGTTCATCTCGGCATAGGCACCCGCGTACTCGCCCCGCCGCACAAGGGTCTGAACAAGCCGGAAATTGAAACTCGTCAGGTTGCCCGCCGTACACGTGGCCGTGCAGCCGCCGCAAGCAATGCAAGCCGAAAACTCCGGCATCTCGCGCACAATCTCACGGGCGAGACTCAAATCGTTCCTGTCCAGATCGACCGCGCGCGGCTGGCTGACGCTGTATCCGAAATCAATTGCCATCGTTCAGATATTGAACCACCTTTTCGGCCGCCATCACCCCCTCGGCTATACTCTCGCCGACGGTTTTGGGTGCAGTGGCCGCTCCGGCATAAAACACATTGGGTCTGTCACTCAAAACAGAGCCGCCGAACAGATCCCTGGGCCGATAGAACTTCCCGCCGTCGGTACCCCGCATTCCGACGATCAGCACCAACATATCGACCGTCATCTTCATCGGGCGGCCTATCAAAGTGTCCTCGGCCTTGATCTGAATGCGGCCGTCGATGGTGGGCGATGCCTCCGAAACGCGGCCGCGAATGAAGTTAATTCCCGCTTCCTGCTGAGCCTGTTGATAGAGCTCCTCATAGCCCGGGCCGAACATCCGGATGTCCATATAGAAGTTGAAAATCTCGGCATCCGGCCACAATGACGCCAACTCCATCGCCTGCTTGACCCCCGTGATGCAGCACACCTTGGAGCAGTGCCGCTGGTCGACCTTCTCGTCGCGCGACCCGACGCAGTGAACAAAAGCTATCCTCCGCGGCACGGAGCCATCTTTCAGCCCCACTTTGCCCTCGTTGAACATCCGCTCGACATCGACCGTGGTGTAGACATTGTCGTAAATCCCATAGCCATACTCCTCCTTCAACCGCGCATCGAACACATTGAAACCGCTGGCGATCACGATCGGAGCATCGGTGGAAAAATCGGAAAACTCCTCATTGAGCCGCACTTCGATCCCGCTGCTGGCGACCTGGTCGGTGAAACTTTTCAGAACCTCGGCGGCCGGCGTCATCGAGGGGAACAAAAGGTGAAAATTACGCAGCTTACCCCCCAGCGCGCCTGTTCGTTCGACGATCACAGGCTCCACACCCCGCTCTTTGAGCGAAAGCGCGGTCTGCATACCGGCAACTCCGCCCCCGACAACAACTACTTTCTTCATTCTCAATTCTTAATTCTATAAATCCTGTCGCCCTCGAAACTATTTACGCCGGCGGGTTTGGGTGCACCGATATATTTACCCGCGCGACCGAGGAACTTGGCGGCCGGATCATAGTCCACCCCCAGCTTGTCCAACAGCGGCTCGACATCCACCTGGTGCATCTGCATCCCCATCTCCCACGGATCGTAACCCAACACCAGACCCGCCATCTCCTCGTAAGTGAGCACCGGAATGCCACGCCCGTCGGCACCATAAGTGGTGTTCTCCATCTCGGCCAGCGCATACTGCCACTTGTCGAGAAACATTGCGCAACCCGGACAATTGGCCACCATAAAATCGGGTTTATAGGGCTTCATACTCTCCAATTTCTTACGCGAATTGGCGATCGAAAAGCCGCGATTGGCTTTCACCAGATAGTTCCGAAACCCGAATCCACAACAATGCCGCCGCTCGGGATAGTCCACCACCTGTCCGCCCCACGCTTCGACCATTCCGGCAAGCACATAGGGAAACTCAGAGCCCCCGATGCCGCTCTTGGGAAAAATCTTGGCATAATGACAACCGATATGCTCGACGACCTTCAATCCTTTCAGATCGCGAACCGCCATCTGTCGTATCGCCTCCCGATTGTGAAACACGATGTCGGAGGTGTGGGCGATGTTCTTCGGTTTACGGAACTCTCGTCCCGTTGCCTTGAACAGATTCTCGCGCGCCCGCTGTTCGGTCTCGGGAAACTCGTGCCACGTTTCGAGAATCTCGGTGTACAATCCGAAAGAGGTGATACACGAAATGGCCATATTTTCGTATCCTGCCTCGGTCATCAGCGCAAACTGGCGCGCTACGACCGCCATCGTGGTGTCGAGCGGAACAATGTCGGTGTGATAACCGATCCCTGTACAGGAGGTGTGGCGCGGATCGTCGTAAACATCTTTGCCCAGCTGACGCATTATGCGCAGAAAAGTGGTCTCGCTGCCCGGAAAAAAGTTTTGCCTGATGCAGCTCCGAGCATAATAATAGCGGTCGTCCGCTATCTCCTTTTCGTACTCCCGCCAAGAGTTAAGCACCATGGTTTCCGGAATTAAAGGTATAGGTGTGATTCACATAACTCTCGTCGGCACCGTCGAAGCCCATCTGACGTGCCTTTCGATCGCTGGCCGCCTCGATGGTGTCGAAAAAATCTTTCCCGCCCGTAACTTCGAATATCCTGTTGATCTCGGCAATGGCGTCGCTGTCTATCTCCCTGAGTGCACCCGCCCCCGCGCCGCGATAGTTGGGCGAAAATTTGGTCCAGAAATCGGTGTCGTTCCCCACCGCCCAATCCCACACCGGACCCTGCTCGGGATGCATCGCCGGAGCCACAAGTCGTGGAGTGATGCAATAACCCTTCTCCAAAATGTGGTGGCCGATGACGCGCTTGATGGCCAGCTGTTGCCGCCCCTTTTCGCTTTCGGTGAAGAAGCCCAGCTGCTGGCTCAGTGTCCTCAAAGCCTGAATGATATAGCCCGGCGTGTTTCCCCGCGGGCACCGTGGGCGGCAACTCATACACTCGCCGCAATACCACAGCCGGTCGCTCTTCAGCAACTGTTCTATCTGCTCGTCGTCGCGGCTCTGAACAATGCACACGATCTGTCGCGGATCGTAATCGTAGAACTCGGCAGACGGACACACGCCCGTACAAACGCCGCAATTCATACACGCTTTCAGTCCCTCTCTGAGCCGTATATCTTTTGTGAGAAGTTCGAAATACATACGGGGACAAAGTTAGCCCCTTCGATAAACAAATGCGGTGGTAGAAATACCCAATTTCTCCGACGACACCTCGTGCCACTCGGCCGGATCGAATCGCGGGAACTGAACATCCCCCTCATATTCGGCATCTATATAGGTAATGTAAAGTTCATTGGCCAGCGGAAGTGCCTGCCGGTAGATTTCAGCACCACCTATAACAAAGGAGTCGGGATAAACCGCGATGGCTTCGGGCAACGAATGAAAAACCTTCACCTCCGCCGGAGCGCGAAAATCAAGATTGCGGGTGATGACAACATTGGTTCTCCCGGGCAACGGCCTGCCGATAGATTCGAACGTCTTGCGACCCATCACAACGGTGTGCCCCATAGTCGTCCGCTTGAAATAGGCCAAATCCTCGGGCAAATGCCACGGCATAGTGCCCTTGCAACCTATAACTCCCCCCCTTGCAATTGCAACAATAATCTTCATACTGCGATCGGTGCCTTAATCCCCGGCCACGGGTCGTAATTTTCCAGCGTGAAATCCTCGAACCGAAAACCGAAAATATCGGTTATGGCGGGATTGAGTTTCATAATCGGCAAAGCCTTAGGAGTGCGCGAAAGCTGCTCCTCCACCTGCTCCAAGTGGTTCAGATAGATATGCGCATCGCCCAACGTGTGCACAAAATCGCCCGCCTCCATCCCCACCACTTGCGCCACCATCATCGTGAGCAGCGCATACGACGCTATATTAAAAGGTACCCCGAGGAACACATCGGCACTGCGCTGATACAGCTGGCACGACAATCGCCCGTCCGCCACATAAAACTGGAACAGGGCGTGGCACGGCGGCAAAGCCATCTGCCCTATCTCGCCCACATTCCACGCGCTGACAATGTGTCGTCTGCTGTCGGGATTGGTTTTCAGGCCGGCGATCAGGTCGGCTATCTGGTCGATATGCCCTCCGTTCGGAGTGGGCCAACTGCGCCATTGATAGCCGTAGATATGCCCCAAATCGCCATTCACGTCTGCCCACTCGTCCCATATCGTCACGCCGTGGTCGTTCAGGTATTTGATGTTGGTGTCGCCCCGCAGGAACCACAACAGCTCGTAAATGATGGATTTCAAATGGAGCTTTTTGGTGGTCATCACCGGAAATCCTGCGGCCAGCGGGAACCTCATTTGGTGGCCGAAAATGCTCAGGGTGCCCGTACCCGTCCGGTCGGACTTGTGCACACCCTCCGAGCGTATCTTTTGTAAAAGGTCTAAATATTGCTTCATAACAACTGTCCTCCTTGCTCGGGCTTTTTGTTCGGGGATTTTCAAAAAAGCCGATGAGCCGCTCGCTACTTCACTCGGCCTAACACTGCCGTTGCTCGCCTACGGCGCGGCTGACAAGACAGCCGGTCAGCTACGGCGGGCGTTTTTAGTCCTCGCTCCGCTTCACGCTGCGCGCCAAATCTTATTTTTGAAAACCACTCACCAGCCCTTGCAATTGTTTGGCAAGGCACTAAATTCCCAATTCCTTAATTATCTTCTCTCTCAACGCCTCCCCATAGAGGTTTTTGCCGACGATATTGCCCTGGCGGTCGAGCACAAAGTTGGCCGGCAGGCTCTGCACATTCCACAATCCCACCGCTGCGCCACCCGCACCCCGAAAATCGCAAACCGTCGTCCAGGGCAAACGCTGATCCTGCACCGCATTGACCCACAACGGCCGCGAAGTGTCGAGCGAAACCTGATAAACAGCCAAACCACGCCCCTCGAACTCCTCCCACAGCTCCCTCATCTCGGCATTATTCAACGCCCCTTCGGTCGTGGCGGCACTCCAAAAATCGACCACCGTCACACGCCCCGACGCAACCTCCGACAACTTAACTTGCTGGCCATACATATTGGGCAACTCCAACTCCGGATGGTTCAGCTCCGAAACCTGCGCGTTGCCGATTCTCTCCGCCATCTCCCTTATCCGCGTCTGCTCCTCGACCTGGCGATGCAACGCCGCAACATAGCGCGAAGTGGGATAACGCCGCTCCACCGAGTCGGCCACCATACGATAATAAGCATAGTCGGTGTCGCCATTGAACAGCACCTCGTCCCCGGGCAACCGCTGATAAAGCGCGTAAACCGCCGCCAACGACGACGAATTTTTTACAATAAACCCTATCTGGGCCCGCTTGGTCTTATAATACACATCGGCATAAGCCCGCCGCAAACCCTCGCGAGCCGCCTCGTCGGAGGTGACAAAAAGTGTCGAAATCGAATCCAAACTGTGCGACCCGCGCGCCAAAATGTCGTGCAACTCCCACACCAGCTCGCTCTCGGCCGATCCGCTCACCCGATAACCGCGCCCCACGTCGCCATACGACATCACCTTCACCCGCTCGCGCGGCGAAACAAGCAACGGCACAATATCACCCCCCGCTTTGAGATTGAATATCGTCGGCTCGCCATCCGGAATCGCAACCCGGAACGCAAACTCGCCCTTGCCACCGGTGACAACCGTGTCGACCACCGCCGCACCCGTCGGCACCACCCGTTCCAAATAGAGCGGACGGTCGGCAACACCTATCAACTGACCGCTGATACGCGCATCGTCGCTCTGACAGGCGACAAAAAGGAGTGAGAAAAGTAGAAAATATCTGCTCATTGCTGTTGTCTTCTTCTTTGCTGTTTCTGATTTTTGCCGCCGCGCTGGTTGTTTTTGCCGCTGCGCTGAACCGGCATTTTATACTCGCTCTTGATCGCGCCCAGAGCCTGCTCGTCGATGGCAATATCGCCGTGCGACATACGTTTGATGTCCCCTATGATGATCTCGTTGTTGGGGTGCTCCTGGTTGTACTCATAGCTTTTGGTGCGCATAAAGCGGGCTATGTCCTCGAGCGTTCGGTCGACCGTGGCTTTGTCGGGATTGTCCCTGATGGAATTTATCATCCGTTCGACATTTTTGCCATAGTGTTTGAACATAATGCGGCGCTCGGGATAGTTCAGCCGGTCGGGTTGGGGACGCAGGCTCTTTCGCGTGGGGATAGGGTAGGGCGAATCGACGTCGAGGTCGAAATCGGCCATAATAAAGAGGTGGTCCCACAACTTGTGTGCAATATCGCTCGTGTCCCTGAGCAGAGGGTTAATGTTGCCCATCACGTCGATGACGATTTGGGCTTGCCTTGTCCGCTCGGTTCGGTCTTCGATGGTCGACAGATAGTCTACCATTTCGTGAATGTGCCGCCCGTACTCGGGCAGAAACATTTTTTTTCGTGTGAAATTATAATTTTTTTCCATATTTTTTGTGATCGCGGTACAAATGCTCTTTTAGTTAGTTGTAAAAGTACGAAAAAAGAGCTAAAAATGTACCATTTCGGACTTATTTTGCCCATTAGACGAAAATATATTTGCAAAGATGCGATTTTTTCGTGAAAGTTTCATATCTTCGTGGAGAGTTTATTGCACAAATAGGCTTTTTTTAACACACTGACCCGATGCCAAAGATATTGATCATGGACGCTTCGCGAGGTATTCGCAGCACCCTCAAAGAGCGTCTGGAGTATGAGAAATACAAGGTTCAGGCAGCCTCTAACCCTCAGGAGGCTATGGCTATTATGGGTGAATTTCAGCCCGATCTGGTGTTGTGTGACCACTGTTGCGACAATCAACCCTCCTGCCCCTTCATCGTGATGTCCGACGACACCTCCGTCCAAAATGCGGTCGAAACCGTGCGGGCGGGCGCGTTCGACTTCATCACCAAACCGATAGATATGAACCACCTGCTCGCGTCGATAAAAAAGGCGTTGAGCACCACCGATGCGCCCACCCCGCCCGAAACGCCCGAAGTGCCGAGGCAGAAGGTCATCTCCTCCAAAAAAACGGTCGGGGGTGTTCAGGAGATAGTGGGCGATTCGGAAAAAATTATGATCGTCAAGGGGCTCATCGACCGTGTAGCCCCGATGGATGCGCGGGTGCTGGTGACGGGCGAAAACGGAACCGGCAAAGAGCTGGTGGCCAGATGGCTGCACGAAAAGAGCAAACGCGCAAAGGGTCCCTTCGTCGAGATCAATTGCGCCGCCATACCCTCCGAGCTCATCGAGAGCGAGCTGTTCGGGCACGAAAAGGGGGCGTTCACCTCGGCGATCAAACAACGAAAGGGCAAGTTCGAGCAGGCGCACGGCGGAACCCTGTTTATGGACGAGATCGGCGATATGAG
>DBDE01000004.1:14628-14999 GCA_002293425.1 Alistipes sp. UBA940 | reverse complement strand
GCGGCGACCAACAAGAACCTCAAAGAGGAGATTTCGAAGGGGACGTTCCGCGAGGATTTGTATCATCGTTTGTCGGTCATCATCATCCACGTTCCGCCTTTGCGGGAGCGGGTGGATGATATACCTGTTTTGGCGGAGTTTTTCACGGAGCAGATTTGCCACGAGTACGGGGTCGCTCACAAGAGAATAAATTCGGAGGGGATGGAGGTTCTGCGCGATATGCAGTGGACGGGCAATATTCGCGAGTTGCGGAATGTCATTGAACGGCTTGTTATTCTGGGCGGCGAGGAGATCACCGCCGACGATGTCCGCTCCTATGTGACCGAGTTTGTGTGATGATTCTTGTGTGATCTCGTCAGGATTCGAACCTG
>DBDE01000004.1:11327-14517 GCA_002293425.1 Alistipes sp. UBA940 | reverse complement strand
AACTGCTCCACCCCGCGATATTGGGTGCAAAGATACACCAAAATTTTGCCAAATCCAAATTTTAAACTAACTTCGCGCTTATTTCTCTGATTATGAGCAAGTTAGGTGTCGTCATCGTAGCAGCAGGAGAGGGCAAACGGATGGACTCCGACACGCCCAAACAGTTTATGTACCTGGCCGGCAAACCGGTGGTGCAATGGAGCATCGAGGCGTTCGAGAGCGTCGGGGCCGAAATCGTCGTGGTGCTACCCGAAGAGTACAAAGATTTTAACGTCGAACCGCACCGCTCGTGTGTCGGAGGTGCCACGCGGTTCGCTTCGGTGAAGAACGGGCTGGCGGCGTTGGATAGCGACTGTGATTTCATTGCCGTTCACGACGGAGTGCGGCCGCTGGTGTCTAAGAAATTGATACTCAGCACCTTAGAGTGCGCCCAAAGGTATACTTCGGGCGTTCCGTCGCTCGTCGTGACCGACTCTCTGCGACGTATGACCTCCCACACCGGAAGTTCCAGAGCCGAAGACCGGACTATGTTTCGCACCGTGCAAACGCCACAGATTTTTCGCGCCGACATCCTGCGCAAGTCGTACGAATCGGCAAAAAACGACACCTTCACCGACGATGCCAGCGTGATCGCATCGGTGGGCTATCGCGTGGCAATGACCCGCGGCGAGAGGCGAAACATCAAGATAACGGAACCGGTCGATCTCAGGATAGCGGAGGTGTTGATGAAAGAAGCTCCCGGGCCTGCTTCACAGCGGCATCAGTGACGGTGTTGCCGCTCAGCATTTTGGCTATCTCGGCCACTCTTTCGTCGCCCGACAGCGGCTTGATCTTTGTCGATCCACCCTCTTTGTAGACCACAAAATGTTCTCCCTTTCCGGCGGCGATCTGGGGCAGATGGGTGATATTGACAACCTGACAACTCTGTGCCAATTCGCCGATGACCCTGCCCATTGCGTCGGCCACACGGCCTGAAACCCCTGCGTCGATCTCGTCGAAAACCACCGTCGGTTGACCCTTGACGCGTGCCGAGAGGGTTTTCAGGGCGAGCATCACGCGCGAAATTTCGCCTCCGGAAGCAATTTTCTCCACGGGACGGGGCGTCGACGAGCTTCCCGAGGCGAACAAAAACCGCACCTCGTCAGCCCCGTTCGGCCGCAGGTCGTCTACCGGACACACCTCCACCACAAACTTCGCCCCCGCCATACCGAGCTCCTTCAACGTGTTTTCGACATGAGCCGCCACCACGGCGGCCGCTTTTTTCCTGCCCTCCGAGATTTTTTCGGCAAGCGCACGAACCTCCCTATGCACCGTCGCGACCTCGCCCTCCAACCGTTTGAGCTCCTCGTCGGAGTTGTCTATGGCCTGCAATTGAGCATCAAGCTGCTCCTGCAACGCCAACAATTCCTCCACACTGTCGACCCTGTGCTTGCGCTCCAGGCTCCATATCGCGTCGAGCCGCCGGTTTACCGTATCGAGCCGCTCGGGATTGCCCTCCACCCGCTCGCATTCGCCGCTCATCTCGCGCTCCAGGTCGTGCAATTCGAGGTAAACGGAGTTCAGCCTGTCCGAAAACTCCTTCGCGCTCGGATGGATATTCTGTACCCGCTCGACAGCCTGCCGCATAAACTTTACCCTTCCCAAAATTCCTCCGTCGTCGGCCGACAACTCGTCTACACAGAGGCCGAGAGCTTCCCTGATCTCGTCGGCGTGAGCGAGCTGCTGCTGTTCGGCTTCCAACTCCTGTTGCTCGCCGGCGCGAAGTTTCAACGCTGCAAGTTCGGCAAATTGGTGCCTAACGTAATCTTCGTCGCGCCGAGCCGCCGCAAAACTTTCCCGCCGCTCTTCCAACTGCCTCGATAACCCCCGCCAATGCGAAAAAATCTCGCCATAACGCCCAACCGACTCGCCCTGCCCGGCCGCCACATCGACGATGGAGGTGCGAAAAGCATCGCCCTTCAACAACAAATTTTCGTGCTGCGAGTGAACGTCGATCAGCCGCTCGCCCAACTCCCGCAAAACAGCGATCGTGACCGGCAGGTCGTTGACAAAAGCCTTGCTCTTGCCGCCCGCCAAAATCACCCGCCGCACGGTCGTCAGGGGAGCGAATTCAATATCGTTCTCGGCAAAGAAATGCTCCAGCCCCTCGACCTCGAATACCCCCTCGACAACACAATTTTTTTGCGGATCGCCCAAAACACCACTCTCGCCCCGAGTCCCCAGCAACAGCCCCAACGCACCGAGCAGAATGGATTTTCCGGCTCCCGTTTCGCCCGTGATGATGTTCAGGCGGGGACCGAAATCCATCTCCAAATGCTCGATGAGCACATAGTTTTCGACCGTGAGCGACCTGAGCATTCTACTCGACTATGACCAAAAAATAGTTCTTCTTGCCCTTCTGGACCAGCAAATATTTACCGGCGATGAGGTCGTCGGCACTCAAAATCCTCTCCGCGCCATCCACCTTCTCCTTGTTGATCGACACCCCGCCGCCCGCAATCAGCTTGCGCAACTCGCCTTTCGACGGGAACACGGGAGCGGTTTCGACCAAAAAGTCAACTATATTCCCCGCCACGGCAGCGACCTTGAACGTCGGCACTCCCTCGAATATCTCCAAAAGGGTCTTTTCGTCCAGCTTTTTGAGAGCCTCCACCCCGCCGCCGAACAAAATTTCGGACGCCTCCACAGCCCTTTCCCACTCCTTGTGGCTGTGTATCATCGTGGTCACCTCCTGCGCCAACCGCCTCTGCAACGGCCGCAAATGGGGAGCCGCATTCTGCTCGGCAATCAGTGAATCTATCTCTTCCTTACTCAACATAGTAAAGATTTTGATGTAACTCTTCGCATCCTCGTCCGAGGTGTTGAGCCAAAACTGATAAAATTTATACGGAGAGGTATATTCCGCCGCCAGCCAAATATTGCCGCTCTCGGTCTTGCCGAACTTGGTCCCGTCGGCCTTCTTGATCAGCGGACACGTGAGCGCATAGGCCTCGCCCCCCAACTTGCGCCTTATCAGCTCCGTCCCCGTGGTGATGTTGCCCCACTGGTCGCTCCCGCCCAGCTGCATCCGGCACCCGGCGCTCTCGAACAGGTGCAGAAAATCGTACCCCTGCACCAGCTGGTAGGTGAATTCGGTGAACGACATGCCGGGGCCGTCGCCGTCGAAGCGCTTTTTGACGCTGTCCTTGGC
>DBDE01000004.1:11152-11307 GCA_002293425.1 Alistipes sp. UBA940 | reverse complement strand
CCAATCGTAATTGTTCACCATCACGGCCGCATTCGCGCTCGTCCCGTCAAAATCCAACAGCCTGGCCAACTGCAACTTTATAGCCTGCTGGTTATGTCTCAGCGTGGCCTCATCCAACAGGTTGCGCTCGGCCGACTTGCCGCTCGGGTCGCCTA
>DBDE01000004.1:8827-11084 GCA_002293425.1 Alistipes sp. UBA940 | reverse complement strand
ATGCCCACATAAGCCGTGCCCATACCCCGACTCAAATACTCCTCCGTCCCGGGGGTCATATCGTGGATCATACCCCGCCACCGCAGTTCTTCAACAAAATTCATTCTATTTCAAGTTCCAAAGTTTTCCTAAATTGGGTAAAATGCGGGTTCTGCTCGGTCAAATGCTTGATCTTGTCCTCCAACTTTATGGGCTTGGCGGGCCCTGTCGCCGCCTCCACCGCCACATCCAGCTCCATCGTTCCCGCAATCCCCGCCATCTTGACCAACAGGGCCAAAGTCTCCGCCGAATGGCGCAAAACCTCGCCCCGCAACGCCTCGGACGACACCCTGAGCCGCAACATCCCCGACCCGTCGTCCCACTTCATCGACTCGTACACCACCGCCAACCGCGGTCGCTGCGACGCCAATCGGGTCAGAAACTTCATCTTGCTCTTGCCTATCTTTGCGCCCGTCTCGGGATCGATCCTCTTCGGGGCCTCGGCCTCGACAACCTCTGCGGCGGCATCACCACCTCCCATTATCTCGCCGATTGGCTTGCCAAAGATGCTCGACGGAGTTGAGAGTTGAGGGTTTGGTACGACTGATGTGGCAGGCTTTTCGACTTGCTTCGGCAAGTCGTCGTCCGCGCTAATAGGGGCGGCTGGGGCGGACGAAATATTCGGCGTAGCCGACTCTTGACTCTTGACTCTTGANNTGACTCTTGACTCTTGACTCCTGACTAACAGGCTGCACAGATTCTTCGGTTGGCGTTGACCGTTTGGGAATCTCTAACTCAATCTTTTTTTTTTCAACCCCTGCCAAACCAGAGAGCTTCATAAGCCCCAGCTCCACCAACAATCGCTGGTTGGTCGCCGTGCGAATTTTGCCATCCAAATCGCCCAACAACGAAATCCCGTCGAACAAAAACCCCACATCGACCGTCGCGGCCTGCTCCCGATACCTCTCCGACAGCGGCCCCGTAACATCCAGCAAGTCGATGGTCGCCTCGCTCTTAGCCACCAACAGATCCCTGAGGTGACCCGCCAGCCCGCTCATAAACGTCTGACCCCCGAACCCCTGGGCCAATACGCCGTCGAACAGGTTCAACGCACCACTCCAATCGCCCCTCACAAGCAGCTCGACGACATCGAAATAGACATCATAATCCAGAATGTTCAACGACTGCGCCACCTGCTTATACTGCAAATCGGGGCCACAGAACGACACCGCCTTATCAAACATCGACAGCGCATCACGCATCCCCCCGTCCGCCTTGCGGGCTATGAGGTTCAACGACTCCTCGTCATACTTAACCCCTTCTTCATCAGCAATATAGCGCATATATTCGACCCCGTCGGAGACCTTGATGCGGTTGAAGTCGAAAATCTGACAGCGCGAAAGAATGGTCGGAATGATCTTGTGCTTCTCGGTCGTGGCAAGGATAAAAATAGCGTGCGCAGGCGGCTCCTCCAACGTCTTCAGAAAAGCATTGAACGCCGCCGCCGAAAGCATATGGACCTCGTCGATGATGTAAACACTGTACTTGCCAAGTTGCGGCGGGATCCTCACCTGGTCGGTCAGACTGCGAATGTCGTCCACGGAGTTGTTCGAGGCCGCATCCAGCTCGTGAATATTGAAGCTCCGCCCCTGTTCAAACCCCTTGCACGATTCGCATTCGCCGCACGCCTCGCCTCCTTCCCGCGGGTCGAGGCAATTGATGGCCTTCGCAAAAATCCGCGCACAAGTGGTCTTGCCCACACCCCGCGGGCCGCAGAACAGATAGGCGTGCGCCAACTGACCCCGCACGATTGCGTTCTGCAACGTGTCGGTAACGTGCCGCTGCCCCACCACCGAGCGGAACGTCGCCGGTCGGTATTTCCGCGCCGAAACTATGAAATTGTCCATCCTTTTTTCACCATCCACAAAAGACAAAGGTACGAAAAAAAATGCTTTTGCTCCACACTCACTCACGCTTGTTGTGAAAATAAAAAACAGAAAATCGAAGAACGACTCCCGTCGCTTCGATTCCCTTAACTAACCTAAAACTACTAACCTTTTATTATGAAACCTTTTTGAGAATTTCAACACCGCAAAGGTACGGCAAGAATTTCTATTATCCAAATTATTTTGCATAATTTCTTAAAATATTTTAATAAGGTTCAAAAATCGAACTCTGGCGAGAAAAATTCGTAATTCGTAATTCGTAATTCGCAATTTTTATTTACCTTTGCACCGCTCTACCGAAGAGAGGTTTTTGCCCGGATGGCGGAATTGGT
>DBDE01000004.1:3228-8740 GCA_002293425.1 Alistipes sp. UBA940 | reverse complement strand
CTAATAGTGTACTAAATGACAAAGTAAGGGAAAAAACTTGTTTTTGTTGTGCATCTCGGCGATTGGCTATTGTTCTACGACTTGCACCACATTTGCACCACTCGTCGGCAGGTTTGGGGAATTGCAGGGTTCTTATTACTTTTTACCCAAATTGTTTAATGGCCCAAGAATGCTGTGGATACTTGTTACTTCATAAATACCAGAGTTGTCTGTTACAGGTAACACTGCCTCCCGTTTTAATTTTGTTAGATATTCACCCCCTCTTAATGTGGCAGCCGGAGTAACCGGCAAAATGAAAGTATGACCAAATAGGTGAAAATCATAAAACCCATACTCATCAATTATATCTTGGCTATGAGAATTTATGGCTATTTTGGGTTCTATTAAATCATTCCCTGAAAAATAAACTCCATCATGGACAATTAAATACACCGGGATTGGTGATTTATTGTATCGACTATAATAGCGTATATTGTCAAACCGTGAATCTAACCCCTTGCCTGTTTCCTTATGGTATTCTTGCAAAAACATCTCAAATAAGCCTCTTTTGAATTGGTTGATGAAATTCCTCAAAAATACCCTATCAGTTTTTAAGGTGGGCTTTATAATTATCTTTCTGTTCTTCCTGTCATATTGGAAGAATCTCGACGTAAAACGACAGTCTGGAATCTCAGGTTTATGTGATGCCAGATAGAACCTTATCAGCGTAAAAACCTCCTTTACCTACCGCAAGCTCAATATTCAAATTTAAATTTGGTTTTTCAGCATTTAAATCTTTATCGCCTCCAAAATAAGTATTGCAATCATTGCAAACATCATTACCAAATTTTCGAGCACCTAAACTTTTAGTGATTATATGGGGTTTATGTGAGAAAGAAACATGTGGAGAAGATTTGGAGCACCAAATACAAGTCCCCTTGTTTACATAGTTTTTCATGATATTAGGGATGATTTACATATCAATAGCTTTCCCCTGAAATATCAAAAAACCTATCGAAGAACGATTTTAGTTTGTCGAGCACCGTTTCGCGTTTACGGGTACGGTCGCCCGATGGAGAGAAACGGGAAATAGGGGGTAGGACTTTGGTTATAGCTGTGCCGCTTTGAGGAACACATCCGTCACGAAATGCGTTGGCTACAAAGCGATATGCTTCGTCGCGGTTCAGGTTTTCCTCAACTATAATCCGATCTAACTCTTCCTGTCGTTTCTCATCGACAAATTTTTGCCAATCGCCGTCAATCTGTGTCTCTGGCGACATGGAGGCAACAAACTGCTCTATCAGGTCTTTTTTGTTGCGTAGTTCCACGCTCGAATCTATGGCCTTACCGATAGAGATTACGATCTCCTTGTCCTCCAAATGACTGTCGTGGTATTTACGGATCAACTCCAAAATGTAGTCGATATTGACCTCAACCTGTTTAATGAGCTCCATCTCAAAAACAATGTCGTCGTTAATGTTTTCGCTGTCGCCTTTGTTTTTGCCCCTGAACTCGTTATAGAGGGTTATATACATGCTGTGATAATCCTGCACATCTCGCTCCGTCAGGATTTCGTTGCCCGCAAAGTCGTCGAACGAAGAGAGAATGTTTCTAACTTTCAGGATCGCTCCGTAAAGTTTAATGAATGCCTTTTGCGCCTGTTCGCCCTCGATGGGCAAGCCGACGGGGTATTGTTCCAGCAATTCGGCTACCATATCGGCATAGCCTCGCACATCCTTATCGCCGTCCTCATACCCGTTGTAATACTCCTGATATGTTTTCAGGAGCACAACGCCTCCCGCCTCCTTGTCGCCGAACAGGGCAATGCTTTCGTTAGTCAGTTTTTCGAGATTTCGGAAACAGATTATGTTGCCGAACATCTTAACAGAGTTCAGTATGCGATTCGTGCGACTATACGCCTGTAAAAGCCCGTGTAAGCGCAGATTTTTGTCCACCCAAAGCGTGTTGAGTGTGGTGGCATCGAAGCCCGTGAGGAACATATTGACTACGATCAGCAGGTCGATTTCGCGGTTTTTAACGCGCTGCGACACATCTTTATAGTAGTTTGGGAATTTGTCTGATGAGGTGTCGTAGGTGGTTTTGAACATATCATTGTAATGCCCTATTGCCGTTTCGAGAAAATCACGATGGCTGGCCGAGAGGTTATCCGTATTTTCGGGGTTCTCATCCGGCAACTCATCGGGAATCTCATCGTTCGCACCATAAGAGAAAATCGTGGCGATTTTCAAACGTGCAGCCTCCGGCAAATCCCTTTGCTGGCGTTGAAACTCATTGTAGTAGAGTTTACAAACATCTATCGAGCTGGTAGCGAAAATAGAATTGAAACCCGAAACCCTAATTTTTTGTTTAATCTCCTCGACCTTGCTCCTGTCGCGGGCAGAGACAACCTCCTCTACGTTTTGCAGAACGCTGTGAGTATAGGATTTGTCGTTCCGGTATGTCTTCGCGTTAAAATTGGATAAGATATACCGCACGATGTTCGTAATCCTTTCCGGTGCAGCCAAAGCCCGTTCACGGTCGATGTCTCGCACTGCTGCGTCTTCGATATTTTCCTGTTCGCGAAATGTGGCAACATAATCTATGCGGAACGGCAATACATTTTTGTCCGTGATGGCATCGACAATGGTGTATGTGTGCAGTTTGTCTCCAAAAGCCTGTTCGGTGGTCTTCAACTGGGGATTTCCTCCGCTGGCCGAATTGGTGGCAAAGATAGGTGTTCCGGTAAAGCCGAAAATATGGTATTTCTTAAACTTTTTAATGATGGCGGTGTGCATATCGCCAAACTGCGAGCGGTGGCACTCGTCGAAGATTATTACAACCCTTTGGCCATAAACAGCGTGATCACCGTGTTTTTTGAGCATCACCGCCAACTTTTGGATGGTTGTGATGATGATGCGGGCATTCGGGTTTTCGAGTTGTTTTTTCAGCTTGGTGGTGCTGGTATTGCTGTTGGCCGCCCCTTTCTCGAAGCGGTCGTATTCCTTCATCGTTTGATAATCGAGGTCTTTTCTATCGACCACGAACAGCACTTTGTCGATATAAGGGAGTTTACTTGCCAACTGCGCCGTCTTGAAACTCGTCAGGGTCTTGCCGCTGCCGGTGGTGTGCCAGATATAGCCGCCGCCCTCCAACTGCCCCCATGTTTTATAGTTGTTCGACACGTTGATCCGTCCCAAGATGCGTTCGGTGGCGACAATCTGATAGGGGCGCATCACAAGTAACGACCGATCGCTGGTGAAAACGCAATATTTGGTCAGGATGTTCAGAATAACGTGCTTGGCAAAGAATGTTTTGGCAAAATCGACCAGATCGGTAATGGGACGATTCTCGGCATCCGCCCACCATGATGTAAACTCGAAGCTGTTGCTGGTCTTTTTGCCAGTAGACTGCCCCTCTTTTAAGTGTCCCTCGCGCGTTGTATTGCTGTAATATTTGGTATGTGTGCCGTTCGATATAACGAACAGTTGCACATACTCAAACAGCCCGCTCTCTGCCCCAAAACTTTCGCGGTCATAGCGTTTGATCTGATTGAACGCATCTTTAATATTCACTCCGCGCCGTTTTAGCTCAATGTGCACGAGCGGCAAACCATTGACCAGCACCGTAACATCATAGCGATTTGCTCTCTGCCCCTCAACCTCATACTGATTGATAACTTGCAGCGTGTTATTGTGGATATTCTGCTTGTCTATCAGGCGCATATTCTTCCTCTCGCCATTATCGCGCACGAGCAGTTGGGCGGTGTCATCGGCCTGAATGATGGCGGTCTTCTCCTCGATACCGCTGTTAGGGTTGGCGATAATTGTTTTGAAGAAACGCTCCCACTCGCTGTCGGTGAAATCGTAGTCGTTGAGGCAGGCAAGCCTATGGCGCAAATTGGTAATGAGTTCAGCCTCCGACTTGATAGACAGATATTCATAGGCTTGGGTTTGAAGTTGGGCAATAAAAGCCCGCTCCAACTCCGCCTCCGACTGGTAATGCGTTTCCGTCCGGTACTCCGCCTTGTAATCGGCAACGACCGTCGATTCGGAATTTTCTGCTATCAAATCGTATTTCATTATGCCACTTCTTTGAATGTCAATAGTTTATTCCTGTAATACTCATATTGTTGCCTCCGCGCCTTGATCTCGGCGGGCAAGCCCTCGCTTATGTCGTTCACCAGTTTCTCGAACTTGTCCAATATCGCCACAATGCGGTTCTGTTCTTCGATAGGCGGGATGGGGATTTTTGTCTTTTTTATGCTGTCATTATATAGCCTTGCAATAGTTCCCCCTCCATCCGTTTGCCATTTGACAACTTGGTAACAATGATATAGGTATGAATTTGTAACCTGTGTTTCATCATTGGCAATCCAAACGATATTACTATCTTGAAAATAAGCTGGTTTTCCATCATAAATAACCGTTCTACCGATAGTGCCCGAAGCAGAAATCAATATATCTCCACTTTTTGGGAAAGAAAACTTATTTTTGTATTCGTTGTATAGCTCCATGGGGATGAAAGCATCGGGTTCTTTCCCAAACGTTCCTATTTTATAAAATGGGATGTCTCCAATCGCTGTCGTTTGCTCTTTAAAAATTCGCTTGCACATACAAACATCTCCGATTTCGCTGAGTGTCTTCAATTTACTTCCGTTTGTATCGCTGGCAGCCAGCAACGTACTACGATAATGTTCGTATTGCTTCCGCCGTGCCTCCAACTCTGCCTCCAACTCTGCCTCCAACTCTGTAAACTTATCGAGGATGTTAACAATCTCGCGTTGTATCGTGATAGGAGGGACGGGGATCAAAACTTTCCCCATTCGTTTTTTTGAAACATTATATCGAGTTACACCGCTTGCCGTTTGAATAATCTGTTTACGCAACTCATCACCTCTAAAAAGGTATTTGAAAAAATCGGGCAGAAACAAATCTCTGTCATTCAACCTGAATCCAAAACAAAAGCTATTCAAATATATAGGCTCATCAGCCTGTCTTGTCAAAACTGAAGACATTCCACATTCTTCGGCAGTTTCCGAAGAGCCGGTAAACAATACATCTCCAATTTCTACTTTATTTTGATTTTCATTTACACCAACTTTCACATAATCAGTTATCTCTATGTTTACGGCAATATTGGAAAACACATTCATATAGGTTATGAACTTCGCATTACCTCCTGAAAAATCATGTTTATTCTTCCCTGTCAAGCCGCCATAAAAATATCCTAATTCAAGTAAACTCTTAAATTCTACCCCCTCCGGGCAAAGCTCCGCAATCATTTGTTCTATCTTATTCATTGCCGCCACCCTCCAAATCTTTGACGATCTCATCTATTGCGTGGCGCAACTCGTCCTCTCGCTTAACGATTTGCGCAATCCGGGCGTTCAGCTCCACAATATCGACCACTTCCCGTGTATCTTCCTGTTCTACATAGGACGAAACGGCAATGTTGTAGTCGTTGGCGGCAATGTCGGCGTTGGACACAAGACGACTGAAATGAGCCTCGTCCTGCCGGGCGACAAAGGCATTCA
>DBDE01000004.1:0-3193 GCA_002293425.1 Alistipes sp. UBA940 | reverse complement strand
GTAGCGTTGTCGGTCTTCGATTTTTTCAGGACAATGATGCAGGTGGCGATACTCACACCAAAAAACAGGTTATCCGGCAGTTGAATAACGGCGTCGATAAAATTATTGTCAATCAGATATTTGCGGATTTTTTGCTCCGCACCGCCGCGATACAGCACACCCGGAAATTCGACTATGGCCGCAGTGCCGTTCGTCGATAGCCACGAAAGCATGTGCATAGTAAAAGCGAGGTCGGCTTTGCTTTTGGGAGCCAGCACTCCCGCCGGTGAAAAGCGCGAATCATTGATGAGTATCGGATTATCGTCGCCGTCCCACTTAATGGAATAGGGAGGGTTACTCACTATGGCCTCGAAAGGCTCGTCGTCCCAATGATGCGGTTCGAGCAGAGTGTCGCCGTGGGCGATGTCAAATTTGTCGTAACCAATATCGTGCAGGAACATATTGATCCGGCACAGGTTGTAGGTGGTAATATTCTTTTCCTGTCCGAAAAATCCCCGTCGAACATTATCCTTCCCCAGCACTTTGGCGAATTTCAATAGCAGCGAGCCGCTACCACAAGCCGGGTCGTAAACCTTGTTTACCTCTTTCTTGCCGACAACAGTAATCCGGGCAAGCAGTTCCGAAACTTCCTGCGGTGTAAAAAACTCGCCGCCCGATTTGCCCGCATTGCTGGCGTACATAGTCATCAGAAACTCATAAGCATCGCCGAAAGCATCTATCGTATTGTCTTGATAGTCGCCCAGTTTCAGCTCACCAATGGCGTTCATGATTTTGACCAGCAACTCGTTGCGTTTAGACACACTCGCCCCCAACTTGTTGCTGTTTACATCTATATCGTCAAACAGCCCTTTCAGGTTATCTTCGCTATCGGCTCCTTTCGCAGAGTTCTCGATGTTCGCAAAGACTTTGGCAAGCGTTTCATTCAAATTAGCATCGGATTTTGCCTTTTGTCGTACATTTTCAAAGAGTTCCGATGGAAGTATGTAAAAACCCTTTTCATTGACCGAATCCGCCCTGCCAAACTCTGCTTCGTCGTCAGACAGTTTCGCGTAATCAAAACCAGTGTTGCCATCACGCCGCTCGTCTGCATTTATATGCGCAGTGAGATTCTCCGAGATAAAGCGGTAAAATAACATTCCCAACACATAGGATTTGAAATCCCAGCCGTCCACTGCGCCCCGTAGGTCATTCGCTATTTGCCATATTGCGCGGTGTAGTTCCGCCCGTTCCTGTTCTTTGGTCATACTATGCTTGTTTAAGATGCGAAGATATTGAATTTTATTGAAGAATCGTTAAAGATGAAGGTCTTTGATATTGAGGCTCTGCGCCCGAAGATAATAGCCACCCGCGCGGGTGGCTATTATCTCGCTTTCAAAGGCGCAAATGTGGTTATTTGCCCATCAACGCCTCGATAGACTTCATTATGTCGGAACGATTCACTGCTGCTCTGGTATCAGTCAATGATAATGGCATATACATAACCATCCAATAAGACAAATTGTACAAATCCGCCGCTACTGCCATAGTAATCGTTTCCCTGTCAAGCCCATTGACACAAGCGATTGCATAATTTTCTCCGTAAATATCAAACGGGACATACCTTTCGGCGAGAAATGTTCCGAGTTCGCCACTATATGCCGTCTTTACCAAGACAACATAGCTTTTCAAATTATCAGCCTCATCGAATAAACACATTAAAATAGGTGTAGCAGAGGCATAGTTATTATACGCTATTCCTGTCCCCTCATCCAAATCGGGAGTGCCTAATTTTGCCTTCACAGCAGATCGGGACATTCCAAAAGTCAAATCGGGTTCGGGATAGAGGTTGCTTTGAGGGCGCACGGTAATCTTCACTTTTTTTGTGTCTTCCCCGTTTGTCAGCACAATGTTCGTTTCTCCGACCCGTCCGGCGGTAACAAGCCCCGATGCCGACACTTCGGCGTGGTACTCATTTTCGGAAGTGTAGGTGATCGGAGTGTCCGATGTCGCGTTAATCTGAAACTCATCGTCATAGTACATTGTTTGGTCTGACGAGGTTAGTTGGATAACGTTGCTTTTAGCATCTTCTCCTTTTTCGCATCCCGCAAATGCGATTGTAGCGATTGCCATTACGGCGAACATAAATCTTTTCATTTTTTCTTTGTTTTTATTGGTTTGTTTGCAATAGTGCCGCATCCAAAACCCAATCACAAAAAAAGGCGTGCATCACATTTGCACACCTTCGAGGCCTACCACAGCCCTTCTGTTCCTACAAAGTGAATACACGCCAAAACGGCAAACACAATGTGTCCAACGGAACAGAAAGCCTGTGATTCATTCGTGGTAGTTTGAAGGTGATTAGGCTCTTATGTATTTTTCAATCTTTGTTTCTCGATACTTGTTCTTTTTTGGTTACCCTGCAAAAATACGAATTATTTCATAGATGGGGCAAAAAATCTTTATCTTTGTTCCACTATGGCAAAGAAAGAGGCTTTACAGATTTTCGAGGACAGGAAAGTGCGCTCCGTTTGGGATGCGGAAGGCGAGAAGTGGTATATTTCGGTAGTGGATGTGGTTGAGGTGCTGACGGGCAGCGCAAACCCGCGCCGCTATTGGAGCGACCTAAAAATCAAGCTACACGCAGAGGGGAGTGAGTTGTACGAAAAAATCGTACAACTGAAATTAGCGTCCACGGACGGCAAAAAATACCTTACCGACGTTGCCGATGTGGAGCAGTTGTTTCGCCTCATCCAGTCCATACCGTCGCCCAAGGCCGAGCCGTTTAAGCTGTGGTTGGCACAGTTGGGGCGCGAACGGTTGGAGGAGATCGACGACCCTGAAATCGGGATTGAAAGGCTGTTGGAATATTACCACCGAAAGGGTTATTCCGAGAGTTGGATCAACCAACGCCTCAAATCCATCGAGGTACGCAAGGAGCTGACCGACGAGTGGGAGGCACGGGGCATCAAAAAGGGACAGGAATATGCTCTCCTAACCGATATTATCACTGCCGGTTGGTCGGGGATGACCACAAAGCAATATAAGCAATACAAGGGTCTCAAAACCGAGAGTTTGCGGGACAATATGACGAATTTGGAGTTGGTACTCAATATGTTGGCGGAAGCCTCAACCACCGAGATTTCGCAAAAGGAACGCCCCAAAACCCTCACTCAAAGCAAACAGGTCGCCCATCGAGGCGGCAAAGTCGCCGGAG
>DBDE01000030.1 GCA_002293425.1 Alistipes sp. UBA940 | reverse complement strand
GAGTTAGGCTACGCAACGCCCAAGCTACGCGGGACAAGCGATCAATGAACAGAGCTATCAACGGGCCTGCGGGAGGACATTCACCTCGGGCTCGAGGTCGACGCCGAACTTCGCCCTCACATCGTCCTGCACCCGCCGAGCAAACTCCACAATCTCCTCCCCCGTCGCACCACCCAAATTAACCACAACCAAAGCCTGATCGCGATGAATCCCAACCCGCCCAACACTCCGCCCACGCCAACCCGCCGCCTCGATCAACCACCCCGCCGACAACTTACTCCCTCCCTCCCCTGTCGGATAAACCGGCATCGCCGGATACCTCTCAGCCAGCAACCGCCCCATCTCGGCACTCACCGCCGGATTCTTGAAAAAACTCCCCGCATTGCCCAGCACCCGCACATCCGGCAACTTCCCCGAACGAATCTCCATCACCGCCCCACGAATCTGAACCAACAAACCCGACTCCTGCGGAGTCGTCGTCTCCCCCGCGGGGGGGGCGGGGGGAGACGAAATTTTAGCAACCCGCTCAGCCAACACAGCATATTTCAAATTCGGCCGCGGCTCCTTCGACAACCCAAACTCCACCGCCGTCACCACAACCCGCCCACGCAAAACACCCTTAAAAACCGAACTCCGATAACCAAACCCACAATGCTCCCGCGCCAACGTCAACACCCCACCCGTCTCGACACAAAAACACTCCACCGCCACCACAACATCCCCAACCTCGGCACCATAAGCCCCGATATTCTGAATCGGCGCGGCACCCACCGTCCCGGGAATCGCCGACAAATTCTCAACCCCCCAAAAGCCCCTCTCAACACACCAAGCCACAAAATCGTCCCAATCAACCCCAGCCTCAGCCCTCACCCGCACCGTCTCCGCCGTCTCGCCCGTCACCGCAATCCCGCGCGCCACGCTCTTCACCAGCGTCCCATCATAATCGGTCGTGAAAAGCACATTATTCCCGCCCCCCAAAGCCATCCACGGCTCCGAAAAGTCGACCCGAGCAAGCTCCGCAGCACTCTCCCACTCCACCAGCCTCCTTGCGCGCCCATCGACGCCAAAACTGTTCAGCGGCCCGAGCGATATGTTTTCCGAAATCTTCATAGATACAAATTTAGTGCAAGGCGAGCGGAAAACCAAACAAAGCTTGAGTTTTTGGCTTTGCCTTCCTCCTTCGCGCCTCGGGCAAGCTGGTGCAAGCACCCTTGCCACTCGGCTTGGCGTCGGTTCCGAGCCGCAGCCTAAATTCACTAACGCGATAGCGTTAGTAAAGGTAACGATTTTTTTATACCTTTGTGGGGTTATGGCCAAGAGTTCGGTGAAATTTCGCGATAGCGTCGGCGCGTTCGAAACCCTGAAAAAGGAGATCGCGGCGGGCCGGTTCGCACCCATCTATCTGCTGATGGGCGAAGAGAGCTATTTCATTGACTATCTGGCAGATACGCTGGCCGAAAATGCGCTTACCGAACAGGAACGGGCGTTCAATTTCACCACCGTCTACGGTCGCGACACGGCCGTCGGAGCGATCGTCAACACCGCGCGCCAAATGCCGATGATGGGCGGGCGGCAAGTGGTCGTCGTGCGCGAAGCCCAACAGCTGAAAAAGATCGAGGAGCTGTCGGTTTACACCGCAAATCCCTCGCCGTCGACGGTCTTGGTGCTGTGCCACAAGGAGAAAAATGTCGACAAGCGGTCGCAATTCTACAAACATATTGCGGCGGGCGGCGTGGTTTTCGAATCGGTGCGGCCGCGCGACTATGAGATCCGCGAATGGCTCGGAAATTTTGTTGCCGGGAAGGGGTTGAAGGCCGAACCGAAAGCCCTCGAAATGCTCGTCGAACACCTCGGAACCGATCTCGCCAAAATTTCGTCGGAGCTGTCGAAATTGGTTCTCGCCCTGCCCGAGGGTGCAACCCGTCTGACGGCCGACGATGTGGAGCGCAACACCGGAATGAGCAAGGATTTCAACAACTATGAACTATGTAAAGCGGTGGCAGCCAGGCAGTTACATCGTGCATTAGTGATCGCCGACAACTTTTCCAACAACCCCAAGGAGCACCCTTTGCTCGTCTCGATATTGTCGCTTTTCGGCCATTTCCGCGAGATTTTTTTGTTGAACTATTATGGCTGGCTGGCCAAGCACAAGGGGGTACCGATGCCGTCGGATGTCGAGCTGATGGGAGTTCTCAGGCTGCCCTCGCCGTTCCTGGTGAACGAGCTTCGCGGGGTTGCCGCCGGATGGCCAAATCGCGTGACTTTCAAGGTGTTGGGATTGCTTCGCGAGTACGACGCCAAAAGCAAAGGGATGGGCAGCGGGGGGGCTTCGGACGGCGAGTTGTTGCGTGAGTTGTTGCTCAAAATGTTTGCGCTCCGATGACCGCGCCCAGCCATTTCGTCTATCAGCGGGTGCACGTTCTGGATGGCCGGATATTGCATCGGGAGGAGCATCTGCGGCTGGCGGAACGGGCTTTGAAGGCGATTTATGGCATAGATTCCGGGTTGGATATTTCCGATTTTATTCCCGATTTGCCACAAAGAGGGAGTGCGGTTGTTATACTCCGTTTTCGACCGGGCGGGCCGTCGGAAGTGGAACTCCAAAGGGTCCTTTTGCACCGAGGTTATGCCCATTCGCCGCTCAGGCCGCGGGGCGTAACTTTCAGTTATGGGGTACCTTACGCCGGATTTCCGACCGGATTTCAGCTCGCCGCAACCGAGTTTTTCGACTATCTGGCAGAGCAACATTCGGGCTTCGAAGAAGACCGTCAGCCCGTCGCTCCCGCAGGCGATGGGCCGAACGCCCACCGCGAGCGACGTGCTTCATCGGCATCTTCCGGCTCGGTTAAATCGATCAGGAGAGTTGATAATTTTCTGATTTCTGTCGGCGACGCGCCGTTGTTCGGGATTCGGGGTCGGCAACTTTTCACCGCCTCCATAGACGACGGGGCAATGGAAAGCGTCGAGCGGCAGGCGGTTATTGCCAATATCGTCCGCACCAACCTTAAATTGACCGAAAAGCCCATACTCCACAGCGAGCTGAAAAGTTTCGACGAGCTGTTCTACGCCGATGCGGCGGGCATAACGTCGCTGGCGGAGTGCGACGGCGCGAAATTCACGGCACTCGTCGCCCAAAAGCTATTGCCCCAAACACCCTAAATTTGCTCGAAAATCCCTTCCACGTGCCCTTCGGAGACGGTTCGGGTGCCATCCGTCACCGTCCATTCGAAAACCCATTCGTTAGCCGCATCACCGCGCGCGATGGTGAACCGACCGCCGTGATGGGTGTTGGTCGAGTCGAACGTGGTGTCCCAACTGTTGACGCGACAGTAAAGCCCGTCCCCGCCGCGCACCGAGAGGTGGAACGCAAAGAACAGGCCATCCAAATCGGGCGACGAATCGCGACTTTTCAGATCTATGGTCTGCCCCAACAGCCTCGTCGGAATATCGGCCGTGACGACCGCCCCGTCGAGCATAATTCTGACGGCAACGCCCTCTTCTGTCACTTCGTCGGGCGGATACGACAGCTCGTAAATATCGAACAAACGCCTCTCCACCGCATATATCTTGCCCCCTATCACCACCCGCTCACTCGGCCCGGGCAACGGAATATCCTCGGTCCTCGAACAGGAAACGAATGAAAAATGAAGAGCGAAGAGTGAAAAAAGAGTCAGCCCGAGCTTCTTCGAAGCTCGCATCGCCCATCCCAAGGCGGAGACGGGGCCGCGATGAATTATTTCGCAGTCGAAATTAAACATAGTTCGTCCAATTGAGATTTGTCGATCAGGCTCGGCGCATCGATCATCACGTCGCGGCCGGAGTTGTTCTTCGGGAAAGCGATATAGTCCCTTATGGAATCGCTACCCCCAAAGAGCGAACAGAACCTGTCGAACCCAAAAGCTATGCCTCCGTGAGGCGGCGCACCGAACTTAAATGCGTTCATCAGAAAGCCGAACTGTGCCTGCGCCTGCTCGGGCGTGAAGCCCAACAGGTCGAACATCCGCGCCTGCAATCCGGAGTCGAAAATCCTTATCGAACCGCCGCCCACTTCGACTCCGTTCACCACAAAGTCGTAAGCATTGGCTCTGACACTCCCGGGATCGCTATCCAAAAGGGCAATATCCTCCGGTTTGGGCGAGGTGAACGGATGGTGCATCGCATAGAATCGCTGTGTGTCGTCGTCCCACTCCAACAGCGGAAAATCGACCACCCAGAGCGGTGCAAACCTGCTCTTGTCGCGCAAACCCAACCTCTCGCCCAACTCAAGCCTCAATTCGCTCAGCACCCTGAGCGACTGCAAGCGTGAACCACTGACAACAAAAACCAAATCGCCCTTCTGAGCCCCCACCTCTGCAATCCATCTCTGCAAATCGTCGGGCTGATAGAACTTATCGACACTCGACTTCACCTCGTCGTCGACCCGCACCCAAACCAGCCCCTTGGCACCTATCTGCGGCCGCTTAACATATTCTGTCATCTCGTCGATTTGTTTCCTCGTCCAATCTGCACACCCCGTCGCAACGACCGCCCCGACATATTCGGCTTCGTTGAAGACGGCGAAATCGCGATTCTTGACAATATTCGTGATTTCGCATATCTCCATCCCGAACCGCAAGTCGGGCTTGTCGTTCCCATATCGCGCCATCGCGTCGGCGTACGACATCCTCACAAACGGCTCTTCGCCAAATTCCACCCCCATCGTCTCGCGAAACATAAAACGCGCCATCCCCTCGAAGGTGGCAAGCACATCCTCCTGTTCGACAAACGACATCTCGCAGTCGATCTGGGTGAACTCGGGCTGCCTGTCCGCACGCAAATCTTCGTCGCGAAAGCACCTCACTATCTGAAAATATTTGTCGTACCCCGCCACCATCAGCAGCTGCTTGAAGGTTTGCGGGCTCTGGGGCAGAGCGTAAAACTCCCCGGGATTCATTCGCGAGGGAACGACAAAATCGCGCGCTCCCTCGGGCGTCGACCCGATCATATAGGGCGTCTCGATCTCCAGAAAACCGGCCTCGTCCAGATATCGACGCACGCTCTGGGCCATCCGGTGGCGCAGCATCATATTGCGCTGAAGCGGTGCGCGCCGCAGGTCCAGATAGCGATATTTCATTCGCAACTCGTCGCCGCCATCACTCACCTCCTCTATGGTGAACGGCGGCGTCTCGGCCGCGCTCAGCACCTTCAACTCACCGACCGCAATCTCCACCTCTCCCGTGGGTATATTGGGGTTTTTGGAAGAACGCTCCACCACCTTACCCGTAACCTGGACAACAAATTCTCGGCCCACGTCGCTCTTGTCCACCACGAGTTGCGTTATCCCGTAACGGTCTCTGAGGTCGATGAAGCTCATTTGCCCGAAGTCTCTCACCCGCTGCACCCAGCCTGCCAGAGTTACAGTTTTGCCGACGTCGGCCAGTCTCAGTTCGCCGCAATTATGTGTTCTGTACATTTTTCGTAATTTTGTTTGCGCAAAAATAGTGTTTTTTTATGGATTTGGACGAAAAATTTATGCGCCTTGCGCTCGACGAGGCGTTCAGGGCGTCGGAGCGCGGCGAGGTTCCCATCGGGGCGGTGGTGGTTGCGGGCGGACGCATCATCGGGCGGGGGCACAATCTGGTGGAGACCCTCACCGACCCCACTGCTCACGCCGAGATGCAGGCTATCACTGCCGCGACCGCCGAGTTGGGAGGTAAGTATCTGACCGACTGCACGTTGTATGTGACGCTCGAACCGTGCCCGATGTGCGCCGCGGCTATGGGTTGGGCGCAACTCGGTCGACTGGTGTATGGCGCGGATGACGAAAAACGAGGCTTTTCGACTTTCTTCGAAAGTCGTCGGCCCGCTGAAGGCGGGGAGCGGGCCGAAAAAAAATTATTGCACCCGAAAACAGAAGTCACCCGCGGCGTTCTGGCCGAAGAGTGCGCCGCGCCGATCAAAAAATTTTTCCAAAATCGCAGAAATTAGTATTTTTGCATCTAATCACACTTTAAAAACCTAAACTTATTGCTATGAAATTTCTCTTTATTGCGGCGGTGGCTCTGTTTGCGGTCACCGCTGTTTACGGGCAGGACGCGAGTGCCGTCAATGCCAAGTATGCCGAGGCTGCCGAAGCTTTGAAGGCCAAAAATTTCACCGTTGCGATCCCCCTTTTGGAGCAGGTCATTGCCGAAGGAGCGGCCACCGAGGGTGCCGAGGGTACGGCCGAGAGTGCCAAGAAGGCTCTTCCGCAGGCCATTTATTTGAACAGCGGCGCGGCTTTTCAGGCCGGCAAGCTGGACGAGGCGTTGGCGGGGTTCACCAAGGCGGCCGAGCTGGCCGAGCTATATGGCAACGTGGGCGTGTTGAACAATGCGCGGACGTGGATCGGCAACACGGTGCTCAAGCAGGGCGCGGAGGCGTTCAACGCCAAGGATTATGCCACTGCGGCGGCAATTTTTGCTAAGGGTTATGCGGGCAATCCCAACAACACGACGTTGGCGATGAACCTTGCGATGAGCTATGTCGGGATGGGCGATTACGCTAAGGGCAACGAGGTTTATCGCGCCATCATTGCGTTGGGCGGGCAGGATTCGCGTTTTGCCGAGGCGGCGGCTAAGGCCGCGACGCAGTTTTCGCGCGACAATGTGATTCGTGCGACGGGGGCGGCCAAGGCGGGCGATTATGCGGCGGCGGTTGCGGCGACGGATGAGGTTTTGGCTGTTGTTCCGACCGATGCTTTGGCGGCTTTGACGCGGTTGCAGGCCTATAACGGGATGAAGAATTGGGCCAGGATCATCGAGACGGGCGATGCGACGATTGCGGCTCAGACGTCGGACGAGATGCGTTCTTCGGCGGCTTATTTGGTTGGTGCGGCTTATCAGAATACGCAGAATTTCGCTAAGGCGGTGGAGTATTATGGTCGGGTGACTGCGGGGGCGAATGTTGCGGACGCTAAGGCTCAGGCCGCCGAACTCCGAAAGGCCCTCTGATCCCTCCTTCCGGTTTTACGTTTGTTTTATCATCCCCTGCCCTCTCCGGCGGGGGATTTTTTTCGCCGCGTTAGCCTATTTCGCGTTAGCCGGCCTGCGCGGTGGCACATTTTTCATTTTTTCATTTTTTCATTTCCGGCTGCGCCGGAATCTTCTCAGCTTCAGGGCAGAGTGGCAACGGCACCAATCAGAGCACGCGCGGCTTATATTGGTCAACTACATCTGCCAGTAGTTCTCATAAGTACTTCTTCGACCTTCAACGCAATCTCGTCCGCACGGACAGCGGTGCTCTCACATCGGGTCGCTTCTCCGTCCGGTGCAT
>DBDE01000017.1 GCA_002293425.1 Alistipes sp. UBA940 | reverse complement strand
AAGAGTTGGCTACGCGACGCCCAAGCTACGCAGCGCGAGGCTTTTTTCATCTTTTCATCTTTTCATTTTGACGGCCTCGCAGAGGCCGAAAAAATTCTCCACTCTCAACTATTTTTCTGCTCCCACTTCCAGGCATTGCGGAGCGTGTCGGCAAGAGGGCTCACAGCCGTCCAACCCAGCTTCTCGTTAGCCAACCGCACATCCGCCCAAACCGCCGGAACATCCCCCGCACGCCGCGGCGCAAACCCATAATTAAGCCTCACACCCGTCGCATCCTCGAAAACCCGAACCAACTCCAAAACCGAAACCGGCCGCCCCGTCCCAATATTAAAAACCTCATAACCCGCCTCAGCCCGTCCCTCCACCAACCTCGAAACCGCCGCCACATGAGCCCGCGCCAAATCCACAACATCAATATAGTCCCGAAGCGCAGTCCCGTCCGGAGTGGGATAATCGTTCCCGAAAATGCTCAACTTCGCGCGAACACCCGCCGCAGTCTGAGTGATAAAAGGCACCAAATTGCCCGGCACACCCCGCGGCAACTCCCCGATAAGCGCGCTGGGATGCGCCCCCACCGGATTGAAATACCTGAGCGAAATACCACACACCCCGCCTTCGGAAGAAGCGACGCAATCCCTCAAAATATCCTCGCAAATCTGCTTTGTATTGCCGTAAGGACTGGTTGCGGGAAGCCTCGGTGTGCTCTCGGTGACCGGCAGCTCACGAGCCTCGCCATAAACCGTGGCCGACGACGAAAACAGCACATTCCTCCGCCCGAACTCCCCCATCAACTTCATCAAAACAACAAACGACCCCACATTGTTCTCATAATACTTCAACGGCCGCTCCACCGACTCACCCACCGCCTTATAAGCCGCAAAATGGATAGCCGAATCGAACTCATACCGCTCAAACACACCCCGCAAAGCCTCCTCATCGCAACAATCGACCTGCTCGAACGGCACATCCACCCCCGTAATCTTCCGCACACCCTCCACCGCCGCCAAAGTGGAATTATACAAATTGTCAGCGACAATCACCCCATACCCCGCCTCAATCAGCTCCACGGCGGTATGCGACCCAATGTAACCCGCGCCGCCCGTGATCAAAACATTATGTTTCTTCATAACCTGCGCGCACCATCGCTTATAACCACATCGTAAACCTTGGGCTCCTTGCCGTACTTAGCCTTGTACTTCTCCTTAGCGGTAGAAATGAACCCATCGTAAAGCCCGTCCTTCACCAAATTGATCGTACACCCGCCGAAACCGCCACCCATAACCCGCGATCCCGTCACACCGCACTCCCGAGCAATATCATTGAGGAAATCCAACTCCTCGCAACTAACCTCATACAACCGGCTCATCCCGTCGTGCGTCTGGTACATTCTCTCCCCAACAGTCTGGTAATCACCCCGCTCCAACGCCTCGCAAACATCCAGCACCCGCTGCGTCTCGCCGATCACATACTCCGCCCGCATAGCATCCTCCGCACTCACCTCGCCCCTCACCTCATCCAACATCGCCATATCGGCATCACGCAAAAACTTCACCTCCGGATGACGCTTCGCCATCGCCGCAACAACCGCCTCGCACGACTGCCGACGCTGATTATAAGCACTCGACGCCAACTCGTGCTTAACCAGCGTATCGAGCAACACCAACTTATACCCCTTCGGATCAAACGGGAAATACTCATACTCCATACTCCGCGTATCCAGCCTTATCAAATTGCCCCTCTTGCCAAACACCGACGCAAACTGGTCCATAATCCCACACATCACCCCGACGTAATTGTGCTCCGTAGCCTGACCAACCCGCGCCAACTCCATCTTATCCACCCCGCCATCAAACAATTCATTGATCGCAAAAGCATAAACGCTCTCCAACGCCGCACTCGACGACATCCCAGCACCCAACGGAACATCGCCCGAAAAAGCCGTATCAAACCCGCCTACCTTCACCCCGCGCTTGCCCATCTCGCGGCAAACGCCATAAATATACTTAGCCCAACCTTCCTTAGGCGGCTGCGGATCGTCGACAGAAAACTCCGTCGTCTCGTCCAAATCGATAGCATAAGCACGCACCCGATCCGTCCCGTTCAACCGAATCGCCGCCGTCATACCCTTATCTATCGCGCCCGGAAAAACAAAGCTGCCATTATAATCGGTATGCTCGCCAATCAAATTCACCCGCCCAGGCGAAGCCCAAACTCCATCCGCCGCCACACCAAACTTCTCCAAAAAAATATCCTTTACCATAGGTCAATAGTTTTCACAAAGATAATAAAAAAAGAGACACACCCTTGCAGGCGTGTCCCTTTTGAAAAACCATAACTAATCAAAAATTAGTTAGCATACCCGTCGTTCTGCTCCAACAGCGGATTCCCGGAGATAGCGTCCTGCGGGATCGGGAAGCGGTTTATGTGCGACGACGAAGCCTCGTGATCCCACCAAGCCTCGGTGGTGAACTTGTCCCAACGAACCAAGTCGGTACGACGGCGACCTTCGCCCAAGAACTCAATCATCCACTCATCCAGCATCCTCCACTCATCCAAAGTGGCAACCGTTACAGCCTGAGGATCGGCACCCGTAAAGTAACGCTCGCGAACAGTGTTGATCAACTCGGCAGCACCCGTCTTATCACCTGCACGCAACTTGCACTCGGCCAAAGTGTAATAAGCCTCAGCCAAACGGATAACCGGAAAGTCGGAATCCCACAACAAACTCCTGTCCGCCTCGTTAGGAACGGGCGAGAACTTGGTCAAACGAATACCAGACTCCTCTTCCGCCCAAACCAAACCTTCCTTGCCATGATCTTTATCATACACGGGCTTCGAATAATCGGGCTTGCCATCAGGACCCTTTTCGTAGCTGCTCGGCCCGATACGAGCCAACTGGTCAACCAAAACAACAACCCTATCCGGCGGAACCTGACGTTCGCCCTGACCATAGCAAGCCGCACCCGTAACCGGATTGATCAACTCGCCCATCAGGAACTGACCACGCCACTGACCCGTGGCAGGACCATAAGCGTAAAGCTGCTTCCTAACGTCGGTGTCGTGGAACTTAGCAAACGGACTGCCCAAACGGAAAGTACCCTTAGGGCTCGGATCGGTGTTGCCATAAATTGACGAAGGATGAACATAAGACTTACCATTAACGTCCAAACTCGGGGTCAAACAAAAACCATTGTCGCGACCACCAACATCCGAAATACCCCAGTAAATATCCAACTTGTAAGGGCTCGACTGCGGATTCCTCATACGCTCACTAACGTTATACTCGCTCGGAACCGACCAAATGATCTCCGTCGACATATGATTCTCATACCCGAAAATGTCGGTCCAATCATCTTCCAAAGCATAAGCACCATAATCGCCATCGATAACATTCTGGGCCATCTCAGCCGCCTCGTCAAACATCTCTACACCCGTATAAGCCTCCGAGTTGAAATACAACCTCATCAACATCATCGCCGCAGCAGCCTGGTTGATATGACCCGTCTCTGCCTGACCCAAAGCCTTCTTGGGCAAATTAGGCAACGCCTCCGTCAACAACTTCTCGATATAATCGAAAGTCTCCTGCTCCGTCGAACGCGGCAAAGCCTCGCCCTGGTTGTTCTCATACAACGGCATACCGCCCCACATATCCAACCCGTTCAAATAAAAGAACGCAGCCAACGCCTGAAGCTCATAAGAAATAGCCGCCAACTCGGCCTCACTCATACCCAAAGCATCGGCATCAACCAACGTGTCGATATCCTCCTTTGCGCTCCAAGCCTGAGCAATACCCATCGCAACAGCCCTCCAAGTGTCACCCAACTCCTCGGTTCTGGGTGTAAGCTCGTGGTGATACCACCTGTCGAACCTGCCACCATCACTCCAGTCGGAATAACGGGTCGGGAAAACCATAGCGTCTGTGGTGAACTCCTGGAACTTAACCAGCGGAGCACGCGTAGTAGCATCCGTCAAAGCCCAAGCCCAGTGTGTAAACGGACGACCGGCACGCTGATAAACCTTCTGCTTACTGTCGAAAAACAGCTCCGGCGTCACTTGCGAATAGTAGGTCGGCTCCGGCGCACAGCCGCTAACGAACGACCCCACGGCAAAAGCCGCAATCGCAACAAATAAAATTGAAATCTTAATATTTTTCATATCTCTTCTACCTTTTTAGATTAGAAAGTCAACTGAGCACCGAACGTAAACGTACGGGTCTGAGGATAAATAGAGCCCGGACGCTCCGAACCACCTTCCCAGCCCGTAATGTCCACCTCGGGATTCAAGCCCGGATAGTTCGTGATACGGAACAAGTTAGTCCCCGTAAAGTAAACCTTCACGCTCTGAACCAAATCGTTGGTGTGCTTTGCCAACGGAATAGTATAACCCAAAGTCAGGTTCTGAAGCTTCAAGAACGTACCGTCATAAATGAAGTAATCGCTCGCAGCACCCTGGCTCTTGATCTTACCGTTCTTGTTGATCGCGTCATAGGTCCTGTTGTTACCCTGCGACAACTCATTCAAACCGTAGAACATCTCAACCACGTTGCAAACATCATAATCGATCCAGCTGGTCAAAGTGAAATCCAGACTCAGGTTCTTCCAAGCAACACTATGGCTCCAACCCAGGATCAACTTAGGCATAAAGTTCTTCTGATAAATACGGTCCTCGTCGCCGGCATCCTTAATATTGATAACCTCGCCTTCCTTGTTGTACACTTCCAAATAACCACCCTCTTCGTTCACACCTGCGTGCTTAAAGATGTGATAGCTACCAACAGTCGTACCCTCTTCCAAACGATACAAGTGACCGATCCACTGGTGGGGAGCCCAACCGGTGTGTTCCGACTGATTGCCCCACAAAGTGTTAACCTTGGTCGTGTTGTGGCTCAGGTTCAGGCTGGTGTTCCAGCTCCAGTTCTTGCCGCGAATAATGTCGGCACCCAGGATCAACTCCCAACCCACATTCTGCATCACACCAATGTTCTTGTGCATCCTCGGCTCGGTGTTGGGCGGCTGAGGAACGTCCACTTCATAGATCAAACCGTGGATCTTCCTGCGATACCAATCGAACGAACCGTAAATCCTGTTATCCAGCACCGAGAAGTCCAAACCGATGTTCCACTCTCTCTTCTCTTCCCAACCAAGGTCTGGATTGATGTTCCTGCTAACACCATAAGCATAAGCCCAGCTTCCGTCCGGCATCATCCAACGAGTATCCGAACCATACATCCTCGCCGCATAGTCAGCCGAGAAACCTTCATTACCCGTCACACCATAAGCAGCACGGATCTTCAAGTCGTCCACCCAGGTCACGTTCTCCATAAAGCCTTCTCTCGAAATACGCCAACCGGCAGAAATCGCCCAGAACGTACCCCAACGATTATTAGCACCGAACTTACTCGAACCCTCGTGACGAATCGACGCCGTAGCCATATACTTATCGTCATAAGAGTAACTTGCACGGGCAAAATATGCCATCAACCTCTGGGTGATATCCTTGCCCGAGTCCATATTGGCACGACCGTCCCTCAAATAAGAACCTTCGTCCAAATTCCAGAACTTAACCTTATCATTCGAAAAGTCGAAGTTTTCAGCCCAGAAATCTTCCCTGTCCCTCTGATAATAGCTATAACCCGCCGTAGCATTAATCGAATGTTTCCCAAAATCGTTAACATACGAAAAATAACCGTCGGCATTCATCAACTCGGTCTTCTCAAACTGCAACCTCGCACGACCCTTACGGCCATTATTGTACGAATCCAAAACCGTCGAAGGATCGAAATCGTGATCTTCACGCTCAAAGTTCTCATACGAAGCAGTCTGACGGTACGACAACCCGCGAACAGGCTTAATGTTCACCTTCAACGAAACGTCCGGACGGAACCACTTATCCAACCTGTCACGAGTCTTCAAAGCCGCGTCACCGATAGTGTTCGTATCGGCCGCATTCGAGCTACCGCCATAAGTCCAAATGTTCCAACCAGTGGCACTATCCGGATCATAAACAGCTTCCGTCGGGTTAGCCCTCATCAAAGTCTCGATCGACGGAGTGCTACGATTCCTGTCTGCCTGACGATAGCTCATATTGGTGCCGATCTCAACCCAGCCCTGCAAAACCTTGAACGAAGCGTTCAAACGGCCCGAAAAGTCCTTACGGCTATCACCCCTCAAAACACCCACATTCTTGCCATAAGACAACATGCCCAAAATACGGGCATCGTCCACACCACCCTGCAAAGTCAAAACGTGACGATGCGAAGTGGGATTATCGGTCAAAGCTTCATCCCACCAATCGGTATCGCTGCCATGGTCGGTCTTACCACCCGCGCCGACAACGTGCTCGATATAATCGTCACGCCTCAGCAAATCGGGAGCACCGAAGGCCTTCTTCAAACTAACCTCACCCGTGTAAGTCATCGAAACACGACCGGTCTTAGCCTGCTTGGTGGTAACCAAGATCACACCACCGGTCGCCCTCGTACCGTAAATCGCACCGGCCGAAGCATCCTTCAACACGTCGATCGACTGAATTTCCTCCGGAATCAACGAGCGCATATCACCACCCGGCATACCGTCGATAACCACAAGCGGACCCCTCGACGCGTTAATCGACGCCATACCGCGCAACTGGAAAGGATTACGAGCATTGTCGTTATCCATATCCGCGTTAGGTGAATCGGTACCACGCATCACCAAACCAGCAACCTTTCCCTGCAACTGCTGAGCGATCGACGCACCACCCACACCGATGGGCAAATCGTCACCACTCACCGACTGGATCGAGCTGGTCACCTGACGCTTCTGCATCGTACCATAACCCACAACCACCACATCTTCGAGCATCTGGGCATCGGTCCGCAAAGTCACGTTGATAACCGACTGAGTCCCAACCGGAACCGACTGCGAAACATAACCCAACAACGCAAACTCAAGGGTCTCTCCATTGGAAGTCCCAATAGAGTAAACCCCGTCACCACCCGTGATAGCCAGGCGGCTCGTCCCCTGGACCGATACCGTTGCGCCCGCAACAGGTTGCCCAGCATCATCCGTGATGACACCCGTCACCGAACTCTGTGCCTCAGGCGTCATCCGAGATGACATCGTCACCGAACTCTGTGCACCGACCGCCCAGCAAACGAGCGTCAGGGCCGGCACCAGAATCCACTTCCTGCCAATAGTTAAAAAATTCCTCATAAATAAAATAAATTAGTTGTTATATTTATAGTTAATTAAAGAATCGACAAACCAAAACTATTCCGACAACGAATTGACAAGCTTCAAATTCACCTCCCGCACCCTTGCCTCATCCACCTTGATCTTCTTCCTGTCATAAGTCATCAGCCCATTCACCTCAATCTCCACATCGGTCGTCTGGGTATAAACCGCCGCCCCGAATCCCTTCTCGACAAAGTCATACAACTGCTCGGCAAACTTCACATACTCGTCCGTCACCCCCTCAGCACTGTCGAACTGCACATATCCCCAATTGCGATTAGGCTCCCAAAGATGCCCCTCGATAGCCCAACCGATCCCGCCATACTCGCCCAAAACATTCGCCACACTCGGATCATAAAGGTACATCTTCGGATCGGGATAGTTGTGCAAATCCAATATATCGCCGCAATTCTCAAAGAAGTTCCCGCCGCTGGCCGCATTCACCAACCTGGTCGGGTCCTTCTCCCTGGTCCACTCGGCCGCCTGACGCGTCTTGAACTGGCCCCAGCCCTCGTTGAACGGAACCCACACACCGATACACGTAAAAGAGTAGAAGTCGTCCATTATCTCCTCCCACTCCTTATAATAATTGTCCTCCGACTGCGGCGAACGGCGTCCATCCTGCCCCTCAAACCAGGTCTGATTGTTCCACCCGGGATACTCGCCACCGCTGGGCATATCCTGCCAAACGATCATCCCCAACCTGTCGCAGTGATAATACCACCTCGCCGGCTCCACCTTCACGTGCTTACGAATCATATTGAAGCCCCACTCCTTGGTCTTAATCACATCATAAACCAATGCCTCGTCGCTCGGCGCAGTATACAACCCGTCCGGCCACCAACCCTGATCCAACGGACCGAACTGGAAATAATCCTTATTATTCAACTGAAGCCTCCAAATCCCATTCTCGTCCTGCTTCCTCGAAAACTTCCGCATCCCAGCATAGCTTTTCACCTTGTCTTTGCCCGCCGATACCTCTATATTATAAAGGTACGGATCCTCGGGGCTCCAAAGCCTCATATCCTGGGGCATCTTCACCGCCAACTCCTCCCCACCCTTTCCACTCACCTTAGCAACCACCTTCTTACCATCCAGCACCTTGATATGCACATCTCCCTCGACATCCGCATTAACAAAAAGCGTCCCGCCGTCGATATCCGGCGTGACCCTCAAATCGGCAATATGGTTATCCGCCACAGGCTCCAACCACACGGTCTGCCAAATCCCACTCACCGGCGTATACCAAATTCCGCTCGGAACGTTCTGCTGCTTGCCCCGCGGCTGAAAACTCCCGTCCGTGGGGTCCCAAACCTTCACAACCAAACTATTAACCCCCGCCGTCAAAGCATCCGTAATATCGAACCCGAACGGAGTGAACCCGCCCGTATGATCACCAACACTCACGCCATTAACAAAAACCTCCGTCTGCCAATCCACTGCCCCGAAATTAAGCATCACCCGCCTGTTCTTCCACTTCTTCGGAACCGAAAATTCCCTGCTGTAAACCATCTCCCGTTCACCCCCGACACGGATCCCGACACCCGACAACGCGCTCTCGACGGGAAACGGGACCAAAATCTCCCCATCATAAATCTCGCCCACCTTCAAATCCCACAACCCGTTCAGGTTCATCCACTCACCCCGCTCCAACTGCGGCCTGGGATACTCGGAATGAACATTGGCCGGATCCAAATTCTCTCCCCAACTGGTCATAATCTTATCGCCCGCAGGTTTCCACGAGCAAAGCGACAACACGGCAACAACAGATAAAAATATTCTCATCATAAAAAACAATTAAAAAAGCTATACCCTATATATAGGTATAGCTATCTGGTCGAAAAAACGTATTTTGTACTCTGGGTATACTTCTCCCCTGGCCTGAGAACAGTGCTCGGAAATTCGGGCTGATTGGGCGAATCGGGAAAATGCTGCGTCTCCAAAGCTATGCCACTCCTGAATGTGTGGTACTCCCCGCGTTTCCCCTTATCCGTTCCATCCATAAAATTTCCGCTGTAAAACTGCATTCCGGGCTGGTCGGTGTAAACTTTCATAACGATCCCCGTGGCAGGTTCATAAACCTCGGCTGCAAACTCGCCGCCCAGCACCCAATTGTGGTCATAACCTTTCGCAAAAACCAACGGTTCGTAATCCTCTTCGATCCGCTCCCCGATAACGTGCGGCTGGCGAAAATCGAGCGGCGTACCCTCCACGCTCCGAATCTCGCCCGTCGGGATCAGGTTCTCATCGGTCGGCGTAAAAGCATCGGCATTGATGGTCATAATATGCGAAAGGCTCGAAACCATTGCCGTCCCGTGCAAATTAAAATAGCCATGCGAAGTCGGGTTCAACACGGTCGCCTTATCCGTCGTAGCCTCGTAATCCAATGCCACCTCATAACTGCCGCCGTCGAGATCGGAATGGGTCAAAGTATAAGTAACCGAAACAGTCACCTCGCCCGGATAATTCTCATCCCCGTCGGGCGAAACCAACGTAAATTTAATGCTGTTATCGGTCAAAGGTTCGGCCATCCACACTTTCGAAGCCCAACCGTTCGGGCCGCCGTGTAGTTGGTTCGCCCCATCGTTAGGGGTCAAAACATACTCGACGCCATCCAGCGTAAACTTCGCACCCGCGATCCTGTTCCCGAAACGACCCACGACCGGCCCCGAATTAACATCCCCCGCCAGCATATCTTCCACCGTATCGTACCCCCATATCACATCACGCAGCCCCCCGTCCCTGTCCGGAACCCACAGCTCGATCATCCTCGCCCCGTAATTGGACAACTTCAGGGTCGCATCTCCGTTCGTAATCTGATAAAACTGAATCTCGGCGGGCTTGGAACAAGCACACACCACAACCGCCACAATGGCAAAAAGAAAAATCCGCATATCCGATAGATAAAAGGGTTAGTTTTGGTAATACAAAGTTAACACAAATTTAATAATTACAAAAAAATTACTCTCCTTTCATCAAAATTTTCCCGCTGATGGTTTTGTGCCACAGCGCGAGTTGTTTGGCGATCGATTCGATGCCTTTGTTTATTATGGCCGAGGTTCGGGCGGTGAGTTGCCCGAGATCGCGCAGGAGTTGCATTTGGACGCGGATTTGTTCGGTCACTCGTCGTGCTTCTTTTATGTATGGTTCTTTGTTTCGGGTTGTTGCGGCGGAGTGGACGAGGCTGGTTAGGTGGATCAGGTCGTTTTTTATTTTTTCGGCGAGGGTGTATCGGTGGTGTTTTTGGATTTGTGGTGAGGCTCGGAAGAATGCGAGGGTTAGGTCGTAGATGGCTTTGTAGACGGGTAGGGAGTTGTGTGTTTGGAGTTGGTGTTGTTTTGGTGCGGCTTCTGTGGCTTGTGATTTCCAGGCGTTGAAATTTTGGATGAATGTGTTGAAGTCGGTTTCGCGGGGTTGTGTTGCGATGGTGATTTGTGTTTCGGTTTTTTGGACGATGTCGAGGCGCAGAGATGGGAGGACGGCTTGTGGGAAGCCGAGTGAGATTATCTCTTTTTGTATGGTTTTTATGAATCGGCGGCTGATTCGGAAGTGTCGGACGTTGGTGTGGAAGAGGTATGCGGAGCGTTCGTATGCGACCCAGAATACGCCCTCTTTGTGGAGGATGATTTTTCCGTAGTTTTGTTGTTCGGCTTCGTAGATTTCTTGTTTTGTCATTGGGTAGTGGGGTTGATACAAAGTTAGAAAAAAACGAAAAAAAACGCCCTTTGCGGAGGGCGTTTTTTGCGTTTTTTGGTATTTTTTTATTCTTCGTAGTGACCCCAGGCGGAGAGGACGAGGACTATGACGACGTCTTCGCGGATTTCGTAGATCAGGCGGTGACGGTGGCTGATGCGGCGCGACCACAGTCCCGATTTGTCGCCGCGCAGTTGTTCGGGGTGTCCGGTTCCTGTGCGGGGGTGTTCGTAAAGTTCCTTGATGAGGAGCATTGCTTTGCCCCACGCCGCGGGGTCGCTTTTCAGGAACTTTCGAAGATGTTTATCCGCCAGAGGCTTGATGTCGATTTCGTACCGTTTCGATTTCATAGGGCCATTTTATCGAAATAGGCATCGATATCCTCTTTGGTTTTGAGCATAACCGCAGTGGGAGAATTTCGCGATTTTTCGATCCGGGCGAAAAACTCTTCCTTTGTGAACTTTGTTCGGTCGTACCAGCTGTCATCGTCGTCTTGTTCTTCGACGGGAGTGACTTTGTAGGAGCGGTTTTTTCGGTGGATGATGAGTTCGATTCCGGCGTCGACCTTGTCGAGGTAGGCTTTTTGGTGGCCTCGGAACTCGCCTGTGCTGATGATCAACATAGCTTTGCGTTTTAAAGTTTTGTACAAATATAGTACAAATTTAGTGCAAATATCGTGCAGGTGCAAAAAAAAATAAACCGCCGGTGGGAGGTTAGATTGTCACTTCGGCGGGTTCTTCGATCATTTTTTCGGGGTTGCGACGGCAGTCGAACACCGTTGTGATGACGACTTTGTCACCTTCGATGAAGTAGACGATTTTGTACTTTCCTTCTACGAGATAGCGAAATTCCCGCGGATCGTGACGCAGTAGTTCTTCGCGTTGGCCGGCGCGGGGTGAGGTGTAGAGTATCACTGGGCGACGATAGATTTTGTCGCGAATTTTATTGGCGGCGGCGTGATTTCCTGTTTTTCGATAGTATTTCACTATTTCGGCCAGCATTTTCTTTGCCGGGCCGGACCAGACGACTTCTACCATGACTTCATTTCGCGCCCGAGTTGTTCGTGCGATATGTAATCGCCTTTTTCGTACGCTTTGATGGATTCGTCTATCATTGCGCGGTACTCCTCCATCGTCATTCTTCGGATGGGTTGGGGGTTGTCGACCATATCGGGGAAGAGGTCGAGGTCGTCAAGCAGATCCAGAATGCGGTCGCGTTCGGCTTCGTTGCGGGGAGTGATTGTGATCGGTGACATAGCTGTGTGAGTGTTTTATTTTTTGCAAAGTTAGTAAAGATAGTGCAAAAATGGTGCAAGGCGAGGGCAACAGCAAAAAAAAGAAAGAAGAGGGCCTCGCAATTTCTGGGCACGCGGGGGCGAATGCACCGGACGGAGAAGCGATTGGTCTTATTGTTGTTGTTGTCCGGGTTGACGTTCGTGCTGTTGAAGTTCAGGTTGTAGGCGTTGGAGGTATTGGATGGGTTCTGCGTAGCAGACCAGTAATACCCGTTCGTGCTCTGATTGGAGCCGCCATTGTTGCCTGAAGCTGGTGTTAGTGATCGCTTTGTTCATCGGGGCGTCGGACGGGATCTTTCACCCTGAACGGCGGAGCGACTGACAGGCTGTCTTTCGAGCTGTCCATAACTGGGCGGTTGTTTTGCCCAGTGGATCACTGAAATTGCGATGGTTACTCTCCCGCGATGCGGCGTGGTTCTGCCGACGGGACTCCGACCTTGGGCCCTCTTCGGGTTTTTGCTGTTTCAAAGAGCGTTGGCAAAAATCCGGCGGGGCTCCCCCTCACGGGGGTATGCCCCGCCGGCTATGGAGATTAATTTATTATCGGCCGACGACTGACGCGTCGTCCGCCCACCGCGCGGCCACCTGCACATTCGCCCTTTTGCCGGCGCGCGGGTGAACGTTTGGGTGGGCCTTTGGGAACGCCATTGGTGGGAAGCCGAATTTCATTTGTCATTCATTCGGACTTCCCTCCAATAGCTCTGCT
>DBDE01000022.1:30846-31010 GCA_002293425.1 Alistipes sp. UBA940 | reverse complement strand
AGCAGGTTGTCGGCGTTCAGTATCCCCACCAGCGACACGCCCGCAAAGTCCAGCCCCTTGGTCACCATCTGGGTGCCCACCAGAATGTCGGCCTCGCCGCGCTCGAATGCGCCGATTATGTTGTTGTACGCCCGCTCGCTCGCCGCGCTGTCGCGGTCGAGCCG
>DBDE01000022.1:0-30756 GCA_002293425.1 Alistipes sp. UBA940 | reverse complement strand
CGCAATAGTGGCACCTCAACGAGTGCTTGTGGACGGTCAGCGGAATGGCGCAGTGGTCGCATCGGGGCACCCAGCCACACGCTTCGCACTCGATGTAGGGGGCCACGCCTCGCCGGTTCTGGAACAGAATGATCTGCTCGCCTTTGTCGAGGGCGAGATGGATTTTGTCGGCAAGTTCCTTGTTGATGTGGCTTCGTCGTTCGCCTCGTTTGGCGGCGCGCAGGGTGTCGGATATTGTCACGGCGGGCGGCTCGGTGGCACCGTATCGCTCCGAGAGTTCGACCAGAGCATATTTGTTGTTCGCGGCGTTGACCCACGTTTCGAGCGAGGGTGTTGCGCTCGACAGGATGGTTCGTGCTCCGTGCAGTTTGGCCAACACGATGGCGGCATCGCGGGCGTTGTATCGTGGTGCGGGGTCTTGCTGTTTGTAGCTACTGTCCTGCTCTTCGTCGACCACCACCAGCCCCAGATCGCGAAAGGGCAGAAATATCGCCGACCGGGTCCCGACAATCAGTTGAGAGCCCGGAGTTGAGAGTTGTTTTTCATCGCCGCCCGACCCCCCTACGGGCGGGCGATGACGACTTTCACAGAAAGTCGAAAAATCATTCTCCATTCTCCATTCTCCATTCTCAATTAAATCGAGGTACGCTTCGGCCCTTCTTTTGTCGGTCAGTCCGGAGTGGTAGAGTGTGACGTTGTCGCCGAACACGCGGCGGACGCGGTGGATGAATTGGGTGGTGAGCGAAATTTCGGGCAACAGCAACAGCACGTCGCGCCCAGCGGCAAGGGTTTGGGCGATGGCGTGAAAACACACTTCGCTCTTGCCGCTCGACGGCACGCCCCACAAAAGTGCCACATCTTGCTTCGCCTCCGACAGCTCGCCCAAAGCACGGGTTTGGGCGGAAGAGAGAGTGGGAAGAGTTAAGAGTGATGAGTCATTAGTCATTAGTCTTTGGTGCGACATATGTCGCAGGCTTTTTCGCGTAGCCGACTCCTGACTCTTGACTCTTGACTCTTGACTCCTCTTGTACGGCACAAAATCGCCTTTACGGAGCAGTGTCGGCAGGGCGGCGCGCATCACCTCACCGGGGGTGCACATATAATAATCGGCCAGCCAATCCCACAGCTCCATTTGGCGCGCCGTGACGAGTTGTCCGCCATAGAGCACCTCCCCGACCGGTTTGACATCGAAAGACGGCTTTTCGGAGAAAACCCTCCGAACCACTCCGATGGCCGATTTTTTGCCCAGCGGGACGCTCACGACGCTCCCCACCGTCGGTTCGTCGGCCGAGGAATAGGTGTACACGCCCCCCAGGATCGGAAGTATGATTTCTGCGTATTTCATACGCAGAAAAGTGATGAGTGAAAAATGAAAAATGAAAAATGCACGGCGTAAAAATAGAGAATTTTGTTGTATTTTTGCCTCATTGTTCACTCTTCATTCTTAATTCTTCATTTTGGAACAATTCGTTCATCTTCACGTCCACACCCAATACTCCATTCTCGATGGGGCTTCCGACATTCGCAAGCTGGCCAAAAGGGCGGCCGAATATGGTATGGGGGCCGTTGCCATCACCGACCACGGAAATATGTACGGTGCCAAAGAGTTCCACGACGTGATGACCGCGGCAGGCATCAAACCCATTCTGGGCTGCGAGGTGTATGTGGTCAGGGACAGGAAGGTGAGCGACAAGGACGAGAAGGCGGGCGATCACCTGATCCTTTTGGCTAAAAATCTGACAGGCTATCGCAACCTTTGCCGGATAGTGAGTTATTCGTGGACCGAAGGGTTTTATTATAAGCCCCGCATCGACAAGGCTTTGCTACGGGAGTATTCCGAGGGGCTGATCTGCGCTTCGGCCTGTTTGGGGGGCGAGGTGTCGCAGTGTATCCTTCGGAACGATATTGCCTCGGCCGAAGGGGCCATCGAGGAGTTTAAGGCCATTTTCGGTGACGACTATTATCTCGAAATGCAGTTGCACCCTTCGGGGGGCGAGGTTCATCAGGCCCAGACTAAGGTCAATAAGGTGCTTGCCGAGTTGTCCCGCAAGCACGGCGTCAGGCTCATCGCTTCGAACGACGTCCACTTTGTCGATGCGGCCGATGCCGAGGCCCACGACCACCTCATCTGCCTCAACACGGGGAAAGATCTGGACGACCCCAACCGGATGAGGTACACTTTTCAGGAGTGGTTCAAAAGTCCGCAGGAGATGGCGGCGTTGTTCGGGGATTGTCCCGAGGCTTTGACGGGCACGTTGGAGGTGGCGGACAAGGTGGAGGAGTACTCTTTGGAGCACGAGCCGTTGATGCCCGATTTCGTTCCTCCCGCCGAGTTTTGTTCCGAGGGCGAAAGCCTCGTTCAGCATCAGAACCGCTATCTCGACTATTTGTCGCATAAAGGGGCCGAGGAGCGTTATGGTTCACCGCTTCCGCAGGCCATCGAGGACCGGTTGCGTTATGAGTTGGACACGGTGGCACGGATGGGTTTTCCGGGTTACTTTCTCATAGTTTGGGATTTGATCCGTGCCGCGCGCGAGATGGGGGTCTCGGTGGGGCCGGGCCGTGGTTCGGCGGCGGGGAGTGTGGTGGCTTATGCGCTGAGGATAACCAACATCGACCCGTTGCGTTATAGTCTTCTGTTCGAGCGTTTTTTGAATCCCGACCGTGTGTCGCTGCCCGATGTCGACATAGATTTCGACGAGGAGGGCCGTGCTTCGGTGCTCGACTATGTGACGGAGAAGTATGGCAAGAAGCGGGTGGCCCAGATAGTCACATTCGGGACGATGGCTCCCAAGATGGCCATCAAGGATGTCGCGCGGGTGCAGAAGTTGCCGCTAACCGAAAGCGAGAGGTTGAGCAAACTTGTTCCCGACCGCCTTTCGCCCAAGAAGGGACAGACAGCGTTCGAACATATCTATGAAACCTCGCCCGAGATGAGGGCCGAGCGTGAGTCGCCCGACGATACGGTCAAGCGCACCCTTGCCTACGCCGAGAAGCTCGAAGGGTCGGTGCGCCAGACGGGGGTTCACGCTTGCGGGGTGATAATCGGCAAGGACGATTTGGAGCTCTATGTCCCCATCGCCACAGCCCGCGATCGCGATACGGGGCTGAACAAAAATGTGGTGCAGTACGAGGGTACCCAGGTGGAGAGCGTCGGACTGATCAAGATGGATTTTTTGGGACTGCGAACCTTGTCTATTATCAAGGACGCGGTGGATAACATAAAGCGGGTTCACGGCGTCGATGTCGTGCCCGATGATGTCCCGTTGGATGACGCCGACACTTACGCGCTGTTTTCCAGAGGCGACACCCACGGTTTGTTCCAGTTCGAATCGGCAGGAATGCGCAAGCATTTGCGGAACCTGAAACCGACGCGGTTCGAAGATTTGATCGCGATGAATGCGCTTTATCGCCCGGGCCCGATGGAGTATATTCCGTCGTTCATCCGCCGCAAGAATGGCGAGGAAAAGGTCACCTATGACCTGCCCGAGATGGAGGAGTATTTGGCCGACACCTATGGCATCACCGTCTATCAGGAGCAGGTGATGCTTTTGTCGCAGAAGCTGGCGGGCTTCACGGGCGGCGAGGCCGACACACTGCGCAAGGCGATGGGCAAGAAGCAGCGTTCGGTGCTCGACAAGATGAAGCCGCAGTTCGTCGAGGGCGCGGTGGCGAAGGGTCACGACCGCAAGACGGTCGAAAAGGTGTGGAGCGATTGGGAGGCGTTTGCCGAGTATGCGTTCAACAAGTCCCATTCCACCTGTTATGCCTATATCGCCTACCAGACGGGATGGTTGAAGGCGCACTATCCGAGCGAGTTTATGGCGGCGGTGCTGAGCCGCAACCTGCACAACATCAAGGAGATAACCCTCTATATGCAGGAGTGCAAGCGGATGCGCATCAACGTGGCGGGGCCCGATGTGAACGCAAGTATGGAGCACTTCTCGTCCGACAAGCAGGGCAACGTCCGGTTCGGTCTGGCAGGCATCAAGGGGGTCGGGGGCGAGGCGGTGAGGAGCATCATCGAGGAGCGGGGCAAGGGCCCGTTCGTCGACATTTACGACTTTTTCGAGCGCATCAATCCGTCGCTGGTCAACAAGAAGACCTTGGAGAGCCTTGCCGTTGCAGGGGCGTTCGACGGCATAAGCGGGTTTCACCGCAGCAAGTTCTTCGCTCCGGTGGGCGACGAGGGCGGCTCCTTTTTGGAGCAGTTGTCGCGCTACGGGTCACGGATCCAGGGCGAGAAGAACAATGCCCAGCAGAGCCTGTTCGGAGGGGAGAGTGCGGTTGCCATTCAGCGGCCTGCGGTGCCGACCCTGGGCGAGTGGAGCCAGTTGGAGACGCTCAACCGCGAGCGCGAGGCGATAGGCATCTATCTTTCGAGCCACCCGTTGGATAAATATTTGCCCGTCATCAAAAATCTTTGCACTTGCGGTTTGGACGAGTTGGGCGACCTGTCGCGAATAGCCGGTAAGGATTTTACCGTTGCGGGGATGGTGACGGGGGTGCAGAACCTCGTTTCGAAGAGCGGCAAGCCTTATGGTCGGTTGAAGGTGGAAGACTATGAGGGCAACAGCTATGAGTTCACGATGTTCGAGAAAGATTATGAGAAGTGGCGCATATTCTTTTTCACCGACTATTTCCTGTTCATTCGCGGACGGGTCCAGGCGCGTTTCGGCCAAGAGGGCAATTGGGAGGCCAAGGTGTCGAACCTAATGCAGTTGGCGGATGTTGAGAAGAGTATTTTGAAGGAGATTTGCGTGACGGTTCCGGTGGCCTCCATCGACGGGGCGTTGATCGACGGCTTCAAAACCGCTTTGGGCACCGAAGGCCCTTTGCGGTTGGCGGTGAAGGTCGGTGACGGTAACGGGACTGGTGTGAAGTTGGTTTCGAGAAAATATAAAGCTTCGCTCGACTCTCCGTTGTTGGGTCTGCTGGAGGAGAGCGAGTTGAGGTACACGATTAATTGACAGGGGGTTATTGATATGAGAAGTTTTGCGAGCGATAACAATTCGTCGGTCCATCCGGCGGTGATGGGGGCCATCGTCGAGGCCAACCGCGACCACGCATTGGGGTATGGCGATGATGAGTGGACGGAGCGGGCGGAGAACTCTTTTCGGAAGATGTTCGGCGACGCGGCCCGGGTTTTTATGGTCTTTAACGGCACGGGGGCCAATTGTGTGGCGTTGCAGGCCGCAGTGCCTTCGTGGGGGAGCGTGCTGTGTGCCGATGTCGCCCACATCTACAACGATGAGTGCGGAGCTCCGGGCAAGATGACGGGTGCGGCCATTCAGACCATCCCCACCGAGGACGGGAAGTTGACGCCACAGATGCTGGAACCCTGTTTGTGTGCCGCGGGGGTTGTTCACCACTCGCAGCCCCGAGCGATATATGTTTCGCAAACCACCGAATTGGGGACCGTTTATACCGTTGAGGAGATGAGGGCTTTGGCCGATTTTGCTCACGCGAGCGGGATGTTGCTACACGTCGATGGGGCGCGGTTGGCTAATGCCGCTGCGGCGTTGGAGTGCTCGCTTGCCGAGGCCGTCGGGGGTGCCGACATCGTGAGCTTCGGCGGAACGAAGAACGGGATGATGATGGGCGAGGCGGTGGTGGTTCTCAACCCCGCTCTGGCCGAAAATATGGAGTGGATCCGCAAGCAGTCTGCCCAGTTGGCTTCGAAGATGAGGTATTTGGCCGCCGGATTTGTTCCCTATTTGGATGATGTTTGGCTCGCTAACGCCCGAAATGCCAATGATATGGCCGCTCGGTTGGCTGGTATTTTGAATGCCAGGAGGGTGGAGATTGTTCAGAAAGTGGAGAGCAACCAGGTTTTTTGTAGGCTGGGCGATGAGTCGCGCCGGAGATTGGAGACTAAATATTTCTTCTATACCCATCACGGGGTGTCGCGTTTCGTGACGAGTTGGGACACCGTGGAGAGCGATATTTGGGAATTTGCGAGCCTGATTTGACATTCTCGATCCATACCTTGGGTTGCAAGGTTAACTTTGCGGAGAGCTCGGCCATCGCCCGTCGGTTGGAGGAGCTCGGGCTTCGGCGGGTGGAGAAGCCTTCCTGCCCCGATGTTGTTGTCATCAATTCGTGTTCGGTGACGGCGGCGGCGGATAAGAAGTGCCGCAATTTGGTGGCGCGGTTGCGTCGTGCTTGTCCCGATTCGCGGATCGTTGTCACGGGCTGTTATGCCACCCGCGACCCCGATGCGTTTGCGGGCGTGGCCGATGTGGTGAGTAATTTCGAGAAAGGTCGGGTTGTCGATTTGATTGTGGACTCGCCAACTCATAACTCTCAACTCTCAACTCTCAATTCTCAATTCTTTCCCGCTTATTCGTTGGGCGACAGGACCCGTTCGTTTTTGAAGGTGCAGGACGGGTGCGATTATCGTTGCAGCTACTGTACTATTCGTGCGGCGCGGGGCCCGTCGCGCAATCCGAGTATAGATTCGTTGGTGGAGCAGGCGGGCGCGATTGCGAGTGCGGGTGTGCGCGAGATCGTGTTGACGGGGGTTAACACGGGTGACTTCGGCCGCTCGACGGGCGAAAGTTTCATCGACCTTTTGAGGGCGTTGGACGCCAGTCAGGAGTCAAGAGTAAAGAGTCAGGAGTCGGGCTACGCGACGCAAAAGAGCCTGCCGCATATGCGGCACCATAGACTCATAACTCCTGACTCATCACTCATAACTCGTTTTAGGATTTCATCCATCGAGCCCAACCTGTTGACGGACGAGGTGGTGGAGTTTTGCGCCGCTTCGCCGCGGTTTATGCCCCATTTCCATATTCCGTTGCAGAGCGGTTGCGACCGCATTTTGGGGTTGATGAGACGCAGGTACACCGCCGCGATGTTTGCCGACCGTGTCGCCGCGGTGCGCCGGTCGATGCCGGATGCGTTTTTGGGGATAGATGTGATAGTTGGTTTTCCGGGCGAGACGGATGACGATTTTGCCGAAACGGTGGCTTTTTTGGAAAGAATCGGGCCTGCCGAGTTGCACGTTTTCCCCTATTCGGTGCGCCCAGATACGCCCGCCGCCGAGATGCCCGGGAGGGTTCCGCCTCGTAAAATTGCCGAGCGGGCGCGAATTTTGGGCGAGTTGAGCGAACGGTTTCACAAAGATTTTTGCAACGGATTCAAAGGCACGAAGGCACTTGTGCTGTGGGAAGGTTCGTGCAAAAAGGGGGTGATGAGCGGGTTTACGGAGAACTATATTCGCGTCGAGGCTCCGTTCGATGCGGCGATGGTTAATACGATAACGGAGATAGAGTTGTAGGAATTTTTTGCTATATTTGTACTCTAACTAAAATTGCGAAGATTATGAAAAGTATTAAGGGAACAAAGACCGAACAAAACCTGTTGAAGTCGTTTGCGGGCGAGAGCCAGGCGCGGACGCGTTATACTTTTTTTGCCTCCAAAGCAAAAAAAGAGGGTTATGAGCAGATAGCGGGCGTGTTTGCCGAGACTGCCGATCAGGAGAAGGAGCACGCCGAGCGATTCTTCAACTTTCTTCAGGGGGGTGCTGTCGAGATTACCGCCTCTTATCCGGCAGGGATCATCGGCACCACTTTGCAGAACCTCACCGAGGCGGCCGACGGCGAGCACGAGGAGTGGTACGACCTTTATGCGAGTTTTGCCAAGACGGCCGATGAGGAGGGATTTGCCGAGATTGCGGAGTGTTGGCGCAGGGTTGCGATGGTGGAGAAGGAGCACGAGAGGCGTTATCGGATTTTGCTGGGCCACGTGACGAAGGGCGACGTTTTCGAAAGGGACCAGCCCATCGATTGGCAGTGCCGCAATTGCGGTTATGTTCATAATGGGACGACTCCGCCCGAGGAGTGCCCTGCGTGCAAGCATCCGAAGGCCTATTATGAGCCGATGAAGGAGAATTATTAATTGAAAAACTACAAGTCGCGAGGGATCGTTCTCCACACCGTCAAGTATGGGGAGAAGTCCCTCGTGGCATATTTGCTCACCGACGTTTTCGGGCGGCAGAGCTATATGGCTTACAGTCGGTCGGCGTTGCTGCAACCGATGTTTTTGGTCGAGTTCGAGGGTGGTGTCTCGTCGAAAGCCGAACTGCACAGATTTAAGGAGATGACGGCGGCCGTGCCTTTGCGAAGCATCCCTTTCGATGTTCGCAAGAGCACGGTTGCGCTGTTTATGGCCGAGCTGGTTTATCGGTTGGTGAGGGAGCACGAGCCCAACCCCGAGCTTTTCGGATTTATTTGGGAGGCGGTGGAGCGGTTGGATGGGATGGAGGATGGGGTGGCTAATTTTCATTTGTGGTTTTTGGTCGGGTTGAGCCGTCATTTGGGTTTTGCTCCGGCGGGCGAGTGGCGCGAGGGGAGTTGGTTCGATATTCGCGAGGGTCGGTTTGTGAGGGTGCGGCCGATGGATGGGGTGTGCTTTTCGCGCGAGAATGCGGCTTTGCTGTGGTCGTTGATGGAGGGGCGCGAGGTTGGGTTGAATAGGACGCAGCGGGTGGAGTTTTTGAACGCTATGATCGCTTTTTTCGGGTATCACCTCGATGCGGTGAAGGACATCCGGTCATTGGAAGTTTTGCGAGAGGTGTTTTGATTAATGATTAATTTTAAATTTTTGTGTCGCGTTAGCCCATTAATCGTTAATCGCTAATCATTAATCACTATCTTTGTGCCCGATTATGTCTCACGTTGTTTTGTTGCATGGCTGGGGGTGCGACTCTTCTGTTTGGAGGGGGGTTGTGGATTTTCTGGGCTCGTCGGGCGTGGAGGTCACAGCTGTCGATTTTCCCGGGTTCGGTGCCGAGCCCGAGCCGCCCGAGGTGTGGGGGGTGGAGGAGTATGCGGAGTGGTTGGAGGGGTGGTTGGCTTCCAGGAATATTTCCGATCCGGTGCTGGTGGGACATTCGTTCGGCGGGAGGGTTGCGATAGTTTATGCCGGCCGGAACAGGATACAGAAGTTGGTGCTGGTGGATGCGGCGGGAGTGAAACCGCGGCGGAGTTTGGGCTATTATTTGAAGGTTTGGTCTTTTAAGTTTTTCAAGCTTTTTGCTTCTGCGGCGATGGTCGAAAAGTGGCGCAGCAGGCGGGGTTCGGCCGATTATGCTGCGGCAAGCGAGCGGATGAGGGCTGTTTTGTCGAAGGTGGTGAACCAGGACCTGAGAGTGTATATGCCCCGAATCGAGGCCCCCACTTTGCTGGTTTGGGGGTCGGACGACACGGCCACTCCGGTTCGTGATGCTCGGGTGATGGAGCGGTTGATTCCCGATGCGGGGTTGGTGGTTTTCGAGGGTGCGGGCCATTATAGTTTTTTGGATCGTGCGGCGCAGTTTTGCGTCGTGTTGCGTAAGTTCGTATGTGGGTGATATACGTTTCGGTTATTTTAATCCTCTTTTATGCGGCGGTCAGGTTGCGGTTCGAGCTTACGATGTTGCAGCAGAACTCTTATCGGCCTGTTCGTTATTTGAGGTGGTTGACGGGGGGCGGGTTGTCGGTTACCGATCTGGTTACCGATTTGTTGCTGTTGGCGGTGGTTATGTTTAGTTGGTATGGCCGCTGGGCGAGCTATATGGTGTTGGCGGTGGGGTTGATATGCGGGTATAAGGGTTGGAAGTTGCTGGCAAGGAGGTATAAGAAGCCGTTGGTTTTTACGGCGCGGGCGTGGAGGTTGTATGTCGTTTCGTTGATTATCGCTTTGGGGGTTGTGGTTTGTTGCGCTGTTCCGCATTGGATGGCTTTGGGAGTGGTGGTTTTTGCGCCTGTCGTTTTGATGGCGGCGTGGGTGGTGTTGTGGCCGGTGGAGTGGTTCATCAATCGTTGGTATATCGACGACGCGAGGCGGATTTTGCGCTCGATGCCCGAGCTTGTCGTTATCGGCGTGACGGGAAGTTACGGCAAGACCAGCACCAAGCACGCGCTTTATCGCATTTTGAGTGAGCGGTTCAGCGTCGTGATGACCCCTGGCAGTTTCAACACCACGTTGGGGGTTGTGCGGACCGTTCGTGAGCACCTCAAACCCTACACTCAGATCTTCATCGTCGAGATGGGGGCGAAGAATGTTGGCGATATTGCCGAGATCTGCGCATTGGTCAGGCCGACCATCGGGGTTCTCACCTCGATCGGACCGCAACATTTGGAGAGTTTCGGCACTATGGAGCGTGTGCAGAGGGCTAAGTTCGAACTTATCGACGCTTTGCCCGAGGGTGGGTTGGCGGTGGTGAATGACGATTTCGAGCTTGTGAGGGAAAGGCCGATCGGGTTGAAAAATGTTTTTCGTTACACCTCCGACGAGGCTAAGTCGGCGGATTTCGAGACGCAGTTGGTGGGGCGGCACAATCTGGGTAATATTTTGGCGGCTTCGATAGTTGCGAGGTGGTTGGGAATGACCGACGCCGAGATTCGTTATGGCATTTCGCAGCTTCGGCCGGTCGAGCATCGGTTGGAGGTGACGCGGCGGGGCGGGTTGACCATCATCGACGACGCGTTTAATTCCAATCCGGCCGGTGCGGCTATGGCGTTGGAGGTGCTGGGCGAGTTCACCTCGGGTCGGCGGATCGTCGTTACGCCCGGGATGATCGAGCTGGGGGCGCGGCAGGCTGAGTTGAACCGCGAGCTGGGGCGGCAGATGGCTGTCAGTTGCGATTATGCGGTTGTGGTGGGCGAGTATAATCGCTCCGCGATTGTGGCGGGGCTCAGGGAGGGTGGTTTTGCGGAGGATGGTTTATTTTTGGCTAAGGATTTTGCGGCGGCCACGGCGTGGGTGCGCGCTTTTGTCCGCGCGGGCGACGTGGTGCTTTACGAAAACGATTTGCCCGACACGTTTAAATAGTTAATGATTAGTGATTAGCGATTAATGATTAATGGGCTACGAGCGCAGTCGGGTGCGAATCGGAGCATTTTAGCCGAGCCGGTACCGCGGCTCTGTGTGGCGGCAGGGTGCGGAGAGGAGATCGCCCGAAAGTTTGCGAAGCAAACGGAGGGAAGCTCGCTCGGAGCACCCAGGCGAAGGATAACCTGCGAAGAGTCGCACACCGACGAAGCAAGCGTGGGAGCCGAGATAGTCGGATGATACGCCGATGACCGTGTGATGGTCGGCCGAAAACGGCGAACAATAAAACAAAGTTTATGAGGAAGACAACCATAGGAGTATTTTTCGGCGGACGGAGCGTCGAGCACGAAATTTCGGTCATCTCGGCCCTGCAAGCCATTGCGGCGATGGACCGATACAAGGTCGTGCCCGTCTATCTGTCCAAATCGGGCGAGTGGTTCACCGGCAATGTGCTGCTCGACAGTGCTAACTATAAAGACCTCGACCTGCTCGAAAAGCGGGCGACAAGGGTCTTTATGAAGCCCGAGTTCGGGAGCCGAAACCTCTACACCAAGACCCTTTTCGGCGTCAGGACGGTGGCTGAGCTCGATGTCGCGTTCCCCGTTTTCCACGGTACCAATGGCGAGGACGGCTCGTTTCAAGGTCTGATGGAGCTCATCGGCATCCCCTATGTGGGCCCCGGAGTACTGTCGAGCGCGCTGGGGATGGACAAGATTGCGATGAAGATGACCCTTCGCGAATGCGGCTTGCCGGTGCTCGATTGGGTGTGGTTCACCGACAGGGAGTTTTCGGCCAAACGGGACGCCATAGTCGAAAATATCGAGCGCACGATAGGCTATCCGGCCATCGTCAAGCCGGCCAATTTGGGTTCGAGCGTGGGCATTTCGCGTGCGCTGGACAGAGGGCAATTGGTCGAAGCGGTTGCAGAGGCGTCGCGCTATTCGTCGCGCATTTTGGTGGAGCGGATGGTCGAGCCGCTGCGGGAGATCAATTGCTCGGTTCGCGGGAGTGCCGACGATTGCTCGGCCTCGGTGTGCGAGGAGCCTTTGCGCAGTGGCGAGATTTTGAGCTATGCCGACAAATATTTGAGTGGTTCAAAAGATAGCAAAATGGGCGGAAAGATGGGCGGTAAAGCCTCTGCCGCGCCGAAAATGGGGGGAGCGAAAGTTTCAGGCGGAATGTCGAGCACCAAGCGGCAAATTCCGGCCGACCTGCCCGCGGGCCTCAGCGACGAGATCCGTCGGCTTGCGTGCGAAACCTTCCGCGTTTTGGGCTGTGAGGGCATTGCCCGAATAGACTTCATACTCGACGGGGAGACGGTGTGGGTGAATGAGATCAACACCATCCCGGGATCGTTGTCGTTCTACCTTTGGGAAGCGACGGGGGTCGGGTTCGACAAACTGCTGGACGACGCCATTGCCGGAGCCCTGCGCCGTCAAAGCGACCGCGGCCACAAAACGGTGAGCTATGCGGCCAACATTTTCAACCTCGGCGGCGGGACTAAAAACTAAGAACTAAAAGCTAAAAGCTAAAACTGGGCTACGCGGAACAGGCTAACGCGAACAACGCTCGGGGCTGTAGTCGGTGTGCCATCTAACTCGCTCGGGCCACGTAAGATACGCCCGCAAAACATTCTAAGGAATAGTGCGCGTGGCGTACTGACGCCACCCCTCGCTTTTATCTGGCACACCTCACGCCCCTACCCATCACGCGCCCGACCGCGCTATGATGGCGCACTTTTTTCATCGCCGCCCGACCCCGCCAACGGGCGGGCGATGACGACTTTGCGAGCAAAGTCGAAAAAACTTTCAACTCTCAATTACTCTCGCTTCGCTCGCGTGATTGTGTCTTCGACTCTCGCCTTGCGCCTCAGCCATTCGAGCAAGACTCGATGGCCTTCGGCTTAGCGGCGGGTCATCCTCACCTCGGCATCGTGAACTTGTTCACGTGCCCTCGCCTCGTCGACAATTCTCAATTCTCAACTCTCAATTAAAACGCGTACCCAACGGCGACGGTGAATTGGTCGTGGCGCAGGCTCATCCCGTCCTTCTTCGAGCGGTCGAGCAATCCGAAGTCGTAGCCCGCTTCCAAAAAGAGGCGATTCCAACGAACACCCGCACCCGCACCCGCAAAAACATCGAACCGGTTGAGGTGCAACACATTGTTTTCCGCATTCTCCACCGTCGTCGGATTGTTGACGTCGGCAGTCACCTTGCCCGTATAGTAATCGCTCGTCACGCTCCCTTGCGTGTTGATCACCCCGGGAGTATCCGGCAACAAGTCGGGATCGGCCGTGTAGGTCTCCTTCATATTATACCCCAAACCATAGCTTACCCCGGGACCTGCAAAGAAGTAGACCCTGAACTCGTCGCTGAGCGGCAACGAGAACTTCACGTGAACGGGCAGGCTCAACCCGTGCTCGGTGGTCGAGCGTTTCCGCAGACGCGTGGGCTTGACGTTCTTGAAGGCATAGGTGTAGTTCAGGCTCGGAGCCAGCTCCCAACGGCCGCCCAAAGCCACATCGTACCCCGCCCCGACGGAGAATCCCCCATAGGCACTGCCTTTGTCGTCATTCTTGTTGTGCCACGCCGAATTGGCGTACCCCGCCCGAACATTCAACTGCGCAGAAGCTTCGCCTATGAAAAGAAGAAAAAATGAAAAGATGAAAAAATAGATAAGTTTTTTCATAATAATATTTTTTTTACCTGATTGTACACATTTTCCCCCGAGAAGCCGAATTTTTCGTCGAGCACCTTGAACGGGGCCGAATAGCCGAAATGGTCCAGCCCGTGAATAACCCCCTCCTCGCCCACCAGACCTCTTAACGACATCGGCAACCCCGACGTGAGCCCATAGCGCGGAACACCGGCCGGAATAATGGTCTGTCGATACTCGGCAGGTTGATCACACAGCAGCCCCTCGCTCGGAACGCTCACTATCCGCGCCCTGATGCCATCGCGCTCCAACAACTTCGCCCCGTCCCTCAACGTTGCCACTTCGCTCCCGTTGGCGATAAGAACGATGTCGGGATTTTCGCTATCGACGGCCACATACCCCCCCTGTCTCAACCCCCTGGCCGCCTGGCGCGAAACAACGTCCTTCACATTCTGCCTCGAAAGAATCAAGGCGACAGGACGTTCTTCCTCCATCGCCAGCCTCCACGCCTCCACCGTCTCCGCCCCATCCGCCGGACGAAGCACAACCACACTCCGCTCGCCGCGATGATTGCGCACGTGCTCCATAAGGCGAATCTGCATCTCCTGCTCTATCGGCTGATGGGTCGGTCCGTCCTCGCCGACACGGAAACTGTCGTGGCTCCACACCCAAACCACGTGCAACCTCATCAATGCCGCCATCCGAATGGCCGGTTTCATATAGTCCGAAAAAACAAAAAACGTCCCGCAAGCCGGAATCACCCCGCCGTGCAACGCCATCCCGTTCATCACACACGCCATAGTGAACTCGCTCACCCCGGCCTGGAAGAACCGTCCGCTGAAATCGCCGCGCGTAAAGGCGTGCGTTTTCTTCAGAAAACCATCGGTCTTGTCGCTATTGCTCAAATCGGCCGACGCCACAATCATATTCTCCACCACATCGCCATACACCCCCAGCACCGCCGCCGAAGCATTTCGGGTGGGCCCGTCGGCCGGAACCGCAATCGAATCGTAATCTATGTCGGGCAACCTGCCGCTCAGGAACAGATCGAGTTTCGCCGCCAGCTCGCCATTCTCCCTGCGCCACATTTTCTCCGCAGCCCGATGCTCGGCAACATAACTTCTCAACGCCTCCCTTCGATTGGAGTAAAGAGACACCGACTCGGGAAACACCGCGAACGGATCGTCCGGATCGCCCCCGAGATTTCGGATAGTACCCGCAATATCCGCCCCCGCAGCACTCAGCGGCTGCCCATGGGTCGACACCATATTCTCGAAACTCTCCCCCTGTTTGCCCACCGCCCCCTTGCCCATCACCGTCCGGCCTATTATCAGCGTCGGCTTCTCGGTCTGGGCACCCGCCAACCGCAAAGCCACACGAATGTCGTCGGCATTATTGCCATCCACCTCCAACACATTCCACTCCCAAGCGCGATATTTAGCCGCCACATCCTCCGTGTCGACCTCCGTCACCGTGGTCGAAAGCTGCACGTCGTTGGCGTCATAGTACATTATGAAGTTGCTCAGCCCCAAGTGGCCCGCTATCCTGCCCACTCCGGCCGCCACCTCTTCCTGTATCCCGCCGTCGGAGATATAGGCGTAGGTCTTGTGCGCCATCCACTCGCCGAACCGCGAGGCCAGAAACCGCTCGGCCATAGCACTCCCCAACGCCATAGCGTGCCCCTGACCCAGCGGGCCCGAGCTATTCTCGATCCCGTGAGCCAAATCCCACTCGGGATGGCCGGGCGTGGACGACTGCCACTGCCGGAAATTCTCCAAATCTTCCCGCGAATAGAACCCCGCCAAATGGAGCACCGCATAGAGCATAGGCGACATATGGCCGGGGTCCAGAAAGAACCTGTCCCTGAACGCCCAGTGAGCATCGTCGGGATCGTACCTCAAAAACTCCGAGTAGAGCACATTGATGAAATCGGCCCCACCCATTGCGCCGCCCGGGTGACCGCTTCGGGCCTTTTCGACCATCGACAGGGCCAGAATCCTGATATTATCTGCAACTTTCATAATCCTCTAACAAACCTTTCTCACGCGACCTTCGCTTCGGCATACTCCCTCGTCACCACCAGCTCCCGCAATTCGGGGCTCGACGGCATATCGTACATCGCATCCATCATAATGTTTTCCACTATGCTCCTCAATCCCCTCGCCCCCAGCTTGTACTCCATCGCCCGCTCGACGACAAAGTCCAACGCCCCCTGTTCGAACATCAACCGTACCCCGTCCATCGCAAAAAGGGCTTCGTACTGCTTGGTGATGGCGTTACGGGGCTCGGTCAGGATCCGCCTCAACGCCTCCTTGTCCAGCGGTTTGAGATATGTAAGCACCGGCAACCGGCCCACCAGTTCGGGTATCAGTCCGAAACCCTTGATGTCCTGCGGCTCGATATACTTCAACACATCGTCTCGGTCGAACGATTTTTTTCCCGACGCGCCGTACCCTATCGCCCCTGCCCCCAGCCTGCGCGAAATCACCTTCTCTATCCCGTCGAATGCCCCGCCGCAAACAAACAGGATGTCGGTCGTGTCGACCTGAACATACTTCTGCTCGGGATGCTTCCTCCCGCCCTGGGGCGGAACGTTCACCACCGTGCCCTCCAAAATCTTCAACAACGCCTGCTGTACACCCTCGCCGCTCACATCGCGGGTTATCGACGGATTGTCGCTCTTTCGGGCTATTTTGTCTATCTCGTCAATAAACACGATTCCGCGCTGGGCCGCCTCCACATTATAATCGGCGGCCTGCAACAGTCGCGTCAAAATGCCCTCCACATCTTCGCCCACATAGCCCGCCTCGGTCAACACGGTCGCGTCGACAATGGTGAACGGAACTTCGAGTAGCCTCGCTATCGTCCGTGCCAGCAGGGTTTTGCCCGTCCCCGTGGGCCCGACCAGAATTATGTTGCTCTTGTCTATCTCGACGGCGGGTTTTCCGTCGCCCGAAACCTTACAAAGCAACCGCTTATAGTGGTTATAGACCGCCACCGACAGGTATCGCTTGGCTTCGTCCTGCCCGATGACATACTCGTCCAGCGACGCTTTTATCCGGTGTGGGGTTGGTAAATTGCTCATCTATTTATTTTCTCTTTGCAACAATTTCGTCCACCAAACCATACTCCACGGCCTGGGCGGCACTCATCCAATAGTCGCGATCGCCGTCCGCCTCTATCTTCTCGTATGGCTGTCCGGTGTGGTTGGCCAGTATCTCGTAAAGCTCCTTGCGCGTCTTGATTATCTCCCTTGCCGTGATTTCGATGTCACTCGCCTGCCCTTGCGCACCTCCCAGCGGCTGGTGGATCATCACCCGGGCGTGGGGCAACACACTCCGACGTCCCTTTTCGCCGGCAGTCAACAGGATTGCACCCATACTCGCCGCAAGTCCGGTACAGGTGGTCGCGACGTGGGGACGGATCAGCTGCATCGTGTCGTAGATCCCCAGCCCTGCACTGACGCTTCCGCCGGGCGAGTTGATGTAGATCTGAATATCGCGCTCGGCGTCGCTCGATTCCAGAAAGAGCAATTGCGCCTGGACGATATTGGCCACGTCGTCGTAGATGGGTGCACCGAGGAAAATTATCCTGTCCATCATCAGCCGCGAAAACACATCCATTGCGGCGACGTTCAATTGTCGCTCCTCGATGATGGTGGGGGACACATAGCCTTCGAACTCACTTTTGAAGTCGTGCAGTTTGAGGGAATTTATCCCCAGATGGCCTGTGGCAAACTTTTCGAATTCCGATTTTCTCATATCATTTAAGTTTTATATATGTTAGGTATATAAAACTGCAAAAAAGTTGTGTTTATTGCGCGCCTGCTTCGTCGGTGTGCGCCTCTTCGCAGGTTATCCTTCGCCTACGCACGGCCACCTGCTCCGGCTTTTTCGGTTCGTGGCTTTTCAAAAAAGCCGATGAGCCGCTCGCTATTTCGGTCGGCCTAACGTTGCCTGCGCATGCTTCGCACATTTGCAAGCAAATGGTCTGCTACGGCGGGCACTTTTAGTCCTCCCTCTCATTTAACGCTCCGCGCCAAATCTCTTTTTTTGAAAACCACTCACCAAAGCCCTCGCGCTTATTCCGCGTAGCCCGCTAATCGCTAATCGCTAATAACTAATCGTTAATCATTAACCTCCCCTGCGATTTTCTGGAACTCCTCCACGCTCACCGCTTTGTCCGAGATCTTCAGGGTGGGCTTGATCGCGTCCAGCACCTTGTCCTCCCTGACGCGCTCGAAGATTTGCTGCGCCTGCTCGCGGTTTTCGAGTATCGTTCCGGCAAAACCTTTCAGCGTCTCTTCCGGCACATCCCTCATCCCATATTGCGCAAACTGCATCGCCGCCATCGCCCGCGCTTCGGCCTCCACATCCTCCTTGGTGACCTGCAACCCCAGCTTGGTTTCATAGTGGCGCATCACCAGGTTCCACCCCATCATTCTCACGAAGCCCGCAAAGTCCTTCTCTATCTCTTCCATCGTGAATTTGCCCTCGTTGACGGCGAACAGCCATTTTTTGAGAAACTCTTCCGGCAATTTCAATCCCGCCTTTTTCAGGATCAGGTTTTTGAGCTGAAGCGTCAGCAGAAAGTCGCTCTCCCTGGCCAGGTCCTGCTCGATGAGGTTGTCGACGAACTTCTCCAGCCCCTTCTCGTCGGTCACATCTCCACCGGGGAACATCGTCTTGAACAGCTCTTCGTCGATGACCGGTTCCACAAACTTTTCACCCTCCATCTTGCCGTACGGCCGCAAAAGGCGTGCCCTGTACCCCTCCTTCATCTCTTTGGTGGGCTTTATTTTGTATCGGGTCAGCTTTTCGCCCTCCACGTCGACCTCCACCGCAGGCGCAATGCCCGCTTCGAAGACAAATTCGTGGCTCGCAACGCCATCCTCGAACGACAGCTCCCCCTGCTGGTCGCTCGGCATCACGTCGCCCATAATGTCGAGCTTTTGCTCCTCTATGTGTTTGAACACTTCGGCGTTGGCTTTGCGATAGGCTTGTTCGGCCCTGACCCCTTTGCCATACATTTTGTTCACCACACCGGCCGGCACCATTCCGGGCCGAAACCCGGGCACATTGGCTTTGCGGCGCAGGTCCTTTAAACTTTTTTCCACCTCCGGCGCGTAGTCACCCCCGTCCACCGTCACCCGGAACACCATCACCCCCTCGTTCTGTTGAGTTTTTATATCCATTTTGTTCTGAAATTTTCACGAAAATACTGCGCGAAGATACAAAATTTATTCTACTATTTTGGACTTTTTTTCGGAGCGAGCTAAGGTTTTGCACGCAATTTGTCTGTACGCCCCACCGGAGGCATCCTATTCAAAACACGCAACGGTTATGGACAACTCTTCGAAACACCAGTCGGATAATAAGAAAAAAGTACTCGTAAAGGGATACATCACCACGTCGGGACGCTCCGTGCCCGACCATTATCGCAGTGCACCAATCAATTCCGATGCCCCTCGGGGCACGTTTATAGAAAGGAGGTTGTTGAATCCCAAGAAGCCACGGTGAGGGTTGTTGTCATCGAACGGCGCATAACAAAAAAGTGCCCTCTTTCGCAGAGAGGACATTTTTTTCACTCTCCACTCACAAAAAAAACCATCCCCCGAATAGCTTCCGAAGGATGATTGACAATCTTAGATAATTTCTTTTACAGCCGGTCGAACTCGGCATCCGAAGCCTCCTGTTCGAAGAACTCGGGCCGATGCTTTTTCACGTAGGCCACTGCATCCTCAAACCCCTCTGCAAACTTCGCAAAATCCTCTTTGTAGAGGAACACTTTGCTTTTTTCAAAAATGGGTTCACCGGTTCTGCCGATCCGCTTGCGTGATTCGGTCAGAGTGATAAAATAATCCCCTCCACGGGTCTCTTTCACATCGAAAAAATAGGTCCGCTTCCCAGCTCTCACCACCTTCGAATACACCTCCTCGCCACCATCGCCATCTTCGCGACGGTAATCAAAATCTTCTCTCATAGCCTTAGGTTTGTTAAAGGAACGCGCAAAGATAGTGATAATTTATAACTATACAACTATTTAATCTACCAATTCTTTTACCAATTCTTTCCGCTCCGGCCCACCGCCGGTACCTTCTCGCCCTCTTTTTCCTTTTGGGTCCTGTCCTCCTCGGCCTGCATCGCTTCCAGAATCGCCTCGGCGTCCTGTTGCGAGATTCCTCCCGACGGAGGCTGAGACTGAGACTGAGGTTGGGGCTGCTCGCCACCTCTCTGCTGTTCCTGTTCCTTGTCTTGTTCTTGTTCCTGTTCCTGTTCCTGTTCCTGTTGATCCTGATCCTGCTGCGGTTGTTGTTGCTGTTGTTCCTGTTCCTGTTCCTCTTTCATTTTTTGGGCATAGGCGAGGTTCCATCGCGCATCGTCGTCGGTGGGGTCGCGCCGCAAGATCTGCTTATAAAGCTCTATGGCCTCGTCCGGCTTTTGTTCGGCCAGCATCACGTTGCCCAGATTGAATGTCGCCTCCGTAAAGTCCTCGCGCATTTTCAACGCTTCGCCATATTTCGCACCCGCACCCTCCATATCCTCCTTTTCAAACAACTTATTACCCTCCCGCGCGATGCGTCGTTCGGGAAACTTCTGTGCTTCGCAAATGAAGAATGAACAATGAAGAATGAAGAATGAGGCTACGCAGAAGCCACGCAGCACTTTCGTCGAAAACAATCTTTTTTCACTCTTCATTTTTCACTCTTCATTCAGCCGCAGGTGCGACGAGTTTGGTCTCCTCGACAAAATAATATGCCCTGTACCAGTCGCTGTCGGCCTGATCGGACGAGGGTTGGGCGCGCGCAAACTTCACCATATCGGCCGTCCGGAGCAGCTCGTCCAGGTCGGCAAAATGTTTGGCATCTATCTCGTTTCCGCGAAAATCGCCCAGGGCGTCCACTATCTCGGCCGAGGTCATCTCCATCGCGCCTATCGCGAAACGCGAAGAGATGTATTGGCGCAAAATATCGGTCACGCCGCTGTAATACAATTTCAGCTTACCGTTTTGCGGCAGTTTTTGGTTGCGCAACACCTCCAATTGCCGGATCGCTTCGACGTGGGGCGGCAACACTTCGCGGGGGGCAAGGAACGGGATTTTGTGGCGGAATTTCCTCACCAGCCACACCGCCGCCCCGATCACGATCAGTCCCAAAACTCCCAGCAGCAACCACCCCGACCACTCGCCGAAGAGGCGTTTTATGCGCTTTATTCCGACGGGGCTGTCGGTCTGTAAATCGATGTCGTATGTACTCACGATTATCCTCAGGCTGTCGGCGGTCAGCAGGGTGTCGACCCTGTTTTTGTCGAGGTACAGCACGGGAAACCGACCCATATTGTAGCCCCCTTCGCGCCAAACGGTGAGCAGATAGCTCTTTGTCAGAACCTGCCTGCGGCTCTCGGAAACCAGCGTATCCACTTTGCTTTCGCTCAGGATCTCCACCTGGGGCGCAAGTTCGCTTCCGGTGAGCACCGGAAAGTCGACGACCTGCATCACGTCCTTCTCCACCCTCACCGACAGGTCGAACTGCTCGCCTATCATCACACTGTCGCGCGAAAAACTCGCCTCGATCGCAGGCGGCTGCGCCGCAACGAAAAGATGAAAAGATGAAAGAATGAAAAGAAGACAAAATAATTTTTTCATATTATCATTTTTTCATATTATCATCTCCTGTTAAAGAGCTTCACAAGCTCTTTAACATAGTCTTCTCCGGTATGTACGTGGGCCGTGTCGACCTTATAGTGCTTCAACAGGCTGTCCACACCCTCCATCCGGTGACGATGGCGCTGAGCATACTGCTCCCTCACCCGCCTCGACGAGGTGTCCACCCACTTCCGTTCGCCCGTCTCGGCATCCACGGCCTCCACTATCCCCACGTCGGGCATCTCGCCCTCGCGACGGTCGGACACGCGCACCGCCACCACGTCGTGCTTTCCCGAGGCTATCTTCAGCGCATCGCGCAACGCGCTCTCGTCCTGGGGTGGATACAAAAAATCGCTCAGCACGAATGCCGTCGACCGCTTAGGCAGGGCGTTTGTCAGGTGCCTCAACGGTTCCGATAACGACGTTCCGGTTCCCTGCTCCTGACTCGTTCCCGCCCCCAGCAACTCCCTGATTATTCTCAACACGTGCCCGCGACCTTTGGCGGGCGGGATGTACTTCTCCACTCCGCCCGAAAACATCACGCAACCCACTTTGTCGCCCGTTTGCGAGGCCGAGAAGGCAAGCACGGCGGCTATCTCTGTCTGCAATGCACGTTTGGTTTGGGTGGTGGTGCCGAAATCACCCGATCCGCTCACATCCACCAGCAACATCACCGTCAGCTCCCGCTCTTCTTCATATATCTTGATGTGGGCTTTCGACGAGCGCGCCGTCACGTTCCAGTCAATGTCGCGCACATCGTCCCCCACTCGGTACTCCCTCACTTCCGAAAAAGACATACCTCTGCCCCGAAAAGCACTATGGTACTGTCCGGCAAAGATTTCACTGGACAGGCCGCGCGACTTTATCTCTAATCTGCGAACCTTCCTTAATATGTCTTTTTCCGATTCCACGGTTTAGGGCACCACGACGTTGTTGAGTATCTCGGCGATTATATCTTCGCTCACCACTCCTTCGGCTTCGGCTTCGTAGGTGAGGCCGATCCGGTGACGCAACACATCGGCACAAACTGCCCTGACGTCTTCGGGAATGACGTAGCCTCTTCGCTTTATAAAGGCATAGCTCTTGGCCGCCCGTGCCAGCGAGATGCTCGCCCGCGGAGAACCGCCGTAGGAGATCAGGCCCGAAAGCCGCCCCAATCCGTACTCTTCGGGCTGGCGGGTGGCAAAAACTATGTCGATGATATATTTCTCTATCTTTTCGTCCATATAGACCTCGCCCACCACTGCGCGCGCTTTCACGATGTCTTCGGGCGAGATGATCTTGTTCACCGTCGGCAACCCTTCGCCCGCAAGGTTCATCCGCACGATGTCGCGCTCTTCCTGCTTTTTGGGGTACGAGATTTTCACTTTCAACAGGAACCTGTCCACCTGCGCTTCGGGTAGCGGATAGGTGCCTTCCTGTTCGAGCGGATTTTGGGTCGCCATCACCAGGAACGGTTGGGGCAGCGGAAAGGTCTCGTCGCCCAGGGTGACCTGTCGTTCCTGCATCGCTTCCAGCAACGCGCTCTGCACCTTTGCGGGCGAGCGGTTGATCTCGTCGGCCAGCACGAAGTTGGCGAAGATGGGCCCTTTGCGAACGGTGAACTCTTCCCGCTTTTGCGAGTAGATCAGGGTTCCGGTCAGGTCGGCGGGCAGCAGGTCGGGCGTGAATTGCACTCTCGAAAATTTGGCGTCTATGGCTCGCGCCAACGTGGTGATGGCCAGCGTTTTGGCCAGTCCGGGGACGCCTTCGAGCAGAATGTGCCCGTTGGACAGCAGCCCGATCAACAGTGCGTCGACCAGATGCCGTTGGCCGACGATAACTTTGCCCATCTCCATTTGCAGTGCATCGACGAATGTGCTTTCCCGCTCGATCCGCTCGCTGAGCTCTTTGATGTTTACTTCCATAACAGCGTCAAAAAAATTCTCACAAATTTACACTATTTTTGCGAGATGAATGAAGCAATCTTGGAAAATCTGAACGACGCGCAAAAAAAAGCAGTCGTAAATTACACCGGTCCGTCGCTTATTGTGGCGGGAGCGGGGAGCGGCAAGACGCGCGTGCTGACGGCGCGCATCGCCTGGATGATAGCACAGGGGGTGGCTCCGTTCAATATTCTCGCGTTGACATTCACCAATAAAGCGGCCGCCGAGATGCGCGCCCGGATTGAAACGATGGTCGGTCACCAGCGGGCGCGATATATCCAGATGGGCACCTTCCACTCCATTTTCCTGCGGATCCTGCGGACGGAGCACACCGCCATAGGCTACCCGAGTGCCTTTACCATTTACGACACCACCGATTCGCAGAACATCGTCAAAGCGATTTGCAAGGAGCTTGGATTGGCCGACAACGACAAATATAAGCCCCGTGCGGTGTTCGCCAAAATTTCGCGATTGAAGAACGACCTCATCACGCCGACGGTCTACGAGAACGAGGCGGTCTTCACAGCCGACGACGCAAAACGCGGGCAGACCCAATTCCTCGAAATCTACAAACGGTACACCGCGCAGTGCCGTGCCAACGGGGCGATGGACTTCGACGATCTGCTGGTCAATATGGTGGTGCTGTTGAAGAACAATCCCGACATTTTGGAGAAGTACCGCGAGCTGTTCAAATACATTCTGGTCGACGAGTATCAGGACACCAACCACGTTCAGTACCTGATAGTGAAGGCGTTGGGTATGGCTCACGGCAACGTTTGCGTGGTGGGCGACGACAGCCAGAGCATCTATTCGTTTCGGGGTGCGCGGATCGAGAACATCCTCAACTTCCGGCGCGATTTTCCTCAGGCCGCGGTTTACAAGTTGGAGCAGAACTATCGTTCGACCCAGACCATTGTCGGCGCGGCGAACGGGGTGATAGCGCGCAATCAGTCGTCCAAAGAGCTCAAAAAAGAGTGCTTTTCGGCGGGCGACCAGGGCGAAAAGATAAAACTTCTGAAAGCATACACCGACCGCGAGGAGGCCGAATTGGTTGCCGACGAGATACGCAACCTCGCCCGAGGCGGTGTGGCGTGGAGCGAAATTGTGGTGCTTTACCGCACCAACGCCCTTTCGCGCGGCATCGAGGAGAGCTTGCGGCGGCGCGATATTCCCTATAAGATCTATCGCGGCCACTCGTTTTTCGAGCGCAAAGAGATAAAGGATATGCTGGGCTATCTTCGCCTGATCGTCAATCCGGCCGACGACGAAGCTTTTCGCCGCACGGTGAACACTCCGGCGCGGGGGATCGGCAATGTTTCGGTCGAGAAGATCGCCGCTTTTGCCCGCGAGCGGGGCATTTCGATGTGGGACGCCGCTTCACAGATGCAGGACAAACGCATCACGCCGTTCGTCACCCTTATCAACGATTTGGCCGCGGCGCGCGACGGGTTGAGCCTCTACGATTTCGGGCGCGAGGTGGCTATTCGTAGCGGTCTGGTGGGGAGTTATCGCTCGGAGGGAACGGCCGAGGCGACGGGAGCTTTGGAAAACATCGACGAGCTTCTCAATTCGATGGTTGCCGACGACGAGGGGGTGGTTTTGGGCCTGGACGAGTGGCTGCAGAATGTCGCTTTGGTGACCGATATGGATGGCCGCGAGGAGGCGGGGGAGGATAAGAATCGGGTGACGCTGATGACCGTTCATTCGGCTAAGGGATTGGAGTTCGACCACGTGTTTGTCATCGGGTTGGAGGAGGAGTTGTTTCCCAGCGTTCGGGATGGCGATCAGAGCGAGATGGAGGAGGAGCGGCGGTTGTTTTATGTCGCTTTGACGCGTGCTCGTCGCCGCGTTTGCCTTTCGCTTACCGAGACGCGTTTTGTCCACGGCCAGATGAATTTCCGCCGCCCCAGCCGCTTTGTGCGCGAGATCGACGAACAGTATCTTGAAGGGGAGGTCAATCCGTCGCCGAGCAGAGAACCGAAATACGCGCGCGTGGATTTTCGGCCCGCTACCCGCCTTCAGCGGGCCGACGAGTTGCAAAGCAACTCGAAAAACAATTCTCAACTCTCAACTCTCAACTCTCAACTCTCCGTCGGTTTGCGGGTGCGTCATTCGAAGTTCGGCGCAGGGACGATCGAGGAGTTGGAACCCGCTTCGGGCGGCGATTTGAAGGTTGTTGTGGCGTTCGACGATCGCTCCGCAGGCCGCAAGACGCTGCTCAGTAAATTCGCGCGATTGGAGATTTTATGACAAAGAAAGAGCGATATGCCGCCATCCTCGGTTGGTTTGCCGAGAACGTTCCTGCGCCCCAGAGCGAGTTGCGTTTCGAGAATCCGTGGCAGTTGCTGGTGGCGGTGGTGCTTTCGGCCCAGTGCACCGACAAGCGGGTGAACCTCACCACGCCGGCCCTGTTCGAACGTTTTCCCAGCGCGGCGAAGATGGCCGAGGTCGACGAGGCGGAGATATATCCTTATATCAAGTCTATATCCTATCCCAATAATAAGGCGAAGAATTTGGCGAAGATGGCGCGTCAGATCGTCGAGCGTCACGGCGGCGAGGTGCCTGCCGACCAGACCGACCTCGAAGCCCTCGCCGGAGTTGGTCGCAAGACGGCCAATGTGCTCGGTTCGGTGCTGTGGAACCGTCCGGTGATGGCGGTCGACACCCACGTTTATCGCGTTGCGCGGCGCACGGGGCTGGTTCCGCAGAGGGCGAATACGCCTTTGAAGGTCGAGTTGGAACTCACCCGAAATATTCCTGCCCAGCTTGTTCCGCGGGCACACCATTGGTTGATACTCCACGGCCGGTATGTTTGCACCGCCCGCCGTCCCGCCTGCTCCGAGTGTGGAATTGCACCGTTCTGTAAATTTTTTGTACATTTGCAACGTTATGACTAAGGATAAAAAGACAAAACAGGAAGTGTTCGGCGAAGTGACACTCGATCTGGGCAAGTTAACTTTCGGCGGTATAGTTCTTGCGGGAATATTCAACTCAAGTGTCAACAAGTTGTTGCTAATAGTGTTGGGCGGGCTATTTTGTATTACGGCTATTTTGTTAGGTATTTATTGGACGACGAAAAAATAGGGAGGACTCGAATTTATGGAATTTTTGATTGCAACAGGAGGAATGACGTTGTTCCTGATCGTTTATAGTTGTTATCTATTGCGTCAGGAAAGAAAAGAAAAACAACACAAACACCAACCTGCGAAATAGCCCTTTGTGTTTCGTTCACTGTCCATACTATTTTTATTGTTTCTCGTCGGGTGTGCTTCCGACGGGATGTACGACAACACCCCCGATGAGGCTTTGCGTTTGTCGCGGAGCTCTGTCGTCGTGGGGATGGACGGGGGCGAGGAGCATATCGGAGTGGTTTCGGGCGGCGGAACGTGGAGTGTGAGCGGTGTGCCGGAGTGGGTTAGCGTCAGTCCGACGAGCGGTGGAGCGGGAACGAGCGTGGTGAGCATCGTTTTCGACCCTTATATCATCGAACAACCGGAAGAACCGGAAGAGCCCGAAAATCCTGAGGAGCCGGAGGAACCTGAACAACCTGAACATCCCGAGGAGCCCGAGCAACCCGAAGAGTCCCCGACCCGTCAAACATCAGACCCCCAACCCCGAACCGCCGTGCTGACTTTTTCGGGCAGCGGCGTCGTTAAGGAGCTCACCCTCACCCAGTTGCCGACCCCCGTCGGTCCAGGCAGGCGCGATCCCGAGTATGGCATCAACGAGGCGATCCATTCGGAGTATCTCGACAGGTTCTATTATAACGGCGAGACGCAGACCGCGCCTGCCGATTACAACCAGAGCTACCGCCATTTTTGGAACAATTATCTCCAAAACCTCAAGCGCAACGAGCTCGACGGCGGCGAATGGAGTCGCGGGAGGCATAAGTATTTGCATTCGTACATCGAAAAAAACCCGATAGACGGCCCGCATAGGTTGAACTATGGGATGGAGTTCGATCTGGGCAATTACGATGGCAAGCTGGTCGGGCGCATACTTTATGTCGACCCCGACGGACCGGCCGACAGGGCGGGGTTGAAGCGGGGCGATTGGTTTTGGAAGGTGAATGGCGTTCAGATGCGTGATTATGAGATCAATAATCTTCGCGATTCTGCGTTAGTGTACAAGTACCATTACAATCGGCTTATCGACACCCTTGTCCATCCGTTGGAGGATTTTGCACCCGAGTTGGGGATGCTTCGCTATGAGATGCACGCCGGCAGGCTGGTCGACGACGGGGTGAAGGTTTCGATTTTTCCGGAGAGGTTCGAGGGATCGCCCGTTGTTCACTCTTCGACCATTGTCGAGAGGGACGTTTATGGCGAGCAGGTTCGGGCGGGCTATTTGGTGCTTAATCGGTTCGAGGACGAGGAGGCGATTGTGGCGGCTTTTGCGGGGTTCGAGGATTTGACCCATTTCGTGCTCGATTTGCGTTATAATCGCAGCGGGCGGGTGGAGATTGCGGAGTTGGTGGGTAATTTGTTGGTTCCGGAGGCGGCCCGTGGGGTGAAGTTTTCCGATTATGCGTTTCACGAGGAGGGCGGTCGGAGTTCTGTTTTCGAGCCCGATCCGCGTGGGGTGGCGGTCGATTCGATTTTTGTGCTTACGGGGCCGCGGACTGCGGGTGGGTCGGAGTTGCTCATCAATGCGCTCAGGGGTATTCCTGAGGACGTTTTGAAGCTGGTGGTGGTGGGCGACACGACGTTGGGGCTGAGTGTGGGGATGGTTAGCGAAGTTTACCGAACCACCTCTTGGAGCTACGAGATGTATATTGCGTCGGCTCGGGTGGCTAATGCTCTTGGCGAGGGCGATTATCGTTATGGGTTGGTGCCTAATGGGGGCACGGTCAGCGAGTGGAGTGGTGCGGGAGTGCGGTGGAGCCAGACGTGGGGATGGAAGGAGTTGGCCGGACAGACCCAGGACCCGTTGCTGGCGCGCGCTATGGAGTTTGTTTTGGGCAGTACACGAATGCCTGTGGGCCGCGTGCTCGATGCTTCCACCCGTCAGCGGGCGGGGTTGCCGCGTGAGTTTGAATATCCCAATAATATGATTTTGTCAGATGAATAAATTTTGGTTTTTTGTTTTTGCAGCTGTTTTGCTTTTTGCCGCTTGTGGCGAGAAGGAGAAGCCGGGTCCGGGTGGAAAGACCGACAGTGAGTTGACGGGGGTCAATAAGTTTATGCGCGATAATCTCGAAGATTGGTACTATTGGAACGATGCTTTGACCGGTTCGCCGGTGCCGAGCAATTCGTTGGAGTTTGGCGATTTTTTGCGTGCTTCGCTGGTCGATCTGGCCCTTGCGCGCGATGTCGAGAAGAGCGGGGCGGTGACTATGGACGGCGGTTATCGAGCCGATGGTTCGCGGTATATTTATTCGCGTATCGACCGAATGGGCATCACGACGCGTGCTTCGGCCAGCGAGCAGTACACGTATGGCTTCGGGGTGATTGTTGTTCCCTATAACAGTAGCGACAGGTTGAGTTTGCTGGTGACGTGGACCCAGCCGGGCGGTCCTGCGGATAAGGCGGGATTGAAGCGCGGGATGTGGTTGGATGAGTATAACGGGGAGTATTTCACAAGGAACAATCTCGACGCTTTTGCCGCTCACCTTTTTTCGCAGGGGTCGAGTGTGCTGAAGGTTGCGGACGACGATGGCACCGATTACAGCATTCCGGGCGAGTTGACGCGGATCGATCCCATTTTGCACCACGATGTGATAGACACCGATGGGGGGAAGAAGGTGGGCTATTTGTTGTATAACGCTTTTGAACAGGGGACGATCGTGGCTGATGCTTTGGGCGAGTTCGACCTCGAATTGAGGGACGTTTTCGGCGAGTTCAAGAGTGCGGGTGTGAACGAGTTGGTGCTCGATTTGCGCTATAATGGCGGGGGTGCGGTGCGGTCGTCACAACTTTTGAGCTCGCTGGCGGGCGATGTGACGGAGCGGGACGTTTTCATAAAGATGCTTTATAACCGCCACACCGTGGGTGCTAACCCTATGGTTTGGTACTTTATGGAGGAGCCTAACAGTTTGGCGTTGGACAAGGTTTATGTTTTGGTTACGGGCGAGACGGCTTCGTCTTCGGAGCTTTTTGTGAACGCTTTGAGGGGTGTGGGTGTCGAGGTGGTGCTTGTTGGCGAGCGCACCGAGGGCAAGAATGTGGGGATGAACCTTTTGGAGTTTTCAGAGGGGCCTTATCGTTATGAGTTTTGGCCCATTACTTTCAAGAATTTGAATGCTCAGGACTTTTCCGATTATTCGGACGGGTTTGCGCCCACGGTTCAGAAGGATGAGTTGTGGACGTTGTTTGTGGCGGGCGAGAATGGGTTTATTTATCCTTTGGGCGATCCGCGGGAGCGGTTGTTGGATGCCGCGCTGACTATGATCGACGGCGGAACGGTGAGTGCCGATGTTTATACGCGCGGTGGGGGTGGTGCAGGGGCGTTCTCTTTGTCCAATCCGCGCAAGGGCGGGTCGAGGGTTTACGAATCTCCCGAAGCGTTATGACCATTTCGGGCGGGCATATCGCTTTGTTGAGGGATTTTCTTTCGGGACGGAAGAAGGTTTTGATTGTGGCGCATTATAATCCCGATGGCGATGCGTTGGGGTCGTCGCTTGCCTGGGCAAAGGTTTTGCGGGGGATGGGTCACAGTGTGAGTTGTGTTGTTCCCAATCGGTTCCCTCATTTTTTGGATTGGATTCCGGGGATAGACGGGGTTCTGGTTTTTGGGGATCGGGGCGATGAGGTTAGGCGTGTTGTTGGTGAGGCGGAGGTTATTTTTTGTTTGGATTTCAATTCTATTTCGCGGTTGGAGGGGTTGACGGAGGCGATCGAGGGGAATGGTTCTGCGGTGAAGATTTTGATCGATCACCACTTGGACCCTCCGGAAGGTTATTTCGATTTGATGTTTTCTTACACCGAGGCTTGTTCGACGGCATATATCGTTTGTCGGCTTGTGGAGGAGTTGGGGGTGGAGATAGATGGGGAGATGGCGACGGACCTTTATGTGGGGATAATGACCGATACGGGTAATTTTTCTTATAGCAATTTGACTCCCGATTTGTTTCGGGTTGTCGGGTTGTTGGTGGAGAGGGGATTGGATATTCCTTACGTTAATACGCGGGTTTATAATTCGTACACGGAGGGTCGGGTGAGGTTGTTGGCTTACGCTTTGGGACCGAAGATGGAGATGTTGGAGGGGGGCAAGGCTGCTGTGATTTCGCTTACGGAGGCGGAGTTGAGGCGGTTTGATTTTCGGCAGGGCGATAGCGAGGGGTTTGTTAATTATCCTTTGTCGATCGAGTCGGTTCGGATGTCGGCTATGTTGACCCAGAATCAGCGGTTTATTCGGGTTTCGTTGCGTTCGCGCGGGGATGTTGATGTTAATGAGTTTGCTCGGAGGTATTTTGACGGTGGGGGCCATCGCAATGCTGCGGGGGGAAAGTCGAAGGATTCGATGGAAACCACTTTGGCGCGCTACCGCACCGCCGTGAAGGAGTTTTTGGGTTCTGCGTGGGGAGTTGAGAGTGAAGAATGAAGAGTGAAGAAAGTTTTTTCGACTTTGCTTTAGTTTTTTCCCCTCCTTGCTAAGGAGGGGTGCCTCGAAGAGGCGGGGTGGTAGATTCTGCGTAGCGTTAGCTCTTTCGCTTCGCCGCCGTGGGGTATTCGGCGGCTCTGCTCATTGTTTGCTCATTGATCGCTTGTGTCGC
>DBDE01000035.1:248-4454 GCA_002293425.1 Alistipes sp. UBA940 | reverse complement strand
CCCCGTGGGGGCGATGGCTTCCCCGCCGCGAGTGAATAGCGAGCGGTGAGAAGCCGGAGCAGAAAGTGCCGAGCTTTGCTCGGCGGCTCCGAATGGACAGGGGTCGGGCCGAAATAAATTCCGCGTAGCTGCCTGATGGCTAAATTTTTCCGCCAACTCCTCCACGCTCATAGCTCGGGGGCTGTCGGCCTGGGTGAGTATGATGTGGGCATCGGCGGGCAACAGATCCACGATGGCGTCGACATCCTTATCCGCCGCAAAACCGAGCACCATAAATAGCCTGTCGTAAGTTTCGGCCCTCAACTGCCTCACAACCTGCCGGAACCCGTGGGCGTTGTGGGCAGTGTCGCACACCACTTTCGGCCGCTCGCCAACCACCTCCCAACGGCCCCGCAGGCCGGTCAGTTCCGCCGTGTTGCCAAGACCGACACGAACCGCCTCATCCGGAATATCGAACCGCTCACGCAGCAACTCGACCGCCGCCAAAACCGTTGCAAGGTTCTTCTGCTGGTAACGGCCTTGTAATTGTAATTCGTAATTCGTAATTCGTAATTTATTGTTTTCGCTATCGGCGAAAACAATTTTCTCGGCCACGGTGCGAAACACCCGCTCGCTTTCGGGATCGCGCTCGCCAACCACCACCGGCACCCCTGCCTTGATTATACCCGCCTTTTCGCGAGCGATCTGCTCTATCGTGTCACCCAAATATCGGGTGTGCTCCAACCCGATATTGGTGATGACCGACAGCACGGGCGTGATGATGTTGGTGGCATCGAACCTACCCCCCAGCCCCGTCTCGATAACGGCCACATCGACCCCCTGCCGCGCAAAATGCCACAAAGCCATCACCGTCGCCATCTCGAAAAAGGTCATCCCCAAGCGCACCATCTCGCCGCGGAACTGCTCGGCAAACTCCACCACCGCGCCCTGGGGGATCATCTCGCCGTTCACCCGGATCCTTTCTCTGAAATCTATTAAATGTGGAGAAGTATAAAGACCTGCCTTATAACCGGCACTCTGCAAAACAGCCGCCAGCATACTCGCCGTCGAACCTTTGCCATTAGTCCCTGCAACGTGAACCGTCGGAAACGGCACCGGAAGAACCCCCGCCGCACGGGCAAACTGCTCCACCCGCTCCGTCCCGGGCTTATAGGCCGCGCCATCCGCAACCCGCTCCCAAACAGGCAACGCGCCGAAAAGAAAATCCAAAGTCTCGCTATAAGTCATTCCTGCGCCGCGCCCGAATAGCAACAAAATAGAGCACTCCCAACCCGAAAACCAACAACGCCACCCGCGAAATCCAATCCCCAAACCGGACGTAAAAAGTGATCCTGTCCGACACCGCAACCTCCTGCGTGACGGTCCCGCGAACATCCCAACCCAGCGTCGTGCCCACATCACCACGCGGCGAAATAAACCCGCTCCGACCCGTATTCGCACTCCGCACCACACTGCGCCGCGTTTCGACAGCCCTCAGGCGGGCAAAGTCGAAGTGCTGACGATAACCCGGCGTATCGCCCCACCAGCCGTCGTTGGTGATCACAAAAAGTATTTCCGCCCCGTTCCTGACAAACTCGGCAAAGTACTGCCCGTAAATGCTCTCATAACAAATGCCCGCACCCGCCGTCACGCCCCGGCCATTAGTAAACACCACCCGCTCGGTGCCATAACCATACTGCCCCGCATAAAAGTCAAGGTGCGAAACCAACCGTTGCAACCCCCGAATCCACCACCACGTCGGCATCATCTCCGCCCCGATAACAAGCTTGGCCTTATGATGAACCGCCAATCCGCCATCCGGAGCAATAGCGACCGACGAATTGAACACATCGTAATAACCCGCCCGAGCGTCGAACCTGGCCGTTTCGGTGCGCCTCACAGTCCCGTAAACCTTATAGGTCGTCGCCCCGACCACCGTCGTCGCGTGGGGTGCCGCCTGCGAAACGGCCCCGAACAACTCTCCCACGACAGGCTCCTCCGCCAAAGCCCCCTCGCGCAACTTCCCCTCGACCGCGCTCTCGGGCAGCACCACGAAATCGGCATCCGCGGGGGCTTCGGATGCCAACTGCACCAGCCTGTCGTCGTCATAATCGCCCATCCAAGGCTCGACATTGGGCTGCACGACCGTCACCACAGCCCGCTCGGTCGGCAAATCGTAAGACCAATAAATGGCCAGCGAAATGGCGATGGGAAGGATAACGGCCAGACAGGCGGCTGTCCACAGTCTGTGCTCGGGCTTTTTCGGTTCGTGGGTTTTCAAAAAAGCCGATGAGCCGCTCGCTACTTCACTCGGCCTAACACTGCCGCTGCCCGCTTCGCGCGGCTGACAAGACAGCCGGTCGGCTGCGGCGGGCGTTTTTAGTCCTCGCTCCGTTTCACGCTGCGCGCCAAATCTTATTTTTGAAAACCACTCACCAAAGCCCTTGCGCGGCCGGTGTAGTGCGAAAGTCGAAAATAATTCGAACACCAAAATATTGACAATAAGCACCCAAAGCGTGCCGCCATAAACCCCTGTAAACTCGTACCACTGAACCGCCCAAACATCGCGCGCAAAACCATTGCCAATAGCAAGCCACGGAAACGACGCCTGATTGACGTTATAAACCCACTCGCCAACCAACCATCCCGACACCAAAACCGTGTAACTCAGCACCCGCGGCACCCGCCCCGAAACAAACCACCAAAACAAAAAGGGGATACCTATATACACATAAGCGAAAAAAGTTGCCGCAATGGGCCCCGCCGGAGTCGCATTCCACACCCACCAAACCGTCATCGCGTACCACAAAACAACAAACAGTCCGAACCAGCCCGCCATCCGCCAAAACCGCCTCTCCCGCCCAGCGACAACCAACAACGGAACCAGCCCCACCAGCATAGGCAAGCCGCTCACCCCCAGCCACCCGAGCGACATCAAAGCGGCCGACAACAATATGAAAAGAAAATTTTTCAAAATAATTACGAGATTGCTTCGCGCCTCGCTCGCAATGACGGTGCTGCGTAGCTTAGTTTTTAGTTTTTAACTTTTAGTTTTTAGCTTTTCCATCACCCAATCCATCTGCTCGTCGGGGCTCATCGCGCTATTGTCCAGCACCACCGCATCTTCGGCCCTGCGCAAAGGACTCACCGCCCGCGACTCGTCCAAAAAATCGCGTTGCCGGATGTTCTGCTCGATCTGTTCCAACGGTACCGTCCCACCCAACTCCTCGAACCGCCGCCGAGCACGCACCTTGGCATCGGCCGTCAAAAATATCTTCAAATCGGCATTCGGAAACACCACCGTCCCAATATCCCTCCCATCCATCACCACGCCCCCCCGGGCTCCCATCCGCTGCTGCTCGGCCACCAGCTTCGACCGAACTTCGGGGATACCACTCACCCTACTCACCAGCCCGTTAACCTCCACCGAGCGCAACCGCGGATCGTCGGCGGGATAATCTTTGGGGTCGAATTCCGAAAGATTGTTTATCAATTCCTCCGTGTTATAGCCATTATCCAACGCCCACAGCGTCGCCGCACGGTACATCGCCCCGGTGTCGATGAATGTATAGCCCAATTTGGCGGCCAAAGCGCGCGCAAAAGAGCTCTTCCCGCTCGACGAGTGGCCGTCGATGGCTATGATGAGACGTTTCATAATTCGAACAAAGATAACTAACTTTGCCGAGTTATGAAAATCGAGATCGACCCCGATTCGGGTTTTTGCTTCGGCGTGGTGAGGGCAATCTCTCTGGCCGAGCAAAACGTGCCCCTCGTCTCTCTGGGCGACATTGTCCACAACAGCGGCGAGGTTGCGCGGCTACGCGAAATGGGGCTGAGGACGGTGGACGAGGGCACGCCGATGGAGTCGCTGGCCGGACAATCGGTGCTGATCCGCGCCCACGGTGAGCCGCCCCAAACATATCGGCAGGCGGAACGGTTCGGTGTGCGGCTCATCGACGCCACCTGTCCCGTGGTGGCGAAACTCCAACGGACGGTGGCCGAAGCCCACGAAAAGATGCGCCTCTCGGATGGGCAGGTCGTTATCTTCGGCAAGCGCGGTCACGCCGAAATAAAAGGGCTGACAGGTCAGGTCGATGGGGAAGTGATAGTGGTGGAGAACGAGGCCGACCTCGACGCCATCGACTTTTCACGCCCCGTATATTTTCTGGCACAGACCACCAGCAGCCTTTCGGAGTTCCGGCGGCTGGGCGACGAAATAGTGCGCCG
>DBDE01000035.1:0-201 GCA_002293425.1 Alistipes sp. UBA940 | reverse complement strand
GTTCGCGCGCCGGTTCGACACGGTGGTCTTCGTGGCGGGGGCCAAAAGTTCCAACGGGCGTGTGCTGTTCGAGGCAGTGAGGGCTGCCAACCCCCGCAGCCACAAGATAGAGAGCGCCGCCGGTTTGCGTCCCGAGTGGTTCGGGGGTGCCTATTCGGTCGGAGTGTGCGGCGCCACCTCCACTCCCCGCTGGCTGATGGA
>DBDE01000003.1:47030-80666 GCA_002293425.1 Alistipes sp. UBA940 | reverse complement strand
GGGAAGCCATCGCCCCCACGGGGCGGGCCGACGAGTTTTCCGAAGAAAACTCGAAATCATTCTCAACTCTCAACTCTCAACTCTCAACTCTGGGGCCTCAGCCGCCTGTGACGGAGAAGGTCAAGGGGGAGTATGCGCTCGTGTTTTTGCTGAAGATTCCGCGGAGCGTCTCGCCCGCCGCCGTGAAAAGATCGCTTGCCGAAGCGATCCGGAGCGTTGTCGCCACTCCCGAGTTTCGCCGCGTCACCATCACGCCCGACGTGGATCCGCAGTAAAAACTTATACTCTGTTTGAGCGGTCATCATATTTTCTTATGCGATTTTGCTGTTCGGTAAATCTTTTCTATCTTTGCGGCTCGTTAAAAAACAAACTTAAAGCGAGATAGAAATGGATTCACTGAGCTACAAAACCATCTCGGTCAATAAAGCCACCGCAAACAAGCAGTGGTACGTTATTGACGCCCAGGGAGAGGTGGTGGGGAGGCTGGCGTCGCAGATCGCCAAAATCCTGAGGGGCAAAAACAAGCCCGACTTCACTCCCCACGTCGATTGCGGGGACAATGTGATCGTGATCAACGCCGAAAAGGTGCGCCTGACGGGAAAGAAAATGACCGACAAGGTCTACGTTCGCCACACGGGCTATCCCGGGGGCCAGCGTTTCGAAACGCCCGAAGGATACCTCAAAAGAAGGCCGACGGTCGTGTTGGAGCACGCGGTGAAGGGTATGCTTCCGCGCACCAGGCTGGGTGCGGCCCAGATGCGCAACCTGAAGGTTTATGCCGGAAGCGAGCACTCGCACACCGCGCAAAATCCCAAACCCCTTAAACTTAGCGAGATCAAATAGTTATGGAAGTGACAAATACAGTCGGACGGCGCAAGGCGGCCGTCGCAAGAGTTTTCGTTAAGCCCGGCAAGGGACAAATAACCATCAACAAAAAGCCGTTGGAGACCTATTTCCCGCTGGAAATCTTTCAGTTTGTGGTGCGCCAGCCGCTGTTGGTTATCAATCAGACCGAGGCGTATGACATCACCATCAATCTGACCGGCGGAGGCATCAAGGGTCAGGCCGAGGCCGCCCGTATGGGTATCGCTCGCGCATTGTGTGAAATAGATGCCGAGCTGCGTCCGGCGTTGAAGAAGAACGGCTTTTTGACCCGCGACAGTCGCGAAGTAGAGCGTAAGAAGCCGGGTCAGCCGGGTGCTCGCCGCAGGTTCCAGTTCAGCAAGCGTTAAAAAGTTATAAAACTCCCCAGACCACGGTTTTGTGCTACTCGGGGTGTTGGTGTAAATTACTTTATTATTTAGAAAAAAATGGCAAGAACAAATTTCGAACAGTTGTTGGAAGCGGGCGTGCACTTCGGGCACCTGAGGCGTAAATGGAATCCCAAGATGGCTCCGTACATCTTTATGGAGAACAACGGGATCCACATCATAGATCTGCATAAGACCGTCGCTATGATAGACGAAGCGGCCGCGGCCGCCAAGCAAATAGCAAAGAGCGGCAGGAAAATTCTCTTTGTGGCGACCAAAAAGCAGGCAAAAGATATTGTGAGCGAAAAGGTGCAGGCGATCAATATGCCATACGTGACCGAGCGTTGGCCGGGCGGTATGTTGACCAACTTCCCGACCATTCGCAAGGCGGTGAAGAAGATGTCGACCATCGACAAGATGACCCAGGACGGCACATTCGACAACTTCTCGAAAAGGGAGAAGTTGCAGATCTCGCGCCAGAGGGCCAAGTTGGAGAAGAACCTCGGTTCGATCGCCGACCTGACCCGTCTTCCGGCGGCACTCTTCGTGGTCGATGTTCAGAAGGAGGCGAACGCCGTGAAAGAGGCCAACAGGTTGAGCATTCCGGTTTTCGCAATGGTCGACACCTGTTGCGATCCTTCGATGATCGACTATGTGATTCCGGCGAATGACGACGCGACCAAATCCATCGAGGTGGTTCTTAACGCGATTTGCGGCGCTATCGCCGAAGGGTTGCAGGAGCGCAAACTCGAAAAGGAGAAGGAGGACAGCGGCGAAGAGGCACCGGCTAAGGCTACCTCGGGCCGCACCCGGGTGAAGAAACTGAGTGCCGAGGCGGTGGGCGAAGCGATGGCAAATGCTGCTCCCGCACCCGAAGCGACTCCTGAGGCCGCACCTGAAGCACCCGCAGCCGAAGTCACTCCCGAAGCCGCCGCTGAATAAAATAACGAGAAAAATAATACAACTATGGAAATAACAGCAGCAGACGTTGCCAAATTGCGCAAAATGACCGGCGCAGGTATGATGGACTGCAAAGCCGCGCTGAAAGATGCTAACGGCGATTTCGACAAGGCCAAAGATATTATTCGCGAAAAGGGGAAACTCGTTGCGGACAAACGGGCCGACAGGACCGCAACCGAAGGGGTGGTGGTTTATAAGATCAACGGGCAGAAGGGCTATATGCTGTGTCTGGCTTGCGAGACCGACTTTGTGGCCAAGAACGAAGAGTTCGGCAAGAGTGCCGAGGCGATTTTGGATGTGGCTGTGAGTGGCGACTTTGCCGATCTCGACTCGTTGCTCGGCAAGGTGTCGGATATGGTGGCCGAAAAGAGCGGACAGACCGGCGAAAAGGTGGAGTTGCCGTTCTATGCCCGTATCGAGGCTCCGTTCATCGACGCCTATGTGCACACCAACAGGAAGCTGGGGTCGATAATCGGTTTCTCGAAGACTATTCCCGCCGAAGTTGCACACGATGTGTGTATGCAGGCGACCGCTATGGCTCCGGTGTCGATCGACAAGGGCGATGTTCCCAAGGCCATTCTGGACAAGGAGTTCGAGATCGGTCGCGAGCAGGCGCGTCAGGAGGGTAAGCCCGAGGCTATGTTGGACAAGATTGCCGAGGGTAAGCTGGCTAAGTACATCAAGGAGAACACGTTGGTGAATCAGGCTTTGGTGAAGAATCCGAAGGTGACCGTTGCGGAATTTATTGCCGAGGCGGATAAGGATGCCAAGGTTGTGGCCTATAAGAGGTTTAGCCTGAACGACTAAGCACTTTTTATTATCAAATCCATCCCCTGCCCATTCCCTGGGTGGGGGATGTTTTTTAGTTGAGAATTGAGAGTGGAGAGTTGGCTATGCGACACAGATTTCAGCTCCCCCGACCCCGCCCTGCGGGGGAGCTGACGAGGTCTGTGACCTCGAAAAAACTCAAACTTTGTTTGGTTTTCCGCTCGCCTTGCACTAAATTTGCATCACCTCGATCAGTTAAGTTTGGTATGAAAATCCCGCCGGAACCTTTTTAGGTCTCCGGTGGCGGGATTTTTGTGCCAAATATGTAAACTGATTGAGGAATTTTTTTACAGCCGGAGGCCTTTTTTATTTTTTTTGTCAAAAAAAGTGTACTCTGCACCCATAACCCGAACCAACCCCACAGCGTTCATCGTGCTCATCGACCAATCGGGTTCAATGGCCGAAAAGGTCGTATTTGCCGGTCAGTCGATGCCCAAAAGCCGCGCCGTGGCTCTGGTCGCAGGCAGCTTCATCGACGAATTGCTGCACCGCGCACGGCGCGAAGAGGGCACCAGAGACTATTACGACCTGGCCGTGCTGGGTTATGGCGGCAGGGGAGTGCACAATCTTCTGACGTCCGACAACGGTGGATGGGACCGGCCGTCGCGACTTGCCGTCAAACGACCCGCGGCCAAGAGCCATCTGTCGCAGGAACGGGTGTTGCCGTCGGGGCGCACTGTGGTGGTGGCGACCGAGCACGACGATTGGATTGCCGAGCGCGCCGAGGGGGCCACCCCGATGTGCGGCGCACTGACCGAAGCGTTGAGGATGGTCGAACGTTGGTGTGGGAAACATCCACGGAGCTATCCGCCCACCGTGATCAACATCACCGACGGCGAGGTTTCGGACGGAACGCCACGGCGGGTGTTGGAGCTGGCAGGTAGCATCCGAGGCACAGGTACCGAGGACGGCAACACGCTGCTGATCAACATCCATTTGGTGGGGAGCGACGGAGCGGAGGCGGTGTTGTTCCCGACCGACGAGGAGCAGTTGCCCGAAAATCGCTATGCGAGGCTGTTGTGGGATGCTTCGAGCGAGTTGCCTTTTCGGGCCGGTGCGCGCGGCATCGGGTTTAATTGCGACTTTGCCTCGCTGGCCGCCGCAATGAACATCGGATCGGTAAACTCGGTGATGGTCTGAAAAAAATCTTTTTTTAGCAAGCGCGGAAAAGTCGCGGTGCAAAAGTTGCGTTACTTTTGCACTATGAAAAACCAAACGACACACCAAATCTACCAGCAGCGCATAGCCGCCGCAATCGACCACATCTACCAAAACCTCGACCATCAACTCACCCTGGCCGAGATCGCCGACGTGGCCCACTTCTCGCCCTTCCATTTCCACCGATTATTCAAAGCATTTCGAGGCGAACCCCTGGCAGCCTATATAACCCGCCTGAGGGTCGAAACCGCCGCCCAACTGTTGCGCCACAGCTCCGACAGCATCGAAACCATCGCTTATCGGGTGGGTTTCGAGGCTCCGGCGTCGCTCAACAAAGCGTTCCGCGCCCTCTATGACACAACCCCGACAAACTATCGTTTAACCAATAGAGAATACATTATGAAAACACCTGAAAGGAACACGAAAATTGAATTGAAAGCTCCCAAGATCGTGGAGCTCGAACCGCGCCAGGCCATCGTCGTATCGCTGACGGGCGACTATGCAAGCCTCGATTTCGGCGCGGCATTTGCCCGACTGTGGGCCGAAGTTAAGGCCCAGAAGCTCTTCACGGCGGGCATCGACCACATAGCCGTCTATCACGACGATCCCAAGTCGACCGATCCGGCGAAGTTGCGTACCGACGTGTGCCTGACCGTCCACAAACCCGCCGTGGCGCAGAACGGGGTGGAGGTCAAGACCCTGCCCGGGGGCAAGTACGCGGTGTTCACCCGCATCGGGCCCTACGACGAGGTGGGGGCATTCTACGACGCCATATACGGCGAGTGGGTTCCGGCAAATTGCGATTGCGACGACTGCACGTGTGGCAACGATTGCACCTGTTCGCTGCGGGACGAGCCGGTGTTCGAAAAGTACTGCAACGACCCGCAGACCACCGCGCCCGAGAAGCTCAAAACCGAGATCTATATCCCCCTGAAATAAAAAAAGCTCCCCGAAAGGGGAGTTTTTTTTAATGAAGAGTGAAGAGTGAAGAAAGTTTTTTCAGCCTCGCCGTCATTGCGAGCAGTTCTCCGAAACTCGAAAAAAGGCCGGATTTTTCCGGCCTTAATTCTCAATTCTCCACCCTCAATTCTCAATTATCTCCCCAGGCTCATATCGCTCATATCGGGCATCGGGCGTTGATAGTCGCCGTTCTGGAGCTTATCGCGAATGGCGTCGAAACATTTCAGCGTATACTCCACATCCTCCAAAGTGTGCGCCGCGGTGGGTATGATGCGCAAAATAATCTCGCCCTTGGGGATCACCGGATAAACCACCACCGAACAGAACAGCCCGAAATTCTCCCTCAGATCGACAACCAGATTGGTCGCCTCTTCCACCCCGCCTTTCATATAGACCGGCGTGACAGGCGAAGCAGTGTCCCCGATATTGAATCCCCTTTCGCGGAAACCTTTCTGAAGAGCATTGACGATAGTCCACAGCTTCTGCTGATACTCGGGATGGTTGCGAATGAGTTCCATTCGCTTCAACGCCCCGATAACCATCGGCATCGGCAACGACTTGGCATACAACTGCGAGCGCATATTATAGCGCATAATGTCGATCAGCCACTTGTGCGACGCGACGAACGCCCCGATGCCGGCCATAGACTTGGCAAAGGTGTTGAACAACACATCCACACCCTCAGTTGCCCCGAAGTGCGCCGCCGTACCCCTGCCCTGCGGACCCATAGTCCCGAAACCGTGGGCATCGTCTACCAGCAGCGTGAAGTCGAACTCCCGTTTCAACGCCACTATCTTATCCAGCGGCCCCAGGTCGCCCTTCATTCCGAACACGCCCTCGGTGATGACCAGAATGCCACCGCGGCTCTCCTCGGCCACAGCCTGAGCGTGACTCAACTGCTTGCGCAGCGAATCTATATCGTTGTGCTGAAACACGAACCGTTTGCCCTTGTGCATCCTCAGCCCGTCGATGATGCAGGCGTGTGCCTCGGCGTCGTAAACCACCACATCGCGCGGCGAGAGCAAAACGTCGATAATGGAGATCATCCCCTGATAGCCGAAGTTGAGCAAAAACGCATCTTCTTTACCCACAAAATCGGCCAACTCGCGCTCCAACTGTTCGTGCCAACGGGTCTGCCCGCTCATCATTCGCGCCCCCATCGGAGCGGCCATCCCGAAATCCATGGCACCCTGGGCGTCGGCCTTTCTCACCTCGGGGTGGTTGGCCAGTCCCAGATAGTTGTTCAGCGACCAGTTGAGCATCTCCCTGCCGCGGAACTTCATTCGCGGCCCGATGTCGCCTTCGAGTTTAGGAAAGGTAAAGTAACCGTGAGCGTTGCTCATGTGCTGGCCGATGGGCCCTCCTGCAAATTTGTGCAGTCTGTCTAATATGTTCACCATTTTTCCCCTTGGGTTTTGGGTGCAAATTTAGCGAAATATTTGCAAAACGAGGCATAATTATTGCACCTTTCACAACCCCTAAAAACAACGAGATATGAAAAGACATAATGTTTTCGAAGACATCTGGATGAACACCCAGGAACCGGCTCCCGCCGAGCAATCCGATCCCGATTGGGAAGAGATAGAGCAAAACAATGCCCTGATCAACCCGGATCCGGAGTCAATGGACGACCGCGGTTAAATTTTTCGTGATCGCGGGCATCTTTCGCGCCTCCTTGTTTCTCGGTCGGGGCTGTACGTTAGTACTATCCCCTCCCTCGAAACCTGCGATCGGCGCAAAACCTGCTCCGCGCTGACGAAAAATCAGTTTTTGAAGGTCAAAGCATCTTTCCCTGCGCCCACCGAGACCGGTTTTTCGCGGTCGATGGTGCCCGCAAGTATCTGTTTCGATAGTTCGTTCACCAGATTTTGCTGTATCACCCGCTTCACCGGACGCGCGCCATAAACCGGATCGAACCCCTCGTCGGCCAGCCACGCACGCGCCGCCTTATCCACCCGCAGCTCTATTCCGTTGTGGCGCAACATACTTTCGATAATGTGCAACTGAATATCGACTATCTTCAACGTATCTTTTTTGGTGAGCGGCGTGAACATCACTATCTCGTCGATGCGGTTGAGGAACTCGGGCTTTAACGACTGCTTCATCAGCTCCACCACCTCGTCCCGCGTCTTTTCCACCGTTTCGGGTGAAACCTCATCCTGCCCCGCAAAGTTGTCGCGAATAATTGCCGAGCCCATATTGGAGGTCATAATGATTATCGTGTTGCGAAAATCGACCGTTCGGCCCTTATTGTCGGTCAATCGTCCGTCGTCCAGCACCTGCAACAGGATGTTGAACACGTCCGGATGGGCCTTCTCTATCTCGTCCAACAGCACCACCGAATAGGGTTTGCGCCGCACCGCCTCGGTGAGCTGACCCCCTTCGTCGTACCCCACATAGCCCGGAGGCGCGCCGATGAGCCTCGAAACCGAGTGGCGTTCCTGGTACTCCGACATATCTATGCGGGTTATCATATTCTCGTCGTTGAACAGAAATTCGGCCAACGCCTTTGCCAGCTCGGTCTTGCCCACACCCGTCGTGCCGAGAAACAGGAACGAACCGATGGGCCGGCGTGCATCGCCCAGCCCCGCCCTCGACCTGCGGACCGCATCCGAAATTGCACGAATGGCACCCTCTTGTCCCACCACGCGGCGATGCAGCTCATCCTCCATCCGCAGCAACTTTTCGCGCTCGCCCGCCAACATCTTGTTCACCGGAATGCCCGTCCAGCGCGACACCACCTCGGCAATATCGGCGGCGTCCACCTGCTCCTTTATCATCGTTTCGCCCGCGCTGGTCTTCTCCAACTCGGCCTGCAACGACGCAATTTCGGCCTCCGTTTCGCGAATCTTGCCATAGCGCAACTCCGCTACGCGGCCATAGTCGCCCGCCCGTTCGGCCTCCACCGCTTCCAACTTATATCGCTCGATGCGTTCCTTGCCTCCCTGTATCTTTTCGAGCATCGCGCGCTCGCCCTCCCACTTCGACCTCAACCCGCCCCGTTCGGTATTCAGGGTGTCGATCTCGCGCGTCAAAACCTCCAATCGCGCGGGGTCGTTCTCGCGCCGAATCGCCTCCCGCTCTATTTCGAGCTGCCGCACCCGCCTGTCCAGCGTGTCGATCTCTTCGGGCACCGAGTTCATCTCCAACCGCAGCTTCGAGGCCGCCTCGTCGATGAGGTCTATCGCCTTGTCGGGCAAAAAGCGCGAAGTGATGTATCTGTTCGACAGCTCCACCGCCGCGATTATAGCCTCGTCCTTGATTTGCACGCGGTGATGACTTTCGTACCTCTCCTTCAATCCGCGCAGAATGGAGATGGCGTCTTCGATGGTGGGTTCGTCCACCATCACCATTTGGAACCGCCGTTCGAGCGCCTTGTCCTTTTCGAAAAATTTTTGATATTCGTCCAGCGTCGTGGCCCCGATGGTACGCAGTTCGCCCCGGGCCAGCGCAGGTTTGAGAATATTGGCCGCATCCATCGCCCCTTCGCCCTTGCCTGCACCCACCAGGGTGTGGATCTCGTCGATGAAGAGCAGAATTTCGCCCTCGGCCTCGATGACCTCTTTTATCACATTTTTGAGCCGCTCCTCGAACTCGCCCTTGTACATCGCTCCCGCCACCAGAGCACCCATATCGAGCGAAAAGACGCTTTTGGAACGCAGATTGTCGGGCACGTCGCCGTCGACTATTCGTTGGGCTATGCCTTCGGCTATGGCGGTTTTGCCCACGCCGGGTTCGCCCACCAGAATGGGGTTGTTTTTGGTGCGGCGCGAGAGGATTTGGAGCACTCGCCGGATCTCTTCGTCGCGTCCGATGACGGGGTCGAGTTTGCCTTTGCGCACCAGTTCGTTGAGGTCGAGCGCGTATTTGCTCAACGCACTTTCCTGTTTGTCTGCCATAGATATTGTGCTTCTATTTGCCCCGAAACAGTGCAAAAACTATGCCCGCAAATCAGCGGGCACCGCGCTTGCTCCGTCGGTGTGCGGCTCTCCGCAGGTTATCCTCGCCTGGGTGCTCCGAGCGAGCTTCCCTCCGTTTGCTTCGCAAACTTAGTCGGGCGATCTCCTCTCCGCACCCTACCGCCACACAGGGCCGCGGTACCGGCTCGGCTAAAATGCTCCGATTCGCAACCGACTGCGCCTAAAAGCGCGCGTAGCCAACTACTCTCGCTTTGCTCGCGTGATTGTTATCCTCACCTCGGCATCGTGAACAAGTTCACGTGCCCTCGGTTCGTCGACAATTCTCAATTCTCCACTCTCAATTCTCAACTAAATATGCTTTCGGCTATCTGAATGGCGTTGAGGGCTGCGCCTTTGCGTATCTGGTCGGCCACGCACCAAAACGCAAGTCCATTCGCGTTGGCCGTATCGTGCCGGATCCTGCCCACATAAACATCATCCCGACCCGCAACATCCAACGGCATCGGATACTTCCTGTTAGCGGGATCGTCGACCACAACAACCCCCCGAGCTGCCTCGAAAGCCGCCCTCGCCTCGTCCGGACCGACCGGTCGCTCCGTCTCCACCCAAATGCTCTCCGAGTGGGCCCGCATCACCGGAACCCTGACACACGTCGCACTGACGGCCACATCCGAGTGCATAATCTTTTGCGTTTCGTGCAGCGTCTTCATCTCCTCCTTGGTGTAGCCGTTGTCCATAAACACATCTATATGGGGGATCAAATTGAACAGCAACTGATAGGCAAACTTCTCCACCGTAAGCTCCTCGCCCCTGACAAACTGCCGCGCCTGCTCCTCCAACTCGGCCATTGCGCTCGCACCCGCGCCGCTCGACGACTGGTAGGTCGAAACATAAACCCGCCGGATATGCGAGATTTGCTCGATGACGTTCAACGCCACCACCATCTGGATGGTCGAGCAATTGGGGTTGGCGATGATCCCGCGCGGGCGGTTCATAGCGTCGGCGGCATTCACCTCCGGCACCACCAACGGCACATCGTCATCCATCCGGAACGCGCTCGAATTGTCGATCATCACCGCCCCGTGACGCGTTATGTCTTCGGCAAACTCTCGGCTCGCCCCCGCACCCGCGCTCACAAAGGCCACATCCACGCCCCGAAAATCGTCGCCGTGCCGGAGCAACTGCACCTCGACGGGCTTGCCTTTGAAAACGTATTTGCTTCCCGCGCTCCGTTGGCTCCCGAAAAGGAGCAGCTCGTCGCACGGGAACTTGCGCTCTTCCAGAATCTTCATCAACTCCTGACCCACAGCCCCGCTCGCCCCGACAATCGCAACTCTCATATTATTATGAAATTTTAAAAATTTTATCTTCTCTCGGCTCTCGCGCTTGCTTTGTCGGTTGCGACTTTTCGCAGGTTATCCTTCGCCTACGCACGGCCTCCGCTCGGGCTCCGTCGGTGTGCCATCTAACTCGCTCGGCCCACGTTCCATACGACCGCAAGGCATTCTAAGGAAAAATGTGCGCGTCGTACTCACGACGGTCCTCGCTTTTGGCTTCGCCCAGCTCCTTCGCGCCTCGGGCAATCCCGAGCAAGCTCGATTGCCCCTCGGCTTGGCGTCGGGTATCTGGCACACCTCACGCCCCTGCCTCCGCTATGGCCGATTCTCTCTCTTAACTCTTAACTCTTAACTTTCCCCGCGTAGCCCGTTAATCATTAGTAGTTAACCGCTAACCGCTTATAGCTGTCGTATCGCCATTTGGCGTTCGATTGGGCGGCGGCGAAGAGCTCCTCGGCCTCGTCGGGATACGATTTCGAGAGGGCGGTGTACCTCACCTCCTTGTCCAGGAATGCGCGAAACTTATCCCAGTCGGGCTCTTTGCTGTCGAGCACGAAGGGGTTTTCGCCCCCGTCGGCCAATCGCGGGTCGTAGTGCCACAAGTGCCAGTATCCGCTCTCGACCGCTTCTTTGCCGATGCTGGGCGTGCGGGTCATACCGCCTTTGATGCCGTGGTTGATGCAGGGCGCGTAGGCGATCACGAGTGAGGGCCCCGGGTAGCTTTCGGCCTCTTTGAGCACTTTGAGGAGTTGGTTTTGGCTCGCCCCGATCGACACCTGCGCCACGTAGACATATCCGTAGGTCATCGCGATCGCGCCCAGGTCTTTTTTGCGCACCCGTTTGCCGCTCGATGCAAATTTGGCTATCGCACCCACCGGAGTGGACTTCGACGATTGCCCGCCCGTGTTGGAGTACACCTCGGTGTCCAGCACCAGCACGTTGACATCCATTCCGCTGGCCAGCACGTGGTCCAGCCCGCCGAAGCCGATGTCGTAAGCCCATCCGTCGCCCCCGATTATCCATTGACTGCGCTTGGCAAAATATTGCTTCATACCCAGCAACTCCTTGCACGTTTCGCATCCGCATTGCTCCAACATCGGAACCAGCTTGTCGGCCAGAGCGCGCGAGGCAACCCTGTCGGAACGATTAGCTATCCACTCGCCCATCACCCCTTTCAGATCGGCACTGCAACAGGTGCACTGTTCGATGGCACGCTTCATAAGAATCTCCACGCGATCGCGCAGTTTTTCGGTGGCGATGTGCATCCCCAGCCCAAATTCGGCGTTGTCTTCGAACAGCGAGTTGGCCCACGCCGGCCCCCTGCCTTTCACGTCGACGCAATATGGCGTACTCGGCGCAGAACCGGAGTAAATAGAGGTACATCCCGTCGCATTGGCCACCATCATACTGTCGCCGAACAGCTGGGTGATGGTCTTGATATAGGGTGTTTCGCCGCAACCGGCACACGCGCCGCTGAACTCGAACAGCGGCTGTGCGAACTGGCTGTTTTTCACATTTTTGCTCTTGTCCACCACATCTTTGTACCCGACACGATGGTGCATATATTCCCACCTCTGTTCTTCGGCCTTTTGGGTTGCGATGGGTTTCATCTCCAACGCTTTGGTCTTGGCCGGACACACGTCGACGCAGTTGCCGCAGCCCGTACAGTCGAGCGGCGACACCTGCAACCGGAATTGATAATCCTTGGTGTCGGCCAGACCCTGCTTGACCGCGGTTCCGGCGGGCGCACTCTTAACCTCGGCTTCGGTCAGCAGGAACGGACGAATGGCCGCGTGGGGACACACGTATGAGCATTGGTTGCATTGAATACAGTTTTCGCTCACCCACAGCGGCACATCGACGGCGATCCCGCGCTTTTCGTACGCCGCTGTTCCGTTGTCCCACGTTCCGTCCTCGCGACCGGTGAACGCGCTCACGGGCAGGTCGTCGCCTTTGAGGTTATTGATAGGCTCGACCACGTTTTTGATGAACTCGGGCGCATCGGAACTTGCGGCAACACTGCCGCTGACCGCAATTCCCTTCCACGAAGAGGGGACATCGACCTTGACCACCGCTTCACCCCCTGCATCGACCGCCGCGTTGTTCATCGCGACAATGGCGTCGCCCTTGATGCCGTAAGACTTTTTGATAGCCTTTTTCATCTCCTCCACCGCAGTTTGATAGGGAATCACGCCTGCTATCTTGAAGAACGCGCTCTGCATTATCGTGTTCGTGCGGGAACCCAGCCCCAGCTCGGCCGCGATTTTGGTTGCGTTGATGACGTAGAAATTAATGTCGTTCTCGGCCAGATACTTTTTCATCGCGTCGGGCAGCTCGGCGGTTATGTCGTCCGAGGTGGTGTTCAACAGGAAGCTTCCTCCCCTTTTCAGACCCTTCAACACATCGTATTTGTGGATATAGCTCGGCACGTGGCACGCCACGAAGTCGGGCGTGGTCACCAGATAGGGCGACCGTATGGGCTTATCGCCGAACCGCAGGTGCGAGGCGGTGTACCCCCCGCTTTTTTTGCTGTCGTAGGAGAAGTACGCCTGACAATATTTGTCGGTCGTTCCGCCGATTATCTTGATGCTGTTCTTGTTAGCCCCCACGGTTCCGTCCGCTCCCAGCCCGAAGAAGAGCCCTTCGAAGGTGCCCTCGTTCTCCAAATCCAACGGTGCCCCCGTCTTCAGCGACAGGTGGGTCACATCGTCCACGATCCCGACCGTGAAGCCGTTGCGCGGAGAGGCCGAGGCGAGGTTTTCGTACACCGCCGCTATATCGGCCGGAGTGGTGTCTTTCGACGACAATCCATAACGTCCTCCGATAACGGTTGCGCGCCCCTGCAATGCCTCCACCACGTCGAGGTAGAGCGGTTCGCCGCCGGCCCCCGCCTCCTTGGTGCGGTCGAGCACACACACCTTTTTTGCAGAAGCGGGCAACACATCCAAAAGGTATTTCACGGCGAACGGCCGGTACAGATGCACCGTCACGACGCCCACCTTCCTGCCCTGACGGTTCAGGTAGTCGACCGTCTCCTTCAACACCTCGCTGATGGAGCCCATCGCCACCACAATGTCGGTCGCGTCCGCAGCACCGTAATAGGTGAATGGCGCATAATGACGTCCTGTCAGACGCGAGATTTCGGCCATATATTTTGACACCGCATCGGGCACCGCGTTCCAGAATTTGTTTCCGGCTTCGCGGCTCTGGAAGTAGATGTCGGGGTTTTGCGCCGTGCCCCTTGTTACCGGAGCTTCGGGGTTCAACGCCCTTTGCCTGAAAGCCTCCAACGAGGGACGGTCGATGAGCGGGGCCAGATCGTCGTTCTCCAACACTTCGATCTTCTGAATTTCGTGGCTCGTGCGGAAGCCGTCGAAGAAGTGCAGGAACGGCACTCGGGTCTCCAAAGATGCCAGATGCGCCACTCCCGCCAGGTCCATCACCTCCTGCACCGAACTTGTGGCCAGCATTGCAAAGCCTGTTTGCCGTGCCGCCATTACGTCCTGATGGTCGCCGAAGATGGAGAGCGATTGCGCCGCCAGGGCCCGCGCCGACACGTGGAATACGCCGGGCAGCAGTTCGCCTGCGATTTTGTACATATTGGGGATCATCAGCAGCAGTCCTTGCGATGCTGTGTAGGTGGTGGTGAGGGCACCGGTTTGGAGGCTTCCGTGTACGGCTCCTGCGGCTCCGGCTTCGGATTGCATTTCGACGACTTTTACGGTTTCGCCGAAGATATTTTTTCTGCCGGCCGCGCTCCATTCGTCCACATACTCGGCCATTGTGGACGAGGGGGTGATTGGGTAGATGGCCGCAACTTCGCTAAACATATAGGCCACGTGCGCGGCGGCGTAGTTGCCGTCACAGGTGATAAATTTCTTCTCGTTCTTCATTATATTCAGGTATTATTTTTGTCCCGTGGGTTATGAGGGGCAAAGTTAGTGAAAATTTCGTAAATTTGCCCCAAACAAAAAAAGCTATGACGACGATAGTTATCAACGACAGCTCGCCGCAGGGTCGCTTGCTGGTTAATATGATGAGAGAGGCTAAGAAGACCACCCGCGCCATTGTCAGCATCGAGGACGAGGATTTGGATTTGGCTTACGGGCCGATCCCGGGTCTGGCCTATACGAAAGAGGAGAGAATCGCCTCGGTACGAAAGTCGATGGCGGAGTATCGAGCCGGAGTGAAAGGCTATACGACCGATGAGTTGCGGGCGCGCATTGAGCGTTCGGAGGAGGATTATTCTGCCGGACGGCTCACCACCTCGAACAATTTGCGTGCAAAGCATCAAGGGGTATGAGGATAATCATAATGCCCGGTGCAAAGGCGCAATTGGACGAAATCTATCTGTTCACCCGCAAGGTCGTCGATGGCGACGCGATAGTTGTTACAAGCATCTGGGATTGTCGTCGCGATCCGGTGGAGTTGAAAAAGCGGGGGAAGAAGCGGTGATAACTTATTCGGAGCATACCCTGTCCAACGGCTTGCGGGTCGTGGCTCATCGCGCGCGGGGGAGCGAGATGGCCGCCGTCAATGTACTCTATTGCGTCGGGGCGCGCAACGAGAGTCCCGAAAAGACCGGCTTTGCTCATCTGTTCGAGCATTTGATGTTTCGGGGCACGCGGGATGTGCCCGATTTCGACGCCCCGCTCCATAAGGCGTGCGCCGAGAACAACGCCTTCACCAATAACGATTATACCGACTATTACATCACCCTTCCCAAGGAAAATCTCGCCACGGCCCTGTGGCTGGAGGGCGACCGGATGAGCGGGCTGGACATCACGCCCGGGAAGTTGGAGGCCGAGAAGCGGGTGGTTATCGAGGAGTACAACCAGCGATACAAGAACCAGCCTTATGGCGATATGTGGCCGTTGTTTAAGGCGTTGGCTTATAAGGTCCACCCCTATCGCTGGCCGACTATCGGGTTGACGCCCGATCACGTTGCGGGTGCGACGCTGGGGGATGTGGAGGCTTTTTACCGCAGGTTCTATAATCCCGCCAATGCTGTGCTGAGTGTTGCGGCGGATGTTGTGCCGGAGGAGATTTTCGGGCTGGCCGAGCGATATTTCGGGACGGTGGAGCGGGGCCGGAAACCCGATGAGGAGATCCCGCAGGAGCCGCCCCAGATCGAGGCGCGACGGTTGGAGGTCGAGCGCGATGTGCCGTCCACCGTTATTATGATCGCTTTTCCTACCGGCCCCAGAACGTGCCGTGAGCACTATGCGGGCGATATTTTGAGTGACATTTTGGCGGGGGGGAGTTCGTCGCGGCTCTATCAGAATCTGGTTAAGAACAGGCCGTTGTTTTCGTCGGTCAATGCCTATATCACGGGCGACATCGACCCCGGGTTGTTTGTCGTTTCGGGCAATTTGTTGGCGGGAGTTTCGGAAGATGATGCCGAACAGGCATTGTGGGGCGAGTTGCGGGCTGTACAAAACAGTGTTATAGGCGACCGCGAGTTGGAGAAGGTGGGCAACAAGTTCGAGGCGGAGACGGTTTTCGGCGAGTTGAACGTGATGAATAAGGCGATGAACCTGGGTTATTATTCGCTGTTGGGCAATCCGGAGCTTATCAACGGCGAGGTGGCTGTTTATCGCTCGTTCACTCCGGATGAACTTCGCGCCTCCGCCTCGAAAATGTTCGCGCCCGAAAAGAGCAATACCTTAATATATAGAAGCCGATGATCGCTCCCGAAATAGTTTTGCCGCGTTCGGTGGCTTTGTTGTCTGTCGAGCGGTTGGTGTTGGATAACGGGCTGCCGGTTCACATCATTGAGGATGCCGAGCAGAGTGTTGCGCGGCTCAGTTTGGTTTGGGCGGCGGGGTCGGCGGTCCAGAGCAAGCCGTTTGTGGCCTCGACGGTGCTCAATTTGCTTGCCGAGGGTACCGAGCGGTTTTCGGCGCGAGAGATTGCCGAGCGGTTGGATTTCGTGGGGTCCTATTTCGATGCGACGTTGGACAGGGATTATGCGGTGATGACTTTTTGCTGGTTGGAGAAGTTTTTCGCGCCTACGTTGGAGGTGGTTTCGGAGGTGGTTTTGCGACCGACTTTTCCGGCGGACGAGCTCGATATTTATGCCCGTAAACGGATGGAGTGGCTTGCGTTGGAGCGGGCTAAGCCTTCGACCCGGGCTCGTGAGGCGTTTGCTGCGGCACTTTTCGGGGCCGAGCATCCTTATGGTGTTTCGTCGCCTCAGGGCGAGTACCTCAACCTCACCAGGGACGATCTGGTCGGTTTCCACAGGCAGTTTTACGGGGCGGATAACTGTTTTGCCGTTTGCTCCATCGGTGGCGATGCGGCGGGACGGAAGGCGATCCTCGATATGTTGGCTCAAATTCCCCTTCTTGCCCGCGACAAAATTTCTCCCCCTTGCGAAGGGGGAGTACCGCAAAGCGGGGAGGGGGTAGACTCTGCGTCGCGTAGCCAACTCTCAACTCTCAACTCTCAATTCTCAACTGTTCACGTGCCTTTCCCCGACGCCGTTCAGTCTTCGATCCGCATCGGTCGGGTGTTGTTTCCGCGGCAGCATCCCGATTTTGTGGGGATGCAGGTTGTGGCGACGGTTTTGGGGGGATATTTCGGGTCGCGGTTGGTTCGCAATTTGCGGGAGCAGCGGGGGTACACTTATGGGGTTATGTCGGCGATGGTCAATTTGCGTGCGGCGGGGTATTTGGCTGTTTCGACGGAGGTTGCGGCCGAGGCGACGGAGGATGCCGTGGCGCAGATTTTTGCGGAGATGGAGCGGTTGCGTACGGAGTTGGTGCCACAGGATGAGTTGGAGAATGTTCGTCGGTCGATGTTGGGCGAGGTGATGCGGATATTGGATGGGCCGTTCGGGGTGGTGGATGTTCAGATCGAGAGTATGCAGTTGGCGATGGAGGGCGGCGATGGGGGCCAGGAGTATATCAACAATTTCATTCGTCGGGTGGAGGCTATTACGCCCGAAGATGTTCACCGCCTGGCCCGTCAATATCTCCGCCGTGAGGACTTCACGGTCGTTGTTGTGGGGGACACCAAATATTCCGTTTCCGTATGAACAGTTTTAAGATCGAAGTCAGGAGCGATTTTCCCGAGTGGAGCCGCTACAACGTCTTTCTGACGGCGGTGTGCTTTGTGGGGGAGAGCGTCGAGAGTTATGTCAATGGCGATTTTTCGCTCGTCACGCCGCCGTGCGATCGGGTCGAGCTCTACGTTTATGTCGTGGCGCGCGAATTTCCGTCGTCCGATATGATTGCCGCCTCGCCGCCCTTCGACATTCAGTTGTACATAGACGACAAACCGACCACCTATCAGGTCAACCAGTTCGGAGGGCTGGCCATCAAGCAGGAGATTAAAAACTAAAATTTTATAATTAGTAATTTATCACTATCTTTGCCGTCCGATTTGTCATGAACTCTCCTTATGTCATAGATTGTGGCACTGCCGGTGAGCATCGGTGGCGGGTTACGGAGGGTTTTTGGGACGAGATCCTGGGGGGCGATGTGGAGGTTGTGGTTACGGTGGGAGATGAAGGGGGCGAGAGTGGGGAGAGGGTTTCTGTTTCCATCGAGGGGACGGCGCGGGTGATTTGCGATCGCTGTTTGGAGGAGTGCGAGTTGCCGGTCAGTTTCAGCGAGACGGTCGATTTCAAGGGTGAGGTCGATTTGGAGGAGTATATTTTTGAGAGCATAGTTTTGGGGCTGCCGTTCCAGAGGGTGCATTTAAGCACAAACGACTGTAATCCCGATATGATAAATAGAATTTGTTCTGCGTAGCTAATTCGTAATTCGTAATTTTTAATTGAGATATGGCACATCCTAAACACAAGGTCTCTTCTACGCGAAGGGATAAGAGACGGACACATTACAAGGCGGAGGTACCGACTGTTGTGGCTTGTTCGAATTGCGGTTCGCCGGTGCTTTACCATCGGGTTTGTCCCGAGTGCGGGTTTTATCGGGGTAAGGTTGCGATAGATAAGGCCGAGTAGGGCTATGATCCGCATCGGTGTTGATGCTATGGGGGGCGATTTTGCTCCCGAAGCCGTTGTCAGTGGGACGATGGAGGCTGTTTCCGTGCTGGGTGACGATGTGCGGGTTGTGTTGTTCGGCGATTCCGGTTTGATAGGACAGGGGCCTTTTGAGGTTGTTCACACCAGCGAGGTGATAACGATGAGTGATCATCCGGCCCAGGCGTTTCAGCGCAAGTTGGATTCCTCTTTGGCGGTGGGTTTCGGATGGTTGAAGGCGGGGAAGATCGACGGGTTTGCTTCGGCGGGCAATACGGGTGCGATGATGGTTGGGTCGATGTACTCGGTTAAGGCCATCGAGGGGATTATTCGGCCGACTATTTCGAGCCATATTCCGGTTGTGGGGGGCGGTACGGCGTTGCTTTTGGATGTGGGGTTGAATGTCGATTGCAAGCCCGATGTGCTGGACCAGTACGGGTTGTTGGGGAGCATTTATGCGGAGAAGGTGCTGGGCATTTCCAATCCCAGGGTTGCGCTTTTGAGCATTGGGGAGGAGCGGGAGAAGGGCAATTTGGCGACTAAGGCCGCTTATGAGATAATGGAGGGCACGAGGCGGTACAATTTTGTGGGCAATGTGGAGGGGAAGCATTTGTTTACGGGCGATGTGGCGGATGTGATTGTTTGCGACGGGTTTGTTGGGAACATTGTGTTGAAGCAGGCGGAGAGTATGTATGAGATTGCTCAGGGGCTGGGGATGGATGTCGGGGGGGCTTTTTATTCGGGGTTGAATTACGAGAATATCGGTGGGACGCCGGTGTTGGGGGTCAATTCGGTGGTGACGGTGGGTCACGGGAGGTCGACACCGCGGGCTATTTGCAATATGATTTTGCAGACGGAGAAGACGGTGCGGAGCGGTTTCGTGAAGCAGATCAGAGAACTGTTGGCATAACTACCGCGCTTTGCGCGTTGATTTGCTTGGCGTTTCGGCGATTAAAAATAAATTTTTATCGCGCTCAACTTTGGCGCAAATTCGTAATTCGTAATTCGTAATTGATTTTGGTTCCATAGTTCAAGGGATAGAACGACAGTTTCCTAAACTGTAAATTCCAGTTCGAGTCTGGGTGGGACTACCACAAAAGAGACATTCGTTTTTGAGTGTCTCTTTTTTTGGTTATATTTGCGTTTATTTTCAAAATTCTATGGAGACCAAATTGGAACAGCTCACCCGCACGCTTTATGACGAGGGGTTGGCAAAGGGCAGGGAGGAGGCCGACAGGTTGTTGAAAGAGGCTGGGGAGCAGGCCGAGGCTATTGTTAAGAAGGCCCGGGCGGAGGCCGAGGGGATAGTGCGTCAGGCTCGGGAGAGCGCGGACGAGTTGCGGACTAACACGTTGAACGAGGTGGCGGAGGCGGGCCGCGGGATGGTTTCTCAGATACGGGGGCAGATTGTGGAGTTGGTTGTTTCGCGGAGTTTGGCTTCTGTGGGCTCGGTGACGTTGGATGCCGGGTTTTTGCGGGAGCTGATTTTGACTGTTGCCAGGAATTGGAACGGCCGCGGGGGCGGGTTGGTGGCGTTGTTGCCTCAGAGGGCGGAGTTGGATAAGAACTTTTCCGCTACGGTGGATGCTTTGTTGAAGGCGGGTTTGGAGGTTGGTTATAGCGACAGGGTGAGGAGCGGGTTTCGGATTGCGGAGCGGGATGGGGGTTATTATATCGACTTTTCGGATGAGTCTTTCGAGGCTTTGTTGGGTGAGTATTTGCGGGATCGGGCTGCGGAGATTCTTTTCGGGGGCGGGGAGTGATGAAGTATTACACCCTTATAGCCTCGTTGAAGGAGCTGTCGTTTGACGGCTCGGTCGATTTTGCGGGGGTTAGGGAGAGTGTTTTGGAGGCTTTGTCGGGACCGGATCGGCGGGTTGTCGATCTTTTTTATGAGTGGGAGACCATTGCGGCGGATGGTGGGGGCGATTTTGCCGATTATTATGACAGGGTGGAGCGTTGTGGGTCTTCGTTTTTGCGGGGTTGGGCGGCTTTTGATCGGGAGCTTAGGGAGGGCATTGTTCGGGGGGTTTGGCCTGAGGGGTTGGATCGGGTGGAGAACATTTTGGAGCGGGAGCGCGGGTTGGATTTGTTGCGTTGGGAGCGGGCTGGGGAGTTGCGTGGGTTCGATGTTTTCGGGCTGGATGCGGTTTTGTGCTATTTGGTCCGGTTGGGGGTTGTGGAGCGGTGGGCTAAGGTCGATCCGGTGGTTGGCCGCGAGATGTTTGATAATTTGGTTCGTGGGTTAAATCAGTCCGAAGCCGAGGCACGGACAAATGAAATGCAGTCCGCGCCGGTGGGGTCGGCGACGGACTGACAACTTTGCTTTGCAAAGTTGAAATAAATCGTAATTGAGATGACAAAAGGAACAGTATCGGGCATTGTGGCCAATATGGTGGTGGTGCGGGTGGATGGCGCGGTTGCTCAGAACGAGATTTGCTGGGTGACGGCCGCCACAAAAGGCACCAAAGGCGCAAAAGACGCAGGTAGCGACCAGGCCAAAGGCGACCACTTTTCGGTGAAGTTGATGGCCGAGGTTATCAAGGTCATCGGTGACGAGGCTTATGTTCAGGTTTTCGATTCGACGCGTGGGTTGGAGGTTGGTGCCCAGGTCGAGTTTGCGGGCCATATGTTGGAGGTTACGCTTGCGCCCGGGTTGTTGAGCAAAAGCTTCGACGGGTTGCAGAACGACCTTGAAAAGATGGAGGGGTTGTTTATCGAGAGGGGTTCGGTCACCGAGCCGGTGGATTACGGGGCTGTTTGGGATTTTGTTCCGACGGCCGAGGTAGGCAGGAGCGTTGTTGCGGGGAGTTGGCTGGGCGAGGTGCGCGAGATCAATCTTGTTCATAAGATTATGGTCCCGTTCACTTTTGAGGGCACTTATACGGTTAAGGATATTGCCGCGAAAGGAAGTTATCGGGTTACCGATGCGATTGCCACTCTTGTCGACGGCGAGGGGGGTGAGCACGTGGTGACTATGGTCCAGAAGTGGCCGGTGAAGCGGGCTGTTAAGGCTTACAGTGCCAAGCCGCGTCCGAGTAAGGTTATGGAGACGGGGGTGCGGGCGATAGACACTTTCAATCCGTTGACCGAAGGGGGTACGGGGTTTATTCCGGGTCCGTTCGGTGCGGGTAAGACGGTTTTGCAGCACGCTATTTCGAAGCAGGCGGATGCCGATGTGATTATGGTTATCGCTTGTGGTGAGCGGGCGAACGAGGTGGTGGAGATTTTCGAGGAGTTCCCCCATTTGGTCGATCCGCATACGGGCAATAAGTTGATGGAGCGCACGATCATTATTTGCAATACGTCGAATATGCCGGTTGCGGCGCGTGAGGCGAGTGTTTATACGGGGATGGCTATCGGGGAGTATTATCGTGCGATGGGGTTGAAGGTGTTGATTTTGGCCGATTCGACTTCGAGGTGGGCCCAGGCTTTGCGCGAGATGAGCAATCGTTTGGAGGAGTTGCCCGGGCAGGATGCTTTTCCGATGGATTTGAGTGCTATTATTTCCAATTTTTATTCGCGTGCGGGGATTGTGAGTTTGCCGGATGGGGCGATGGGCTCGATCACGTTTTTGGGCACGGTTTCGCCGGCTGGGGGTAATTTGAAGGAGCCGGTGACCGAGTCGACTAAGAAGGCGGCCCGGTGCTTTTATGCTTTGAGCCAGGCCAGGGCGGATAGTAAGCGTTATCCGGCGATAGATCCGTTGGATAGCTATTCGAAATATTTGGAGTATCCGGAGGTGGTCAGGTACCTCGACCAGACGGTCGAGCAGGGTTGGGTGGATAAGGTTATGCGGGGTAAGACCATTGTTCAGCGGGGTAAGGAGGCGAGTGAGCAGATCAACATTTTGGGCGATGACGGGGTTCCGGTGGAGTACCACGAGCGGTTTTGGAAGTCGGAGTTGGTCGATTTCGTTATACTTCAGCAGGACGCTTTCGATGCCACCGATGCTTATACCAGCTTTGAGCGTCAGCGGGTGATGTATAATATGGTTTTGGACATTTGCGATCGCGAGTTTGAATTTCCCGATTTCGAGGTTTGTTCGGGATTTTTCAAGGAGTTGGTCAACCTTTTCCGCCAGATGAATTATGCGCAGTTTGACAGCTCGGAGTTCAATAGTTATAAAGATCAAATTCTTGCTAAGTTATGAGGGCGTTCGAGAGGGTTTATACCAGGATAGACGACATCACCAAGGCCACGGTGGGTTTGACGGCGACGGGGGTGGGCAACGACGAGTTGGCTACGGTCGGGGGACGGTTGGCACAGGTGGTGAAGATTTCGGGGGATCGGGTTACGTTGCAGGTTTTTGCGGGTACCGAGGGGGTGAAGACGGATGACGAGGTGGTGTTTTTCGGCGAGCCGCCTTCGTTGAGTGTTTCGGAGGAGCTGGCGGGGCGTTTTTTCGACGCTTATGGCGAGCCGATAGATGGAGGCGGGGTGGTTCGTGGCGAGCGGCGCGAGATAGGTGGGCCGACGGTTAATCCGTTTCGGCGGTTGCAGCCCTCGGAGCTTATTGCGACGGGGATTGCGGGCATCGACCTCAATAATACTATTGTGACGGGCCAGAAGATCCCGTTTTTTGCCGATCCGGATCAACCTTATAATCAGGTGATGGCCGATGTGGCGTTGCGGGCTAAGGCGGATAAGATTATTTTGGGTGGGATGGGGTTGAGTAACGACGATTACCTCTATTTCAGGACGGTGTTTGAGAATGCCGGGGCGTTGGACAGGATCGTTTCGTTCGTTAATACGACCGAGAACCCGCCTGTGGAGCGACTTTTGGTGCCGGATATGGCTCTTACGGCGGCGGAGTATTTTGCGGTGGATAAGGGCGAGAAGGTGTTGGTGTTGTTGACCGATATGACGCTTTATGCCGATGCGTTGGCTATTGTGAGCAACCGAATGGACCAGATCCCGAGCAAGGACTCGATGCCTGGGTCGTTGTATTCCGATTTGGCTAAGATTTACGAGAAGGCGGTGGAGCTGCCTAATGGCGGGTCGATCACGATTATAGCGGTTACGACGCTGTCGGGCGGCGATATTACGCACGCTATTCCCGACAATACGGGGTATATTACGGAGGGACAGTTGTTTTTGCGCAATGACAGCGATACGGGCAAGGTGATTGTCGATCCGTTCCGTTCGTTGTCGCGGTTGAAGCAGTTGGTTATCGGGAAGAAGACGCGCGAGGACCATCCGCAGGTGATGAATGCGGCAGTGAGGTTGTTTGCCGATGCGGCTAATGCCAAGACTAAGTTGGAGAACGGGTTCGATTTGTCGGATTATGATAATCGTGCGCTTGGGTTTGCTCGCGATTATTCGGAACATTTGTTGGCTATCGACGTCAATATTTCGATAGATGCGATGTTGGATAGGGCTTGGGGACTGTTTGCCAAGTATTTTACGCCCGCCGAAACCGCTATTAAGCAGGAACTGATCGACAAATTTTGGCAATAAAGTTTCAATATAACAAGACTTCGCTGGGCGACCTCGACAGACAGTTGAAGGTTCGGCGTCGTGCGTTGCCCACCATCAAGAGCAAGGAGAGCGCGCTTCGGGTGGAGGTTAAGCGGGCGAAGACCCGGAGCGAGGACTTTATCCGCGAGCTCGATTTGTTGCGTGCGCGGTATGATTATATGGTTGGGTTGTGGACTGAGTTTGATCCCTCGATAGTGAGCATCGGGGATGTGAGGTTGTCGGAGACGAAGATTGCGGGGGTGAGGGTTCCGGTGTTGGATGGGGTGGAGTTTGTGGAGCGGGAGTGGGATGCATTTTCGCGTCCGGCGTGGTTTGGTCAGGGGGTCGAGATCGTTAGGGCGATCGGGCGGTTGATGGTCGAGAGCGAGGTTTATGGTCGGAGGGCGGAGCTGCTGGACAGAGCGAGGCGGAAGACGACGCAGAAGGTGAACCTTTATGAGAAGGTGCAGATTCCCGGGTATGAGGAGGCGATATTGAAGATTAAGCGGTTTTTGGAGGACGAGGAGAACCTGAGCAAGAGCTCGCAGAAGATAGTCCGCAAAAGAACTAAAAACTAAGAGTTAAGAACTAAGAACTGGGCTACGCGGAGCAAAGCCGAGCGTTGGCAATAGGTCACCTCGGCGTGTCAGACGAAAGCGGAGGCCATAGCGTAGGCAATTGCGAACCGTCGCAGTTGTAGCCGAGGCCGTTAAGAGTCGCGAGAGCGAGATCACCCGAGGTATCGTGTACCGAGGGAAGCCTCGCGGAAGCGACTTAGGCCGACGCGGTGCAAGACGGTCGCGATTGACGGAGCCCGAGCGATGGCGAGGATAACCTGCGAAGAGTCGCACGCCGACGGAGCCGCGCGTGGGGCTGCGCACGAAACGATAGAAAAAGGAGATGATTGTTAAGATGCTGAAATACACCTTTGTCGTTTTGACGAGGGATCGTGAGGCGTTTTTGCACCGGTTGCGCGATCTGGGGCTGGTGGACGTCACCGTTTCGGACTGGGAGCCCGGCGCGGCCGATCGCGAACTGATGGTTGACATAGATGAGCGGTCGAAGGCTGTGGAATATCTTTCGTCGTTGCCCAAGGCGGAAAATCCCATTCCTGCAAACGGGACTGTGAACACAGATTTCGATGCTTACACCCGTGCCCGTGCTCGCATTGCCGAGCTCGAAACGTCGATCTCCACCAACGAGAAGTTGGCTGCCGAGCTGTTGCCGCTGGGCGAGTTCGATGCGGATAAGTTGCTCTCGCTGGTCGATAGCGGCGTGCCGTTGGAGACTTTCGGGTTGACAGCTGTTCCGGAAAAAAATTACCGTCAGGTCGAGCAGCGGGTTGCCGAAATGAAGACCGAACTTGCGCAGAACCAGGCCACGGTCGCTTCGACCGACATTGATGGGTTGAGGGCCGAGATTGCCGACTTGAAGGACCGGTTGAATTTTTCGCGTGCCACGACGGGGGGCGAGTCGGCGGTGGAGGGCGAGCTGCTTGTTATCGAGGGTTGGGCTCGGGCGGATGATGCCGGGCGGGTGGAGGCGAGTTTGTCGGATACGTTGTTTTTGCGCGAGAGGCCGCGGCCTCAGGATGAGGTTCCGGTGGTGTTGAGCAATGGCGGGTTTGCCGCGCCGTTCGAGTTTATTGGGAATTTGTACGCTAAGCCGCGTTATGGCCGAATGGATTTGACGCGTTGGTTTGCTCCGTTTTTTATGTTGTTTTTTGGGCTGTGTTTGGCCGATTTCGGGTATGGGGTTGTGATTTTGACGGCCGGTTTTGCGGGGTTGGTTTTTGCGGGACCGTCGTTGAGACCTGTTTTTAAGTTGACCACTTTTTGCGGTGCGGCGGCGACGGTTGTGGGGTTTGTTATGGGGAGCGCGTTTGGGGTGGAGTTTAAGGGGTGGGAGGTTTTTGCGCCGGTGCGGGGTTATTTCATCGACTCGGACCAGATGTTTTATATCGCTATCGGGATTGGCATTTTTCAGGTGATGTTTGCTATGGTGCTGAAGATTGTCACGACGGTTCGTGCTTTCGGGGTACGTTATGCTTTGGCGGATGCGGGGTGGTTGGTGGTGCTCGTGAGTTCGATTGCGATATTTTTGCTGGGGTTTGAGGGGTTGTTGTGGTGGGGGTTTTTCGGGGCGGGGGTTGTTTTGATGTTGTTTTTCAATTCGCCGGGGAAGAATCCGGTTGTCAATTTTGCGGGTGGTTTGTGGGAGACGTTTAATCGGTTGACGGGGATTTTGGGCGATGCGTTGAGTTACATTCGGTTGTTTGCGATCGGGTTGTCGGGCGGGGTTTTGGCTATGGTGTTTAATCGGATCGCGTTGGAGGTTTCGCCGGATATTCCGGTTTTGGGGGTGTTGGTTACTTTGGTTTTGTTGCTGTTTGGGCACGTTTTGAACCTTTTTATGTCGGTTTTGTCGGCTGTGGTTCATCCGTTGAGGTTGACTTTTGTGGAGTTTTTCGGCAATGCGGGGTTTGAGGCGGCGACGCGGGAGTTCGATCCGTTGAGGAAATTAAATTCAAAAAAATAGATTTTGTTATGACTACAGCAGTGATTTTGGCCTATGTTGGCGTTGCGTTGATGGTTGGTTTGGCCGGTTTGGCGAGTGCCGTTGGGACGAGTATTTGCGGGATGGCGGCGGTTGGGGCTATGAAGCAGGCTCCGGGTAAGTTCGGACAGTTTATGACCCTTTCGGTGTTGCCTTCTACTCAGGGTCTTTATGGGTTTGCGGGCTATTTTTTGTTGAGTGGGTCGATTGTTCCGGAGATGAGTGTTTTTGCTGGGGCGGCGATTTTCGGTTGTGGGTTGTTGATGGGTGCGGTGTCGATTGCCAGTGCTTATATGCAGTCGCAGGTTTGCGCTAATGGGATTGCGGCGATTGGTCAGGGCCACGACGTTATGGGTAAGACGATGATTTTGGCCGCTTTTCCGGAGCTTTACGCCATTTTGGGTCTGGCCACGGTGTTCCTGGTGAGCACGGTGCTTTGATTTAGCGATTAGCTATTAATGATTAACGATTGTTTTCAACTCCGCAGGAGTCGAAAACAATTCTCAATTCTCAACTCTCAATTCTCAACTTGCTCAGCACCGCGGCGAGTTCTGCGTGGGTTTGTTCGACGGGTCGGTTGCCGTCGATGGAGATATATTTTTTTTGCCGTTTGTAGAAGTCGGCCACGGGCTCGGTTTGGGCGTGGTATATCTCTATTCTGTTGCGGATGATGCTTTCGTCGGCATCGTCGGCTCGGTGGCTGCATTGCGCCCTGAGCAGGATCCGCTCCACGAGTATCTCTTCGGGCACCACGAGTTCTATCATTGCGTCGATTTGCAGGTTGTGCCGTTTCATTATTTCGTCGAGGGCCCGGGCTTGGGGGATGGTTCTGGGGAAGCCGTCGAAGATGTTGCTGGGGTGGTTGTGGACTATGTTTTCGATTATTTCCGTTACCAGACTGTCGGGCGCGAGCTCGCCACGACCGATGGAGTCGCGCAGGGTGAGGCCGATGGCGGTTTCGGCGGCTATTTCGCGGCGGATGATTTCGCCTGTGGAGACGTGGTTGAGGCCGAATTGCGCGGCGACCAGGCAGGCTTGTGTCCCTTTTCCGGCTCCCGGGGCACCGAAGAGTACGATGTTGGTCATTGGTTGAAAAATTTTCTACAAATTTACTACTTTTGTCGATATGAAAAAACGTACTGAGATTTCGGCTCTGGGCGAGTTCGGGCTCATCGAGCGGTTGATGGGCACGGTGGGCGACGATGCGGCGGTGATTGCGGATGGGCGTAATTTTTCGCTTTTGAGCACCGATATGATGTTGGAGGGGGTCGACTTCGATTTGACCTATTTTCCGTTGGAACACCTTGGCTATAAGGCGGTTACGGTTGGCGCGAGTGACATTTTGGCTATGAACGGGTTGCCTGGGCGGGTGCTTTTCGGGCTGGGAGTTTCGGCTAAGCTGAGTGTCGAGGATTTGGAACAGTTCTATGCCGGAGCTCGGAGGGCTTGTTCGGAGTTGGGGATGGAGATTGCGGGGGGCGATACGCGGGCTTCGGTGACGGGGTTTGCGATTGCCGTGACCACTTTCGGGACGGTTCCTAAGGCCAGGATTGTTCGTCGCAGCGGGGCTAAGGAGCACGATTTGATATGTATCACGCGCAATCTCGGGGCGGCATATTTGGGGTTGCATTTGTTGGAGCGAGAGAAGCGGGCCCTCAGGGAGGTTGACGATCCGCAGCCTCGGTTTGCCGGTTATGAGTATCTTTTGGAGCGGCAGTTGCGGCCCGGGGCGAGGAAGGATGTCGTGGATGCGTTGACTGGGGCGGGGATTGTGCCGACCTCGATGATCGACATTAGCGACGGATTGGCGAGTGATTTGTTGCATATTTGCCGTGCGAGCGGGTGCGGGGCGCGGATTTATCTCGACCGGTTGCCGATTGCTAAGGAGAGTTATGCGTTGGCCGAGGAGTTGAATATCGATCCGGTGGTTGCGGCGTTGAATGGCGGGGATGATCACGAGTTGCTGTTTACTGTGCCGTTGGGGTTGCAGGAGCGGGTTGTGCAGTTGGGTGTTGGTATCGAGGTTGTGGGCCACATCACTGCTGCGGGGACGGGTGCGGCGTTGGTGACGCCGGATGGCTCCTCCATTCCCCTCCGCGCGCAAGGGTTCGAAACGGTGTAAAAAAATTCGGTAAAATAGAATTAAATTTTGTAAAACCGAACTTTTGCACTATATTTGTGGTTTGAAAGATGAGAGTATTTGCACACCGAACGTTGGTATTATTCTATCGCGAACAGCCAAGGGCCAAAGCGGCGTTCGAAGATTGGTACAAAAAAACGTGTCGAGCGAACTGGAAATGTTTTGCCGATATGAAAAAGACATTCAACAGTGTCGACAGCGTTGGCGACCAGCGATATGTTTTTAACATCAAGGGGAACGATTACAGATTGGTGGTAGTTGTGAAATTTAGTATAAAAACAGTTTACATCAGACATATTTTCACCCATTTACAATACGATAAAACACGATTGAAATGACACGGATCGAGAACGAAGCACAGTATATGGCGGCGATAGCGCGCGTAGAAGAACTGTTACCTATCACCGACGAGGATACCCCTTTGGACGACAAAAATATGGTCGAGTTGGTGTTGTTGTCAAATTTGGTAGCCGACTACGACGAGGTTATGTATCCGATTGGCCAACCGTCGTTTATGGACATCATCAAGTTGCGGATGTACGAGATGGGGCTCACTCAGCGTGGGTTGGCGGAGTTGCTGGGTGTTAGTCCGTCGCGGGTGAACGATATTGTTTCGGGTCGCTCCGACCCCACGTTCAAGATGGCGCGCGACATCAGCAAAAAACTCGACATCGACCCCGCTATCGTGTTGGGGGTTTGACAACTAAAAACCCACCTTCCATTTGCGGAGGGTGGGTTTTTTAAATGGAATGCGACGGAGACTTATTCTTCTTCGATGGTGAAGTTGATGGTTCCGCGAACATTTTTGTGCAACCGCACTTCTGCGGTGTACGAGCCCAGGGTCTTGAATGCATCGACGGAAACATCTTTCCGGTCGATGGTCACACCCTTTTCGGCCAGCGCGTCGGCGATCATTTGCGAGGTCACCGAGCCGAAGATGCGTCCCTCTTCGGCCTTCATTTTGAAGGTCAGGGGCAGGTTGGCGATCTTTTCGGCCAGTGCGTTTGCGTCGGCTTCGATTTTGGCATCTTTGTGGGCCCGTTGTTTGAGGTTTTCGGCCAGAATTTTCCTTGCTGTTGCGGTTGCGACGCGCGCAACTCCCGAGGGGATCAGAAAATTGTTGGCATACCCGGGCTTCACATCCACGATGTCGTTGGCGTAGCCCAGCTTTTCGACATCTTTGATCAGTATGATTTCCATAGTTTATCGCGTCATATTATCGGTTACGAAGGGCAGCAGAGCCAGATGGCGTGCCCTTTTTACTGCCTGAGCCACCTTTTTTTGGAATTTCTGAGAGGTTCCGGTGAGCCTGCGGGGCAGGATTTTGCCCTGTTCGTTGAGGAATTTTTTCAGAAATTCGGGATCTTTGTAGTCGACATATTTGATTCCCAGCTTTTTGAAGCGGCAATATTTTTTCTTTTTTACGTCTACGCTCAGCGGGTTCAGATAGCGAATTTCCGACTGTGCTTGTTGAGGTGCTGCCATATTATTCTGCCTCCTGTTCTTTAACGGGTTCGACTGCGGGTTCTTCGGTTTTTGCGGGTTCGTTCACTTTTCCGGCCAGTTTGTTGCGACGGCGCACAGAGTATTCCTGTGCGTCTTTGTCTTTGCGGAAGGTGAGGAATCGCAGAATGCGCTCGTCTCGGCGGAATTGGGTTTCCAGTGGGGCGATGATGTCGCCTTGGCCGGAAAATTCGACGAGATAGTAGAATCCGGTGGACTTTTTTTGAATGGGGTATTCGAGTTTTTTGAGCCCCCAGTCTTCGACACTGTCGATTTGTCCGCCGTTCTCGGTGATGACACCTTGGAATTTGCCGAGCACCTCTTTGGCCTGAGCGTCGCTCAGCACGGGTGTGGCGATGAAAACGGTTTCGTAATTGTTCATTTGTTTAAAAACTTATTAGTTAATAATTGAGCCCGCAAAGATAGTGCAAGGTGAGGAATAATGCAAATTTATTTGCGATTATCCGAACCGCAGCCTATCTTTCGACGAGCAATGCGAGGAGAAAGATAGTGCAAAAAAATCATTAATCACTAATCATTAAACATTAATCATTATCTTTACGTCGTGGCGGGAGTTAAGATAGTTTCGGCGTCGGCGGGTTCGGGCAAGACCTATCGGCTGGCTTATGAGTTTGTGCGGGCGGTGGTTGCCGATCCGACTATGTATCGCCATATCCTTGCCGTGACGTTCACCAATAAGGCGACCGAGGAGATGCGTGAGCGCATTTTGCTGCGATTGCACGAGTTGGCCGGCGGGGGTGAGAGTGCTTATCTGGACGGTCTTCGTGCCGACCTCGGGATGTCGGAGGGCGAGGTTCGCAGGCGGGCGAGGGAGGCTCAGGGGTTGATTTTGCACGATTACAGTCGTTTTGCGGTGCTTACGATCGACCGGTTTTTCCAGCGGTTGATCCGCGCTTTCATTCGCGAGTTGGGCATCGAGGTCAACTTCAATATCGAGTTGGAGACCGAGGGGGTGCTGGCTCGGGCGGCGGACGCGCTCATCGACGACAGTTCGACGGATGCGGAGCTCGGAAAACGGTTGTACACCGCCACCCTTGGCCATATTGCACAGGGCGAGAGTTGGGATATTCGGCGGTCGTTGACCGAGTTGGGGGGCGAGCTTTTCGGCGAACGGTGGAGCGCGGTGGCGGAGGGGGCCGAGGGGGCCATCGAGGGGGTTATCGTTCGGGCGGCCGAGGTTCGGAAACTCTACTCGACCAGGGCTGAGAGTTTGTTGAAAACCATTGAAGCACAGGGACTTACGGTGGACGATTTTCGGGGCAAGTCGCGCGGGTTGGTGCCGTGGCTTAGGAAAGTTGCGGGGGGCGAGTTTGCGTCGATGAACAGCTATGTCCGCGCCGAGGTGGGGCAGGTGGAGGGGTTGGAGGAGATGGAGAGACTCTATGACGACAATTTCCGGCTGGTGGGCAGTGCTGCTCTTTTGAGGGAGAATCACCACAATTTTCTGCTTCTTTCCGAGCTTCAGCGGCGCATCGAGCGGATTTGTCGCGACGAGAACATATTGCCTATCGCCCAGACAAATCGCATTATTGCAGGGCTGGTGGGCGGCAACGATGCGCCGTGGATATTCGAGAAGGCGGGGACGTGGTACAGCCGCTTTTTCATCGACGAGTTTCAGGACACTTCCGCCGCTCAGTGGGACAATTTCGTGCCGCTGTTGCGAAATGCCGTTGCGGGCGAACAGGGCGATCCGGTGATGCTGATCGGCGATGTCAAGCAGGCCATTTATCGTTGGCGTGGCGGCGATTGGCAGATTTTGTCGCGCCGGGTGGCCGAGGAGATGGGCGCGGGACGGGTGACGGTGGAGAGCCTCGATGTCAACCACCGCAGTGCGAAAAACGTGGTGGAGTTCAACAATCGCGCTGTCGGTTTGCTGGTCGAGGGGGCAAATACTCGGCTCAATGCTTTGGTCGAGGGGGGCGTGGAGGCGGGTGATATTTCGCGCGGGACGGCCGATGAGTTGAAAGATATGTTGAACAGGGCGTACGACGGTCACCGCCAGACACCCCGTTCGTCGCGGGATGAGGGCTATGTTACCTTTTCCACTTACGACGAGACGCCGCCGGTGGTCGAGCGGGTGGAGGATTTGCTCGGGCGCGGTTTTGCCCCGAGAGACATTGCCGTGCTGGTGCGCACCAACACCCAGGGGGCTGCCGTGGCGCAGATGCTTCTTGCGGCGGGTCATCAGGTGGTGACGGGCGAGGCGTTGACGGTGGGTGCGGCGTCGGTGAGTCGTTTCATTATTGCGGTGCTGTCGTTGGCGGTCGACCCCGACGATTCCATCCAGCGGGCGGTGCTGAACCGTTGGTTGGGGCGGATGTTCGATGCGCCTTTGGATGATGGCGAATTTATAGGCAGTCTTGCCACGATGCCGCCCGAGCGGGCTTTTGAGGAGACGGTGCTGCATTTCGGGTTGGACAAGAGGGGTCACGATGTGGCCTATATTCAGGCTGTTCATCAGCAGATAGTGAGCTTTTCGGCGCGCTCGGTGGCGGACATTTCGCTGTTTTTGCGGTGGTGGAACGAGCGCGGGGCGCGGGCGTCGATAGCGATGGGCGGCGGGGCGAATGCCGTTACGGTTAGTACAATTCATAAGGCGAAGGGGTTGCAGTGGACGGCGGTGGTGGTGCCCTATTTGTCGTGGCCGTTGGGGGTGGAGACTCGCGGGCGGCGCAATTTCGTGTGGGCGGATGGGGGCGGGGGGATGGGTCGTGTGCCGATCAATTTCAAGCGCGATATGGCGTCGAGTTGTTTTGCCGAGGGGTTTTATCGCGAGAGCGTGTTGGCTGGGGTGGATGCGGTGAACCTTTTTTATGTCGCCGCGACGCGTGCCCGGACCGAGTTGCACCTGATGGCTTCGACCCATAAGTCGGTCCCGAAGAACTCGATCGGGACGTTGTTGGGCGAGCTGCTGCTCGCCAGCAGTCAAGAGTCAAGAGTCAAGANNAGCCTGCGGCATCTGCCGCACCACAGACTCCTGACTCATTACTCATTACTCATAACTCCCAACTCTCCTCTTACCCTACTTCTCGTCCCGAGGCGAAGGTGCGGATGCGGGTTTCGGCGGAGCGGCGAACGGGTGTTTCGATGCACGAGCGGATGGAGCGGGTGGAGGATTTCGACGGACTGTGTGCCCTGATAGGTTTCACTCCCGCCGACCCGCAAGTGCGCCGGTGGTTCACTGTTGCCCAGTGGGATGAGATCCGGAAGGAGGCGTCGATCCTCACTTCGGGCACCGCCCCGACCCGCCGACCGGACAGGGTGATGATAAAGGGCGACACGGCGGTCGTGGTGGATTATAAGTTCGGCAAAACCAGGCGTGAGGAGTACAAAAAGCAGCTCGCGGAATACGGCGAATTGCTGAAAAAGATGGGATACCGACCCCGGGCCCATATATGGTACGTCGAGCTGGACGAGGTGGTCACTCTATAGATTGCATTTCGACCAGCCGTGAGTAGAGTCCGCCTTGCGCCATCAACTCGTTGTGGGTGCCGCTTTCCACCACCGTTCCTTTATCCACGACCACTATCCGGTCGGCGTTTTGGATGGTGCTCAG
>DBDE01000003.1:6813-46995 GCA_002293425.1 Alistipes sp. UBA940 | reverse complement strand
GTGTCGAGTGCCGAGGTGGCTTCGTCGAGTATCAGGATGTCGGGATTTTTCAACACCGCACGTGCTATCGAAAGCCGTTGGCGTTGCCCGCCCGAGAGCTTCACGCCGCGATCGCCTATGTTGGTGTCATAGCCCTCTTCGGTCTCCATAATAAAGGAGTGGGCGTTGGCTATTTTTGCCGCTTCGACGACCTGTTCGCGTGTGGCTTCGGGCACCCCGAGGCGAATGTTGTTTTCTATGGTGTCGTTGAACAGCACCGTTTCCTGCGCCACCATCCCCAGATGGGCACGAATGGAGGCGGCGGAATAGTCCCTCACATCCACCCCGTCGATGAGCACGGCTCCCCCTTGCGGGTCGTAGAAACGCGGCACCAGGTCGCTCAAAGTCGATTTTCCTCCGCCCGACGGCCCGACGAGCGCAACGGTCTCGCCCTTTTTCACCTCGAAGCTCACTCCGCGGATGATCTCCCTGTCGCCGTAGGCGAAGCGGACGTCGCGAAACTCTATCTTGTCGGAAAAAGCACTCATCGTCCTCGCTCCCGCACGGTCGGTGACCTCTTCGGCCATATCCAAAAGGCCGAAGATCCGTTCGCCCGCGGCTATGCCTTGGTTGATGGTCCCGAAGGCGTCGGCAAAAGCGCGGACGGGTCGGGTGATCTGCGAGAAAATGCCCACATAAGCGATGAACTCGGCACCCCCCAGCTCGCCTTTGAACACCAGCGAGGCGCCGAAAACTATCAGCACCGCAACGGCCACTATGCCCAAAAACTCACTGATGGGCGAGGCCATTTGCTGTCGGCGCGCCATCGAGCGGGCGATTCGGGAGTAGGCGTCGTTCATCGCTCCGTATTTCCGGCGCGAGTATTGTTCGGCGTTGTAGGCTTTGATTATCTTTATCCCTCCCAGCGATTCATCGAGCTGGCTGGTCATCTGCCCCAGCTGGTCCTGCGCGCGCTTGGCCGGCCGGCGCAGTTGCTTTACGATGGTTCCGATGATGAGCGCGACAACCGGCAGGAACAGCGCGGCGAATAGGGTGAGTTTCCACGAGATGCCTATCATCACGGCAAGATAGGAGATAATGAGGAACGGTTCGCGAAACGCCACCTGCAACGTGGCGGAGATGGTTTGCTGGACTATGGTGGCGTCGGCGGAGAATTTCGAGATTATGTCGCCTTTGCGCTCGTTGCTGAAGTAGCCCACCCCGAGCCTCATCACCTTGTCGTACATCACGTTTCTCATCCGCCGCACCGAATTGATGCGCAACCGCTCGACGGTGTACTGCCCCAGATACCTGAACAGATTGCTCAAAAGGGCACTCGCGGCGAGGATAAGTGCGATAAAGATTAGAACACTCTTTACCTCCCCGACCCCAAAATACTTATAGACAAAAAAGCTCACCACCCCCTCGATGTAGTCGGCCGAAAACTCGAACTGCGGTAGCGTGGTGACCAGCTCTCCGTCCGACAGCCCGAACAGAATGTTGAGAATGGGGATGACCAGCACAAAGTTCATCACATTGAACACGGCATAGAGCAACGTGTAGAAGAAGTACGGGATAGCGTACTTTTCGAGCGGTTTGCCGAACCGAAGCAGTTTCCAATAGGTGTTCATCGTGTCGCAAAGATACAAATTTTAGCTATCTTTGTTCTTTATTTCAGAGATATGGATACAGTTTTAAGCGGGATCCGCTCGACGGGGCGGCTTCATTTGGGCAACTATTTCGGCGCGTTGCGCAATTTCATAAAGATGCAGCACGACGCCCGGTGCTTCTTTTTCATTGCCGATTACCACTCCCTGACCACCCATCCCGACCCGAAGATGTTGCACGACAATGTGCGGGGTGTGCTCAGCGAATATCTGGCGGCGGGGTTGGACCCGTCCGTTGCAACCATTTATGTCCAGAGCGATGTGCCGACGGTTGCCGAACTGTCGATGCTGCTGTCGATGCACGCTCCGGTGGGCGAGCTGGAAAGGACAGCCTCTTTTAAGGATAAGATTCGCAAACATCCGGACAATGTCAATGCCGGACTTTTGACCTATCCGGTGTTGATGGCGGCCGACATTTTGCAGCATCGGGCGGATAAGGTTCCGGTGGGCAAGGACCAGGAGCAGCACCTCGAAATGACCCGCGTTTATGCCCGCCGGTTCAACAGCTTCTATGGGGTGGAATATTTCAAGGAGCCCACGGCCTATAACTTCGGCACCGAGCTGGTGAAGGTTCCGGGCCTGGACGGCAGCGGCAAGATGGGCAAGAGCGAGGGCAACGGGCTCTACCTCTCCGACCCGGACGAGGAAATCCGCAAGAAAGTTATGCGGGCCGTATCCGACAGCGGTCCCACTCGCGAGGGCGAACCGATGACAGAGCCTGTTGCCAATCTGTTCACCCTTCTCCGATTGGTTTCGTCGCCCGACACGGTTGCGTTTTTCACCCACGCCTACAACAGTTGCTCGATCCGTTATGGCGATTTGAAAAAGCAATTGGCCGAGGACATAGTGGCAGTGGTGGCCCCGATCCGCCAGAAGATAGAGCAGATAAGGAACGACGATGGTTTCCTGCATCGCGTTACGAGCGAGGGGGCCGAACGTGCCCGCGAATCCTCTTCGAAAACCCTGGCCGATGTGCGCGAGATTATGGGCATCAAGAGATTCTGATGATCGACAACTTATATACCCGTTTCCTGCGCCTGACGCGGCGGTTGTCCGACCGTCAGCTGATGATGGTTTTGGCTGTCATCGTGGGCTTGCTGGCGGGGGTAGGCACCTATCTTTTCGAGCGGTTGCTCCACTTTATTCGTCACCTTCTGGGGGTGGAGACGGGCAGTTGGCTCTATCTGGTCCTGCCGGTGGTGGGCATCGTGCTGGTGTCGCTGTTTGTCAAATACATTGTCAAGGACGAGATTTCGGAGGGCGTCACGCGGGTGCTTTATGCGATGAGCAAGCGCAATTCGCTCATCAAACCCCACAATATGTGGACGTCGATGGTGGGAGGTGCGACGACCATCGGGTTCGGCGGCTCGGTGGGCCCCGAGGCCCCCATCGTGTTGACGGGTGCAGCCATCGGGTCGAATGTGGGCCGGTGGGCGCGGTTGAACTATAAACAGTCGACGCTGCTGTTGTGTTGCGGGGCGGGTGCGGCGGTAGCGGCCATCTTCAAGGCGCCGATCGCGGGGCTGGTGTTCGTGTTGGAGATTTTGATGTTGGAGATGACGGCGTTGTCCATCGTGCCGTTGTTGTTGGCCACCATTGCGGGCACCACGTTGGCTTTTGCTTTGCGGGGGTTCGATCCCATCATTGCGGTCACTGTTCCGGAGGTATTCAAGATCGGCAATTTGCCGATGTACGCGCTGTTGGGGTTGATTTGCGGATTGGTGGCTTATTATTTCACCTCGATGAATTCGCTGGTTGCGCGCAGTTTCAAGACTATTAAGCGCACGTGGTTGAAGTGGATTATCGGGGGTGCGGTTTTGGGTGTGCTGTTGTATCTTTTTCCGCCGCTTTACGGCGAGGGATATGAGGCTTTCGGCGAGTTGATGCACGGGCGGATGGAGAGTTTGTTTGCGGGGTCGCTGTTTTGGGAGTATCGGAGCGTGGGTTGGGTTGTGGTTTTGTATTTGGTTGCGGCGTTGTTTTTGAAGGTCGTGGCGACGGCCACCACCAATGCCGCGGGGGGTGTGGGCGGTACTTTTGCCCCTTCGCTTTTTGTGGGTGCGTTCACGGGGGCGACGGTGGCGACGGTGTGCAACAGCTTTTTCGGGATGGAGTTGCCGCTCATTTCGTTCACCCTGGTGGGTATGGCGGGGGTGATGGCGGGGGTGATGAAGGCGCCGTTGACCTCGATATTCCTTATCGCCGAACTTTCGAACGGTTACGGGTTGTTCATTCCGCTGATGGTGGCCACGGCCATTTCATATATCGTCGACCACTGGCTCGATCCGGACAGCATTTACACCAAGCAGTTGCGTCAGCGCGGCGAGCTGTTGACCCACGATAAGGATGCGTCGGTGATGGTTTTTCTGAGCCTCGAAAAGCTGGTGGAGACCGATTTTCTGCCTTTTCGGGCGGGCGACACTTTGGGCGATGCGGTGAAGGTGATCTCGCGGGCGCATCGTAACGTTTTTCCGGTGGTGGACGACGAGGGCGAGCTGGTGGGGATCGTCGAGCTGGACGATTTGCGGGTGGATATGTTTTCGCCCGATAAGTATTCTCGGCCCATCACGGTCTATATGACTTTGCCTCCGGAGGTGATTTTGCCTAATGAGCAGGTTTCGGAGGTGTTGCGCAGTTTCGAGCGCACGGGGGCGTGGACGTTGCCGGTGGTGGACAAGGAGGGAAAGTATGTCGGGTTTTTGTCCAAATCGCGCATCCTGACCGCCTATCGCGAGCAGTTGGTTAAGATTTCGCAGGAATAACAAAAGATAGCGATTAGCTATTAGCTATTAGCGATTAGTGATTAATTAGCCGACGCGCAAGGTCATAGCGCAGTCGCACACCGACGAAGCAAGTGCGAGAGCGTATAGAGAATAATTATAAAATGAGCGAGTTGAAGAAAATTTTGTTGTTGGGCTCGGGCGGGCGCGAGCACGCTATTGCGGCGGGACTGGCCGCAAGTGTGCGGTGTGACGAACTGTTCATCGCACCGGGCAATGCAGGCACGGCCGCGTGTGGAACGAATGTCGACATTTCGGTCAACGACTTTGCGGCCATCCGCGATTTTGTGGCCGAAAAGGGCATCGAGATGATTGTCGTCGGGCCCGAGGAGCCGCTGGTGAGGGGCATTGTCGATTTTTTCGACGGCTCTGTGCCCATTGTGGGACCCTCGGCGGCGGGTGCGCAGTTGGAGGGCAGCAAAGATTTTGCCAAGGCGTTTATGGCGCGCCACGGGGTGCCCACTGCCGGCTATCGTTCGTTCACGGCGCAGACTTTGGCCGAGGGCGAGGCTTTTTTGGAGAGTTTGACGCCGCCTTACGTGCTCAAAGCCGACGGTTTGGCGGCGGGTAAGGGGGTGGTGATTCCCGAAACGCTGGCCGAGGCGAAGGCCGAGCTACGAGAGATGTTGGGCGGCAAGTTCGGTGCGGCGGGTTCTCGGGTGGTTATCGAGGAGTTTCTCAGGGGCATCGAGTGTTCGGTGTTTGTGGCCACGGATGGCGTTTCGTACAAGATTTTGCCCACCGCCAAGGACTATAAGCGAGTGGGCGAGGGCGACACGGGGCTCAACACGGGCGGAATGGGTGCGGTATCGCCGGTGCCGTTTGCCGACGCCGAGTTTATGCGCAAGGTCGAGGAGCGGATCGTGAGGCCGACCGTCGACGGGTTGCGGAAAGACGGGATGGACTATAAAGGGTTCGTTTTCATCGGGTTGATGAATGTGGAGGGCGAGCCGATGGTCATCGAGTACAATGTGCGGATGGGCGATCCGGAGACGGAGGTGGTGTTCCCGCGCATCACGTCGGACGTGGTCGAAATGATGGAGGCTATTGCCACGGGCCGATTGGAGGAGTACGATTTGCAGGTGTCGCCGCTGTGTGCCGTCACGGTCGTTGCGGTCTCGGGCGGATACCCCGGGGAGTATAAAAAGAATTACGAAATAATTTTCAGTCAAGAGTCAAGAGTCAAGAGTCAGGAGTCAGGAGTCAGGAGTCAGGAGTCGGGCTACGTGGAACAAAAACCTGTCGCATTTGCGACACAAAAGACTCATAACTCATCACTCGTGACTCATAACTCAACTATTTTCCATTCGGGAACAATGTTTCAGGGCGACAGGGTCGTCACTGCCGGCGGCAGGGTTCTGGCCGTCACGTCGCTGGCCCAAACCCTGCCCGAAGCGTTGGCGGCGAGCTATGCGGTATTGGAAAACATCTCGTTCACCGACATTTACTATCGCCGAGACATCGGCCGCGACCTGATTTGAAGCGAATAATCGGCATAGACCCGGGAACCAACCGGATGGGGTACGGAGTGTTGGAACTCTCCGACGGGCGGCTCTATGCCGTCACGCTGGGCGACATAGACCTGCGAAAATCGACATCGAAACTTGGCGATATTTTCGGGCGCGTGAGCGAGTTGATAGAGCGTTATCGGCCCGACGAAATGGCTCTCGAAGCCCCTTTTGCGGGGGTGAATGTTCAGAGTATGCTGAAGCTGGGGCGCGCCCAGGGGGTGGCGATGGCGGCGGCTTTGAGTCGCGGGATCCCCGTTTTCGAGTACGCCCCGCGGCGGGTGAAGCAGGCTATCACGGGCAACGGCGCGGCGGCCAAAGAGCAGGTTGCGGCTATGCTGGGGGCGATACTGGGCATCGAGTACGACCCCAAAAACCTCGATGCCACCGACGGATTGGCGGTTGCGCTGTGTCACCACTTTTGCGAGGGAAATGAACAGCTAAAAGTGAAAAGTGAAAAGAAAAAGACAACGTCGTGGCGCGATTTTGTCGCCAAAAATTCCGACAGAATAAAATAAATTATTATCTTTGCACCCGCTGGTAAGGCACCATAGCTTAATTGAATAGAGCATCTGACTACGGATCAGAAGGTTCCAGGTTTGAGTCCTGGTGGTGTCACAGGGGGGCAAGGGGGGGGCAAGCATTTTGCGAGCCCCCCGTTTTATTTCTTCTCCAAAGCATTCACCCGTGCAACCAACTCGGGCAAATTGCGAAATATCGCCCACGCGCGATGAAACTTCATCACCGGCATCGCAGGCGAACCCAACAAAACCGACCCCGCTTCGATGTCCTTGTCGATCCCGCTCTGAGCCCCCATCTTCACCCCGTCGCCCAGCGTCAAATGGCCCGCCAACCCCACCTGACCGCCTATCATACAGCCCCGACCCAGCTTCGAACTGCCCGCCATACCGGCCTGCGCCGCCACCACACTGTTCTCACCTATCTCCACATTGTGGCCTATCTGGATCAAATTGTCGAGCTTCACCCCGCGCCGAATAACAGTCGACCCCATCGTCGCACGATCCACGCAGGTGTTTGCGCCGATGTCGACATTGTCCTCTATCACCACGTTGCCGATCTGGGGAATCTTGGCATAATCCTCGCCCTCGGGCGCAAAACCGAAGCCGTCCGCCCCTATCACCGCACCGGCGTGAACGGTGCAATTTTCGCCTATCACGCAACCCTCGTAGATCTTCACTCCGGCGTGAATGGTGGTGCCCGCGCCTATCTTCACCCCCTGCCCGATGTAGCTGTGGGGATAAATAGCGACATTTTCGCCCAACGAAACACCCTCCGAAACGACCGCAAACTCCCCCACATAGCAATTCGCGGGAACCGCAACATCGGCCGCAATAGCCGCCTGGGGCGACACTCCCGTGGGCTTGGGCCGGCTCTGCTCATACAGCCTGAGCAGCCCAGCAAACGCGCTGTACGCATCCGGCACGCGGATAAGGGTAGCTTTGACGGGTCCCGCAGGTGAAAAATCTTGCGAGACGATGACTATCGACGAATCGGTGGTGTAGAGATAGTTTTCGTACTTCGGATTGGCCATAAACGACAGGGCTCCGGCGGAACCCTCTTCGATCTTGGCAAACCTGTCTACGGTGGTCTGGGGGTCACCCTCGACCACTCCGCCGAGATACTCGGCAATCATCAGGGCTGAAAAATTCATATAGTTGAATCTCTAAATAATTTATAACAACAATATTTCCCCTCCGTGCTAAGGAGGGGTGGCAGTCGCTTGCGACTGACGGGGTGGTAGATACTCGCGAATGGAGACAAAAATCAGGTTTTGGTTCAAAAAAACCTCCTTGTTCTCAAATCTTAAAACCCTGACGCCTGCAACTTTCGATAAATAGTCTGTCCTGGCGTCATAATATTTCTGTGCATTCGAATTGTCGTGTACTTCTCCATCCAGTTCGACGGCTAACCGTAATTCGGGACAATAAAAATCCACGACATATGGATCGATGCCGTGCTGGCGGCGAAATTTCAACCCTTCGAATTTTCTGTTTTTCAATTCATTCCACAAAACTGCCTCTGCGGAAGTGGTGCCGTTGCGAAGCTTCCGACGACTTGCGAGAGTTGTGGATATATTCATAATTGTCGGAGACCCCATAATCTACCACCTCCCCCGCTGCGCGGGTACTCCTCCTTAGCAAGGAGGAGAAATTTTTATGATTTTTTAAAATAATGTTTCAAATCGATTCCTTCGGGCATCAGGGCGGAGAGGTCGCCTCCCGCGCGAAAAACCTCGCGAACAACAGAGGACGAAACAGAACTCACCGCCGGAATAATCACGGTCTGCAACCCGGGAAACAACAGCGAATTGACCTCCGACAAACCCCTCTCATACTCGAAATCGCTCCCCGTCCGCGCCCCGCGAACCAAAAACCTCGCCCCAACCGAAAGCGCAAACTCGCCCGTCAATCCCTCATAAGCCCCGACCGAAACCCGCGGCTCATCCCGAAAAACGTCGCCGATAAGTGCCACACGCCGTTCGGGCTCCAAAAAACAGCCCTTCGAAGAGTTCACCCCCACGCCGACAACCACGCCGTCGAACAGCTCCAACGCCCGCTGCACAACGAACCGGTGGCCGACGGTGAACGGGTCGAACGATCCGGCAAACAAGGCGACTCGCTTCTCCATCTTACAAAGGTAACTAATTTTTCGTTAAAACGGGCATCTTGCACGCCTCCTCATTTCCCGACCGCGGCTGTACGTTAGTACTATCCGCGTCCGCGAAATTTCGGTCGGCGCACAATCTGCTCCGTTTTGACGAAAAATACCCAAAAAAGGTTTATTTATACCAAATTTGGCCAAGTGTGGAACCAATCCGTGGATGCAGTTGTAAATTTGCGTAGTGCTACGCAAAAAGACCCTAGAAAAATTTATTGTCTATTTGGTAGAACACATTCGGTGCGCGCCGAGATTATATTTGTCGCGAACCGTCCGAAACTCAAAGGCCACGAGGGTCGGATGGATCGCAATAAACCCTACTTAAAACAGATGTAGAGATTATGATTGAAATACGTGATGACTTCTATGCCGAAGTTGCCTCCGCACTGACGGAGAGGATCGGTACGGCCGAATTTTTCAACGGCTCGGTCGAGATCGACCACCGCGATGTGAATGCCGTTTTGCGCGCCACACTAATTATCCATCGCCGCACCGTGACGGCTCCCGACGGTGAGCGACGACCAATCTCGGATGTGGTGCCGGTGTGGTGGGAGTTCCACACCACAGGTGCCCGCGGCGAAGAGCTGAACGACTTTTCGTTCGGCGAATTGAAACCTTTTTTGACAGAAAATGACTGACCATTCGATTCTTCAGCTTTCGAAGGCTGTGTTCCCCGCAATGGGGGCACAGCCTTTCCACCGAACCTACTACGACGTGCTCGACCGCTTCGCCCAGGGGCAGATCCGCCGTCTGATAGTCACTATGCCGCCCCAGCACGGCAAGAGCCACGGCTCGTCGGTGCTGCTGCCGGCCTATCTGCTGGGGCTCGATCCCGACCGCAAGATAGCCATTGCCTCCTACTCGTCGTCGCTGGCCAACCGCTTCAACCGGCGGGTGCAGCGCATCATCGACACCCCCGAGTATGCCGAAATGTTTCCCCACACGCGCATCAAAACCTCGTCGTCCCAGGGGAGCTACATCCGCACCGCCGACCACGTCGAGATCATCGACCACGAAGGCGAACTCTTTTCGGTGGGTCGCGAGGGGCCGCTGACCGGCAATCGAGTGGACACATTCATTCTGGACGACCTCTACAAAGACGCTATGGAGGCCAATTCGCCCATAGTGCGCGAAAACTGCTGGGAGTGGTACACCTCGGTTGTCCGCACCCGTATGCACAACGACTCGTCGGAGCTGATCGTCTTCACGCGCTGGCACCAGGAGGACCTGATAGGGACCATCGCCGAGCACGAAGATGTGGTGGAGTTCACCTCGATGGACCAGATCGCCACACTGCCCGAAGACGCGTGGCTGCACCTCAACTTCGAAGCGATAAAAACCTCCGAAGCGACCCCCCTCGACCCGCGCCCCAAGAGCGAAGCGTTGTGGCCCGAACGCCACAGTGCGCGGTTGTTGATGAAAAAACGGCTGCTCGACCCGCCCCAATTCGAATGTATGTACCAGGGGCACCCCACCCCCGCCGAAGGGCTGCTGTACGGTGCGCAATTGCAGGTCTACTCCTCCATTCCGCTCTCCACCACCTGCCGCGCCAACTACACCGACACCGCCGACACGGGCGAAGACTACCTCTGCTCGGTGTGCTACGAAGTGGGGCAGGACGACGGTCTGGTCTACATCACCGACGTGGTCTACACCACCGAGCCGATGGAGATCACCGAGCGCGCCGTGGCCCAAATGCTCACCGACAACGACACCCGCGAAGCATTCATCGAAAGCAACAACGGCGGCCGCGGATTTGCCCGCGCGGTAGGCGACATCGTTCCGCACGTAAAAATAGATTGGTTCCACCAATCCGACAACAAGGAGGCACGCATCCTGACCAACTCCGCCTCGGTCATCCACCGCATTCGTTTTCCGGCCGACTGGGCGACGCGCTGGCCGCAGTTCCACCACCACCTGACGACCTATCGCCGCCTCTACCGCGCCAACCGCTGGCACGACGCGGCCGATGTGCTCACCGGAATCGTCGAACTCGAAGCCCGCCGAGGCAAAAGACCGAAGATAATTATTTAAGGATCTGGCCGCAAAGTTTAAAGAGCATTCGCGCGCCCACGACGGCATCGAGCACCGTGGCGGGCGAAACCTCGCAAAGATCGAACCCGACGACGGTGCGGCCGCTGTCCCTGATGGTCCTCACCAACCACGCCGCCTCGTCGAAACCAACACCCCCGGGAACCGGAGTACCCGTCCCGGGACACAACGAAGGAGAGAGAAAATCGACGTCGAAACTGATATAAACCCGCGATGGCAAAGCACTCACAATCTGGCGGCACTGCTCCGCCCACGTCACCCCGACAAAACTGTTCTGCGCCAAAAGTGCCCCCGTGAAGAGAGTAACCTTCTTGTGGGTGCGGGCAAACTCCATCTCGGCAGTCGAAAAATCCCTCACCCCCACCTGCACCAAATGGGAAACCCGCGGCACATCGCGCAACACATTGAACATCACCGACGCGTGCGAACCCTCGAATCCCTCATACCGCTCGCGCAAATCGCAATGGGCGTCCAGATGCAAAATGCCGAAACTTTCGTGCTTCTGGCCCAACGCCGAAATGAGCCCGAAAGGGGTGGAGTGGTCGCCACCGACAACACCCACCAACTTACCCGCACCCAGCAATTTACGCGCCTCATATTCTACGCGGATGTTCAGTTCGCCCGATGCGCGATTGATCTTTTGAAGTGCACGCGGATCTATGGTTTTGCCCTCCTCCTGCGCCTCGATGATCTTCCTGGCCAGAGGGCGCAGCTCGTTGTTGTGCTGCAAGATAGCGTCGTCAATCGGCACCGTTGCGATGCCGCGCCGCCAAGCCTCCGGTGCCCACGGATCGTAAAAATCGAGCTGCGTCGACGCCTCCAACATAGCCGCCGGACCACGCGACGACCCGCCACCATAGCTCGAAGTGACGTCCCACGGAACCGAAATCAACGCCAAAGCCGCCTCGGAAACCGAAAATGGCATACCGAACCAGCGTCCGTTGTGGACCCCGACACCCTCCGGATCGAACATTTTTGCACCCATCTGAATATGAATTTTATGCGAAATTAGTATTTTTTTCATAAAACTATTTTATATCTTTGCAGAAGATATAATAAATCGTGATGCACACGCGTTTATTTATCGAAGCTCGCTGCCGGTTGTGAAACCCGGGCTGAGGTTTTTTTCATAATCAATACATTAAAGTTGGTCCTCCCCGTCGTGCGCATTCTGCGTCGGCGGGGAGTTTTTTTTGTGGGAACGCCCACGGCGGTGGGGGCTACGCGGAACTTTCGGCTCGACCCCTGTCCATTCAGAGCCGCCGAGCAAAGCCTCGGCACTTTCTGCTCCGGCTTCTCACCGCTCGCTATTCACTCGCGGCGGGAAAGCCATCGCCCCCACGGGGCGAGCCGACGAGTTGCTTTGCAACTCGAAAAACATTAATCATTAATCACTATCTTTGCCTTGTGAAAATCGTTGCCGATCGCGATATACCCTTTCTCGGGGGGCTGTTGGAGCCCTTTGCCGAGGTGGTCTACGTGGCCGGAAACGCAATCCGGGCCGACGACGTGCACGATGCCGACGCCCTTCTGGTGCGCACCCGAACACGTTGCGACGCTGCGCTGCTAGCCGGTTCGGCGGTGAGTTTCGTCGGCACGGCGACCATCGGCACAGACCATATCGACCGCGAATGGTGCTGGGCCAACGGCATAACTGTCTGTAACTCAGCAGGTTGCAACGCCCGCGGGGTGCTGCAATGGGTCGGAGCCGCACTTGTGTGGCTGAGTCAGGAGTCAAGAGTCAAGAGTCAGGAGTCGGCTACGCGAAAAAGCCTGCGACATCTGTCGCACCAAAGACTCATTACTCCTGACTCATCACTCATAACTATAGGGGTTATCGGGGTGGGAAATGTGGGGAGTTTGGTGGCGGAGTATGCCGAGGAATGGGGTTTTCGGGTGATGAAAAGCGACCCGCCGCGCGAACGTGCCGAGGATATGGGCTCCAAAGATGGCTATTTTTCGTTCCGGGAAATTGTCGAACAGGCCGACATCATCACCCTGCACGTGCCTCTCGACGGCTCCACGCGCCATCTGGTGAACGAAAAATTGTTGTCGCACGCGGGGCCCGAATTCGTGATAATCAACTCGTCGCGCGGGGCGGTGGTCGATCCGGCGGCTGTGGTGGGGCGCAACTATATTTTCGACGTGTGGGAAAACGAGCCCGACATCGACCGCGCCACACTTGCCGGTGCGCTCCTTGCCACGCCCCACATCGCCGGCTACACCCGCCAGGGCAAATTCAACGCCACGGCACTGATTGTCAACCGGTTAGCCCGCTTTTTCGGCCTTCCCCTCGGCCCGATCCCCATTCAATCTGTGGCCCGCAAAATCGGTTGGGAGCAGATGTGCGGTGTGATGGGGAACTATTTCGACATCGAAGCGGTGAGCCGCACGCTGAAACGGAATCCCGAAAATTTCGAAAAAATGCGCAACGAAAACGCGCTCAGAGAGGAGTTTTTTTGAAACGAACAACTATGAAATACCTGTCGATAATAATCTGTGTTCTGCTGTCGGGTTGCGTGCAGCCCGATGCCCCGGCCGACACGCCGGAGCGGATAATATGTATGTCGTCGAGCCACGTCGCCTTTCTGAACGAACTCGGCATAGGCGACAAAATAGTAGGCGTGGCAGGGATCGGGCTGGTCTCATCCCATCTGCCGCCCGACGTGGCCGACATAGGATACGATCGCACAGTGAACTACGAACTGATAGCTGCCCTCGATGCCGACCTGATCCTGTTGTCGGGGCTGGAAGACGAACGGCTGAAAAACCTGGGAACCCGAACGCTGGATGTGCGTGACTGGCTCGAACCCACCCCCCTCGGAAGAGCGCGGTGGATAGTGGAAATCGCCCGCGCGTGCGGCATAGAACAACGGGGCGAAGAGAAATATAGCGAAATAGAAAAAGCCTATAACGCCCGAAAACAATCCGCCGCAAAGTTCGAAAACAAACCCAAAGTGATGCTGAACGCGCCATACAGAGGCGTATGGTACGTGCCCGGGGCGCAAAACTATATGGTCAAACTGGTAGAGGACGCAGGCGGCGAGTGCATAGCCACCGGAACAGGTTCCGAAAGTGTGCCCATCGGCATCGAGGCGGCGTATCTGGCGATGAAGCAAGCCGACTTCTGGCTCAACACCAACCACTACGACTCGGTGGATGCGCTCTGGGGCGACAACCCGCGATTTGCCGACATCGAAGTGGCGGTGTTCAACAACAACGCACGCACCACGCCCGCAGGCGGAAGCGACTTCTGGGAGAGCGGAGTGGTGCGTCCCGAAATAATACTGAACGACCTGGTGTCGATATTCCACGGTTCGGCAGATTCGTTATACTATTATAAAAGATTGAAGTGAAGTTCCGGATCGCCATCGCCGTGATGCTGCTGCTCTTCGTGCTCGACCTCGTTGTCGGGTCGGTGGGGTTGCTGTCGCTCGACGGCGATATGGCACGGCACATTCTGTTGGAGTTCCGACTGCCCAAAGCCCTCACCGCGGCACTTGCCGGAGCGGCACTTGGAGCGAGCGGCCTGATGATGCAAACCATCTTTCGCAACCCGCTGGCCGGACCCTATGTGCTGGGCGTGAGTTCGGGTGCCTCGCTGGGCGTGGCGTTGCTGATGATGGGTCTTCCGGCGGCGTACGGAGTGGGGGTAGTGGGAGCGGCGTGGGTCGGGGCGGGAATGGTGTTCCTGATCGTGGCGGCGGTCAGTCGGCGCATCGGCGACATTATGGCCGTCCTTATAATAGGTATGATGCTGGGCTCGGTGGCGGGCGCGGCGGTGGAGGTGTTGCAATATTTCGGCGGCGAACGGGAAGTGAAATCGTTCGTGGTGTGGACAATGGGATCGCTGGGCGGCGTGACGGCAAGCGAACTTGCGGTGCTGGGGCCGGTGGTGGCTATCGGTCTTATAATGTCGATGCTGCTGGTCAAAGGGCTCGACGGGATGATGCTGGGCGAAAACTACGCCCGCACGATGGGGGTCGGAGTGGGGCGGGTGAGAGGAATGGTCTTTCTGTGCACCACCCTGCTGGCAGGTACCGTGACCGCCTTCTGCGGCCCGATAGGATTTCTCGGACTGGCCGTTCCCCACATCGCACGAATGGTGTGGGGCACTGCCCGACACGCCATCCTGATGCCCGCCTCGATAGTGGTCGGAGCGGCAGTGATGCTGGGATGCGACATCGTGGCAGGCACGGTGGCAACAAGTCCGCTCCCCATCAACACGATAACGGCCCTGGTAGGGATTCCGGTCGTAATTATGGTTGTGATGAAAAACCGGCAGAGATGGTAGAACTTCGCGATGTGACCATAGGCTATCAGGGGCGGACGCTGGCTTCGGGGCTATCATTTGTCTTCGAACCCGGGTCGCTCAACGCCGTCACAGGCCGCAACGGGGCGGGGAAGAGTACGCTGTTGAGGGTAATAGCGGGATTGGAACCGACACTTGCGGGGCAAGTGTTGGTCAGTCAAGAGTCATTAGTCATCAGTCAAGAGTCGGGCTACGCGCGCGGGGATTTTCGGCCCGCTACCCGCCTTCAGCGGGCCGACGACTTTGCTCGCAAAGTCGGAAAACCCGACGCGGCAGGTTTTGCGCGTCTGGTGAGTTACGTCAGCACCGAGCGGCCACGGGTGCCCAACCTGCGGGTGGAAGAGCTGGCAGCACTCGGCCGGATGCCCCACACCGACCGGAGCGGCCGTCTGACCCAACACGACAAAACCATCGTCCGCAATGCCCTGTCCGAGGTCGGAATGAGCGATTTTGCCCATCGACAAACCGACACCCTGAGCGACGGCGAACTCCAACGCGTAATGATCGCACGCGCCCTGGCGCAAAACACACCCACAATAATCCTCGACGAACCCACCGCATTCCTCGATTTCATCGCGCGCCGCGAAACCGTCCAACTGCTCCGCAAACTCGCCCACCAGCAGGGCAAAACCGTAATCTTCTCCTCGCACGAACTCGATCTGGTGAATGAATTTGCCGACAAAAAACTCGAGCTCTGAAAAAAATTTTGTCAGCAATTTTTTTTATTCTATCTTTGTCGCTCGAAAACCGGCCCATTCGTCTATCGGTTAGGACGCAAGATTTTCATTCTTGAAAGAGGAGTTCGACTCTCCTATGGGCTACAAGAGGGGTGCCAAGCTGGGGGGGGGAGGAGAAACACACAAGGGGAGGGGGAACAAGGGGCCACAAACAACAAAACAGGGGTGCAAGCTGGGGCGAGCACCCTTTTAAGTCTGAAATTTATTATTATTTTTATTATATGGCAAACCACAAGTCATCCATCAAAAGGATCAGGCAAACACAGGCCAGGCGTCTGCGCAACCGCTACTACCACAAAACCACCCGGAACGCGGTGAAAGCACTCCGCAACACCTCCGACAAAAAGGCGGCCGAAGCACTGCTCCCGAAAGTTACAGCGATGCTCGACAAACTGGCCGGAAGTCACGTGATCCACAAAAACAAAGCAGGGAACCTGAAAAGTAGCCTGCAGCTGTTGGTGAACGGTTTGTAAGTTGAAAATGTTTTTCGACTTGCTTTGCAAGTCGTCGTCCCGCCCCGAGGGGGCGATGGCTTCCCCGCCGCGAGTGAATAGCGAGCGGTGAGAAGCCGGAGCAGAAAGTGCCGAGCTCCGCTCGGCGGCTCTGAATGGACAGGGCGGCGATGAAAAGGGTGTCAGCGTAGCCGGCTTTGTGCGGTGGACATTTTTCACTTTTCATTTTTCATTTTTCATTTTGGAAAACGGTGGACGTAGCTCAGCTGNNGAGCCCCATCTTCCACCCCAGATTTTCGTGAAAAGTGCGCATCTGCTGCACTTTTTCGTTTTTCGGGACGGGGCTGTACCATTTGTACTATCCCCGTCCCGAAAAAACTTCCAAAGCACAGCATCTGCACGCTTTTGACGAAAATCCGCTCCACGCTGACAAAAAATGTGTTGCACGCTTTTGACGAAAATCTACATTGCGCTGACAAAAAAATGTTTGACCTAAACCCGACCCTTTGTATGAAAAAACTGCTTTTTTCACTCCTCATTCTTCACTCTTCATTTGCGCTCGCGCAAATCGATCACGTAAACCCGCTCGTCGGATCGCTGTCCAAAATAGAACTCTCCACCGGAAACACCTACCCCGCAACCGCAATGCCGTGGGGAATGAACTTCTGGACACCACAAACCGGCAAAATGGGGCACGGATGGACCTACGTCTACACCGCCGATAAAATCAGAGGACTGAAACAAACCCACCAACCAAGCCCGTGGATCAACGACTACGGACAATTCTCCCTAATGCCCACAACAGGCCGGCGACTGTTCGATCAGGACAAACGGGCCAGCTGGTTCTCGCACAAAAGCGAAGTCGCCAAGCCCCATTATTACAGCGTCTATCTGGCCGACCACGACGTGACAGCCGAGCTCACCCCCACCGAAAGGGCGTGCTTTTTCCGCTTCACATTTCCCGAAAACGAGAGTTCGAACGTCATTGTAGATGCGTTCGATCGCGGTTCGTGGGTCGAAGTGCGCCCCGACCAAAGGCGGGTGGTGGGGTACAGTGTGCGCAACAGCGGCGGCGTGCCCGACAACTTTAAGAACTGGTTCGTGGTGGAGTTCGATCGTGATTTCGATTTCTCTGAAATAGTGGCCGAAGAGAATGGCCACGCAGGGGCGATTGTGAGTTTCAAAACGCGCGAAGGCGAAGTCGTGCACGCACGGGTGGCCTCGTCGTTCATCTCGTTGGAACAGGCCGAACGGAACCTGGACGAGCTGGGGTCGAGTTTCGATGAGACCTTCGACAGGGGCAAAAAGCGTTGGAACGAGGTGCTGGGCAGAATAGAGGTCGAGGGAGATGTGGACGACATAAGAACTTTCTACTCGTGTCTCTACCGGTCGGTGTTGTTTCCGAGGGATCTGAGCGAAATCGACGAAAACGGCAACAGAGTGCATTACAGTCCGTTCGACGGGCAAGTGCACAAGGGCGAAATGTTTACCGATACAGGCTTCTGGGACACCTTCCGCAGTCTGTTCCCGCTCATCAACCTGCTCTATCCCGAAATGGCGGCGCGGATGCAAGCGGGCCTTGTGAACACGTGGCTCGAAAGCGGCTTCCTGCCCGAGTGGGCCAGCCCCGGGCACAGAAACTGTATGGTGGGCAACAACTCGGCAAGCGTCGTGGCCGACGCATACTTGAAAGGAATCAGGGGACAAGACATCGAAGAGCTGTGGAAAGCCGTGGTGCACGGAGCAAACGCCGCTCACCCGAAAGTGGGCTCGACCGGTCGACGCGGATGGGAAGAGTACAACACTCTGGGCTACGTGCCCTACGACACAGGCATCAACGAGAGTGCGGCGCGGACGTTGGAATATGCCTACGACGACTGGTGCATCTATCAACTGGGCAAAGCACTGGGCAAGCCCGAGAGCGAAATAGGGATCTATGCCGAACGTGCGATGAACTATCGAAACCTCTACGACGGGGAGTCGGGGTTGATGCGTGGGAGGAATGGTGACGGTTCGTGGCAGAGTCCGTTCAGTCCCTACAAATGGGGCGACGCATTCACCGAAGGCAACTCGCTGCACTACACGTGGAGCGTGTTTCACGACCCCGCGGGCCTTATCGAGCTGATGGGAGGACGCGACGGTTTCAACGACCGGATGGACAGCGTGTTCGAACTGCCGCCCATCTTCGACGACAGCTACTACGGCGGCACGATACACGAAATCCGCGAAATGCAAATAATGGATATGGGCAACTATGCCCACGGAAACCAGCCGATCCAACATATGATATACCTCTACGACTGGAGCGGGGAGCCGTGGAAAACGCAAAAATGGGTGAGGGAGGTGATGGAGCGGTTGTATTCGGCGACTCCGGATGGATATTGCGGCGACGAAGACAACGGGCAAACCTCGGCGTGGTACGTGTTCTCGGCACTGGGCTTCTATCCGGTGTGTCCCGGGAGCGGCGAGTATGCGCTCGGCTCGCCCCTGTTTAGCAAAGCCGTGATGCACCTGCCCGAAGGCGATGTGGCAATAAATAGTGAGGGTGACGGGGTGTATGTGGATGAGTTGAGGATCGATGGGAAGAGGTATGGTAAGAATTTTTTGCGCCATTCCGATATGGTGGACGGGGTGAGGTTGAACTTTACGATGTCCGATGTGCCTAATATGACCCGAGGTACGGCGGCGAGCGATGCGCCTTACTCGTTCTCGTGCCTGACAAAGAACTGACAAAATGGCATATTTCGGGGATTGGCATAGCAATTGTTCTGCCCCCTCGACGTGAAATTTCTAAATATTCTAAAAACCTGAAAATTATATGAAAATCAAACCATTGGCAGACAGGGTGTTGGTAAAACCCGATGCCGCAGAAGAAAAGACCGCGGGAGGCCTCTACATCCCCGAAACCGCAAAAGAAAAACCACTCGCCGGAACAATCATCGCTGCCGGACCCGGAACCAGCGAAGTGAAAATGGAGGTCAAAGCAGGCGACAAAGTGCTCTACGGCAAATATGCCGGAACCGAAATCACGCACGAAGGCGAAACCTATTTGATGATGAAAGTGGGGGATATTTTTGCAGTTATTTCTTAATTTTTAATCGTTATGGCAAAGGAAATCAAATACAACATCGAAGCGCGCGAACTGCTCAAAGAGGGTGTCGACGCACTCAGCAACGCAGTCAAAGTGACCCTGGGCCCCAAAGGGCGCAACGTGATAATCGACAAAAAATATGGTGCCCCGCAAATCACCAAAGACGGTGTAACCGTGGCAAAAGAGATCGAACTCGACGACCCGTTCGCCAATATGGGTGCCCAAATGGTGAAAGAAGTGGCCTCGCGAACCAACGACGACGCAGGCGACGGAACAACCACCGCAACAGTGCTGGCACAAGCAATAATCGGCGTCGGAATCAAAAACGTAACCGCCGGTGCCAACCCGATGGACCTCAAACGCGGGATCGACAAAGCCGTCGGTGAAGTGGTCGAAAGCCTCAAAAAGCAGAGCAAAAAAGTAGGCGGCGACATCGAAAAAATCAAACAAGTCGCAACCAGCTCCGCCAACAACGACGAAAACATCGGCTCGCTAATAGCCGAAGCAATGAGCAAAGTGAACAAAGAAGGTGTGATCACCGTCGAAGAATCGAAAGGTACAGACACCTACGTGGACGTTGTCGAAGGGATGCAATTCGACCGCGGATACATCTCGGCATACTTTATGACCGACTCCGAAAAAATGGAAGCCGTGATGGAGAAGCCCTACATCCTGATCACGGACAAGAAAATCTCGACCCTCAAAGAGATAATGGGAGTGCTCGAACCCATCGCCCAGCAAGGTCGCGGACTGGTCATCATAGCCGAAGATGTCGACGGCGAAGCCCTGGCAACAATGGTGGTGAACAAACTGCGCGGAACCCTCAAAATCGCCGCCGTGAAAGCCCCGGGATTCGGCGACCGCCGAAAAGAAATGTTGCAAGACATCGCAATCCTCACCGGCGGCCAAGTGATAAGCGAAGACACCGGCTTTGTACTCGACCAAGCCACCGTCGAAATGCTGGGAACAGCCGACAAAGTGAGCATCAACAAAGAGAACACCACAATAGTGAACGGCGCAGGCAAAAAAGCCGACATCGAAGCTCGCATTGCGCAAATCCGCAAACAAATCGAAGCCACCACCAGCGACTACGACCGCGAAAAACTGCAAGAACGTCTCGCCAAACTCGCCGGCGGTGTGGCAGTCCTCTACGTCGGCGCCGTGACCGAGGTGGAAATGAAAGAAAAGAAAGACCGCGTAGACGACGCCCTGGCCGCAACCCGCGCCGCCGTCGAAGAAGGCATCATCCCGGGAGGCGGCGTGGCCTACATCCGTGCCACCGATGTGCTCGAAAAACTCAAAGGCGAAAACGACGACGAAACCACCGGCATCGCCATCGTCAAACGTGCCATCGAAGAACCGCTGCGCCAAATCGTTGCCAACGCAGGCGGCGAAGGTTCGGTGGTCGTCAACAAAGTGCGCGAAGGCAAAGGCTCGTTCGGCTACAACGCCCGTCACGAACGCTATGAAGACCTGTTCGCGGCCGGAATCATCGACCCCACAAAGGTCGCACGCGTGGCGTTGGAAAACGCGGCCTCGATAGCCTCGATGTTCCTGACCACCGAATGTGTGCTGGTCGACAAAAAAGAAGAACACCCCGCACCAATGCCCCAAATGGGAGGCGGCGGAATGGGAATGATGTAACGAAAAAAAGCCCCTCGCGAGGGGCTTTTTTTAGCGATTAGCGATTAGTTATTAGCGATTAATTGGCTACGCGACGATTGCGCGTAACTTATTAATTTTCACTACCTTTGTTCTTTATGGCGGCGAGTATCGAGATTTATACCGACGGTGCGGCGCGGGGAAATCCCGGGCCCGGAGGCTACGGCGTGGTGATGCTCGCCCCGGGTCGGCGAAAAGAGCTGTCGGCAGGTTTCCAACTAACAACCAACAACCGAATGGAGTTGCTGGCCGTAATCGTAGCATTGGAAGCGTTGCGGTTTGACAATCAACAAGTTACAGTCTACTCCGACTCGCGATATGTGGTCGACGCGGTGGCCAAAGGATGGCTCTTCGGGTGGGAAAAAAAGGGTTTCAAAGGCAAAAAAAATCCCGACCTGTGGCGCAGATTTCTCGATGTCTATCGGCGGCACGATGTCCGGTTCGTGTGGGTGAAAGGACACGCCGCCAACCCCGAAAACGAGCGATGCGACATTCTGGCAACCACAGCGGCCGACGGCACCCACCTGGCCGAAGACACGGGATACAGGCCGGAAAAATAGGCAAAGCACGTCGCCGCCCCCACGCGGCGGGCTGACGACTTTCTTTGAAAGTCGAAACAGTTTGTCAACTCCGACCAAGCCACTCGGCAATGCGGGCCAACGGGTAATCGTCGATGGTGCCGTCGAACAGCTCCGCCGTACGTCCCGGCGCGCTCCAAGGAGGCGTACCCAGCTCCACAGCCCGCCGACCCGCAAACGCCGGAATCCACATCGCATCCAAATCGACAAGCATCATCGTCCCATCCCCCCGCACGATGATATTCTCAGGCTTCAAATCGCCATGAGCCCACTCCGCCGCCGCTATCGAGCGGCGAAGAGAGGCAAAAGAATTTGGGAGTGATGAGTTATGAGTCTTTGGTGCGACAGATGTCGCAGTTTTTTTTGCGCAGCCCGACTCCTGACTCTTGACTGATGACTCCTGACTCGCCAATGTCTCCCCCTCAATCCACCGCCCCTCGACCACATCCACCCAGCCGCTCCACCCCGAAGGCGAAAGCACAAACAACTCATCCCGCAACAACCTTACATCCGGCAAAACAGGCGACCGGACCGAAGCGACATAATCGTAAATTTCCCGCAAATAAGGATTCGGCCTCACATACAGTTTGAGAAGACGCCTTTCGCCATCCCTGAAATAGGTGAAAACAGCCGCACTATTGCCGGCGCGAAAAGCCACCTCGCCCCAAACATCCCTCTCCACAACCACCTCGCCCAAAGTGCGAAAAACCCCCACCGGATTCTCCAAAGTGGCCAAATAATCGACTATCGAAGGGCGAAAAGCAATCATCGGTCCGCCGGATAAACAACACCCGCCTGCCGCCGAACCTCGTCCACAATCTCCAAAACGGCAAGGCTGGTGTCGTGAGAGTTCACAGGCGACTCCAACTCACCCCCCTCGATCAAGTCGACGAAATGGGAGAGCTCGTGAACATAATCAAGCACTTCGCTCGGCGTGTGTTTCCGTTCGGGGATTTTCAAAAAAGCCGATGAGCCGCTCGCTACTCCGGTCGGTCTAACGTTGCCTGCGCCCGCTTCGCGCGGCTGACAAGACAGCCGGTCGGCTCCGGCTGGCACTTTTAGCCCGCCCTCCGCTTCACGCTGCGCGCCTAATCTTATTTTTGAAAACCCCTCACTCACCTCACTCTCCACTCTCCACTCTCCACTCTCAATTATCTCCTCCCACTCGCCCCCGCGGGGGCGAAACTCGACGCGGGAAATGGAATTGATGGCGTCGCCACGAATCGTCCCATCCTCGCCCTCGATCTCCCACGGAAGCGAAATATCGGCAATCTTAGAATACAACACTGTAGCCAACATCCCACCCTCATACTCGAAATTAACCGCCCCGTGGCCATCCACCCCGCTGGGCAACACGACAACCGAGGCCGAAACGCCAGAAGGCCGACCAAACAACTCCACCATAGGATAAATAGCATAAACCCCAATATCCATCGCCGCACCATTAGACAACCCAGGATTGAAAGCATTAGGCAACCCGCCCCCTTTCAAAGCATCATACCGCGACGAATACTTACCAAACGCAGCAAACCACCGCCTAACCCTCCCCACCCGCGGCAAAGCATCACGAACCGCCCCCCAAGCAGGAGTAAGAGTGGGCTTCATAGCCTCAAGCAACACCCTGCCAGCCAAACGCGCAGCCTCGATCATCACCCTGGCCTCCGACGCATTGGATGCCAACGGCTTCTCGCACAAAACGTGCTTCCCCGCACGCAAACAAGCAACCGTCTGCGCGCAATGGCACGAATTGGGTGAAGCGACATAAACCGCATCCACCGTGTCAGAAGCCAACATCTGATCCAAAGAGGTGAAAACACTCGGTATATCCCACCGACCGGCATACTCCTCGCCCCGCTCCTGCGTACGCGAATAAAGGGCCGTAACACAAACACGGCCCTCCAAACGCGAAGCAGAAATAACGCGGTCCGAAATGAAATTACTCCCTATAACCCCCAACCGGATCACTGCATAACCGGATTGACGCGATTATCCCAAGCCGAAGAAACACTCTGCTGCCCCAAATAGAAAATCTTGGCCTCCACCCACTGCGCATTGCACGGAACAGGCCCGCTCCACAAAGGCGATCCTTCCGTCGGGACACTCCCGTCGACACTGTAACGTATCTGTGCCCCCGAGATCATCGAATTGCAATAAAGCATACCCCCCTCGATGTAAACCCCGGGAGGCGGCAAGCGATAAGCAATCCCCTGAGCCGACCACCAAGGCATCTCCTTCTGTGCAACAATGCCCATATAGCGGCTCCAATCGCGCAAAAAGTCATCACCGCTCCGCCACTCCGGCCGCGAATTCCAAGCCCGCTCAGCCAACCCGGGCAACTTGGGAAGCAGGAACCTGGTCGCCGTATCGAAATCGCGAATGGTCTCCGCCCACAACTGACCCTGCATCCCGAGTATCAACGCCTCCGCAGCACTATTATCGGCGTGGACCTTACCGACCCCAGCCTTCGAATTATCCATCAACCGCCCGTCATCGCCCCGCCAAAGCGAAGCATAAACATCGAAAGGCTGCATAGCAAACGGCCGCTGAGCGTCAATAAACCCGCCCCAAAACTGTCCCCGCTCGTCCGGATGATCACAGTAAGCAAGGTCGAAATACAAACTGCCAACATTGCTCAACACCACCGGATAGCCCTGATTAACCAACCGATAAGGCGTCTCGGCCTGAGCTCCATTAGTGCTCCAAACATTAACATAGCCCACATTGTCCTTCACCGCGGCACGGAACTTCGCACTGCGACCCTCCACCAACTCCTGCCACCCCGCAATCTTCAACCCGCGCGCCTTCAAAATATCGTTCACCCGCAAAACATAATAATCGGCCAACTCGACCGTATTCCTCAACCCGTTCTCGCGCATAAACCTCTTAGCCGCAGGCGACGCACTCCAAACCCCGCGCGGAACCTCGTCGCCTCCAACGTGGATAACCTCCAACGGAGCATCAGCCGCCGCATACATCTTCACTATCTCGTCCACCACCCGCTCCATAAAGCGATAAGTGCCCGGCAAAGCCACATTCATCACATTATCGTCGAAATCCTGAATCGACTTATAAACCGACTTATCCTCGAACTCGCTGAGCAAAAACTCCTCGGCCTTCTCACGATTGGTATCCCGATACTTAAAGTACCGCGCCTCCATAGCCCGTACCGCCGCACGAGCGTGACCAGGCGACTCGATCTCGGGAATGACCCGAATATGCCTTGCTTTGGCATAACGCAAAAACTCGATAAACTGACGCCGCGTCAAATGGCCCGTGCCCTGTCCGCCATAAGCCGGAACGATCATATCCCTCTCATCGACAGTATAACCCCTCCTGGCGCCCACCTCGGTCAACTCCGGCAAGCCCGGAATCTCCAACCGCCAACCCTCATCATCCGAAAAATGGAAATGGAAAACATTCAACTTATAAGCAGCCATCAAATCGACGATCCGTCGCAACCCGCGAATATCGGTATAATTGCGCGCCGTATCGAAATGCTGGCCCCGAAACCCGAAATCGGGCCAATCCTCGATAACCATCCGGTCCAAAACCACAGGCAAACTCCGCCCACGAACCATACTCAGCACACTCTGCACCCCATAAAACGCCCCGGCCGACGCCGAAGCAGAAATAGTCAAACCGCCATCAGTAATGTCGATCCGGTACCCCTCGCGATCCTGCACCGAATCATCCTTACGCAACGAAACGGCAAAACAATCGCGCCCCGCATAACCATAAGGCATAATCGCCGCGCCGACACCCTGCAACCCGCGAATCAAAAAATCGGCCTCGCCCGCAAACTCGTCGATAAAAGAGACACCAACTCTGGGCCCGAATACCGTCGTCCCCGCACCGGCCGTGACCAGCTTAGGGGTGGGAATAATATCCTTCTGAGTGATCCTGTAAGGAGCGACCTCGGCATTGCGCTCCCACTCCAACCGGCCATTGTTCGGCGAGCGGATTATGGTCTTCGCCGTCACCGGTATCGGTGTGACCTTGCCGTCACGAACGATGAACATCCCCTCCGGAATGGCGATATTGCTGCGCTGGGTATATGTAGAGTTCCACTCGATTTGGAGTTCCCCATCGGGCAAAACAGGCTGATAAAACGCGGTCGGCCGCAATTTCGACAGCGTACCACCCGCGTCCTCGACCATCACGGCCGCATCGGCCCCCTGAGGTGTGACCCGAGGCAGCCCATTGACCCAAATCTCCCAATCGGCATCCAGCGTCTCGCCCGACCGGTTGGTGATGACAAACCCATTACCCTCCCAAACGGCGCTGAACTGCGCCTGCTCGGGCGTCTGTGCACTTCGAAAAACCCGCTGCTGGGCACCCGCAATGGTCGCCGCAAAAACAGCCACCAACAAAAAGATATTTTTCATAAAAGTTAATAGTTAGAATAAAGCAAAGGTATTGAAAATAATGGGAATAAAAAAGCCCTCCGAAGAGGGCTTTTTTATTTTACAGCTCGGTTTTCTCCACAAACTCGAACTCCGGACCAGGACCCGCCTTAGTCACCTTATAAAGGAACGAATAGTCCTTGCCATTCGAATCGGCCGACACACCGTCATACCCGTAAACCTTCAACGAAATACGATACATCTGAGTGACGCCCTCCACCGAAAGCGGCGTGGTCGGGAACTTCAACGAAAGGAACAACGGCAAACCCCTCTGCTCCAACCGATCCCACAACAACGCAACCTTCTCCTCATCCGAGCCCAACTCGTGAAGCTCCGTATCATACTCCGCACTCGCCTTATTGCTATCGCGGCTCGACAACCGGAAACTGACATTAGGATAATAAGCATTGAACCCATAATACCACTCCTCATTAGTGCGCTGGACACCGTCCGAACCGAAACCTACATACATCTCCGTCTTCGGATCGCTCAAAACACGGTCGATAACCAACTGATAATCGTCCTTCGACATCCAGAAATTCACCGTCGGATCGAACACCCAACCATTGTCGCTCAACACATACTGCTCCGTCCGACGGCCCGCACCCGAAATGCTCGGAGCCCACCTGCCCTCGAAGAAATAGTATTCGTCCGCCCTCTTCGCCGAAGCCGAAGTGTTATAAACCACCGCCTTGCGATCCCCATCCTGAGCATAAGGAAACATCCGGGCAAGAAACGCCGGAACATACTTCGGAGCAGTCGCAAGACTCAAAAACTGCAACCCCATCTCCTTAACATCGTCGGCCGTCACCGTCACAACATTGTCATAAAACAATCCGTCAGCAACCCGAATGTTGTCTATCCGCAAAGTCGTGGTCAACGAAGCGTTCAAATCATCGCCCTGATACTTGAAAGCAAACCGAATCCTGCCACTATAATCCGCAAGCGAAAACACTCCCGCCGAAGCCTGGGCACCCGTCTGCTCGGTCGGCAAAGTGAAGTTTGCCGTCACATCGTCCCACACCGTCGCCGCGCCATTATAGCTCTCCGTCACCAAAACCCTCAAATAGTTCTGTCCGGAAACCGGAAAACGCAACTCGGCCGTGAACGACAAATTAGGATTCTCCAAACCCGTCAAATCGACCTCAGGCGAGACCAAAAACACATTGTTCTCCTCCTTCGGATTGCCATAAGAGGTCACCTCGGCATAAGTGTTGCCGCCATAAGCCGCCGACACCCACTCCCTCGTACCCGAAGTGTCGAACTGCGTCCAGCCGGAAGCAAACTCGCCCTCGAAATCCTCCTCCAGAATAATCGTCACAGGCTTAACCACATCAAACAAATAATCCTCACGATAACCGTAAGTCACCTGAACCGCCGAATTGACATCCAAAGCGGGAAACCTGCCCACCAACACATCGTCGAAAAAATCGCTCCCATTGGCAAAACTGTTCAACGCCTTCTCCGTATCCACCGCCTGAGCCAAAGCTTTCTTAGCGGCATCATCGCCCGCAGCCTTCACCGCAGCCTTAGAAATAGCCGTATAATCGGCATCCGTGAGGGTATAAGGAATCGACTCTACAATCGGCCGATCCTCGATCTCGTCATAAAGGTCCCTCACAACCTCGTTCTGATCGCTACACCCGGCCAGCAAAGAGCCAAACAACAGGGTGGTCAAAAACAATATCTTCTTCATAAAAATATCCCAATTTAAAAGTTAAACTTCAACCCCGCAGTCCACGTGCGACCGAAACCATAATAAACCAAAGCCGTCCGAGCATTATGACCCGCACCATCCCTGGCATCGGCAATATACCAACTGTCCAAAAGGTTATTCACGTTGCCATACAACGTAGCCCCCACATTCTCACCCAACCGGAACCGATAACTGAGCTGCAAATCGACAGTCGCATAATCCGGCAACTGCCACGAATCAACACCCGCATCGACCAAAGAGGTACGCCTGTCGGGCTGGAAATCGGCAAAGTTCTTCCCGAACCAGTTCAGGTCGCCACCGATCCGCACGCCCTTAAACACCTCCCAATCGACACCCAAAGCAGCCGTCATCTGAGCCGAATTACCCACGTGAACACCCTTCAAATAGAGGTTCATCGGGTTGCCGATAGGCTTCTGATCGTCGTCATAAGCGGTCGCATCCACATCGTCACGCCAAATCCAATCGCCCAACGAGCCCATAACCCGAATATTCAACCGTGTGCTCGGACGATAAGTCGCCTCCAACTCCAAACCCATGTGCCGCGCATTGATCCCGTCGATGTTATAAATCAAATCGTCCACCATTCGTGTCATCCCCTTATCCAGCCAAAGAGTATAATAACCGTTAAAAGTGAGGTTGAAAACATTGGAAGTATACTGGTACCCGACCTCCGCCGTCGCAACCCGCTCCATCTTGGCATCGGGGTTGGTGTTGATCGTATAATTCATAAACGACGAATTGAAGAACGGCGCCCTGGTGAAATAACCACCGTTGGCAAACACGCTGTGATTGGCACCCAGCTTATAACTCGCGCCACCCTTAATGCTCCAAGGCATAAAATTCACCCACTTCGAAACCGTCCGGCCATTCAAATAATCGAACTGGGGCGTATCCTCCGAAGACTCGTAAGGTGCCCCGGGATTGTGCCAACGATAAAAATTAGCCGACAACGAAGCCGAAACAAAAGCCGACAAATTGTCCTTAACATACTCCGCCTGGGCAAACAAACCCGTCCAAAGCACCTCGCCCGTCTCGTCGTACTGAACATAATCGCCCGGATACAAAGGCTGACCCTCCGGACGGTACTTGATCGAGTTGTCCAAATAGTAATCTGCCCCCAACAAATCGGTCACAGCACTGCCGTGGAAAGCCTTATAATATCTCCCGTCGAACCCGCCGGTAATATTGAACTGACCCACCTGGGTATTGAAAGTACTCATCAACCCATACCAATCGTGACGATTAACAGCCTCGCCCAAAACCACCGCCGCCGAACCGTCCGGCGAAGCGGCATTGAGTTCATAAGCGCGATCGAAATCCAAATGGCCCTCCGGAGTAAGCATAGTGTCCTCATAAGGCCGACCCGTATTATTATTGATGGCCAACAAATGAGACGACTCCGCATTAGGCCCAAAAGCACGACGACCACCGCCCCGAGCCAGCGACGCATAAAGCGAAGTGGACAACAAGCTCTTATCGTCTATCTGCCAAGTATGCACCAACGAGATCTGAGGTTTATGATAATGGTTATAACCATAAGCACCACCAGTCACCTTACCATCCTTATATCCCCACGAGCGGTTCATACGCCGACCGTCCGGATGGGTCTTATAATCTTCGATAAGATAGGGATTACCCCTCTGATTATGCCACTGCGGCGAACCGAACGCCGTCAAAGACAAACGGTGACGACCCTCGGCAAAAACCTTCGACAAATTGACAAAATAGTTCCAAGCCAAATAATCGGTCCCCCGAACATAACCGTCCGCACTCTTGCGGCTCCCCGCAAACGAAAAAGCCCAGCCGTTGTCCATCAAACCGGTCGAAAGACTAACATCCAGCTTCTGCAACCCGTCGTTCCCAACGCCATAATAAACCGAACCACCCTTCTGAGCATCGGTGCTCTTGGTGACGATATTGATCGTCCCGCCGACCGACGACAAAGCCAGCTTCGAAGCACCCAATCCTCTCTGGACCTGCATCATACTCGTCACATCGCTCAACCCCGCCCAATTCGACCAATAAACGCGCCCATTCTCCATATCGTTAATGGGAATCCCGTTCACCAACACCCCGATATTCTCCGAATTGAACCCACGCATCGAAATACGCGAATCGCCATAACCACCGCTCTCCTTAGTCGCATAAACCGACGGTGTCGACTTCAACAACTCCGGAAACTCCTGATTGGAGAGTTTAAGGTCGATCTGCGACCGCGTCACATTCGACACCGCAACCGGAGTCTTGCGGTCCGTCACGATCCCCGCAACAACCACAATGTCCTGCACCGAAATGGCATCCGGCTCCATAACCACCGCGCCCAAATCGCCCGTCGCCTCCAACTCGCGGGTAACATAACCCATAAACTCGACCGACAACGCCCCACCGCGAATGCGGAAGCTCCCGTCATTGGCCGCAATGGCGATGTCACCCGTGGAAGAGTTGACAATCACCGCACCCGCCAACGGCCCGTCACTCTCGCCATCGACCACCCGGCCCGTCACAAACCCCTGGGCACTCGCACCCAACGGCAGCAAAACGCCCAAAACAAAGATTAAAAGTTTTTTCATAATATAAGAAGTTGTTTAAAATTAAAATCATTATTTTTGCCCGCACAAAAGTAATGTTTTTATGCGTGCGATTCCGGTTTTCTTATTAACATTTTGTTGCGTTTTTATTAACATTTCGCCCGCCTCCGCCTGGGGCGAAAAAGGGCACAACGCAACCGCCCGAGTAGCCCAAAAACACCTCACCAAATGTGCCGAACGGAAGATAACCCGCCTTCTCGACGGACACAACATGGCCTACTGGTCGAGCTGGGCCGACGGCCTGAGAAGCTACCCCGAATACGACTTCATTCGCACCTGGCACTATGCCAACGTCGAGGACGGGGGCGACTACGCCTCCGAGCCCAAACTGCCGACCGGCGATGTCTACACGGCGGTGGAGAAATGTGTCGAAGTTCTGAAAAGTGACAACTGCGACAGTGTGAAAAGTGTCTACCTGAAAATGCTGATCCACTTTGTGGGCGACATGCACTGCCCGATGCACGCCGGACGCGCCTCCGATCGCGGAGGGAACGGCTACACGGTGACTTTCCGGGGTCGGAAAACCAATCTGCATTCTTTGTGGGATTCGGCCCTGCTGGACGGTGCCCACGTGTGGAGCGCGGCCGAGTGGGCCGAAAACATCGAGCCCCGAATGACCCGTCGCCAGCGCAAAGCAATGGCGGCCGGCACGCCGATGGATTGGATGGAGCAAACGGTCGACATTGCCGACGAGATCTACGACGGCACTCCCCAAAACGAGGACCTGAATTGGGACTACATCAACAAATACAGCCCCCTGATAGAGGAGCAGCTCCTCGAAGGCGGCCTAAGACTGGCCAAAATGCTCAACGAATTGTTTTAGCCTCCTTTTTGGCTTCCACCATAAATCCGCGATAGCTCAGGTCTTCGTCGAGTGCATCCCAGCGGATGCCGATATTGTCGCACTCGAACCTGCTCCGCGCCGCCGCATCGGCACCGGCCAAACGAGGATAATCGGCAAACCGCTCGCCGAAAACATCGCCCTTGTCCGTAAGGATATATATCCGTTCGGCGTCCGTCCAAACTTTAATCACCTTTGCCATTCCCGAAAAATTTATCCCAATTGGCCATTATTATCTCCCGGTTCTCCTCTATCACCATCTCTGCCAAACGCAGCTCGTTGCTCTTCAATCCGTGGTTTTCAATCAACCCGATCTCGGGCGCAACCCGAAAAAGACAAAAAGAGTAGGCATAACGTACAAATTTACAAAAAACCAATATTCTAAAGCCAACGCTTAAAGCGGAAAAAGGCGAGCGTCAACCCCGAAGCGACAACCATAGCCCCAAGGGTGACCCAAAACGACCCATGGTTCGACAACTCCGCAAAAGGCAACCTCACATTCATCCCGTAAATGCTCGCAATAAGCGTCGCCGGCATAAAAAATACACTCGCCACAGTGAAAATCTTAGTCGTCGTATTCTGCTCGATATTGATAAGACCCATCACCGTGTCCTTCAAATATGTCAACCTCTCGAAGCTGAAATCGGTATGTGAAATCAACGAACTAACGTCCCTGATCATCAACTGCAACCGAGGATAAACGTCATTGGGGAAATTCTCGCTCCGCAAAACCCCGCTCAACACCCGCTGGCGATCGAAAATGCCCTCACGAATGGTCATCATCGTCTCCTGCTCCGCATTAATATGCTTCAACAACCGCTCATTGCTCCGCACCTCATCCCCAATCTGCGTACTGAACCCCGAAATCTTCCGAGCCTCGGCCTCCACCATATCGGCATCCGCATCGATCCGAACCTCCATTATCGACACAAAAAGGTGATAACCCGTCGGATAAGCCCGATTATTAATCTGCAACCGCTTAGCCACATCGCCGAAAGTGCGCGACTCGGCCTCGCGAACCGAAACCAACAACCCCTCAGTAATAGTAAACGACACCGGCTCCAAAACCAACCCGCCATCCCGCTGAACGAAAAAGTTGGAATTAGCCACCACATTCCCGCCCTCCTCGGCGTACTTCGACGAACTCTCGATCTCCTCCACCTGCCACCGACTCTGCAAATCAATATCGAGATACTCCTCCACAGCCTTCTTCTCCTTAACCGAAGGGGTCAACAAATCGATCCACAGCACATCGTCGTACCCCAACTCGTCCAAAAGTTCGAGGTCGATGTTGCGGATCACCTTGCCGTGTTGCTTGAGATAAATCGTGATCATAATGCGGCAGGTTTAGAGGTAAGACTTAAAAACTTATCGAGAGCACGCCTCTTGGGCGCATCGAAAAAATAATCTATATTCCGCGTAAGGTACTCATACTTCTGCTCATCGCCCTCCACAGCCTCGTAAACACGCTCCACCCCCAGCGTCAAAGCACCGTCCAGAGAGGCCAAAACCTCGTTCGAAACCCCCTTCCGAGCAATCCACACCGCAAAAACCATAGGCAAACCCGAATACGCCTGCCACTCGGAAGCCAAATCCCACGAATAACGGAAGCGGCCCTCGTAATCGAAGACTTTGTCGCCTATCAATACGTAAGCATTCTCAGGGGCGGGGGGAAACGATGGCTTCTGCGAAGCCAAATCTATATCGGAATACTCCGGCGAAATATGCCAATAATTGTCAGCCAAAACGCGCGCCAACCTCACCGAAGTCATAGAATGGGAATCGAGAAAAACACGCCGGATCTCAGAAAGAGGCGAATCGGAAACCATCACCACCGTCCGCACCGCCCCATCGGCACCAATGCACCAATGCGGCAAAACATCATAATCCGTCAACGAAGATAACGCCCCGACAGGAACCAAAGCAACATCGGCCTCGCCCTCAGCAAACGCACGAGCACAACCCGCAGGAGGAGACAGCAACAACCGGACCCCCCGAATATCGGAGCACCGGATACCATACACAAAAGGCACGGTATTGAGATACGATACCATTGCAACGCTTATCACCGGAAGGGTCGTCCATTTTTTTTCTAATTATTTGCCTCAGCGGCAAAATTAGAAAAAAAAATGAAGAATGAAGAATGAAGAGCGAAAAAAAGAGAGGTGTTTTAGTGTGCATCGAGCCAATTGTTGCCCACCCCGCACTCGACAATCAACCGCACAGCCAATTGCGCCGCACCCTCCATAGCCGCCGTGACAATAGAGGTGACCTGCGGAAGTTCGGGCTTAAAGACATCCACCACAACCTCGTCGTGGACCTGCATAATCATCCGCGAACGCAACCCCGCATCGCCCAAATCGCCGAATATCCGCACCATCGCAATCTTCATAATATCGGCCGCGCTACCCTGGATCGGCGCATTGATGGCATTGCGCTCCGCCAACGACCGAACCGTGGCATTCTGAGAATTGATGTCGGGCAAATAACGACGCCGACCGAAAATGGTCTCCACAAAACCCCTTTCGCGAGCCTGCCGCGCAACACTCTCCATATAGTTCTTCACCCCGGGATAAGACCGGAAATAGCCCTCGATGATCTCCGCCGCCTCCAACCGCGGAATGCCCAACCGCTGCGACAACCCGAAAGCCGAAATGCCATAAATAATGCCGAAATTGGCAGTCTTAGCCCGTCTTCGCTGCTCCGTTGTAACCTCATCTATCGGCACTCCGAAAACCCGCGCCGCAGTATCGCGATGAATATCCTCGCCCCGCTCGAAGGCCCCGATCATCGCCCCGTCGCCCGACAAATGGGCCATAATGCGCAACTCGACCTGGGAATAATCGGCACTGAGCAAAACGTGGTCGTCGTCCGAGGCCACAAACGCCCGCCTGATCATCCGCCCCTGCTCCTGCCGGATGGGAATATTCTGCAAATTGGGATTGGTGCTCGACAACCGTCCCGTCGCCGTGACCGCCTGATTATAAGTGGTGTGGATCTTGCCCGTGCGCGGATCGACCAACCGCGGCAAAGCCTCGACATAAGTCGACAACAGCTTCTTCACCCCACGATATTCCAAAATCTTCGGAACCACCGGATGCCTGTCCGCAATCGCAGCGAGGGTCTCCTCGTCGGTGCTGTACTGGCGTGTCCGGGTCTTCTTCGGCTTGTCGACCAACCGCATCTTGCCGAACAACGCCTCACCCAACTGCTGCGACGAATTGACATTGAGCGCAGGCTCGGCGGTCAAAGTTCGAATATCGTTCTGCAAAGAGACAAGCCGACCATTCAGCTCGCGGCCATACTCGTGCAAAATCGCAATATCGACCCGCACGCCCTCGCTCTCCATCGACTCCAAAACGCCGATCAAAGGCTCCTCGATGGTTCGATATAGCTTTTCGAGATTTTGAGACTCAATGCCCTCCCACAACCCCGCCTTCGACGCAAACGCCTCGGCAGCACTCTGCGGAACGGTCCTGCGCCCCTCGGGGTCGAGTAAATAGGCCAAAAGCATCACATCGAACAACTGCCCCTTCAGCGAAATATCCTTCCGGCGCAAAATGTGCATCGCGCTCTTCAAATCGTAACCGATCTTGGCAACCGCGGGGTCTTCCAGCCACCGCCGCAACATCGCCACATCGGCCGAACGGTTCGTCTCCCCATCCGTCGAAAACACCACACTCCCATCCGTCGCGGGCAAAAAAGCCAACTCGACGCAACCTTTCATCAACTCCTCCAACTCGTCGGCACTCTCCACCGCCGCGGCAGAGACCACAGGCAGGGAGCTGAATAAATCTGGGGAGGGGAGGGGAGGGGAGAATTGAGAATTGAGAGTTGAGAATTGTTTCGAGTTCGTAGAACTCGTCAGCCCGTCGCCGCCCCCAGCGGCGGGCTGAATGCTCAGCCCTTGCTCGGCGACCGGCTGACCCTGACAAAGCACCGCCGAGTTGAACGGCGAGCGGTCGTCGTGAGCCATCTCGCGCAAAAAAGTGGCAAAACCCAACTCCTTATAAATGTCCACCAACGTCGGACAATCCGGATCGCACATCTCCAACCGGGAAGGCACAAAATCTATCGGAACCGAAGTGTCGATAGTCACCAACCGCTTACTAAGCAGCAACTGGTCGGAGTTGGCAACAAGATTCTCGCCGACCCTGCCCCCGATACGAGACGCATTCTTCAAAATCTCCTCCACCGGACCCCATTGCGCAACGAGCCGCATCGCCCCCTTCTCGCCAATGCCCGGAACACCCGGAACATTGTCCGACACATCGCCCCACAACGCCAAAATATCGGCCACCAACCGCGGGTCGTCGATGCCATACTGCGCCTCGATAGCCGCCTCGTCCACAATCTCCACCCCCTCGCCGCCCTTGCGCTGCTTGTAGATGAACGACCGAGGCCCCACCAGCTGGCCATAATCCTTGTCGGGCGTAACCATAAATGTGGTGAAGTCGGCATCCGACGCCTCGCGGGCCAAAGTGCCTATCACATCGTCCGCCTCATAGCCCGCAACTTCGAGCACCGGAATGCACATCGCGTCCAAAATGCGCTTGATATAGGGAACCGCCAAAATAATATCCTCCGGCGTCTCGGCCCTGTTAGCCTTATACTCGGGATAGAGTTTGTGGCGGAAATTGCCCCCCTTGGGATCGAACGCCACACCCAGATAGCGCGGCTTCTCGCGCACAATGATGTCGCGCAAAAACCTGGTGAACCCGAACACGGCCGAAGTGTTCAATCCCGCGGAGTTGCGCATCGGCCGGTTGACGAAAGCATAATGCGCCCTGAAGATTAGAGCGTAGGCATCTAATAGAAATAGCTTATTCATAGTTTTCGTGATCGTGGGCATATTTCGCGCTTCCTCGTTGCTCGTCGGGGTCTGTACTCTTTTGTACTATCCCCCTCCTCGCACCTTCGGTCAGCGCAAAATCTACTCCACGCTGACGAAAACCGGTGTTTTTTACATTTGTTATAGGATCAACTCGGCGTAAGAGCTCTCGGTTTCGGCCAACCGCAGCGAAACCAATCTCACCCCCTCGGGCAACCGCGGCCGCAAAAGCTCGGCAAAATGACGAACCAAATTCTCGCTCGTCGGCTGCCAATCCACCGCCACGACACCCTCCCAATGAGCCGCCACAGCATCCACCAACCCGCGATTGCTATCGGTCACCCGAACGACGAACGCGTGGTCGAATCGGGAAATGATATTGGTGTGGACGATCTGCTTCAGAACCCCGAAATCGACCACCATCCCCCGCTTCGGCCCCGCCTCGCAGGGCTCGCCGCTCACCGTAACCCACAGTCGATAGCTATGGCCGTGGATGCGATTGCAATCGCCGTCATAGCCCTCCAAACTATGAGCCATCTCGAAACCGAAAATTTTTGTGATCGTGGTCATATTTCGCGCTTCCTCGGTTCTCGGTCGGTCACGTACGCCGAGTACGCTCCCTCCCTCAACCCTTCGGTCAGCGCAAAATCTGATCCACGCTGACAAAAATTAACAACAAAAACAGAACTATTCATTATTCACTTCCAAATCCTTAATGGAGACCTGGCGCGAAAAAATCTCCCGCAGCGAAATAAAAGTCTCGGTGTTGGTGATGCCCGGAACAGGCAAAATGCGGTCGAAAATGGTATGCATCAAATGCTCGTTATCGCGGCAATAAACCTTGATAAGCAAATTGTACCGTCCCGTCAAAAAGTGGCACTCCACCACCTCCGGAATATGGTGTAAAGCCTCCGTCATCGACTCGTGCAACGTCACCTCCCGCAACTGAATGCCGATAATGGCGCAAACATCCAAACCCAATGCCTTCGGATCGACGATCAAACGAGTGCTCTGGATAATCCCCGACTCGGTCAACTTTTTCACCCGCTGATGGATGGCCGCGCCCGAAATTCCGCACTCGCGCGCAATCTCCAAATAGGGCATTCGCGCATTGCGCATCAACAATCTCAGGATTGTCTGATCTATCTGATCCATAAAAATCGAGTTAGTCCGACAAAATTATTAAAAAATATTAAAAAATTCGTAACTTGCACCGATTTTCTCGCGCGGGCGAATTTATACGATAAAACTTAAATAAACTATGAAATCTATTGACAGCTACGACTTTTCCGGCAAAAGAGCTATTATCCGTGTCGACTTCAACGTGCCGCTCGACAGTAACTTTCACGTTACCGACGACACACGCATAAGAGCCGCCGTTCCGACCATCAAGAAAGTTCTTGCATCGGGCGGTTCGGTGATCCTGATGTCCCACCTGGGGCGGCCGAAAGGGTCGGAAGAGAAGTATTCGCTCAGCCACATCGTCTCCACCGTCGAGGGCCTGCTCGGCACCAAGGTGATGTTCGCCGGCGACTCGTGGGGCGAAAAAGCGGCCGAAATGGCCAGGGATCTGAAGCCCGGACAAGTGATGATGCTCGAAAACCTGCGCTTCCACCCCGAAGAAGAGGGCAAGCCGAGGGGCCTTGCCGACGACGCCACCGATGCCGAAAAAAGTGCCGCCAAAAGTGCTGTCAAAGAGTCTCAGAAAAAGTTTGTCAAACACCTCGCCTCGTTGGCCGACGTCTACATCAACGACGCGTTCGGCACGGCACACAGGGCGCACGCCTCGACGGCACTGATCGCCGACTATTTCCCGAACGACAAAATGTTCGGCTACGTGATGATGGGCGAACTGAAAGCAATAGACGACGTGATGGGCAATCCCCAGCGGCCATTTATGGCGATCCTGGGCGGGGCGAAGGTCTCCACCAAGATAGTCATCATCGAAAAACTGATGGAAAAGGTCGACAGCTTGATCCTGGCGGGCGGAATGACCTACACCTTCGCCGCGGCGCAGGGACAGGACGTGGGCGGCTCGATGAACGAAAAAGAGATGCACCCGCTGGCGTTGGAAATCCTTGAAAAAGCCCAAAAGAAGGGCATAAAGCTCTACTTCTCGCCCGACGCGCTGTGCGGCAAAGAGTTCTCGGCCGACACGGAGGCCAAAGAGTTCCTCGTCAAAGAGATCCCCGCCGAGTGGGAAGGGATGGACATCGGCACGCAGGGCAAAAAACTCTTCACCGAAGTTATCAAGGACCAGAAAACCATTCTGTGGAACGGGCCGGTGGGCGTGTTCGAGTTCGACAAGTTTGCCAGCGGAACCCGTGCCGTGGCCGATGCCATTGTCGAAGCCACTTCGCGCGGAGCCTTTTCGCTCATCGGCGGAGGCGACAGCGTTGCGGCCATCAACAAATTCTCTCTGGCCGACAAGGTGAGCTACAACTCCACCGGCGGCGGAGCGTTGCTCGAATACATAGAAGGTAAAGAACTGCCGGGTGTTGCGGCGATAAGGAAGTGAATTAAATAACAATAATAATTATGAAAAAGTTAGTTTTAGTTTGTTTGGTTGTTATGGCAAGTTGTGGCGTTAAGACAAGCGAAAAGGTGCCGGGAGTGGATCTGGCAAATCTGGACACCACCACCCTGCCCGGTGAAGATTTCTATCAATACGCCACCGGCGGCTGGCAGGCGGCACACCCGCTCAAGCCCGAGTTCGGTCGCTACGGCTCGTTCGACGTGCTCCGCGAAAACAACGAAATCCGCATCCGCGACCTGTTCGCCGAACTCGAAAAAACCACCGCTGAAAAGGGAAGCAACACCCAGAAAATCTCCGACCTCTACAAGCTGGGGATGGACTCCGTTCGGCTCAATGCCGAAGGAATGACCCCCGTGCAGGAAGACCTGTCGGTGATCAAACTTACCACCCAAGCATACGGCGACAAAACGCAGGTGAGCAAACTGCTGGGCGAAATCCATCGCTCGATCGACAATGCCCTGTTCTCCTCGGGCGTGGGTGCCGACTTCAAAGATTCGGATATGAACATCCTCTACGTCGAACAGGCGGGGCTGGGGATGAGCAACCGCGACTACTATCTGGAAGAGCAGAGCGCAGACATCCGTGAAGCCTACAAAACATTTATCCGCACGATGTTCACCCTGGCCGGTGCCGGCGACCCCGAAGCGGCCGTCGAAGCGGTGATGGACATCGAAACGAGGATAGCCGAAGCGTCGCTGAGCAACGTCGAGCTCAGAGACCCCAACAACTCATACAATATGATGACGCTGGAAGATGTCAAAAAAGAGTATCCGGCGTTGGATTGGGATGTCTATTTCGATGCGGTGAATGTCGAAGGCATCGAAACATTGAGCCTGTCGCACCCCAAGGCGATGAAGGTGGTGAACGATGTGCTCACCGAAGGGGGCGAAAAGCTGGGATACTATCTGGCATTCAACGTGTTGAACTCGGCCGCAGGTGTTCTGAGCGACGAGTCGCAGCAAGCCAATTTCGAGTTCTTCGGCCGCACGATGTCGGGTCAGGAACAAATGCGTCCCCGCTGGAAACGCGCGCTGGGCGTACCCAACTCCACTCTCGGTGAGGCTGTGGGCGAAATGTACGTGGCCAAATATTTCCCCGCGTCGAGCAAGGAACGGATGGTGAAGATGATCGAAGATCTGCGCACCGCCCTGAGCCAGCACATCGACGCGCTGGAATGGATGTCGACCGAAACCAAAGCCAAAGCGCAGGAAAAACTCGCCTCGTTCAAAGCCAAAATCGGCTATCCCGACAAATGGAAAGACTATTCGACCCTCGAAATCGACCCCGCACTGAGCTACTGGGCCAACATCAAGCGGGCAAGGGCGTGGTACAGCGACGAAAATATGGCCGAAGCCGGAAAACCCGTCGACAAAACCAGATGGGGGATGAGCCCGCAAACGGTGAACGCCTATTACAGCCCCACCCAGGGCGAAATCTGCTTCCCGGCCGCGATCCTGCAACCGCCCTTCTTCAACGCCGATGCTGACGATGCGGTGAACTACGGCGCAATCGGGGTGGTTATCGGTCACGAAATGACCCACGGCTTCGANNAACGACTGGTGGACGGCCGAGGACGCGAAAAAGTTCAACGAATTGGCCGATATTCTGGTGGCGCAGTACGACGCCATCCAGATACAGCCCGGATTGATGGCCGACGGTCGCTTCACGCTGGGTGAAAATATCGCCGATCAGGGCGGTTTGAGGGTGGCCTACACCGCCTGGAAAAACTCGCTGAACGGCACCGAGCCCGCTCCGATAGACGGTTTTAC
>DBDE01000003.1:5701-6775 GCA_002293425.1 Alistipes sp. UBA940 | reverse complement strand
AAGATCGACGAACACTCGCTGGGGATGTGGCGCACGAATGGTGCGGTGCGCAACCTCGACACATTCTTCAACGCCTTCGGCATCACCGAGGGTAAAATGTGGTTAGCCCCTGAGGACAGGGTGGTGATTTGGTAAACTAAGAACTAAAAACTAAANNCCCCCCCCCCCCACGGGTCGAGCCGGCGAGGTCTGCGACCTCGACAAAAATAATTTATATGAAGAAACTTATTTTCATATTTTCATTGTTTCATCTTTTCATATTCTGTGCGAATGCGCAAGAACTCAATCCGCTGAACACCGATTCCGACTGCGACGACAAGCCGACGCAACAGAGTGTGAGATGCAGGAATTGTATCGTCTATTTCAACGATAATGGCGATCTGCGGGTTCACAGGTACAAACAATCGTGGCTCAATGTGGGCTATGTCATCCAGTCGAGCTTCGACCGGTTCCACTTCCCGGACGGTGCGCCGCCCCTGACCGCCAACAGCAAAAAAGGGTGGGGGATGAACGTCACCTACGGCACTTCGTATACGTTGCACAGGACCCCCGTGTTGAGTATCCTGCATTTCGGCATCGACGCAGTGTGGGTCGATTTCAACTATGTAAAGGGACGGATGGTCCGCTATGTGGATAGGGGCAGAAAGCCGATGACCCGCCAGCTCGATCTGGCGATGGGTGTCGGGCCGGCGGTGCACATCGCTGCTGCGCGCAACCTCGACGTCGATGTCTATTTCCGTTACAACCCCACATTGGCGACCTATCACAACGAGAGCCGCGATCGGGCGGAGGCGCGGTTGGGCTACGGCACGATGTTCACGTCGGGCTTCTCGGTGGCGTGGAGCGGTTTTGCGCTGGGGGGCGAGATGCGCTTGGGGCACAGCGACTATCATATGCTCGATTGGAGAGATCGCGACCGGACAGCTTTCAACCCTCGCGAGGGGGTGACCAACCCGATGTTTCCGGGCGGCCCGATCGCGGGCACGACCCATCACAAAGTGATGAAGCTTCGGACGTTCGGGGGACGGATATTTCTCGGATACAGGTTTTGATTTTCGTGAAAAGCACTCATCT
>DBDE01000003.1:0-5689 GCA_002293425.1 Alistipes sp. UBA940 | reverse complement strand
ATTTCGGTCGGCGCACAATCTGAGCACTTTTGACGAAAATAGTTATTTTGTGGTGTATGGCGGGAACATACTCATATCGCATAGCCTCGCGCGACCTCGATTCTACGGGACGGGCGAGGCTGTGTGCTCTGGGTGAGCTGGTGCTCGAAGCCGCAGGCGACGACGCCGACACCCTGGGGCTGGGGGTGGGCGACCTTCAAAAAATGTTTGTCGACAGAACGGGCCAGATGCAAGGCTTGCGAAGCGATGAGCAAGGGAGCGTACTCGGCGTACGTGACCGCGCGAAAAGCGAGCGTAACGCCGCAGATGACCCGTTCTGTCGACAAACGGGCGCAAGCTGGGTGCTCTCGCGAATGGCTATGGAGTTCTCGCGCCTGCCCGAGCGGGGCGAAACGGTCGATATCTACACCTGGGTGAGCGACTATGGGCGGTTGGTGACGACCCGCAATATGGTTGTCGGCAATTGTGGCCACGCCGTCACCCAGTGGGCGATGATCGACCTGGCGACGCGGCGACCGCTGGACCTGTCGAGTTTGGAGAACAAAGGGGCGTCGTTGATCAATCGCACCCCGCCGATCGACAGGCCGCGAAAGGTGGCGGCTGTCGACGATGAAATCGTGCAAACGACCCACACCGTCGTCTACTCCGACATAGACTTCAACGGCCACGTCAACTCGATGAAGTACCTCGAATGGATGGTCGATCTGATGCCTGCAATCGCGGGCAGGGTGAGGATAGACCTCAACTATCTGCACGAAGCCGTGCTGGGCGAAGAGCTGACCATCCGATATGGCAGAAACCCCCACACCTTCGACATCCGAAATGCCGAAGGTGCAGGGGTATGTCGCGCAGCAGTGGAACTTTTAGGCCAATAACGCTTCGAACTTAGCCTTCAAATCGCCCTTGCTGAGCGCGCCCACGTGGCGTTCGACCAACTCACCGCCCTTAAAGAACAAAATGGTCGGAATGTTGCGGATCGAATACTTCGTCGGCAAAGTGCGCTCGTGATCGACATTGCACTTGCCAACCACCACCCGGCCGCTATACTCCTCGGCCAACTCCTCCACCATAGGGCCGATCATACGGCACGGACCGCACCACTCCGCCCAAAAATCGACAACGACAGGCAACGCGCCACCGATCAACCCATCGAAATTAGAACTGTCTATAACCATAATATTAAATTTATAATGTCCTGTTAATAACCACCGCCCTGACCAGATACAGCTCTCGAACACTCGAAACACCAAGCCTGACTTCGTCGAAATTCTCGCCGTCCAACGGGATCAGCCTCAACACATCGCTATTAGTGTCCCTGCGAACCCGCCGGAGCATTGTGAACTCCTCGCCCACAACCACATAATCGCCCCCGGGAACCAACGCCGAAACATCCACCCGACGAAGCAACACCATCGACCCCGCCGGAATGGCCTCGCCCATAGCCCGCCCACTATACACCGCCCCGAACTCGGCATCCTCCACACCCGGCAAGCAAACAAAACCGTGAGACAAATACCTCTGCGGCGAAGTGACATACTTCTCCACCTCCACATCGTAGAACGGAACCGAAACCCGTTTCACCGAGTCGTCCGTGAACATATCTCCCTCGCCGGTCAACAACCATGCCTTGCTGATCTGGCCATATTTTGCGGCAATCATTCCGGCAAGTTCGCGACTGATGCCATTGTTGCCCCGCTTGATCTGATAGAGGTTTTCGCCCCTGTTGAGCCCGATGGAGAGCGCAAAAGAGTTGACCGACAGACCCGTCCATCGAACCACACGTTCTATTCTTTGCCAATTATCAAGCAAAATAACTTGTTTTTCTGGACGAAAATTACTACTTTTGTAACCCCGAAAGGTCTCGTAGTTCAATGGATAGAATATCAGATTCCGATTCTGACGATACAGGTTCGATTCCTGTCGAGATCACAAAATACTGAATTCATTTAAGGCTCAATGCCTAAAATTAACAGAGGAACAGGAGGGTTGTTTCGTCCCTGCCTCATGACGTTGTAAACCTCACCTTCGTAAAAAGCAATTCCGCTGCTCATTTCACTTTGAAGGGCTTTGGTCGGCAATATCTCTATGCCAAGATTAATTTTCCCACCTGAATAAAAAAGCATATGCTTGACAAAGAGGTCGTATGCAACAAACGAATATTTGCCGAACTGAACCTCTATTGCAATTGCATTTTTAACAAAGTCAGTTTGATTATAGCTATATATCGGATTCGATTCTCCATTGCTTTCCAAAAAACATTTTTGTTCTTGTACATTCATGGGAATTGATGCCTCCATCAATTCTCTGTTGAGAGTGATATAGTAGCTATACCTGCTTTCGCCCCATTCAAGTTGCGAGAAGGCTTGTTTGAACGCATCGTTGAGACCGACAGGAGAATATAGAATTTTACCTTTTTTTCGAGTCTCCTTGCTCTCTTTGGTTCGATACACGGAGGCATCAATTCCTGCAATTACGCTCTTGATCTCTTCATATAATTGCGGATAGTGAACAAGAAGATACTCCTCTCCGTTTAAATGCGAATATTTCTGTGTTATTCTCATCTATAATAAAAAAATTACATCCACGAATCCGGTTTTTTTGCGATCCTGTCATTAGGAGATGGTATATGGATGGGTTTCCCAATAGGTCGTAATTTTAGCGTTCCATTCTTCAGTTCCTTAAATCTTTTTTCGGCAAGGAGGCAGTAGTCGTTTTCTCTATCAATAGAGATACAATTACGATTGTTCTTGTACGCTGCAATCAATGTAGATCCTGCTCCACCAAACGGATCAAGAACCCAACCGTTCTCGTTTGTTAAAGCGAGAACACATCGTTCGACCAACTCAACTGGGAACTGACATGGATGTGCTGTCTTCTCAGGATGGTTCGCTTTAACGTTGGGGATGTTCCACAGACACGAATCCCAATTTTCCACCAAAATCTCCCAAATATCAGACGGATTTTTGCCGAGTGGATTACCGGATAATTTTCCTTTATTGGGACCTTTATAATGCAGTTTACCAGGATACTTTGACGGCACTCTAACTGCATCTAAGTTAAAGAGATAGTCGTCACTTTTTGTAAACCACAATATTGTTTCGTAGCGTCCCGAAAAACGATTAGAAGCATGGAGCCCATGACCGAAGTACCAGACTATTCGATTTCTGAGCTTCAGTCCAAGTTTTTTAAATATGGAATAATAAAAAACATCAAGGGGGAAAACTTCTCCATCGTTAACATAATTACCCACCTGCCAACACAAACTACCTTTGTCAGATAACACCCTAATCAGTTGAATAATTATTCTTTCTTGTGCCAGAAGATACTTCTCTATCGACGTTTTGGTCTCATAAGACTTTCCAATATTATAGGGAGGAGAAGTTATTATTAAATCAAATAATCCATCGGAATAGTTTTGCAGAATATTTTCTGCATCCCCATTCCTTATGATTCCTTCTATTGTCGAATAAGTATTCATCACATTGTTTTTGCAAAAAACAAATTAAATGCCGAACTTCGTGCCCTACTATTGAATTTCCCGCAAAAATACAATATTTTTTTGTGATAGACAAAGCCACAGTCGATAGAATTTTTGCCGCCGCCGACATCGTCGAAGTGGTGAGCGATTTCGTGTCGCTGCGCAAAAAAGGGGTCAACTACGGCGCGTGCTGTCCGTTCCACAACGAAAAAACGCCCTCATTCGTCGTCTCGCCCGCCAAAGGGCTGTTCAAATGCTTCGGCTGCGGCAAAGGAGGCAACGCCGTAACCTTCGTGATGGAACACGAGGGGATGAGCTACGTCGAAGCGTTGAAATATGTGGGCAAAAAGTATGGCATCGAGGTCAATGACCGTCCCGTAAGCGACGAAGAACTGAAGCGAAACGACGACCGCGAAAGTATGATGGTGGTCAACAGCTTCGCCGCGGAGTGGTTCGGCAACCAACTGCACGACACCGACGAGGGACGAAGCGTCGGTCTGGGCTACTTTCGCCATCGCGGCTTTTCCGACGAAATGATCCGCAAATTCGGCCTGGGATACTGCCCCAAAGGAGACAAACTCACAACGGCGGCACTCGCGGCAGGCTATAAGGAGGAGTTTCTGGTCGGCACCGGCCTTTCGATCAAGCGCGAAACAGGCGGTTTCTACGACAGGTTCTCCGAGCGGGTGATATTCCCCATCCACTCTATGTCGGGCCGCGTGGTGGCTTTCGGCGGCAGAACGCTGAGGACGGACAAAAATGTGGCGAAATATCAAAATTCGCCCGAAAGCGAGATCTACTCCAAAAAGAACACCCTGTACGGCATTTTCTTTGCCAAAAAAGCCATCTCGCAGCAACGCAACGCCATTCTGGTGGAGGGCTACACCGACGTCATCTCGATGCACCAATCAGGGGTCGAGAATGTGGTCGCCTCGTCGGGCACCTCCCTGACCACCGAACAGGTGAAGCTGCTGAAACGCTTTACCGACAGCGTGACCGTCATCTACGACGGCGACGAAGCGGGCGTGAAGGCGTCGCTGCGGGGGATAGATATGATCCTGCGCGAGGGCCTGAGCGTGCGCGTCGTCCTGTTGCCCGACGGCGAGGACCCCGACTCGTTTGCCCGTGGCCGCAATGCCACCGAGTTGCAAGATTTCATACGCTCGGCCGAAGAGGACTTCCTGGCCTTCAAAGCGAGACTGCTGATGGGCGAAGCGCGCGGCGACGTCATTCGCCGAGCCGAGGTCGTGGGCGATATGGTCGCTTCGATAGCCGAAATTCCCGACGCAATCCGCCGCTCGATGTACATCCGCGAATGCGCCCGCTCGATGGAGGTGGACGAGGCATTGCTCATCTCCGAAGTTGCCAAAAAGCGGCTCACCGTCGGCTCGGCCGACCCCGAAGCGGGAGAGTTCATCAGGCGACAAACCGCCGCCGTCAAGGGCGACATTGCCGCCACCACCCGGCCCTCAACAGCCGGCAGCAGCATCGACGAGTTGGAGAAGGAGCTGGTGAGATACCTCATCAAATATGGCCACGAGTCGTTCGACTTTCGCGACGGGCGGGCGGTGACCTCGCTCAATGTGGCCCAAACCATCATCGGCGAATTGCGGGCCAACGGATTTACCTTGCGCGGGCAGGCCTATCGCGAGTTGTACGACACCTATCTCTCCTTGTTCGATTCGTCTTCCGAGATCGGGGCGCATCACTTCATCAACCATCCCGATCCGGCGGCAGCGAATGCAGCGGTCGATCTGCTGACGGCGGACGACAACTATGTGCCATCCAAGCTGTGGAAACGCAACGAGATGGGGATCGCCACGGAGCGCGAACGGCTCAACGAGGCTATTCCGAGGGCTATTATGCTCTACAAATCGAAGGTGATAGACGAGTTGACGGCCGAGCTTCGTGCGCGGTTGGTCGACGAGCCCGACAACGGCGACATTCTGCGCCACATCTCCGCCCTGAACCGCGAAAAAAACCTCATCTCAAAGCGGTTGAGCAGGTTGATACTGTAAGGAAATTTTTGCGCAAAAATTTTGTAATTTCAGAAAATTATCAGCACCTTTGGGGTGCTGTTTTTATTTCTAACCAAAACATTTTAATTATGAAAAAACTAATCTTTTACGTCGCCGTGGTGATGGTTGCGGTGAGTTGTTCCCCCGAGCCACCCGTTTCGCCGCAGTCTGCGGTCGAGGTGGATGAGGATGT
>DBDE01000006.1:36355-36516 GCA_002293425.1 Alistipes sp. UBA940 | reverse complement strand
ACGCCACCTGTCCCGTGGTGGCGGCATTGCAACGCACCGTGGCCCAGGCGTTCGGCGAAATGCAACGAGTCGGCGGCCAGGTGGTGATATTCGGCAGGCGAGGGCACGCGGAGGTCGTTGGCCTTCTCGGACAAATTGAGAGTCAAGAGTCAAGAGTCAAG
>DBDE01000006.1:0-36229 GCA_002293425.1 Alistipes sp. UBA940 | reverse complement strand
CCCGACCCCCCAACGGGCGGGGCCGAACGACTTGCAAAGCAAGTCGAAAAACCGGCGGCATCGGGCGCACCGCAGACTCCTGACTCATCACTCCTGACTCATCACTCCATTATCGTAGTCGAGTCGGAGGCCGATCTGGGGCAGATAGATTTCGACAGGCCGATATATTTTCTGGCGCAAACCACCGGCTCGCTCGCCACATTCCGCAAATTAGCCGCCCAAATCGAACAAAAAGCAACACACCCCCCGATAATAAAAGACACCATCTGTCGCCAAGTGGCCGATCGCGAGCACTCGATCGCCAACTTCGCCCGCAAGCACGACGTGGTGATATTCGTCGCCGGAGCCAAAAGCTCCAACGGGCAAGTGCTGTTCGAGGCGGTGAAGGCGGCCAACCCCCGCAGTCACAAAATCGAATCGGCCCGGGAGCTCCGACCCGAATGGCTGGCCGACGCCGCAACGGTAGGTGTCTGCGGAGCTACTTCCACCCCGCGCTGGGCAATGGAGGAGGTGAGTGAAAAACTAAAAACTAAAAACTCGGCTGCGCAAAAAACTTCTTCCACACCCACAGCATCAAAACCCCGATGAGGGTGCCCGCGGTGAGGCCGAACAGGATGTCGAGCGGGAAATGAACCCCCAAATACATCCGCGAAAAACAGGTCAAAACCACATAAACAGCCATACATATAGAAACCCACCGTGTCCGCAAAATGCCCGACGAGGTCACCGCAATCGCCATCGAAGTGGCCGCGTGACCCGAAACCGTGCCGAAATTGCCGCCGACATAGCTCCGGCCCGTGAAAGCGTTCCTCACCGTGTGGACCCACTCATTGTAAGGAACCCCCTCCCACAGCAACAACGTGCGCGAAGGGCGGAACTTGGGCGTGTGGGTCTTGAAGAAATTGGCCGTCTGGTCGGCCAAAACAATAGCCAAAACGATCAGGCCCAAAGCGACCAACATCCCCCGCAGCCCCAATCGCCGATAAAGCATCCAAATTGTGACGACATAGAGCGGCCCCCAGCACCACGGTTGCGAAACCGCCCACCAAAAAGTATCCCACGCGCCACCCCACGGCCCGTTGATGGCCAGCAGCAACGAGCGATCCAAATCCCAAATGTAACCTGTCGGGCTCATCGTCTTCTCCCTATTCCGATATAGTAAATCAAAGTCGCAACCGCCGCCAAAGCCGCAACGACATAAGTATTGGCCGCCCAACGAAGCGCAACCGAAGCCCCGATCCGCTCATCGCCCCGCAAAACCCCGTTGTCGGTCAACCACGCCATAGCCCGACGCGAAGCATTGATCTCCACCGGCAAAGTCACCAAAGCAAAAACCGCCGACAGCCCGATCATCCCGATGCCGATCCAAAACAACTGCGGAAAAGTGTTAATAAGCAGCAACCCCGCAATGACAACGAAAATGGCGAACTTGGAGGTGAACGTGATGGCCGGAACCAACGCCGAACGCATCCGCAACGGAGCATAACCCACGGCGTGCTGAACCGCATGGCCGCACTCGTGGGCCGCAACCGCCGCCGCAGCCACACTCGACGTGTTGAACACAGGCTCCGACAAGTTCACAGTCTTGTTGCGCGGATCGAAATGGTCCGTCAGCTGCCCCGAAGTGGAAATAACCTTCACATCGGTGATGCCATTGTCGCGCAACATCTTTTCGGCAATCTCGCGCCCCGTCAAACCCGCAGCGAAAGGAACCTTCGAGTACTTGGCAAAAACACTCTGCAATCGCGCCTGAACGATCATTCCGACGACGGCAATGACGATAATGATGATGTAATCTACTGACATAATATGAAATAATTTTGATTTATCGTACTTTCAATGTGGTCAGGGTGATAGCGGCCAACAGGATCGAAATAATAATGAACCGAATCACGATCTTGCTCTCCGGAAAACCCTTCAACTGATAATGGTGATGCAACGGCGACATAAGAAATACCCTGCGCCCCTCGCCATATCGCCTCTTGGTGTACTTAAACCACGCCCGCTGAATGAGCACGCTGCCCGTCTCCACGACATAAACCCCACACATCACCGGCAACAACAGCTCCTTGCGGATCAACAACGCCATAACCGCAATAACGCCCCCGATGGCCAAACTGCCCGTGTCGCCCATAAACACCTGCGCCGGATAGCCGTTATACCACATAAAGCCCACCAACGCCCCAACCATCGCCGCCGCAAAAATAAGCAACTCACCCGTCCCGGGAACATACATTATCCCCAAATAGTCCGAATAAATAATGTTGCCCGTCACATAAGCAAAGATCCCCAACACCACCACGATGGGTATCGCAACACCCGTGTTCAACCCATCCAGCCCGTCGGTCAAATTCGCCCCGTTGCTCACACCCGTGATAACCAAAATGGCAAAAACAATATAGAACAGCCACGTCGCCACCCCATTATCGTCCTTCTCGCCCGTAAAAACGCCATAATCCAGTTCGGCATCCTTAACGAAAGGCACTGTGGTGCGCGTGGTCTTCTCCGCCTCGCCCGAACGCAACGTCTGCTCCCCCGCAAACAATACCACCTCGTTCTCCGTCGGATGGACCACCTCGCGCACCACAATGTCGGGACAAGTCCACATCATCGTGCCCACGATAACCCCCAATCCGACCTGCCCCACGATCTTGAACTTGCCGTCCAACCCCGCCTTACGCTTTTTGAAAACTTTAATATAGTCGTCGATAAACCCTATCAGCCCCAACCAAACGGTCGAAATGACTATCAACCGGACGTAAACATTGGAAAAATCGGCCAGCAAAACCATCGGCACCAAAATGGCGGCCAGAATGATCAGCCCCCCCATCGTCGGCGTGCCCCGCTTCTGACTCTGCCCCTCCAACCCCAGGTCGCGAATATCCTCGCCTATCTGCCGCCGCTTCAAAACGCCGATGATCCTCCCCCCGAACACCAGCGCAATAAGCAACGCAACGATGATGGCCGCCGCCGCCCGAAAAGTCAAATACTGAAATATCCCCGCGCCCGGAACATCCAACCGTTGTAGAAATTGAGCTAAATGATATAACATAAAAATGAAAAAATGATAAGATGAAAAAATGAAAAGATTAGGCTACGCAAAAAAAATATTTTTTCACGCTTTCATATTTTCATCTTTTCATATTCAATAAACGCTTTTTTTATCTCTTCCCGATCGTCGAAATGATGACGTTCGGTGCCCACAATCTGGTACGTCTCGTGACCCTTGCCCGCCACCAGAACAATATCGCCCGCCCGGGCCATCGCCACCGCGGCACGAATGGCCTCACGCCGATCGGGCACACAAACAGCCCTGTCGGCAGGACCCAAACCCGCCCTCATCTCCTCCAAAATTGCCGCCGGATCCTCGCTGCGCGGATTGTCCGAAGTGAGGAACGCCATATCGCTCCCCGCCGCCGCAATGCGCGCCATCACCGGCCTCTTGGCCCGATCCCGCTCGCCCCCACAACCCACAACGGTATAAACCCGCGACCCCGCCCCGCGTATCTCGGCAATCGCACCCAAAACATTCTCCAACGCATCGGGCGTATGGGCATAATCGACAATGCCGACAACCCCTCCATCGCTCCGCATCGTCTCGAACCGCCCGCTGACAGGCTTCAACGCCGAAATAACCCGCAAAACCTCCGCCCTGTCGAACCCCAACTCGCGCGCCACGCCATAAACCGACAACAAATTGTAAGCGTTGAACCTGCCGACAAATTCCGTCCACAGCTCCACGCCGTCCATCTGCAAAAGCGTCCCGTCGGCGTGCTGCTCCACGATCCGGCACCGATAATCGGCCATCGCCCGCAGCGAAAACGTCCGCACCCGCGCCCCCGTATTCTGCACCATCACCCGTCCGTTCCGGTCGTCGACATTGACCAACGCAAACGACCCCACGGGCAAACCGTCGAAAAATCGCTTCTTAGCGGCAATATACTCCGCGAAAGTTCCGTGATAATCCAGATGGTCGTGGGTGATGTTGGTGAACACCCCTCCCGCAAACTCCAACCCCGCAATGCGCTGCTGAACGACAGAATGTGAGCTGACCTCCATAAAACAATATTCACACCCCGCATCGACCATCTCGGCCATCATTCGGTTGAGCCTCACCGGATCGGGCGTGGTGTGGGTCGATGGCAAAACGCTGTCGCCCACCCGATACTCCACCGTCGAGATGAGCCCCGCCCGATGGCCCAGCTTTTGGGCAAGATCGCACAGCAGGGTGGCGGTGGTGGTCTTGCCGTTCGTGCCCGTGATGCCGACCAATTTCAACTTCTGCGACGGATGACCGTAATATTCGGCCGCCAACTCGCCCAGTGCGCGGTGGGAATCGGAGACTACGATAAATTCGATGCCCTCCTCGCTATCTGCTTCGTGGCACAATTTCCTCCGCAGGTTATCCTCGCCTGGGTGCTTTGGGCGAACTTCCCTCGCAGTTGCTTCGCAAAGTTGCTCGGGTGATTTCCCCTCCGCACCCTCGCGCCCCGCAGGCCGCGCGACCGGCTCGGCTAAAATGCTCCGGCTCTTGCGCCACTCTGCGATTTCGCTTGGCACCCGTTCGCACACTATCCGCGCCGCGCCGCGCTCGATGGCGTCGCCAATGAAGTCGTGGCCATCCACACCCGCGCCCCGCAAAGCGACAAAAGTGTCGCCCCTATTTACTTCTCTGGAATCGAATGTAATCATAAATCAAGATGCGACACACGGTCGCGCGCTTAGATTGCCACGTCGCCGTTCCGGCTCCTCGCAATGACGGTACAAAAAATAATTCTCAACTCTCAACTCTCAATTCTCAACTAAAATCGGCCTCTGCCACTCATAGTGGGTCACATAAACCCTGTCCGCCACAGCCTTAAACACCGGCCCCGCAAGGTTCGACCCGTAAAACACATCGCCCGCAGCATTGAACCGCGTCCAAATCGACACAATGCAACTATACCGCGGCTCGTCCGCCGGAAAATAACCCACCATCGTCGCCATATATATCTGTCCGCGGTGTCCCCCCAAATACCGCCCGTCGGTGAGCTGCTGTGCCGTGCCCGTCTTGGCCGCAACGCGATAATATGGATTTTGCAGCACCCGCGCCGTACCCTGATCGACCACCCCCTCCAAACTCTCCCTGACGGCATCTATCGTCCGCCGCGGTGCGATCCGCGGATTGACCACCTCGCTCTCGAACTCCTCCACCGTCTCACCCAGCGAATTGCAGAGCCCGCTCACCAGCATCGGCCGCACCATCACCCCGTCGTTAGCCACCGCATTATACAGCGTCAACGTATGCAACGGGCTCACCTCCAACCCATAACCGTGCGACATAAAAGCCGCCGAATTGCTGCTCCACCGACCGAGCCGCGTAGCCTCCGGTGTCGGCCGATGCAAAATCGGCGTCGCCTCGCCCACGATGCCCGTACCCAACGGCCGGTCGAAACCCAACGCCGCAATATAGTCGACAAACTCGCGCTCCCGACCCCGCTCCTTGAACCGCTGCTCGACCGCCTGAACAAAACCGACATTGGACGAGGTCTCGAACACCCGCTTCAACGTCTCATAAGGAGCCTCCGGCACGTGGTCGTCCGTAAACTCGGCACTGCGCAGCTCCAACCGTCCGTTCCCCACCGCAACCATATCGCTCAGCCGCATACCGTCGTCCAACAACGCCAAAAGCGTGGCCAGCTTGAACGTCGAACCAGGCTCGAACCGCCCTCCGACGGCGTAATTGCTCACCTCGCGGCACTCCTCGCCGAAGCGTTGCAGGTTAGCCATCGCCTTGATGTGACCCGTGGCGACCTCCATCAGCACCACCGTGCCATACAACGCCCCGTGCCTGACCAACTGACGGGACAACATATCGTGCGCCACATCCTGGAAATCCATATCGAGCGTCGTGGTCACATCCAACCCGTTCACCGGCTCGACATTGAGCGGACTTGCCACCGGAGTGGAAAACCGCTGCGTCTGCTTCTGCATCATCTGCCACCCGCTCGTCCCCCTCAACCGGTCGTCGAACGAATATTCGATGCCATACAACCCCCGCTCGGTCAACATCGTCTCCACCCGCTTCCGAGTCGAATCGCGCGTCGGCACCACCAACGTGTCATACACCGTGCGCGTCTGCCCCAACGTCCGCTCCGCCAAAGGCCCGAAAGGGTGCTCGCGGTGGTAAACCCGCTCCAACGACAACCCGCCGAAGCCCGGCCGATCCTTCAAAAGCGGAAAAGTGAGCACCCGCCTGAGCTCGTCCACACTTATCATTCGCGAATTTAACCGTCTGTAACCCCTTCGGCCTCGTCCCGCATAACCCTCACGCAGGAAAACCTCATACTCTCCGGCAGACCTGTCGCCAAAAAGAGCAGCCAAACTGTCGGCAAGGGCGGAAACATTGCCGTTGAACCTGCCCGCCGTCAAGCTGTCCACCGCAAAATCCATCCCCAAATAGTACATCACCACACTGGTCGCAAGCAAGCTCCCATCCGCCGCAAAAATCTCGCCCCGCTGTCCGTCGATGCGCTGCATAGTGAACGTGCGCTCCTCCACCTTCTCGCGCAACGACGCCCCCTCGGGCCCATACTGCAACCACACTATCCGCCCGAAAATGCCCAATGCCGTGAGCACAAACAGGACATAAAGCCACTGAACGCGCAGCATTATCTCCTTTTTGATATTTCTCTCCTTGCGAGGTTTCACTTCACTTCAATAGTCCGAACCGGATGTGAGAACTCTTTCAACTCGATGTTCTTCTCCTCCAATCGTTTAACAATGGCACTCCGGCGCGTCTCCCGCACCCGCTCGGCCGTCCGGTGCACCGCCTCGATGCCCAGCTCCCTCACCTGCCGCTCCAACGCCTGCCGACGAAGGTGCAACTGTTGCAAATAGAAGGTGTGGGCGACATAAAACACCAACAACACGACCAGCACGATAAGATAAGGCCACGTGCGCCTCATCCACTCGGCCGACAATATGCTGCCGCTGAAAACCCCGCCGACCGCCTTACGAACTCTGCCCATCGCCAAGTTTTTTTATGCCATAACGCAACTTCGCACTCCGACTGCGGGGATTTTCGGCAATCTCCCGTTCGGTCGGCAGGGCGGCCTTGCGCGAAAAATCGTCCCAGGCACTCACCACCCGACCATAAAAATCCTTCTCGCCCGCCCGAAAAAACCGCTTCACCACCCGATCCTCCAACGAATGGTAGGAAATCACAACCAACCTCCCGCCAGGCCGCAACACCTTCAAGCTCTGCTCCAACGCCCGCTCCAACGCATCCATCTCGCCATTCACCTCGATGCGCAACGCCTGAAAAAGGCGCGACAACCAGCGGCTCTCGTCACTGCGCGGCACAAGCGGCCTGACCGTCTCCGTCAACTCGAACGTGGTTTGCAACGGTGAAAACCGCCGCGCCTCCACAATCCGCCCCGCAATCTTATGCGCATCTCCCAGCTCGCCATAATCGCGAAAAATACGGATCAGAGCCGGCGCATCATAGCTGTTGACGACATCCCCGGCCGTCAGTCTGCCGCTTCGATTCATCCTCATATCGAGCGGCCCGTCCGCCCGAAACGAAAATCCGCGCTCGGCACTGTCGAAATGGCGGCTCGAAACCCCCAGATCGGCCAAAACGCCATCCACCTCCCGCACCCCCTGCTGTCGCAACAACGAGCGCATAAACCGGAAATTGCCCCTGATGAAGGTGAACCGCGGATCGTCCAAAGTCCTCGCCGCCGCCTCCTCGTCCTGGTCGAAGGCAAACAAGCGGCCGCCGGCTCCCAACCGTTCGAGAATCCCCCGCGAATGACCCCCGCCGCCGAATGTCAAATCGACATAGACCCCCGCGGGACGAATATCGAGCAGGTCCAGCGACTCTCGATACAGCACGGGTGTATGGTAGAACTCCTTGCTCAAAATTTGCCGTAAAAATACGAATTTTTTTCGTAACTTCGCCCCTGATATATGACTAAGATTTCGTTGTCCGAGATAGTTTCAGCCAAACGATGGCCCGTGCCGCCGTTCGTTGTGCGGTGGTTGGAGCGGGTGATCCGACAGCGGGAACTCAATTATGTTCTGGAAAAATATGCCGACGCCTCTCCGATGGAGTTTCTGAGGGGGTTTTTCGACTACGCTGGGGTGACATACGAAGCGGTGGGGTTGGAGCGGCTGGATGTGAAGGGGCGATATATTTTTGCGGCCAACCATCCGTTCGGCGGGATGGACGGAATGATGCTGGCCGAGGTGATAGGGTCGCATTTCGGCGACGTGCGGGTGGTGGTGAACGACCTGTTGATGTATCTCGATCCGCTGAAGCCCATTTTTGTGCCGGTCAATAAGAGCGGGGCGCAACGGGGCAGCTATGCCGTTATGATGCGCGAGGTTTTTGCGGGCGACGTTCCGGTGCTCACCTTTCCGGCGGGGCTCTGTTCGAGGAGGTTTCCAGGCGGCGAGATTTGCGATTTACAGTGGCGGCCCAATTTTGTGAAGCGGGCTATCCAAACGGGGCGGCAGGTGGTTCCGGTCTACGTGGAGGGGCGGTTGTCGAACAGGTTTTACAGGGTGGCGGCGTGGCGAAAACGGTTGGGTTTGCGCTTCAATTTGGAGCAGATCCTGTTGCCCTCCGAGATGTTTTCGCAGAAGGGCGGCCATTTTCGGCTGGTGTTCGGCGAGGCTATTCCGGCGGAAGAGTTGTGCGCGATGGGCGATAATCTGGCCGCGGCGCAGGAGGTTAAACGAAGGGTTTATGATCTACACGATTGAAATAGAGCGCATCGAGCTTCGGGCGCGGCACGGCTGTTACGACGTCGAGCAGACGGTGGGGGGCGACTTCACGGTCGATGTACGGATGGAGGTCGAGGGCGAGGTCGAGGGCGACGATGTGGGCCGGACGGTCAACTATGTCGAGGTTTTTGAGGCCGTAAAAGAGCAGATGGCCATCCCTTCGCGGACCATCGAGCACGCGGCGTGGCGGATACGTCAGGCGGTGATGGGGTTGTCTCCTCGGATTTTGTCGGTCGATGTCGTGTTGGCCAAGCTCGCTCCGCCGATGGGAGGCAAGGCCCGCAGTGTCTCCGTAACAATTCGGAAATGATGAACATTCTGATAGTCGAGGACGAAACGGCTGCTGCGCGCGGTCTGGAAGCGATGGTGAGGAAGGTGCTGCCCGACTCGCGCGTCGTTGCGGTGACCGACAGCGTCGAGGAGACGGTGGGGTGGCTGGGTGCCAATCCCGCTCCCGACCTCATATTTATGGACATCCATCTGGCCGACGGCGAGAGCTTCCGGGTGTTCGACCGCGTGGAGGTGACAAGTCCGGTGATATTCACCACGGCGTACGACAAATATGCGTTGGAGGCGTTTCGGGTCAACAGCATAGACTATCTGTTGAAGCCCATCAAGGAGGAAGACTTGCGGCGGGCGGTGGAGAAGTTGCACCGTTTGACGGCGGCCGAAGTTCGGGAGCGGGTGGGCGAGATGAAGCGCGTTTTCCTCATTCCGGTCAAGGACAAGATAATTCCACTGCGGGTGGAGGAGGTGGCTTTTTTCTATACCTCGCAGGAACGGGTGCGGGCGTTTTGTTTCGACGGACGGGTTTTGCCTATGGACCGCTCGCTCGACCGCCTGTCGAAAATCCTTTCGGGCGACGATTTTTTTCGCGCCAACCGGCAGTTTATCGTTGCGCGAGGAGCGGTGAAGGAGCTGGCCGTGTGGTTCGGCAGTCGGTTGTCGCTTGTGTTGACCGTTAAGACCCCCGAGCGCATCGTGGTGAGCAAAGACCGTGTGAGCGAGTTCAAAAAATGGTTTGTCGGATAGCTATGAAAAAGTTCATTCTCGTGTTGTTGCTCGGTCTGCTGACCGACTGCTATAAGGTCGAAACGGTGGTCGTGGTATCCACCAACGATATTCACTCGTCGATCGACAACTTTCCGCGGCTGGCCACGCTGGTTGACAGCCTGCGAACAGTCTATGGCCGCCACCGTGTGCTGCTCCTCGACGGGGGCGACCGATGGACGGGCGATCCGTTCGTCGATCTGGCCGAGCCGCCCCTTTACCCCATCGTCGAGCTGATGAACGAGCTGGGTTACGACCTGGCGGTGCTGGGCAACCACGAATTCGACTGGGGACAACCCCTGCTCGAAGAGCGCGTCGGGCAAATGAAATTTCCGGTGCTGGGGGCAAATGTGAAGGGACTGGATGGCATAAAAGAGTACGAAGTGCTGAAACGCGACGGCATCCGGTTCGCTTTCGTGGGGTTGACGACCAACTTTTCGCCCGACCACAGGCCCGAGGGCAAGGCTGAGCATTTCGAGGGGTTGAGCTTTCCCGACGTGTTCGAAACGGCCGCCGAATACGCCCCGCTCGCCGAGCAGGTGGACTGTATGGTTGCCCTCACCCACATCGGCTTCGACCGCGATGTGGAGCTGGCGGAAAGGGTGCCCATCTTCGACCTCGTCATCGGCGGCGATAGCCACACGCTTTTAGACACGCTCGTCAGTGTGGGTAAAACCGTCATCACCCAGGCCGAAAGCCGGTTGAGGTACGCCACCGTGACCACAATCCGCAGCGATAACAACCAGCACGCCCGCGTGAGCCGGAGCGAGGTGGTGCGGCTCGACACCATTGCGCCCTCGCCCCGATTTGCCGAGCTGGTGGCGCACATCAAGGACAATCCGCGGCTCGATGCTCCGATGGGCGAGCTCCGAAGCCCGATGGACGAGCACGGGGTGGACAATCTGGTGACCGACGCCATTCGTGTATACACGGGGGTCGACGTCGCGCTCTACCACTCGGGCGGGGTGAGGCTCGACACTCTGGCAGGGGCGGTTTCGATGGCCGACATATTCCGCATCGACCCCTTTCTTAGCGAAATATACACCCTCCGGATGACCGCGGGGCAACTGAAAGGGTTGATAATGGGCACCTTCAACTCCAACAGCAAACAGGGCGGCTCTGTCGATATTCTGCCGAGCGGAGTGAGCTACGTTATCGAAACCAACGAGGCAGGGGAGGCTGTGGATGTGGTGTTGACACCGTCGGCAGACCTGTATAGCGTCGCTATGCCCGACTATCTGTTCAAGAACTATGACTTCGATTTTCAAGGAACGATGACCGACACCGACTATCTGGTCACCTCCGTTCTGGAATCGTACATCGGCAAACACTCACCCCTCACGCCCGACAACCGGAGCAGGGTAATAGTTGAGAATTGAGAGTGGAGAGTTGAGAGTGGAGAATTAGGGCGCGCGGGCAGGGGCGTGAGGTGTGCCAGATGACCCGACGACAAGCCAAGGGCCATCGAGTCTTGCTCGAATGGCTGAGGCGCAAGGCGAGAGTCGAAGACACAATCAAGGCACGCAGTGCATTAATTTTTTCGAGGTCGCAGACCTCGTCAGTCACCCGCCCCCCGACGCGGGGACTGAATAAATTCATTCCCCGCTGGCGGCTGACCGATGAGATTCCTAACATTCGTTCGGAATGACGGCGCCCGCGTAGCCAATTATCTAATTCTCAACTCTCCATTCTCAACTCTCAATTAAAAAATCCCCCGCCCGAGGATGGGCAGGGGATAGTGAAAAGCCACGGCGGTCCGCCTATTTCTTATAAACCTTAGCGTAGCCGTAAATCGCCTCGGGCCCCAGCTCCTCCTCGATGCGAAGCAACTGGTTGTACTTTGCCATCCTGTCCGAGCGCGACATCGAGCCGGTCTTGATCTGGCCACTGTTGGTCGCCACGGCGATGTCGGCAATGGTGCTATCCTCCGTCTCGCCACTACGATGCGACGTCACCGAAGTGTAGCCCGCCCTATGCGCCATCTCGATAGCGTCGAGGGTTTCGGTCAACGACCCGATCTGGTTCACCTTGATCAGGATCGAGTTTGCACACCCCATCTCGATGCCCTTGCGCAGGAACTCCACGTTGGTCACGAACAGGTCGTCGCCCACCAGCTGGCATTTGCCTCCCAGCTCGTCGGTCAGCATCTTCCAGCCCTCCCAATCGTTCTCGCCCATCCCGTCCTCGATCGAGTCGATGGGGTATTTGGCCACCAGATCGGCCAGGAACTTCACCTGCTCCTTGCTCGAACGTTTCGCACCCTTTGCCCCTTCGAACTTGGTGTAGTCGTACACCCCGTCCTTGAAGAACTCCGAGGCAGCGCAGTCCAGACCGATGGTCACATCCTTTCCGGGCTTGTAGCCGGCCGCTTCGACAGCCTTAATGATCGATTCCAGCGCATCTTCGGTCCCGTTCAGTGCCGGAGCAAAGCCGCCCTCGTCGCCCACTGCGGTCGACAAGCCGCGATCGTGCAACACCTTTTTGAGCGCGTGGAACACCTCGGCACCCATCCTCACACCCTCCTTGAAGCAGCAAGCGCCCACCGGACGGATCATAAATTCCTGAAAAGCGATAGGCGCATCGGAGTGCGAACCGCCGTTGATGATGTTCATCATCGGCACGGGCAGGGTCTTGGCGTTCGTTCCGCCGATATAACGATAGAGCGGCAACCCGAAATAGTCCGCCGCAGCCCTTGCGACTGCCAGCGAAACGCCCAGAATTGCGTTTGCACCCAGTTTGCTCTTGGTCGGAGTGCCGTCCAGCGCTATCATCAGGTGGTCGATCCCCACCTGGTCGGTCACGTTGAGGCCGATAACTTCGGGTGCGATGATGTCGTTGACATTGGCAACGGCTTTGCTCACCCCTTTGCCCAGATAGCGGTTTTTATCGCCGTCGCGGAGCTCCAACGCTTCGTTTTCGCCGGTCGATGCCCCGCTGGGTACGGCCGCACGTCCGAAAGCACCGCTGACGGTGGAGACCTCTACCTCGATCGTGGGATTTCCGCGCGAATCGAGGATTTCTCTTGCATGAACAGATACAATTTGCATAATTTTTTTTATTTTTGTGAATTAGATTAACCGGAATGCAAAAATAGTAAATATTTATGAACGCGACAATTATCGGTGCTGGGAATTTGGGCGGGGCTATCGCCTGTGGTTTGGCTCGGGGTACGTTTTTGAATGCCGAGGACATCACTTGTGTCGACACGCGCCCGGAGGCGTTGAAGACTTTGGCGGCGACGGGGCTGCCTTTTGTGCTCACCAAAGATGTCAGAAAGGCCGTCAAGGGGGCCGATATGCTGGTGCTGGCCGTCAAGAGCCACGCCGCCAAGCAGTGCATCGCGGAGTTCAGGGACCTGATCGACTACAACAAGCAGATACTGTTTTCGGTCGTTGCGGGGGTCGATTTCGAGGAGCTGTGCAGCTATATGTTCGACGGGGTTAAGAGCCCGGCCCGGCCGATACTTTTTCGGGTGATGCCCAACCTCGCCATCTCGCTGAACGACAGTATGACTTTCATTTCGGTGTACAACGCCAATGCGGCCCAGACCAAGTTGGCGGAGGCCATTTTTAGCGAAATGGGGCAGACGATGGTAGTTCCGGAGCGGTTGTTGCCGGCGGCTATGGCGGTGGGGTCTTGTGGGATAGCTTATGTTATGCGGTATGTGCGGGCGATGATGAACGGGGCGGCCGAGGCAGGGTTCAGTTCGTCGGAGGCTTATGGGATCATTCTTCAGACGTTGAAGGGTGCGGTGAGGTTGTTGTTGGAGGAGGGAGGTCATCCGGAGGTCGAGATAGATAAGGTTATCACGCCCGGGGGGTTCACGATTCGCGGGTTGAACGCTATGGAGGAGGCCGGTTTTTCCAATTCGATCGTCATCGGCATCCGCGAAAGCTATAAGAATAGCAAATAAATTACGAGTTACGAGTTACGAATTACGAGTTTTTTCGAGGTCTGCGTGGCTTCCGCGTAGCCCATTAATCATTAATCACTGATCAATACCGATAATGTTCGGGCTTGAAGGGGCCGCCGACGGGCGAAAACAAAAACCCCTGCTTCGGAGAGCAAGGGGTTCCTGCGGAACAAGGTGTACAATAGCTGCTTTTTGGGAAAATGTCGTCTCACAGCCGCGCACAAAAAAAGGCGCGGAACAATTTCCGAGCCCGTAGGTTTACCACAACCCCAAACCTTAAAAAATTGCCCACGCCCAGAGCCGTCCCAAAGCACAACAAGTGCCAAGACACGCCCCGAGCAGACAATCCGAATCAAGGTTTTGAGCAAACGTGGTAATTTACGGAACTCGATTCAAGAGTTGTCAAACTCCTATTTCACTGCAAAGATAATAATTAAATCTCAATAATCGTCGACTCAATACCGATAATGTTCGGGCTTGAAGGGGCCGCCGACAGGAGTGTCGATATACCTCGACTGCTCCGGTGTCAGGGTGGTCAACCGCACCCCGAGACTGCCCAAATGCAACCGCGCAACCTGTTCGTCCAATCCTTTCGGCAAGCGGTGAACCCCCACCGCCATATCGTTCTCCCACAACATAAGCTGAGCCAGCACCTGATTGGTAAACGACGTACTCATCACAAACGACGGATGGCCCGTCGCGCAACCCAAATTCACCAACCGACCCTCCGCCAAAAGAAAAATCGAGTGCCCGTCCGCAAAAGTGTACCTGTCGACCTGCGGCTTCACGGTGCTCCTGGTCGCAGCACCCTCCAACCGCGAAACCTGGATCTCATTGTCGAAGTGGCCGATGTTGCACACAATCGACTGATCCCTCATCCGCTCCATCTGTTCGAGCGTGATAATATCGCGATTGCCCGTACACGTCACATAAATGTTCCCCTCCGAGAGCGCATCATCCACCGTCATCACCTCGAAGCCCTCCATCGCCGCCTGCAAAGCGCAAATCGGGTCGATCTCCGTAACAATAACCCGCGCCCCATAGCTCCTCATCGATCTGGCACACCCCTTCCCCACGTCGCCATAACCGCAAACCACCACCACCTTACCCGCAATCATCACATCCGTCGCCCGCTTAATGCCATCCGCCAACGACTCACGGCAACCGTAAAGATTGTCGAACTTGCTCTTCGTCACCGAGTCGTTCACATTGATGGCCGGAAAAAGCAACTCGCCCTTTTCAAGCATCCTGTACAACCGGTGCACCCCCGTGGTGGTCTCCTCCGAAACCCCCTTTAAATCGGCAACACAATTGTGCCACTTGTGCGGTTCATCCGCCAGAACGCGTTTCAACGTCTCGATAACCACCTGTTCCTCATAGCTCTCGGGCGCATAATTCAGGCTTTCGGCGTTGTTCTCGGCCGCCCACCCCTTATGGATCAACAGCGTCGCATCGCCCCCGTCGTCGACGATCAAATTGGGCCCCCTGCCATCCGGAAAGCTCAACGCCTGCACCGTGCACCACCAATACTGTTCCAGCGTCTCGCCCTTCCACGCAAAAACCGGAACCCCCGCCGCCGCAATCGCCGCCGCCGCGTGATCCTGGGTCGAAAAAATATTACAACTGCACCACCTCACCTCCGCCCCCAGCTCGACCAGCGTCTCGATCAACACCGCCGTCTGGATAGTCATATGCAACGACCCCATAATCCGTGCCCCGCGCAAAGGTTTCGTCTTACCATACTTAGCCCTCAATGCCACGAGCCCGGGCATCTCGTGACAAGCGATCTCTATCTCCTTGCGGCCCCACTCGGCCAAGCCAATATCAGCAACCTTATAATCCATAATGAGTGAAAATGATTTCGATTCGCTTTGCGAATCGTCAGCCCCGCCCGTTGGGGGGTCGGGCGGGCTGAAAAAATTAATTATCGATCAATAAAATATCCTCCGCAATCTGGCTTCTGAGCTCCTCGGGAGAGGAAAAAACTATTTTCGGCCGTATGAATCTCAACAACTCCACCTCGATGACAGAACCGTAAAGGTCGCCCGAAAACCCGAGAATGTGCACCTCCAACACCCCCCCGTCTGCCCCCCCGTCGACAAACGCAACGGCCCGATGAGAACCCACCCGCGCCTCCCAAACACCCCCCCGAACATCCGTGCCATCGAGCGCAATATTGGCCGTCGGATAGCCCAACCCACGCCCCAACCCACGACCGTGAACCACCGTGCCCCGAACCACCGTGCCCCGCGTCATATCCCCAGCCGTGCAATAACCGTCTGCGAACCGACGACCCGATCGCCCTTCCCGACCAAAACCTCGGCGCCCGCCGGAACATAAACATTCATCCGGCTGCCGAACTTAATGAACCCGCAAGGAGTATTCTGCTCCACAACCGCGCCCACCCTCGCATACGACACGATCCGCCGAGCCACAAACCCCGCTATCTGCCGAAAAACCACCACCCCGCGACCCGACTCGACCGCAATGGTCGTGTGCTCGTTGTCCTCGCTCTCCTTCGGATGCGAAGCAATATGATAATGGCCGTTATGGTGCTTGAAATAGACCACCTCGCCACCCACCGGAAACCAATTGAGATGGACATCCGTAATAGACATAAAAACCGAAATCTTCAACCTCCGCTCACCCGTCACCTCATCTTCCGTCACCTGCTCGACCCCTATCACCCTTCCGTCGCACGGCGAAAACACCGAAGCCTCGTCCCTGAGAACCGGCCGACCGGGAACCCGAAAAAACCAAACCACAAACCCCAACGTCACCACCCCCGCCGCTCCCCAAAAACCCGCCACCATCCAACCCCGAACAAAAGGAGTGCCGGCAAAAGCCAGCATAGAGAGAAAAATAAACAAAAGGGTCAAAAAACCCAACACAACCACCGCCGCGGGCACCACCACCCGAGCCTCCTTACTGATATTCATCTAAACAACAAAAATATAACCATTGACAAAAAACCAACCGTCCCGACCCCCAACACCGCATCGAACCGATCCAAAAACCCACCGTGCCCGGGAAACACCCGCCCCGAATCCTTCACCCCCGCCCGCCGTTTCAACCAACTCTCCGCCAAATCGCCCCCAACAGCCGCAAGAGCAATAACCGGAGTGGCAACAACGTAATAACAGGGAAGCCCGAAAAACCAAATCATCACGCCCCCAACCGCAACAGCCCCCACAATCCCCCCGACAAACCCCTCCCAGCTCTTCCTGGGCGAAATCTTCGGTGCCATCTTGTGCCGACCCCACCGACTTCCGGTCAAATAGGCCGCCACATCATTCGCCCAAATAGTCGCAAAAATCATCAGCGTAACCCAACCGTCGGTTGCCGGTCGGGCTTCGGCAATATCTTCGCCCATACGGAAAAACATAAACGTAAACAGCGGCAAAACGATGAAAACAACAGCACCCAAAAAACTCAAAAACGAGAACCTCGCGAGCCTGAAATACTCCACCAAACACCCCACCAAAACAACCGCCAACAAGACCGCGAAAGAGAGAAAAGAATACAACACAGCCCCAACCACAACGGCCACAAACCCGATCCCCGTCAACGATCTCCTAACAAACTCACCCATTGCGCGCCCCCAAAATCTCCTCGACATCCTCCGTAAACACCGTCTCGCGCTCCAACAACCTCTCGGCAAGCCGGGTCAAACCCTCACGGTGAGCTTCGATAACCTCCCGAGCCATAGCCTCCGCCTCCAAAAGTATCTTCTTGGTCTCCTCGTCGATCTGCTGCGCGGTCTTCTCGCTGAACGGCTTGGTAAACGCCATATCGCTATTGCCCGTCGAGTCGTAATAAGAGAGGTTCCCAATCCGCTCGCTCATTCCGAAAAAGGCCACCATAGCGTAAGCCATCTTGGTCGCCCGCTCCAAATCGTTCAACGCCCCGGTCTCGGCGGTTCCGAAAAACATCTGCTCCGTCACCCGTCCCCCCAACAGCGACGCGATCTTATCCAAAAACTGCTCCCTGGTCGTATTATGCCGCTCATCGGGCAGGTACCACGACGCTCCCAACGCCTTGCCCCGCGGAATAATCGTGACCTTGATCAACGGGTCGGCGTTTTTCAAGAACCAGCTCACCGTCGCGTGACCCGCCTCGTGGAACGCCGTCAACTTCTTCTCCTCAGGGCTCATCACCAAACTGCGCCGCTCCAACCCGCCCACTATCCGATCTATGGCCGCCGAAAAATCGGCCTTGCCCACCGAGCTCTTATTACCCCGCGCCGCGATCAAAGCAGCCTCGTTACACACATTGGCAATGTCGGCACCCGAAAACCCGGGCGTCTGCTTGGCCAGGAACGAGCGATCCAACCCCCGCGCAAGCTTCAATTTCTTCAAATGAACATCGAAAATCTGCTCCCGCTCCCGTATCTCCGGCAACCCCACCTCTATCTGCCTGTCGAACCGACCCGCACGCATCAACGCCTTATCCAAAATATCGGCCCTGTTGGTCGCCGCCAAAAGTATCACCCCCGCATTCGTCCCAAACCCGTCCATCTCGGTAAGCAACTGGTTGAGGGTACTCTCTCTCTCGTCGTTGCCCCCGAAGCTACCCGCTCCACGTCCACGCGCCCGCCCGATGGCGTCGATCTCGTCGATAAAAAGGATACACGGAGCCTTCTCCTTAGCCTGCCGGAACAGGTCGCGAACACGCGAAGCTCCCACCCCGACAAACATCTCCACAAAATCGCTCCCGCTTATCGACAGGAACGGCACATCGGCCTCACCCGCCACCGCCTTGGCCAGCAACGTCTTGCCCGTACCCGGAGGACCAACCAACAACGCCCCCTTAGGAATCTTGCCCCCCAAATCCTTATACTTCTCGGGCTTTTTGAGGAAGTCGACTATCTCCATTATCTCCACCTTGGCCTCCTCCAACCCCGCAACATCCTTAAAGGTTATCTTCTCCTGCTTCTCCTTATCGAAAATCTGAGCCTTGGCGCGCCCCACCCCCATCATACCGCCCGGGCCGCCCATCGCACCCCCCATACCGCGCATCAAAAATATCCAAAAACCGATAATAAGCAGCCACGGCAAAAAGCCCACCAACGTCCCCAGAAAACCGCCCCGCTCATTGCGATAATCGAGCACGACACTCTGCCCGAACTGTTCATTGGCCTGCTTGAGGTCGTTGTCGAAAACCTCCACCGACCCGATGGTAAATTCATACGCCGCCGCATCCTGCCCCTCGACAAAAACCTCCGCCCGCTCGCGATTGACCACCACTATCTTCTCCACCTCGCCCTTCGAAACCAGCTCCTTCACCTCGCTCCAATTGCTCGCTTTCGGCGCTCCCGCCTCGTTGCCCACAAACACCCACCACACCAGCGTCAAAGCAAAAATAACCAGCCAACCCCACATAAACGGAGAGGGCTTTCCGGCAGGCTTGGAGGGTAAAACAGGTTTGATATTAGTCTTCTTCATAACGTGTCACGGGCGCATCGGCCCACAGCTGTTCGAGCTTATAAAAATCGCGCATCTCGGTCTGAAAAATATGGACCACCACGTCGACATAATCCATCGCTATCCACAGGCAATTGGCCCTGCCGTCCACCCTCCAAACTTTCTGGCCGAGGCGATCGAAAACGTCCTTCTCCACCCCGTCGCATATCGCACCCACCTGGGTGGTCGAATCGGCACTGCATATCACGAAATACTTGCAAATAGCTCCCTCCACCCCACGCATATCCAACGACACGATATTATTGGCCTTCTTATCTCCGGCCGCCTCGACAATGGTCTTCAACAATTTATCCATACAAGGGGACAAATATAGCGCAAGTTGAGCGCAATGCCAAATTTATTTGAGCATTGCCGAAACGCCGCTAATCTTTATGACTTTCTAAAACGGCCTCGCGCAACGCGGAAATGATGGAGTGTTTGACATACGTCCGCCTCACCGCCAAAGCTATCTTGCGCGACAACAACCCCTTGGCCAGCGGCTTTATGTTGTCCCTCTTGTCGGCGGGGATATAAGGAATGGCCATCTCGGGCAGAATGGTCATCCCGCCCGTGCAATCGACCATCCGCATCACCGTCTCCAACGAACCACACTCGAAATTGTACCGAGACTTGGCATAGCGGTTCGGGCCGCAAATCTCGATTATCTGGTCGCGCATACAGTGCCCCTGACGCAAAAGTATAATCTGCCTCATATCTATATCCTCCACCCTGATATTGCTCCGCTCGAACAAATCGTTCGACGGCGAAACATAGGCGTGGAACCGGTCGCCGAACAGCTCGTACTCCATCGTGCCCTCGTTGGTCGTGCCGCCCGCCAAAAGCGCGGCATCCAGCCGGTCGTGCTCCAACATCTCGTTGATAGCCACCGCGTCTATCTCCGAAATGTCGAGCTCCACCTTGGGATACTTTCGAATGAAGGTCGGAATAAATTTATGGAGCAGATAAGGGCCCACCGTCGGGATCACGCCGAGGCGCAAAGTTCCCGAAATCTCGCCCTTCAACTCGTTGACCGACTCGCGGACATAATTATAGCTCTTGAGTGCCTCGCGCGCATTGCGCAACACCACCTCGCCCGTCTCGGTGGGGATGACGGGCTTTTTGGAACGATCCAAAAGAACCACCCCCAGCTCCTCTTCCAGAGCTTTGATCTGCATCGAGAGCGACGGCTGGGTGACGAAACAATCCTGTGCGGCGAGCGAAAAACTGCCCCGATTGGCCACTGCCAACAAATATTCGAGTTGAATTATTGTCATAATGCGGAAGATTTAGAACTGGGAACTGCAAAATTCACGCCGCAAAGGTATAAATTTTGATTATAACTTCCAAAAACATTATAAGATAAACGGGGCGAAGATGTCATTCAGTTTTCGGTGCTCCACCAAAAAGCCGTCGTGGCCGAAATCGCTCTCGATCAAATGGAACCGCGCATCCGGAAGATGTCCGGCCAAAAACTCCTGCTCCACCGGCGGCAAAATAATATCCGTCGTGATGCCGACGATGCAAACCGGACAAGCAATGGAGTCCAACCCGCCCCGAACATCGTGTGAATCCATAGCGCGGGTGAGAGCATAATAAGAATAAGCATCGAACCGCTTCACGAACTTCTCGCCCTGATAACGCTGATAGCTCGCCGCACGACCCTCGCCCTGCTGCGTCGCATTATACGCCGCCGGACCCCGATAACTCAAAAGACCGATGCTCCGCGCCGCCGCAAGCCCCCTCTGCGCAGCATCCACACGCCGCTCGCCCCACGAACAATCGGCCTCTATCGCCATCCGATGGCTCTCATTGAGCGCAACACACCACGGAGTGGCGACCGCCGAAGTAGCCACCAACGCCAACCTCTCGGCAAACCCGGGCCTGAGAATCTCCATCTCCAACGCCTGGAACCCCCCGATCGAGCCGCCCACAATAGCGCGAACCCGCGCAATGCCCAAATGGTCGGCCAACAGCAAATTCGCCCGCGCAATATCGCGAATGGTGAGGGCCGGAAAATCGTCGTACCACCTCTCGCCCGTCGCGGGATCGACACTCATCGGCCCCGTCGACCCATAACACGACCCGAGAATGTTGGCGCAAACCACAAAATATCTCTTGGGATCCAAAAACCCGCCCTCGACAACCGTCCCGGGCCACCAATCCGCCACATCGCTGTTGGCCGTCAACGCATGACAAACCCACACCACGGGGTTCTCAGCCGAGCCATAGGTGTGATAAGCCAGCTCCAACGAAGGCAAAACCGCGCCGCAGTCCAAAGCAAAAGGAGAAGGATGATGGTAAGTATTCATAATAGGTTATGAAAATATGAAAACATGAAAGGATGAAAAGATAAAGAGGAATTTTTTTGATTTTTTGATTTTTTCATATTTTCATCTTATCATCTTTTCATTTTTTTACATTGGGCAGTTCCAGTCCGAAGCCACGTTTTTTGTCCATCGCCTTGAGCCACAACCCGAGAAAAAAAGCCGCAACACCGAGCGAGGCAAAGATCAACATCGGAACAGTATAATCATAAACCGCCATTTCGCCAGCCTGCAACCGCGCCGAAACACCCGGATTGGCCGCCTCCAACGCCGAACCGATGATGATGGGGAAACCCCACAACCCGATGTTCTGGATCCAAAAGATCACCGAATAACCGCTCCCCAAATACCTCTCCTCGACCAGCTTGGGAACACTCGGCCACAAAGCTGCCGGAACCAGCGAAAACGAGATGCCAAGCAGCACTATCGCCGCCGAAGCAATGGGCACCGTGAGCGGAACCAGCGCAAAAATCAGATGACAACCACACATCAACAGCGCACCCCAGATTATCATCGTCGCACCCCGTCCCCGCCAATCGAGATAAGCCCCCAAAATGGGAGTGAGTATCATCGCCCCGACCGGAAACAACGCAAACAGATCGGCCGCACCCTGAGCCGACGAACCCAGATCGGAGTTCTGAAGCATCGACACGGCAAACTTCTGGAATGGGAAAATGGCCGAATAGTATAGCACGCAAAGAGCCGCAACGATCATAAAGGTCGGACTGCGGAACAGTTTGCCCAAATCGCTCACCCGAAACTCCTCGCTCGGGCCCTCGTTGGCGGCATCCAACTGCTTATCGAGCTTGCGGTCCATCACCGAAAAGGCCAAATAACAAAAAAAGCCGATACACAGCAATCCGCCCACAACCGCCACCGGCCGCACGATGCTCTCCGGAGCCATAGTCGCCAGGCGGCTCGAAAACATCATCGCCACAGCCAGCCCCAGCCGCGCAATGCCCACCTGAAGCCCCATCGCCAAAGCCATCTCGCGCCCCTTGAACCACTTGGCAATAGCCTTGGTTACCGTCACGCCCCCCATCTCGGCCCCGCAACCGAAAATGGCGAAACCCACGCAAGCCACCTTGGCACTTGCAGGAAACGCCGGCCAGAACGAGCTGAAAAAGTCGTAACCGAAGCCGCCTTGGGCGAAAGTGTCGCTCACCCCATAGAGCTTTATCGCCGCACCGAGGATCATTATCCCCGCCGACAACAGCCCCGTGAACCTCACTCCCATCTTGTCGAGAATGATGCCCGCAAAGATCAGGAACAGCACGAAAACATTGAGAAAATATTCGCTCCCCACCACCGCGCCGAACACCTGGGGACTCCATCCGCGCCCCGTTTCGAGCATCTGCTGAAGCGGCGACAGCACGTCGACGAACATATAGCAAAAAAACATCATCAGCGCAACCAACAACAGCGCGCTCCACCTCGCAAACCGCGAATCGTTAAGAATTTTAGTCATTTGAATTTGGATTATAGCGTTCAATAAGTTCGTAAGCAGCCTCGATGCCCTCCTCGCCCGCCTTGGAGATGTCCAAATAGCCCTTGCGCGTGTCACGAAGATATATCTGGACCAGCCCGCGATTATAATAGGCCTCGGCAAAATGGGGGTTGAGCTCTATGGCCCGCGTATAGTCGTCGAAAGCTTCGGGCAACCGGTCCGACATCACCAGCAGGTTGGCGCGGTTATAATAGGTGTAGGCAAACCCTGGCTCCAGCTCGATGGCACGGTCGAGGTCGGCAATGGCTTCGTCGTAGTTATACGTCTGCCTCGCGCCGGTGCGCATTCTCAGCTCGGGGTCGCTCTCGATGGTGAGCCGCTGCGACGAGCTCGCCCCGACCGACGAGATGAAGTCGATCATCTCCGCCCGCGTGGTCGAACGGTTGATATAAAGATAGGGGCTCGTCGGGTTCGACGCAATCGCCTGCGAAATGGAGTTTATCGAGTTGGTGTACTGCCGGACGAGCGACTGAGTTATCGAGCGGCGGAACAGCTCTTGCCATCCGTGGTCTTCCGGTGCATCGGCCCCGTCGATTGCGATGTCGGGCTCCTTGTTGGAAAACGCCAGATTCTCCATCCCGACGTCCTGGCGGAACCGCTCCATATCGGCAAAATAGTATGGCACCGGACCGACCCTCCGAACCGTGTCGGGCGTGCGAAGCGTAAACCGGAACAGCGGCAACAACGCAAGATTCTCCCGCTCCGAAGCCAATCGGTCGAAATTCGTACCCGTAAACCGCGTCTCGAACGACATCAACCGATCCTGAACCTCCTCCGTGGGGTCGATCGCTTCGGCGCGTTTTTCGGCCCGCTGTTCGCCCTCCGACAACCGCGCACGATACTCGGCAATCTTGCGTTCGTTCATCTGCCGATCCTGTCGCGCCCCGCGGGTATCGCGCAACAGGAACCGCACATCCGAACGTGCCGAATAGGCCGCCGCAAAGTCGGGATAGAGCGAAATGGCACGCGAAAAATCGCTCTCCGCCCCCGCCAAATCGCCTAACCGCTGCTTGATAATCGCCCTGTTATAGTACGCCACAACATTGTCCGGCGACAACACCGAGACACGGTCGTAGTCTTCGACGGCGGCCGAATAGTTTCCCATCTGGTTGTTGACGATAGCCCTGTTGTAGTACGCCACGGGATTGTCCGGATCCATCGCGATAACCCTATCGAGGTCGCTCAGCGCACCAGGGAACCTTCCCAACCTTTCGCGCGCAAGTGCCCGATTGAAATAGGAGTTGAGGTAGGACGAGTCGCGCGCCACCGCCGTATCGAAATCGGTGAGTGCCGCGGCATAATCGCCCCTTGCCATCGCCAGCCCTCCGCGGCGCAGGTAACCCTCCGGATCGTCGCGATTGGTGAAGATGGCACGGTCGAAGTCGGCCGATGCGCTCAGCGTGTCGCGGTTTTGAAGATGGGCCGAGCCGCGCAACAGGTAGGCGTCGGCCACACGGTTGTTGTGAAATATATAGGTGGTCAGGTCTTCGATCGCGGCCGGGAACTGGCGGTTCATAAGATAGGTGTAACCGCGGGAATAGTACGGTCCGGGCAGGTCGGGACGGATCTCGATGGCCATTGCGAAGTCCTCCAAAGCCTCGTCGTAATTGCCCAGCAGCATTCGCGAAACCGCCCTGTGGTGCCACGCCATCGTGTTGAGCGGATTGTGCTGAACGGCCGCCGAAAAGTCGGCCTCCGCACCCAGATTGTCGTCGAGATTGGCCTTGGCTATGCCGCGAAAAAAATAGGCTTCGGAGTCCTCCGGATCGACCCTCAAAAGTGCATTGTAAATCCTTATCGCCTCTCGGTACTCCTGTTCGACCAGATGCCTGCGACCCATCCAAAAGAACCACGCCTTGTCGTACTGTCCGTGGGCAACAGACACGGCAAGAAGCAACAAAATCACGGCGACGAGTCTTTTCATTTCGGCGCGAAGTTAGGGCTTTTTTTTGGAAAACCGGAGTTTTTTGCATAACTTTGTCCGCAATTTGCGCGCTAAGAAACCTTAAAAATCGATGAAGCAAATAGACGTTGTGTTGGGGATGCAGTGGGGCGACGAAGGCAAGGGCAAGGTGGTGGATGTGTTGACCCCCAGGTACGATGCGGTCGCCCGTTTTCAGGGCGGGCCCAATGCGGGGCACACCCTCATTTTCGACGACAAGAAGTTCGTGCTGCACACCATTCCGAGCGGAATTTTCCGCCCGTCGACCGTCAATATCATAGGCAACGGAGTGGTGATAGACCCCGTGATCCTGGCGGGCGAGATACTCCGGCTCGAAGAGGCGGGGGTGGATGTGAGGAGCAAACTGCTGGTGAGCAAACGTGCCCACCTTATCCTGCCCACCCATCGTATGTTGGACGCCGCAAGCGAACAGGCCAAGGGTTCGTCCAAGATCGGTTCCACCCTGAAAGGCATCGGCCCGACATATATGGACAAGACGGGGCGCAACGGATTGAGGGTGGGGGATGTGTTGTCGGACGAGTTCCTGTCGCGCTATGAGGCGTTGAAGCAGAAACACCTCGGCCTGTTGTCGGGGTACGATTTCGAGTTCGATATTTCCGAATATGAGGCACGGTGGTTCGACAGCATAGATGTGGTTCGCTCGCTCGGGTTGATCGAGAGCGAGCGGGTGGTGAACGAGATGTTGGACAGCGGCACGAGAGTGCTGGCCGAGGGGGCGCAGGGGTCGATGCTGGATGTCGATTTCGGGACGTATCCGTTCGTCACTTCGTCCACTACGCTTTGTGCGGGGGTGTGCACGGGGCTGGGCGTTGCGCCGCATCGCATCGGCGAGGTGTACGGGATTTTCAAGGCCTATTGTACCAGAGTGGGGAGCGGGCCGTTTCCTACCGAGCTGTTCGACGGTGATGGCGAGCGTATGCGGGATATAGGGTTGGAGTACGGTTCGACGACGGGTCGGCCGCGGCGTTGCGGGTGGTTGGATATGGTGGCGTTGAAGTATGCCGTGCAGATGAACGGCACCACCAGACTGATTATGATGAAGGGCGATGTGTTGAACGGGTTCGAGACGCTGAAGGTTTGTACGGGTTACCAGGTCGGGGGCGAGGTGCTGGACTATTTTCCGTTCGAGACCAACGAGCCGATAGAGCCGATCTATGTCGAATTGGCGGGATGGAACGCCGACATATCGGACGTGAGAAAGTATGACGATTTTCCGGAGGCGTTCAAGGCTTATGTGGAGTTCATCGAGGAGCATACGGGTGTACCGGTCGCCATCATCTCCGTCGGGCCGGACAGGGAAGAGACTGTAATAAGATAAATGAAGAGTGAAGAATGATGAATGAAGAAAGATTGAAGATTTTTTGCGCGTAGCTTTTGCGTAGCTGATTTTTCACTTTTCACTTTTCATTTTTCATTCAAATTGAAAATTTTTATGAAAGAAAAATTTGAAATTGTTGTGTTGGCCAAGCAGGTGCCCGACACGCGAAATGTCGGAAAGGACGCTATGACGCCCGAGGGGACGGTCAATCGCGCTGCATTGCCGGCAATTTTCAATCCCGAAGATCTCAACGCACTCGAACAGGCGTTGCGGTTGAAGGATGTTTATCCCCAAAGTACCGTCACGGTCCTGAGTATGGGCCCCCATCGGGCGGCCGATATTATTCGCGATGCGATGTTTCGCGGGGCGGACGGAGGTGTGTTGTTGACCGACCGCAAGTTTGCCGGAGCCGATACGCTGGCCACGAGTTATGCGTTGAGCTGTGCTGTCCGGAAGCTCAACCCCGACATTATCGTTGCGGGGCGGCAGGCGATAGATGGCGACACGGCGCAGGTGGGAAGCCAGGTTGCCGAGAAGCTGGGTTGGCCTCAGGTGACCTATGCCGAGGAGCTGGAAGTGAAGGGCGAGGTGGCGCGGGTGAAGCGCAGGTTGGAGAACGGGGTCGAAGTGGTCGAGTGCAAGTTGCCGCTGGTGGTCACCGTTAATGGCTCTGCCGCCGATTGTCGGCCGCAGAACGCTAAGCGGATAATGAAGTATAAATATGCCCTTATTCCCACCGAATACGATAGTTGCGGGGGTTTGAGTGTGGATTTGGCGAAAAAGCACGATTACCTGCAAATAAAGGAGTGGGGTGCCGACGCGGTCGATCCCGATCCGAGCCAGCTGGGGCTGGAAGGGTCGCCGACCAAGGTGAAGAAGATCGAGAACGTGGTGTTCCAGTTGAAAGAGAGCAAGTGTCTGTCGTGTACGGACGACGAGATAAACGCTCTTATTGTTGAATTGTTGGAAACGCATACTTTGGGTTGATATGGAGAATTTGTTTGTATATATCGAAAACGAGGGTGGCAAGGTGGCCGATGTGTCGTTGGAGTTGTTGACTAAGGGGCGGGAGCTGGCCAGCGAGTTGGGGGTTAAGTTGGAGGCCGTGGTTATCGGCGACGGCGTGGCCGGTTTTTGCGACGAGCTGAAGAAGTACGGGGCCGACACTATTTGGGTTGCGGAGGACAAGAGTTTAGCCCCCTATCAGACGCTGCCTCACGCGGCCATATTGTGTGGACTTATCGAGCGGGAGAAGCCGCAGATATGCCTTATGGGGGCCACTCCGGTGGGCAGGGACCTCGGGCCGCGGGTGTCGAGCGCGATGCACAGCGGGCTGACGGCCGACTGTACGAGCCTTGTTATCGGCCCTCACACCGATGTCAAGAGCGGGAAGGAGTATGACAAGTTGCTTTACCAGATTCGTCCGGCGTTCGGCGGGAACATCATCGCCACCATCATCAATCCCGACTGTCGGCCGCAGATGGCGACGGTTCGCGAGGGTGTGATGAAAAAGGAGTATGCCGCAAAGGCGGGCGAAGGCAAGGTGGTGCAGGTCGCTTGGCGCGAGATGGTTAAACCGGAAGATTTTGTGGTGAAGATCATCGAGCGGCACATCGAGGAGCGCAAGATCAACATCAAGAATGCGCCCATCATCGTGGCCGGAGGTTATGGGATGGGAAGCAAGGAGGGTTTCAAGCTTTGCTTCGAGCTGGCCGAGGTGTTGGGCGGCGAGGTGGGTGCTTCGAGGGCTGCGGTGGATAGCGGTTTTTGCGAGCACGCGCGCCAGGTGGGACAGACGGGGGTGACGGTGCGGCCCAAACTCTATATCGCCTGCGGTATTTCGGGCCAGATCCAGCACACGGCGGGAATGGACGGGTCGGCGATGGTGATCGCCATCACGAACGATCCGGAAGCTCCGATCAATAAAATAGCGGACTACACCATCATAGGCGATGTTGCGGAGGTGATTCCGAGGATGATTAAGTCTTATAAGCAAAATTCGAAGTAAGATGGCAAATTTTTATCTGGATAATAAGGACATTCAGTTCCAGCTGGAGCATCCGTTGATGCGCAAGATCGTGGAGTTGAAAGAGCGCGGTTTTGCCGATGCCCACACGTGTGATTATGCACCCAAGAACTTCGAGGATGCGATGGATAATTATCGCCGCGTGATGGAGATCACGGGCGAGGTTGCGGGCGATGTGATCGCGCCGAATGCCGAAGGGGTCGATCTGGAAAAGCCCCACGTTGTGGACGACCACGTGGTGTATGCGTCGGGCACGGTGCAGAACCTCAAAGCGATCAACGATGCGGGCCTGGGTGGTATCACCCTGCCGCGGAAGTATAACGGGTTGAATTTTCCGTTGGTGTGCTTTGTGATGGCCAACGAGATGGTGGCCAGGGCCGATGCGGGGTTCGAGAACTTGTGGGGATTGCAGGATTGCGCCGAGACGTTGAACGAGTTCGGGAGTGAGGAGTTGAAGATGAAGTATTTGCCGCGCACGGCCGAGGGTGCGACGTGGGCTATGACCCTGACGGAGCCCGATGCCGGTTCGGACCTCGGGGCGGTGATGTTGAAGGCCACGTTCGATGAGAAGAGTGGCAAGTGGTTGCTCAATGGCGTTAAGCGGTTTATCACCAATGGCGACGGGGACATTTCGCTGGTGCTGGCCCGTACCGAAGAGGGAACGAAGGATGCCCGCGGGTTGTCTATGCTGGTGTATGACCGCAAAGCGATGTGCCATAAGGTGCGGCGTATCGAGGATAAGTTCGGCATCAAGGGCTCGCCGACGTGCGAACTGGTGTTCACCAATGCTCCCGCGGAGCTGGTGGGCGACCGCAAGATGGGGCTCATCAAATATGTGATGGCGTTGATGAATGCGGCGCGGTTGGGTATCGGGGCGCAGAGCATCGGGCTGTGCGAGGCCGCTTACCGCGAGGGATTGAAGTATGCGGGCGAGCGGGCGCAGTTCGGCAAGGCCATCATCAACTTCCCGGCGGTGTATGAGATGCTGGGCAACGCCAAGGCGCGCATTGCGGCGGGCAGGGCGTTGCTGTACGAAACCACGCGGTTTGTGGAGATTTATAAAACTTATGAACACATCGGCCACGAGCGCGAATTGAGCAGTGAGGAGCGGGCGGAGATGAAGCACTATCAGAAGCTGGCCGACGGGTACACGCCGTTGCAGAAGCTGTTCCTTTCGGAGTATGCCAACTCCATCGCCTACGATATGTTGCAGATCCACGGCGGTTCAGGTTATATGAAGGACTATCCGATCGAGCGGATAGTCCGCGATGCGCGTATCACCAATATCTATGAGGGCACTTCGCAGTTGCAGGTCGTGGCGGCCATCAATGCGGTGACCAAGGGAACCTACCTGGGGCAGATAGAGGCCTACGAGGCTGAGGGTACTTCAATGGATTCGGGGCTGCGGAAGCAATTGGACAAATGGAAAGGGATGTTCGTGAAGATGACCGAGAAGGTGGAGCGCATCGAGGCCGAGCACAAGGGCGAGGGGTTCAAGGATTTTCACGCGAGACGTTTGGTGGAGACCGCGGGCCATATCATTATGACGTGGGTGCTGGCTAAAGAGGCGGCGGTGAGGCCGGAGGATTATTCGGTTCAGTTGGCCACCTTTGCCAAAATTGCCGACTATAAGATTGCCGAAGCCTTTGCTGCTGTCGAGGCTTCGGAATGGGGCGATGTGGAGCTGTACAGGACTGTTATCGGCGATTGAGTAGCGAACTGATATTTCTGATCTGCTTCATCGGTCTGGTCATCGCAATGTTGGCCATCGACCTGGGTGTGGTCAATCGCAAGAGCCACGTCGTTTCGCTGCGCGAGGCGCTGGTGTGGACCGGAGTGTGGGTCGGGGTGGCGATGTTGTTCTACCTCTTTCTGCTCTTTCGGGGCGAACTGCTTCACGGTGTCGAGCTGGTGGGAGCAGAGCTGACGGCGTACAGGCGCGAGCTTTCGTTGGAGTACCTCACGGGGTATTTGATAGAGAAAGCCCTTTCGGTCGACAACATCTTTGTGATGATAATGATCTTTTTGAGCTTCAAGATAGATCAGCGATATTATCACAAAATACTGTTTTGGGGCATTCTGGGCGCGGTGGTGATGCGGTTCGGGTTTATTTTTCTGTTGTCGGCCCTTGTCCATCGGTTCGCGTGGGTGCTGTGGATTTTCGGCGGGCTGCTGCTGTTCACCGGCGTGAAGATGCTTTTCGACAGGAACGACCACGACGAGATGATCGACGTTCGGAAACACCCCGTGGTGAGGATGGTGAGGAGGTTTTTTCGCCTCACCCGTACCGACCACGGGGGGCGTTTTCGGGTTAAGCTCAGGGGCCGGTGGTACATCACGCCGTTGTTGTTGGTACTGATAATCATCGAGGGGAGCGATGTGATCTTTGCCATCGACTCGATCCCGGCCATTTTTGCCGTCACGATGGACCCCTATATCGTCTTTTTTTCCAACATTTTTGCCATTTTGGGGTTGCGGTCGCTGTTTTTTGTCCTGAGCGGGATGATGGGCAGGTTTGCCTATTTGAAGACGGGGTTGGCGGTTTTGCTGGCCTTTATCGGGGCGAAGATGTTGTTGCACGGCATTTTCCACATCTCCATCTCCACTCCGGTTTCGTTGCTGGCGATCGTCGGGATTCTTGGGATTAGCATCGGGGCATCGCTTTTGAAAGTTGAGAATTGTTTTCGAGGTCGTAGACCTCGTCGGCCCGCTAAAGCGCGGGAGCGGGCCGAAAAAATCAATCATTAACCATTAATCATTCTCTTCACCATCTCCATCAGGTCCTTCATCGCCGCAAGTCGGAACAGCCACCCCCCGAGGCCGTAGATGGCGACGCCGAGTGCTATTTTGGCCGCAAGGAGAATCCACTGCGGAGCGTCGAAACCAAGCAGCCACACCCCCGCCGCCATCGCTGCCGTCAGTGCCGCAATGGGCAGAACGTCGCGCAGGAGCGACCGCCAGTCGTAGCCCGAATGGCAGCAGGCCATAGCGAAACTCACCGCAGCGTCGGTGAAGGCTATCGCCACCACGCCCCACGTGATGGCCACAACGCCCAACGGAATGGTGATGGCCAACACGGTGGTAGCCAGCACTTTACGTATCACTTCGGCCCGCAACACCGCCCGCCCATCGCTTCGGGTGCGCAGAATGTTGGACGAGACGATCCCGATCGGAGTGGCGAAACCGGCGATGCACAGGATGCGGAAAAAGGGCACCGACGCCTGCCATTGGGGCGCAAGAAAAACACCGAACATCTCGTCCGCAACCACTATCAAACCCGCCATCAGGGGCATCATCAACAACATTATCGACCGCACGGCATAGCCCACCCCGCGCGTGTACTTGCCCTCATCGCCGCTCACCGAGGCCAGCGCAGGAAAGGTGACGCTCTGCATCGAACTCATCGCCGAATTGACAGGCAGATCGCGAATGGAGCGCGCCTGGTCGTAATTTCCAAGCGTCGTGCTATGAATTTTGCCGATGACGAACTGCGGAACGGAGTTGTAGATGTTGGTCAAAAGGTCGGTCGCCAGCAACCGCGAACTATACCCGAACATCCGGCGAATGGAGCTCACGGAGAGGTCGAAAGTGGGGGTCCAGCGCCCGAAAATCCAAAGCAAACCCGACCGCACCGCCGCCTGAACCACCCGCTGGCCCACGATGGCCCAAAATCCCAACCCCGCAAAAGCCATCCACACCGAAACGAGCCCAGCGGCGACCGTGGAGACGAAAGTGATGGTCGACAACCGCCGAAAATCGAACTCGCGCGCCAACACCGTCTGCTGAATAATGCCCAGTGCCGAAAGCGGCACGACCAGAAAAAACACCGGCGCAAACTGCGTCAACCGAGGCATATCGAGTATCGCGGCGGCGGGATAGGCGAGCAAAATCAGCACTCCGTAGACCGCCGCCGCGATGGCGATGTTGAACCAAAACGCCGACGAATAGTCCCTGGCCGTGGCCTGCCGGTTGCGGATCAACGCCTGCGAAAATCCGCTGTCGACAAACGAATTGAAAATGAGCACGAACGCCGCCAAAATGGCTTTAAGTGCGTAATCGTCCGGGAAAATGCGGTTGACCACGTTGACCGTCACCCACGCCTGGAACAGGGCCGAAAAAATCTTCTCGCCCGCCCCCCACGCGAAACCTTTTGTCGCCCTATTTTTCAGTTCGCCCAATTTGCATAACTTTGCCGTGAAAAGACAAAGTTATGAAAATTTTGATAATCAACGGCCCCAACCTCAATCTGCTGGGGCGGCGCGAACCATCGGTGTACGGCTCGGAGTGCTTCGAGGACTATTTCGGGCAGCTGCAAAGGGCCTTTCCCGAGGCGGTTTTGGAGTATTTTCAGACCAATATCGAGGGCGAAATAGTCGATCGGATCCAGCAGGCGGAGCACTCGTTCGACGGGGTGGTGCTCAATGCGGGCGGCTATACGCACACCTCGGTGGCGATTCGCGACGCGATTTCGGCGGTTGTGATTCCGGTTGTGGAGGTGCACGTTTCGAACATTTTGGCGCGCGAGGATTTTCGGCACAGTTCGTTGCTTGCGCCGGTTTGCAGGGGGTCGATAATGGGGTTTGGGATGGAGTCGTACCGGCTTGGCGTTCAATGGTTTACGGGTGGGCGAGTTTGAATTCATAGACAAGTTGCGGACGCTGTTTTCGGGCATCGGCGATCCGACCATCGAGGGCATCGGCGACGACTGCGCGGTGATACCCATCGGTGGCGGCGAAGCGTTGGTGGTCACCACCGATATGCTGGTCGAGGGGGTGCACTTTTTGCGCGATGCGATCACGCCGCGCGAGCTGGGCGGGAAGGCTTTGGCGGTCAATCTGAGCGATATTGCGGCGATGGGTGCACGTCCTGTGGCGTCGTTTCTGTCGGTCGCGTTGCCTGCCGAGTGTCGGGGCGAATGGGCGATGGAGTTTGCGCGCGGCTATGCCGAGATGTCCGACAGATACTCGGTTGCGCCTGCGGGGGGCGACACCTCTTCGTCGCTCGGCGGGATTGCCATCAACGTTGCGGTGGTCGGTCGTGTACCTGCGGCGAACCTCAAATTCCGGCGCGATGCGCGGGTGGGCGATGTGATTGCGGTGGCCGGATTTTTAGGCGAATCGGCGGCAGGGCTCGAAGAGATAATTACGAATTACGAATTACGAATTACGAATAATTCTCAACTCTCAACTATCCACAACAACCCTGTTCCGCAGGTGGCGGAGGGTGAGTGGTTGGGGGGTCAGGGGGCGGTTCACGCTATGATGGACATCTCGGACGGGTTGGCAAGCGATTTGGTGCACATTTTGCGGGCGTCGGGGGTCGGGGCCGAGGTGGAGTTGACGCAGGTTCCGACGCGTGTCTCCATCGAGCAGGCGGTTTGCGGGGGCGAGGATTATCGGTTGTTGTTCACTGCGGCGGCGGACGGGTTCGGGCGGCTGCGGCGGGAGTTTGCAGCGCAGTTCGGTACGGAGGTTTTCCCCATCGGGCGCATCGTTGCGGGCGCGGCGGAGGTTTCGTGGCTGCATGGCGGCGTGCCGGTCGCCGTCGACTGGCACGGGTTCAGGCACTTTTAGAGTTAAGAACTAAAAACTAAGAACTAAGAGTTTGCTTGACAAATTCGGAAAAAATAGTATCTTCGCATTGACATATTGAGTATTAACAACGCTTTTTCTCGGAAGCGAACTCACGAACCGTTCTTCCGTAGGGCGGTGTTCAAAAGAGAAAAAGGTTGCTAAGCTCGGAGTTGGCTTTGGTGCAGATTGTGCCGAAGCAACTTCGGGTGTGGTGCAATCTTTCTTTTGAGGGTTCGTGAGACCTGCTTCCGAGGGATTGTTTAACCACACCTTTTTTATGAAACAGATTTATGATGTTTTAGGGTTCGACTATTTTGTCGAGGGCGAGTGGATCCGGATGTACGATTATGAGCAGGGTCGGTGGAAAATCGAGATTGCCGAGGACGGAACCTATCGCGATGTTTGCTTTCGTGACGGCGGCGAACTCCTCAGCGGGCAAGGATTTTGGCGAGATGGGGTGTTCTACCTTAATGAGGTGCAGAGGTTGATTTTGGGGTAATTCGACTTGCATTCGCAAGTCGTCAGCTCCCCCTGAGGGGGGTTGGGGGAGCTGAAAATTAGGCGTCGCGTAGCCGACTAATGACTCTTGACTCTTGACTAACTTATCCTATTTCCGAGACGTCGAAGTTATAGCCGAGGCGTTTGCCGGTTTGCATCTTCGAGTTTTCCAGCTTGGTGTTGAACAGCTCGGCCGTCACAACCTTCAAACTCTCATAAGGCGGAACTAGCAGATCGAAGTGCATCGAATAGTCGACCGCCGCCTCGATGACATCGGTCAACCCCTCCTTGTCGACGTGGTGACGCCCAAATTCGGCCCTCGAAAAGGCACCCTGACCCTTACCCTCGACCATAAAGTGCATCTGGCGATTGACAAAAATGCGCGCAACCAGATACCCCTCGTCGCCCAATCGCTTGTGCTCGAAAGAGTCTTTGAGAAAGTTCCATACATTGATGATGCCGCAAAAACCGTTCTCCGGCTCCGATGACAGATAGTCGGAGCCCCACACCGCATCGTCGGGCGAGAAGCGAAAAATGTCGGTGTGCATCGAGAAGATGAGCAGGTTTTCGCCGAAAATAAATTGCGCTTCATACTTTCCGCGGTCGCGATATTCGATCCTCACCCGCTCGTCCAAACTCTCCTCCAACTCCTCGTCGAGATCCGAAGCGAGCTCGTGGAGTATCTCTTTGAGCTTGGTCATCACGGCAAAGGTGTTGTCATAGACCCTCTGCGAGAGGTTCGACTTTTCGATGATCGCCTGCAAGATGGCAGGCTTGAGACCCATAACACTGTCCATAATTGAAAATGAAAAATGAAAAATGAAAAGTTTAAGGGAGCTGAATGGTGAAGTTGTCGGGATCGACGCCGCCTTTCGCCGTGACGAGCGGGCGTTGCCGCGCCGGTTCCGATGCCTGATTGCTCTCGCCGACAGGTCCGGCCGGTTCGACCGATTGCGCCGACACCTCCTGCTCGGGCACATTTCGGGCAATCAAATTGCCGGAGTCGAGCCTCCACAGCTCGTTATCTTCGATGATCTTGATCAGCAGGTCGGGATATTTGGGGTTGGTGGCGTATCCGGCCTGTTTCAGTCCGCGCGCCCAAGCCTTATAGTCGGTGGGTTCGAGCTTGAACAGGGCTGCATATCGTTCGCTGTTTTTGAGGAATTGGGCGTGGTCGTCCCACGATTCGCGGGCCGAGGCGTATTGACGAAAACACTCCTGAAGCGCATCGTCGTCGTGGGCGATGGTTTCGCCCCTCCAGTCGGACTTGCACTTGATGCCGAAGTGGTTGTTGCCGATGACGGCCAGACGGGAGTTGCCGCTATCGCTCTCCAACAGTCCTTGCGCCATTTTAATGCTGGCGGGGATGCCATATTTGGCCATATCGTCGATGGCCAGCGGGGCATACTTTTCGATGTACTCCTCTTTGGAAATCCGCTGGGCGGAAGCCGCAAAAACCGAGAACAAACAAACGATGAAAAACACAGATTTCATAACGGTGCAAAGATACAAAAATTTGGACTTGCGAGAAAAGTTTTTTACCTTTACAGCGGATTTACCAACTTTTTACTGATTAAACCTTCCAAATTATGAAGAAACTAATTTTCTACGTTTTCGCTGCCGTTCTGGCGGTGAGTTGCGCGAAAGATCCGCCTGTTTCGCCGCAAGCGCAGGAGCAGCAGGAGCCGGTGGTTGTCGAGCTTCAGACGCGCGCGGGGTTGGTCGAGGCGGCGGTTTATGATGCGACACTCGATGTGTGGATGGCGCCTCAGCCCCAGCCGTATTCTACCCCAATTGGATCTCCGACCCATTATCAACTCAAA
>DBDE01000038.1:4439-5896 GCA_002293425.1 Alistipes sp. UBA940 | reverse complement strand
TGCTCGTAACCGCTATGTTAATCAATATCTTATAAATCTGTATTCAGAAGCGTTAGCGATTTTGCATTGCCCGTGGTGCGGCGTTTTGCACTCTACTTCATTACGAGAACAAAGATAGTGATTATTCTCGGAACCGTTCTTGTGCAGTATTATTTTTTGCGAGGCAAGACCTTAATAGCCGCCTCCAATTGCTCTACGGAGGTATTGTCGAGACTTGTGCGGGTCTTGTTGAATTTATCATACTCGCGCTCGGCTTTTTCGATGGCGGCGGCATGGGAGACCCGCCCGGCGTGGGTCAGTATCTCACGGTCGTTGAGGGTCAAAAAACCGTGCAACTTGGCGATCCAATCTTTCATGTGCATAGGGATCCGCTTCATCGCCTGCCCCTCTGCGAACACGAGATATTGCTCTACCAGATTGTTGAGTGCCGACAATTCCTGCTCGTTGAGATAGTTTTTGGCGATGCCCACATCCTGTTTGCGGACTTTCGTGCCCCGCCAATTCGTCAGCCCCATATTCGGCAGGGAACTATCTGCCCGCTCGGAAACAATCTCGGCGGCAGTCTTGCCCGTTACCGCCCAGTGCATCTTATTTTGCACCGTCTTGAAAAACTCGATGCTCATATCCTGCGTCGGGTCGTAATCGACGCTGGTCGCATATATGTCGGTGATTTTATGATAGAAACGCTTCTCGGAGGTGCGGATGTCCTGAATGCGCCTCAATAGCTCCTCGAAGTAGTCGAACGGCACATCGGGGTTTTTCAGCCGCTCGTCGTCGAGTACGAACCCTTTTACGATATACTCCCGTATATGAGCCGTCGCCCACTGACGAAAACGTGTCGCGACGTGCGATTGGATGCGGTAGCCCACCGAGATAATAGCATCGAGATTGTAAAACTCCACGTTTCGGCTCACGTTCCGGTTGCCCTCCTGTTGAACTATTAAGAAATCCTTAATAGTTGCCGCCGGAGCCAATTCGCCCTCCTCGAAGATGTTCTTGAGGTGCATATTGATGTTGGGCACGGAAGTCTGGAACAGCTCGGCCATCATTTTTTGTGACAGCCATACGGTTTCCTTTTCCAACCGGACGTCGATTTTGACCTTTCCGTCTTCGGCCTGGTAGATCACTATTTGGGAGTTACTCTCCTTCATGCGGGTCCGTTTTAATGAGCGTAAAGATAGGTATTATTCCCGAAAAATGCGTGTGCCGATGGATGCTTTTGGTTGTTGGCGTTCTCTCGAACGTTTCGGTCGCCGTCGCCGCACCACCCCATTCTCATTTGGTAGCGGACTCGCAAGGTTGGAAAAGTAAATACGCAAGGTTTGCCCGCACGGGCAACCGGTCAAAGACCAGCACCGACCTTGCGGATTTGCTTTTCTAACGTTACCTTTGCGCACAAAGGGGAATGGATTATCGTTTTACAAAGCTCGACTTGCCCGAAATGTATCACCGCACCG
>DBDE01000038.1:3661-4421 GCA_002293425.1 Alistipes sp. UBA940 | reverse complement strand
TCCACATCATCTCGCGTGAATCGAGTTTAAGCACGGTGCACTCCCCTATCCATTCGTGGTTCTCATCGTAGAGAGTCAGTCTATTTGGAGCCGAGACTTTGTAAAATCCATTGCGAATGCTCAGGGTAGCGGCCTCATCGTCGTAAGAGCTCATGTCGTAAGGACGCAATTCGTACCTGCCGTCCCTTTCGAATGTGTAGGTGTAGATTGTGTGTGGGTTGTTCGAGTCGTAGACGGTGTTCCATTTGCCGACGAGTTGCAACACATCGAAAGAAATATCCTTCTTGCACCCCGTGAGTGCGATGCGACAACCATCGTCGCGAATATAAAAGCTTTTTTCATGGTTCAATCGGGTTCGTTTTAACTATGCAAAGGTAACAAATTCCTGCGAAATGCCCGCCTTGTCGTATAATAATCAGTAAACCGCTCAGAACCGGTAGCCAACACCGAGCGAGTACGAACAGTTTTTTGCTTCGCGAACCACGTTGTATATCTTTGTTTGTCCGAGGTTCATGCGGACAGAAACGTCGTAATGCCCTGCAATCTTGCAGGAAAGTCCGGCTACGATTGACAAGTCGAAATTTCTCATATCATCGGCGTGCCAATCGCTTTTATCTTCGTGTTTTGCGGAGACCAGATATCCGAACTGCGGGCCGATATCGACACTCAAACCTTTCCACACATAGAATTTAGCCAGCACCGGCAGAACGATATAATCGAATTTGCGCCCGTAGGAAATATCCCCGTACCCGATGTCTGT
>DBDE01000038.1:401-3635 GCA_002293425.1 Alistipes sp. UBA940 | reverse complement strand
TCTCCCTGTATGCCGAGCCATTTGGTGAACACCTGCTCGGCAAACACACCCGCATAGAAACCGAAACGGTTTTTGACTTCGGTTGTGCCTGTCGTCTCCATCGGCGCATAGGTTTCGGTTACCCACGCCCCGTTGAGACCCGCCTTTGCACCCCATTCGAAGCCCTGCGCGTTTGCACTCACAGCGGTCATCACCGCGACGGCGGCCACCAAAATTAATTTCTTCATAGCCTACATTTTTGTTTTATAATCGCTCTTTCATATTAATTTGACGTAAACCCGCACTCCTCCAAAACTGCTTTGGCAGATTCTGTTTGCAGCCATTCATACAGTTTATAGGCCATTGAGCCACGATCCAAATCGGAACGGATGATCGCGTAGACTTCAGTCGTTAAAGGATACGTCCGGTTTCTCATCGTGACCGTATTGGGGACAATGCCGTCTATGGCGAAAACGGGTTCATGCGCCCGCCCCACTATCTCGTCCTTGTAATTTTTGAATATGTAACTGATCCCATCAGGGTTCTTGCTCACTTCCCCGAAAACGCCCATCATCGTCGCTATCACCTGTTCTTCGGGAAATTCGGCAGGCTCCTGTCCGTTCATCACCAACTCCCTAAGCGCCTCCTCGCTGCCTGAGTTGCGCGGGCGGGTGTAGACGTCGATGGGAGCTTTCCTGCCACCAACTTGCGACCAGTCGGTAATCTGTCTTGTTAAAATCTTGCGTACCTGTTCGAGGGTCAGCGAACGGACAGGGTTATCTAAGTTCCCGAAAAATACGAATGCGTCGAGCGCTATGGGAGTCTCCACAAGCGTAACCCCTGCGGCCTCGGCGGCGGAACGCTCATCAGGCGAGGCGGTGGTGGAGCGCAGGATAATGTCGGCCTCTCCTTCGATCAAGTTCATCATCGCGCCGTAGGTTTGCGAAGTTTTGATGCGCTTGTCAAGGCTATTGTCCATAAATCCATTGTTGTCCACAGGTCCCACACTCCGTTCACCGGCCTCAGATATCCCGAAACTAACGTATGGCATACCAAGTAACTTACAAGCGATCATCATGTTGAGTGCCCGAGTGGAGGTTGCGCCATCAACCCGTGGGTAATTTTCCAGCGTAAGACCCTCAATCCCAGAGCCCCATTTTGCGTAGAGCGCCCCGTCGCCGGAGACGATATCTGTGCCGAAATCCCATTTGTCGGTCAATCCCTCATCTTTATACCACCCCTCAAGGATAAATCCGGGCTTTATAACATTTGCGGGAATTTGCAAATGCGTACCGTTTGACGGGTAGGCCGTCCACGTTTCACTGCCGCTATAGTTATAGAATACGCCGCCGTTGCCGTGGAAAGTAAATATGGTGTACGGACGCATCCACCCGGCATACAGCGTCATATCGCCCGTGACCACATCGTTGCTGTAATCCCATTCGTTAATCTGTTCCGGCTCCCTGTACCATCCTATATGCGAGTGGCTTTCCGGAGGAGTAATATCGAAGTGCAAAACGGCAGGTAATACGTCGCCTTCTGCCACGGTTATCACCGTTTCTCCGTCGAGTTGGCCCCCGTTTGCCTCGAAAGTAACCGTGTAATACGTTGTATCCTTTTTGCAGGATGCCATCGCCGTACTCAAAATCATGGCTGCGATGGTGAAAAAGTGGGTGAAACGTTTCATTGATCGAAATTGTGTTGTTAAACTTGGGCAAGCCATAAACTATACCATACATGCGGTGCAAATATAACGTTATTTCGGGATTATGCAAAAATTCCACGATGTAAAGGTAAAAAATCCTCCGAGCATGAATGCTTTGCTCGCTCGCATCCATCTTTTGTCTGCCGTGCGGGAAAGGCAATAATTTTGCGCTTTGACGTTAAGATGCTATCTTTGTAAAAACGTATTTGTAAAGATATGGGTAAGACGTCGGGGCCAAAGACGAAAGCGATGATCATTATCGAGGCTTTCAAATTGTTCAGCACTAAACAATATGATAGTGTGACGTTTGAGGATTTTGAACAGGCGACCGGTTTAACAAGAGGGGCGATTCGCTACTATTTCAAGAACAAACAAACCCTGTTTGAAGCCGTAATCGAATCATCGCTTTTGAATCGAACCGCCATACTGGATATTCCCATTGGAGGGGAAGATGTTTTAAAGTCTTTTCTTCATAACTTCGTCGAAAATTGCGATGCCGCTACGAAATCAATGGCCGCAAATGGTATCAGGAACATCAATCTTGCCTATTACATCATCGAGTCCACGGCCTTTTGCTTTTTCGAGAATTTTGCCCAACGCGCACGAAAGATGCGCGAGGAGGAACTTAGTGTTTGGACACAAGTCGTAAGGAAAGCGATGGAGAAAAAGGAGATCCTGGATGACATGACCCCGGAAGTTGTTGCCCTGCTTTTTTTGAACCTCTATTCCGGTCATGCATATGCGGCTACAAAAGAAGAGGATGGGTGTGATATCAACCAATTACGCACAGAGTTATTTGCGCAATACGAACTCGTAAAGCGGAAATGACATATGTCGGGGTCTACAAGATTGTCAATGTTTGTGAAACAGCCTATCCGACAACCCCGTTAAATCCCCTGTCCCTTATTCTGTTTCGGTTGAAGCGGTTGCCGGACAGTTGGTCGAAAGTATGTCCTTACAGCCTGTTTGAGTTTGTCGAACTGTTCACTGAACCAGTCGAGGATGTTCTTGCCGTTGATATGGAGAAATAGCGTTGGGGCGTCCTGCGTTTTGCAGAGTTGTAGTTTGGCATCCTGTACGTCGAAATCTCGGTCGTGTTCGGGTGAACGGAGCTTGCCAGTAACAGTAACCTCTCCGGCGCTGAACAGCGTCCGGGTATCGTCCGTCGTCAGCCCCACGTCCTTACAAAATCGAGCCATGCGCAGATTCTCGGCCATCTTCGGGAAAACGTCCATCAACAGGTTCAGGTCGTCCTGCGCCCGGTACGGCTCGTAATCCTGTCGAAGTTGTTCCAAACGGGCTTCCTTGTCAGATATTTCGCTCTCCTTCTGCTTGTTATACTCGTGCATCGCCCAAAACTTCTCCTGCGCCTCGTCCTTGCGGTCGTACAGGTCGCGGATTTTGTAGTTTACCTCCTGCTTCTGTTCTTCGAGTTCGGCGATGTCCTCCCGCAAATTTGCGTTCTCGACGTGGAGATCACGGTAATACTGCGGTGTGGCGATATGCCTTGCCTCGGAGCCTCTGATCCCGCGCTGTAAGCCGTATTTCTC
>DBDE01000038.1:258-386 GCA_002293425.1 Alistipes sp. UBA940 | reverse complement strand
CGTTCGAGGTTGTCGCGGGTCATTACGTCGTCGGCGCATAGCCGGACGGTGTTGATGGGTTTCTTGCGGTAGGTGCGCTTGTTGGGGTCGGTCGGCTTGTTGGATGGCTTTTTTCTCCTTTCACCGGT
>DBDE01000038.1:0-140 GCA_002293425.1 Alistipes sp. UBA940 | reverse complement strand
TCGTGGGTTCCCGACAGCATGACACGCAGGGCGCGGACTTGGTTCGCAGCGATCTTGCGGGTGATCCCGGCGGTCTCGATTCGGTGTTGTATCGCTTGCGTCCGGTTCTCCACGCCGTCGGGATATTCGACAAGTTGCTC
>DBDE01000028.1 GCA_002293425.1 Alistipes sp. UBA940 | reverse complement strand
CTGCCGTGCATAAACATATAGGTAACCGGTTGCCACCACCGAAACCAAACACTATCCACCGGAAACAAAGCCCACAAATCGAAAACATCGTTCGGCACAAAAACCCGCGCCGGCGGATTAGGCCCCCCGNNCCAACAACCACACCACCCAAAGCGCGGCATTGACCAACAAAAGGCTCTGGACAACTTTATTCATAATCAACCCAATTTTTTGCGAATCTCATCCAAAGTAATCTCGACCATAACAGCCTTGCCCGAAGGTGTGAAACTGAAATTAGCCACCCCCGCCAAAGCCTCCAACAAAACCCCCGTCTCCGCCACCGAAAACCCTCCGCCCCCACCCCCACGCGCCCCGCTTCGAGCCAACACCGCCGCCAAAGTACGCCGACGCCTCTCCTCCCCATCCTCGCCCCCCTCAACCCCCTCGCGCAAAGCATCCAACATCCCGTAAACCAACTCATCCACCGCCACCGAACCGATCTCGGCCGGAACGCCCAACACCTCCACCCCCAAATCGTCACCCAGTCTCAACTCGAACCCGAAACCCTCGAACTCCCCCAAACTGTCCCGCAACAACTCATAATCCTCGACCGAAAAAACCATTCGCTCCACAAAAAGCAAGCTCTGGGTCACACTCCCCCCACCGCCCACAACCCCCTGCAACCGATCGAACAACACAGCCTCCCTCGCACGACGCAAATCCACCGCCACAAACCGACCACCGAATCTGGCCGCCACATAACCCTCGCCCAAAGGAACCACATCCGAAAAACCAACCGAATCCTCCACCTCGGGCACCCCATCGAAAATGTCCCCGCTCGGCAAAAACCCGCTCCCCTCGGAAGCGTACTCAAACGGATTGTAATCCGTCAAACTCGACGACAACGGCTCTCGCACCGAAAAATCGACACCCACCACCGGCGAAGATCCCAACGTCGGAATATCCACCCCGCGAAATTCATCGTCGAAATCCATCATCGGCACCGCACCGCTCTTAGCCAGCGTCTCCCGCACCGTAGCGTTAATTATCTGCCAAACCGCCGTATGATTGGCGAACTTCACCTCTGTCTTCTGCGGATGGACATTGACGTCTATCTGATCGGGATCGATCTCCAAATAGATGAAATACGACGGCTGCACCCCGAACGGGATCAACTTATCGTAAGCCTTCAAAATCGCCCGATGAAAGAAAACATTCTTGAAAAACCGCCCGTTAACGAACAAAAACTGCTCTCTCATTCGCTTCCGCGCCGAATCGGGACTGCCGATAAACCCGCGCACAGTGGCAATAGAAGTCTGAACCCCGACCTCCAACAACTTCCCCCCCAAAGCCTTTCCCGCAACGCCCACAACCCGCTGGTGCAACGTCCCCGCCGGCAAATTGTAAACCGCAACATCGTCCCGAAACAGCTGGAACCCAACCTCGGGATGGGCCAACGCCGCCCGCTGAAACTCCGCCAAAACATAACCCGACTCGTGGCTCCCCTTATCCAAAAACTTCTTCCGCGCCGGAACATTATAAAAAAGGTTCCGCACAAAAATCTGCGTCCCTGGCGCAGTCGCAACAACCCCCGAATCCCTGTGAACCCCGCCCTCGATAACCAGCCGCGTCCCCACATCCTCACCCGCCGTCCGCGTGTGCATCTCTACCTGAGCCACCGCCGCAATACTGGCCAAAGCCTCGCCCCGAAACCCAAAAGTGACCAGCGAGTAAATATCCTCCACGCTCGATATCTTGCTCGTCGCGTGCCGTTCGAAAGCCAGCCTCGCATCTTGCGGCGTCATCCCCACCCCGTCGTCCTTGATCTGAATAAGCTCCCGCCCCCCGTCCCGAAAATTGACCGTCACCGTCGTCGCTCCGGCATCCACCGCGTTCTCCATCAACTCCTTAACCACCGATGCAGGGCGATTGACCACCTCGCCGGCAGCAATCTGATTTGCAACGGAATCGGGCAAAAGTTTTATTCGCGAGCTCACGGGAATAGTTATAAATTCATCAACAAAAGTATGACCAAAACCACCACCCCGACCAGAATCACCGGCCGTATGGTCTTGCGCCGACGTTTGCGCATATTCTCGGCCGCGCTCATCCCCCGCCGAGCCGAGACGTGCTGACGCAGGATAGACCCGGGAACATAGTTGTCCGCCGAATCGGGGCTCTTATAATCGGCACCCAAAACGACACGTTTGCGCTCTTCGCGCCTCTCCGCCTCGGGATCATAGTACCGCGGCTTGTACCCGAACCCCCGCGGCCGCCGCTGAGAAAAAAATAGTGCCATAACAATCTACCTGAAAAAGCTACGCATTCGATCGAAAATGTTCTGCGAGCCCGCGCTCGTCGCCTTCGAAAAAGCAGGTTTCCGACCCAGCTCCTCAACCAACTTCCGCTCCTCCGCCGTCAACTTCCCCGGAACCGCAATATCTATCACCACCAACAAATCGCCCACCCGATAACCATTCACCTCCGGAACCCCCTTGCCCTTCAACCGCAAAACCTTCCCAGCCAAAGTCCCCGCCTCGATAGTGATCTTAGCCCTCCCATCCACCGTCGGAACCTCCGCCGAACCACCCAAAATAGCCGTCGGAACCGAAATATTGAGATTATACAACAAATCCAACCCGTCCCTATGCAACTCCGCGCTCCGCTCTTCCTCGATAATCACCAACAAATCGCCACTCACCCCACCATGCCTCGCCGCATTGCCCTTGCCACTCACCGTGAGCTGCATACCCTCGCCAACACCCGCCGGAATGCGAATCTCCACAACCTCCTGCGCCTTCAACGTCCCCTCACCACCGCACTTATCGCAATTAGCCGTAATAATCTTTCCGCTCCCGCCGCACTGATGGCACACCTGAGTGGTCTGCGTGCGGCCAAAAATGGTATTCACCGTGCGCGTCTCAACCCCCGAGCCATTACACGTCGGGCAAGTCTTATACGAATCCTTATCCTTCGCCCCCGTCCCGCCGCACTTATCACACGGCACAAGTTTGGTTATCTTGAGCTTCTTGGTCGTCCCGTGAACGATCTCTTTAAGGGTCAGCTTGACCTTCACCCTCAGATCGCTGCCTCGGTTGACCGTCCGCCTCTGTCCGCCGCCAAAGCCATACATCCCGCCGAAATCGTCCTCGAACCCGCCGCCACCGCCAAAGTGACCACCGAAAATGTCGCCGAAATTGCGGAAAATATCCTCCATCGTAAACCCGCCCTGCGACGAATAGGCCCCACCACCGCCACCAAAGCCGCCCATCTGCGGTCCGGCGTGCCCAAACTGGTCATAACGTGCCTTCTTCTCCGGATTGCTAAGCACATCATACGCTTCGGCGGCCTCCTTGAAGCTCTCCTCAGCAGCCTTATCGCCCGGATTCTTGTCCGGATGGTACTTCAAAGCGGCCTTGCGATAGGCCTTTTTTATCTCGTCGGCACTCGCGCCCTTCGACACGCCCAGCACCTCATAATAATCCCGTTTGCTTGCCATAACTTATTGTCCCACAACGACTTTCGCATACCTTATCACTTTGTCCCTGAGCTTGTAACCCTTCTGCACCACATCGACGATGCGCCCCTTCTGCTCGGCGTCGGGAGTTTCCACACGCGCCACAGCCTCGTGAAGATCGGTGTCGAGCTCAGAGCCCATCGCGTCGATGGGGGTCAGGCCTTTTGAGGTTAAAATGTTCCGTAACTTATTGTCTATCAACATAATACCCTCCTTGACGGCCTCCACGTCGGTAGCACTGCGGATAGCCTCCATAGCGCGATCCAAGTCGTCCAGCACCTCCAACAACGGGCGCATAACCTCGACAGACCCCGCCTCGATAAGTTGGAGTTTTTCGGCATTGGTGCGCTTGCGATAGTTGTCGAACTCGGCCACCAACCTGACATACTTATCGGTCATCTCTGCCAAACTGTCAGTCTCGGCCGACGTCTCGCACTGCGGTTCAACAGGGGTATCGAAACTTTCGTCGGCCGTAAATTGCTGATTATCAGTCTCTTGCATATTAATATCTTTCTCTTTCATAACCTTTTTCCGTCAAAATGCGTACCAGCGACAAAGATAACGAAAAAAAGCCACTCCCGAAAGAATGACTTTTTGTTGGTCGGGGTGAAAGGATTACTCGCTTGACGCTCGTGATCCGTTTAACGCTCCCGCGGGGCGACTGTGCAACAATTTTTTTCAAAAAACCACTCCGTTAGTTTCTTTGTTTTTCACCCGACCCTTTCGCTCAAGCAAGCTTGGCTCAGGGCCAGGCAAAAAACAAAAGAACCACCCTGCTGGGCGGTTCTTTTCTCAAAAACTTGTTGGTCGGGGTGAAAGGATTCGAACCTTCGACCTCCAACTCCCGAAGCTGGCGCGCTAACCGGACTGTGCTACACCCCGAATTTACAGTGCCCAAGACAGGAGTCGAACCTGCACTTCCTCACGAAAACTCGCCCCTGAAACGAGCGCGTCTACCAATTCCGCCACTTGGGCATTGCGGGTGCAAAGGTACTCAAAAAAATGAAAATGAAAAACTTATTTTATCCCCCGTTTATCCAACGCCGCGGCATAACGGCGCGCATTGACCAGATGCTGAGAATAGGTGGCCGCAAAATTGTGGTACCCCGAAAAATCCTCCTTAGCGCAAAAATAGAGATAATCATTCTCCTCGAAGTTCAACACCGCATCCAAAGCCGCAATACTCGCCATCGTAATAGGCGTAGGCGGCAAACCCTTGTTAACATAAGTATTATAGGGCGACGGGGTCTTCAAATGGCGGTTCAAAATGCGCCTCAAAGCAAAATCCCCCATCGCATACTTAACCGTCGGATCGGCCTGCAACGGCATTCCCGATCGCAAACGATTGATGTAAACCCCAGCCATTCGGGACATCTCATCGGTCTTCTGGGTCTCCTCGTTCAGAATGGCCGCCAAGCTTGCGACCTGCATCTTAGTGAGCCGAGTTCGAGGCAACTTAGCCACCCTCTCGTCGTTCCAAAACCGATCATACTCCCTCTTCATTCGCGCAACAAACGCCTCCGGACTATCCGTCCACCACATCTCGTAGGTGTTGGGAATGAAAATGGAGAACAACTCCAACTCGTTTCCGAATCCATATTGTTTAAGTATCTCGGGATCCCGCATCGCCGCATGAAGCGAAGCCGAATCGGCCTCCAACTGCTGCGAAACCCTCGATGCCAAAATCGCCGGCAACCGCGACTGCCTCACCACCACATCCACCGGAGTCTGCTCGCCCAAATTCAACATCCGCGCAAGTCTGACAATATTCTGATCGGTCAAAACATAATGGCCGGGCTTAACGTTTTCGGTCAACCCGATACGCCCGGCGTAAAGATCGAAAAAATAACCGAACCGGATCCGCCCTTGAAGAGAATCCGCCAACTGCCCGAAATCGGCACCCGTCGGAACATACAACGACCCGGGCCGGCGAACCGCATCGCCCTTAAAAACATACCATCCCGCGCCCAAAAGCAATCCCAAAAACGCGCCGACGATGAACAAATTGACAAACAACTTTCTCATATATGGTAAAAATTTACTACTTTTGCACCCCGAGGAGGGTAAGTCTTATGCGACCAGCTCCCCGCTAATCTCCCAGGGCCGGAAGGCAGCAAGAGCGTGTCGGGTTGTAGCGGTGCGACATAAATCGCTTGCTCTCCTCGTTTTTTATTCCGGCTCCGCAGGAGTCGTCAGCCCGTCGCCGCCCCCAGCGGCGGGCTGAAATCAGCCCTTGCTCGGCGACGTGCCCTCAATCTTCCATTTTCTGAGTTGCAGAAACAGCAGCACCGCGGCAAGCGACGACGCCACAAAATCGGCAACCGGAAACGACATCCAAACCCCGTCCGTGCCCAACACCGGCGGCAAAACAATCAACAGCGGGATCAAAAACAACGCCTGACGCGTCATCGACAGCATAATCGACCGCGAAGGCCGCCCGATATACTGAAAAAAACTACTTGTAACCACCTGAAACCCCACGATCGGGAACAACATCATAACCATCCGCATAGCCCGCGCAGCAACCGCCACCAACGCATCCGCATCGGCGTCCGAATACCCCACAAACAACCGTGCAATCCGCTCCGGAACCAACTCACCCAGCAAACAAGCCACACTCATCACCCCGACAGCGCACATTATGGTCATTCTCAACGCCTTCACCACCCGATCATACTGCCGCGCCCCGAAATTGAACCCCACAACAGGCTGCATCCCCTGGTTCAACCCCGCGCAAACCATCACAAACAGCATCACCACACGATTCATAACCCCATATCCGCCCGAATAAATATCGCCCCCATAAGTCATCAACGCACGATTGACGAATATCACCACCGCCGAAGTGCAAAAATTGACCAAAAACGGTGCCGCCCCGATAGCCAAAATCCGCGAAATAATGGGCCGCGAAAGTTTCCATATCCCCCGCCGAAAGTGCAAAAAACTCCTCTTACGCGAAAAATGCCAAAGCTCCAACCCCAACGCAACCCCCTGAGCGCAAATTGTCGCCGACGCCGAACCCCGCACACCCCACCCCAATCCGAAAACAAAAACGGCATTCAACACCGCCGTCAACCCGATAGAGGTCAACATCATCGCCATCGCCTTGCGCGGATAGCCACTCGCCCGCATCACCTCGTTGAGCCCCCAAAACAAATGAGTGATAACATTCCCGAACAATATCACGCTCATAAACTCCCGCGCGTGAGGCAACGTCGCCCCGCTCGCGCCGAACAAGCGCAAAATGTCGTCCAAAAAAACAAACGCCAACCCCGTCAACGACAACCCGATAATGAGATTGAGCATCACCTGGTTGCCGAGAATGTTGAATGTCCGCTCCTTTTTCCCCTCGCCCAGATTGATCGAGATCGAAGCCGCCGAGCCGATGCCCACCATAGCCCCGAAAGCCGCCGAAAGGTTCATCAACGGCATAGCGATAGCCAGTCCGCTCAGTGCCATCGCCCCCACCGCGTGACCGATGAAGACCGAATCGATGATGTTGTAGAGCGACATCGACGCCATAGCGATGATGGCCGGCACGGCATAACGAACCAGCAGCTTGCCGATTTTTTCCGTCCCTAAGTTATTCGGTGTCTGATTTTTCATACTGCTTTCAATTCGTCAATTTCGGCTCACGCGCTCGGCTTCGTCGGTGTGCGACTCTTCGCAGGTTATCCTTCGCCTGAGCACTGCGGGCGAACTTCCCTCGTATCGCTTCGCGAATATACTCGGGTGATTTCCCCTCCGTGCTCTACCGCCACACAGAGCCGCGGTACCGGCTCGGCTAAAATGCTGCGATTCGCAACCGACCTCCGCTTGGCCTACGCTTTTATCTGGCACACCTCACGCCCTCTCCCTTCGCGCACCTAACTCTCAACTCTCAATTCTATCTTGGTAAGGTGAACAAAAAGGTGGAGCCGACGCCGAGTTCCGAGCGCACCGTAATGCTCTCGCCGTGCGCTTCGAGAATGTGCTTAACAATCGCCAAACCCAATCCCGTACCCCCCTCGGTGCGCGAACGCGAAGCATCGGTCCGGAAAAACCGCTCGAAAATCCGCGGCAAATCCTCCCCGTCGATCCCCGACCCGTTATCCTCCACCTCCACCCTTACCCGACCCCTCTCCACGCCAAACGAAATGCGCGTCCACCCCCCTTCCGTCCCATAACGAATGGAGTTCGAAATAAGGTTGATAAAGACCTGCGAAACATATTTCCGGTCCGCCGTCACCCACATCGGCCGCGCACCGACAATCTCCAACGTTATCTCCCTCTCCCCCGCCGACATCTCCATCCCCTCCACAATCTCGCGAGCCAACTCCACCACATCGAACCGAATCCGCTCCAACCGTGGCTGACCCGACGACAAGCGCGAAATCTCCTCCAAATAGTGCACGATGTCGATTATACGCTCCGCACTCCGCTCCGCCCGCTCCAAATAGACCCTGTTGACCGTCGGATCGTCCATAGCCCCCGACAGCAAAGTGGAGATGTAGCCCTGAACATTGAAAACAGGGGTCTTTATTTCGTGAGCGAAATTGCCCAGATACTCCCGCCGAAACCGCTCCATCTCTTCCAACCGCTCCACCTTGTCGGACATCTTCTGCGTCGCCGTTTCGATCAGATAGCCGCGCTTGATGACCAGCCGGGTGAACAGCCACGTGACGATAAAAGTGGCGATACAAATCGTGAGCACCCCCCACCAGAAAAAGTCGTAGATAACGCTGACGATATTGCCGGCGACGATAACCACCAGCGTCACAAGCAGTGCGATGAGCAACGCCGCGTGATTTATCGACCTAACTTTTAGCTGCATAGACACAGGAATGAAGAGTGAAGAACGAAGAGTGAAGAGTGATTTTTTCCCGCGCGCGCAGCCCATTCTTCATTTTTCATTTTTCATTCTTCATTAGCTTTGCTATATATTTCCCTATGATGTCGAACTCCAAATTGACGACCGTTCCGGGTGCGATATATTTGAAATTGGTGTTGTCATAGGTATAAGGAATTATCGCCACCTGAAAACCCGCTTCGCGCGAGTTGACGACGGTGAGCGAAACGCCGTTGACCGCCACCGACCCCTTTTCGACCGTTATCATTCCACCCCCCTGCGGAGTGTATTCGAAGGTATAGTACCAGCTTCCGTCGGCCTCTTCCACCGCTGTACATTTTGCGGTCTGGTCGACGTGGCCTTGCACGATGTGGCCGTCCAACAGCGCGTCGGGGCGCATCGAGCGTTCCAGATTGACGTGGTCGCCCACCTTCAACAACCCCAGATTGCTCTTGATGAGGGTTTCGTGCATAGCCGTCACGGTATAGGTCGTCTCGGTCAGCTCCACCACCGTCAGGCACACCCCGTTATGGCTGACCGACTGGTCGATGCGCAACTCGCCGACAAAATCGGCCTCCAAAGTGAAATGGACATTGCCCCCGTCCCTGCGAATCTCCGCAACCCGCCCCATCCGCTCTACGATTCCTGAAAACATAGCGATGTATTAATTAGGGAAGTACATATTCTGATAGGTGATGCCACACTGCTTTATCATCTCGATGGGGTATTCGAGTGCGCCGATGTCCTCTGCCGAGCCGTTGTTGGTGCCGAACGCCAGCGGAACACCCGCCTCCATAGCCATCTTAATCGTTTTGGCATTGGGTATCCGATAGCGCGCATTCACCTCCAACGCAACGCCCTTTTCGACCAGCACATCTATCACCCGCTTTATCCTCTCGTCCGTCCACCACTCGTCGTACCGCTCCGTCATCGCCGTGGGGAGGAAGAACGGGTTGACATAGATGTCGATGGGCTCGGTGCTCACCACCTCCACTATCTTATCGACGATCAGCTCCATATATTGTTCCTGGGGCACGTCGATTATCACCTCTTCGTCTATCCACAGCCTGACCCTGCGCCCCGCGTGGTCGGTGAAGGTCAAAGCGTCGGTAAACACATAGTCGAACTTGTCCCTCGTTTCGGCACTGAAAGTGGTCGGCCACTCGCGACCCTCGCCCTGCATCGCCATAAAGGCCGACTGCCCGCTGTTCTCCCGAATGAAAACATCCACCTCGGCGTCGTTGGTGTACTGAAACCCTATCCCGCAATTGGGAGCCAAACCGTAGAATATCCCCACACGGCGCGAATTTTCCAAAGCCTGCGCCACGTCCCACCCTTTGAGGTGGACGTGGAAGTCGATAACCGGAAATCCGGCCTGCTGCAACATAATGATGTCGTTATTCTTCTCCTCCACTGCATCCGTCCTCCCCACCACATCGTCTGCCAACGGCAAAATCTTCATATCCTTCACCCGCGTCGTGCCCCGCCACGAATCGAGCACCACCGTGCCCTTATCCAAAAACGAGAGTACCTCGCCCGAACGGAACGGCTCGGCGGGCTCGACATAATCGACCACCGGAACACCGTCCACCGCGACCGTGATGTTCTTCCCCCTGACCGCAACCTCCAACAGGAACCACTGCTCGGCCACGGTGTGGGTCTTAAAGATGTTGCGAATGTTATTCAAACTGCCCGTGGTTTGCTTCCGACCGTCGATGCGGGTCGGGCCGAGAACAATTTCATAGCCATAACCCTCGCCGTGGTGCACCCACAGCGACGAAGCGGCATCCGCGCTGGTGGAAACCATTGCGCTCAGCTCGAAGTTGACGAACTCGGGCAACGGCTGCGTCTTGTCGGCCGGAGCGTAGATCATCACCTCGTTTTCGGTCAGCACTATCTGCTCCGCAGTCGTGCCTTCGCTCGCCTGCCCGTCTACTATCCGCCAATTGGAGAGGTCGTCGGTGGGCATCAGCGACTTTTCTGCCGTACCGCATGCGGCCAACAAAAGAGTTAAAAGTGAAAAACTAAAAGTGAAAAGTGATTTCATAATATTGGGATTTTAAGTTTTTTGTTTGCCAATTCCCGAATGGCGGCCAGCTCTTTTTCGGATACTTTTTCCAGCCCCGCCATAGGTGTGTCGCGATCTATCGTGTAGACCATCACCTCTTGGGGTCGAATCTGCCTCAGCGCATCCAGCCACGCCGAGACCTCTTCCGGCGTGGTGTTGTCGACCCCCGCACCGCGCAGAAACATAGTCTGAACTATCAGCTCGCCGCCGAAAAGCTTCATATTTTCGATAACTTCGGCCACACTGTACCTCCCCAGGGGGTCGTTTATCCTGTTCACCGTGGCGTCGATGGCCGAATCGAGTTTGAGGATATTGTTGTCGACCTTCGACAGGGCCCGCCTGACGCTCTCGCGCCCGATCATCGTTCCGTTGCTCAGAACCGAAATTTTTGTGGCGGGACACAAATTATTCCTCAATTCGACCACATCGTCGATTATGGCTTCGAACTCGGGGTGCATCGTCGGCTCGCCGTT
>DBDE01000019.1 GCA_002293425.1 Alistipes sp. UBA940 | reverse complement strand
GGGAAGCCATCGCCCCCACGGGGTGGGCCGACGAGTTTTCTTCAGAAAACTCGAAACAATTCTCAATTCTCAACTCTCAACTCTCAATTGTTCTCCCCGTTGCCGATGCTGTTCGGCGGGCAAAGGAGCTCGCGGGCGAAAACGACCTGATCTATATAGGGGGCAGTAATTTTGTCGTGGGGGAATTTATGAGAAGTTGTTTATAACTTTTGCCCGCGGGGGGCTTTGCAGACGCCCATAAAGCCTAACTTTGCTCCAACCAAACGGGACGAAAAATGTCGGAAAAGAAGATAGATCTGGAATTGGAGCGGGAGGTGGCCGAGGGCAGTTATGCCAATCTGGCCGTGATTAGCCATTCGTCGAGCGAGTTTGTCCTCGATTTTGCGGCCGTGATGCCGGGAATGAATAAGGCGCGGGTGAAAAGCAGGGTGATATTGAGTCCCGAGCACGCCAAACGGCTCTATATGTCGCTTGCCGAAAACCTCGCCCGATACGAAACCAAGGTGGGCCGGATAGAGCTGAAAGAGTTTCAGGCGCCTATGATGGCCACCGTCGGCGAGGCTTAAATGGCTTTCCCGTGTATGTAGAGCACGGAGCCTCCTTTGATCAACTCTATTATTTTTTCGGCCACGGCTCGGGGCAGTGCGGGACAACCTTCGCTGTGACCGATCATTCCGTCGGTCTGGATCAATTTCGGGTCTGCATAGTCCGCTCCGTGAACCACTATCAGCCTCTTTCGGGCGTTGTTGTTGGTCTGGTCCAGTCCGTCGAGCCTCAACGATAGTCCGTTTTTTTGACTGTAATAGGTTTCGGCCGTGAGGTAGGCCCCGAGCGAACTTTGCAACGAACCGGGTTTATTGGAGAAGTCGGTTGCATACTCTCCGTCGCCGCTGTTTATGCCGTGGGCAACGTGGGACGCGATCAGCACTTCGTTGGCCTCCATATCGATCACCCACAGCCTTTCGACGGACGAGGGCAGGGTGAAGTCTATGATCGTGAGGATGTTTTTGGAGTGAGAGGTGGTTTCGTACCTCTCCGCCGCCGCGCCGTATGCCTCGGCCGGAACGCCTTCGGGCGGACACAACCCCATTGCCAGGTACAGAAGCAGAAGTTTCATCTAATGGTCAATTTCGAGGTCGCAGACCTCGTCAGCCCGTCGCTCCCGCAGGCGATGGGCTGAATGCCCCTCGCGAGCGACGTGCCTGTCGCGTAGAACTATCTTTTAGTTATACTCCCTCACCTAGCCAACCAGCCGTTTATCCGCTCGAAGGTGTAACGGTCATAGTATTCCCAACCCGGCTCTTTATAGTGTTCCGAATAGACAAGGGTGGTCTGGTTCAACCTCTCGACCTTATAGCTGATGCTGTCACCATAGTCATCGGTCAGCCGCAAAGTGTTACCGCTCAGCGTCCACGTCAGCTCCTCGCTGTCCCACGGCTCGCTTTCGTCCGTATACCACCACACGATCAACGCCGTGCCGTCGCTCTCGAACGCAACGTACATATCTTCACCCTCGATGGGCGTCGTCAGGTCGTACTCCCACCTCTCGCCTTCCTCTATCTCCCAGCCATAAGCGTTGGTCATCCGCCACTCGCCCACAATCATCTCTCGTTCGATCTTGGGCTCATCTTTATCGCAGGCCACAAAGCCCGCCGCAATAGCCAACAGAAAAAACAGTTTTTTCATAACTTTCGATTACTTATAGTACACCCACAGCCATTCGCAGACGTAGAGGTGGCGGTTCATAAAGCGGTATGCTTCGGTGCGATCGGTCGACGAAAATATCGCCACCATCTCGAACCCGTTGGGGTTCTGAATCTTCGCAACCTCCAAATCGCCATAATCGCGCCGTAACTCGGTCATCCGCTTCTCGGCATTGCCCGGCACGAGGAACGCGCCCGCAATCACATAGTACCGAGGCACATCGAGCCTGGCCGCCGAAAAATCTACCGCCGTCGACAAGCTCAAACTATCCGCCGCCAAACTGTCGACCACAGGCTGGACCACCACGGGAGCGACCTTGGGCTTGGCGCAGAAAATCGCATCGCGGAAGTACCACCCCGCCCCACCGACAACGAGCAACCCCAAAAGGAGCCACAACCACCACAGGCCGCAACGACGCTTCGGTTCGTCGTCATAGTGGTGATCGTCGTCATAGCTTCGGGACGAAGATTTTTCGGGATTGAGCATTTCGTGAAAGTGGTCGGTGGGCTCGAAATGGCCGTCGCGAACCGTCCCCACGCCCTCGATTATCAGCGAGCCGCCGTCGCGTGATTCCTCGATCCAGGCGTTGTAGGTGGCCCAGGCGTCGTCCATCGACATATTTTCGTTCCGGTTCAGCAGATCCACGACCGACACTCCATCCTCGGCGGTGGAGAACACGGCCACATCGGCGGCCGGAATGGTGGTGGTGTCGGACACGCGGTGAGCTTTTCGCCGCTTTACCTCCAAGCTTCCCAAGCCGGGCAGCGACACACTCCCACGTCGCGCCAAAACATCGAAAATAACCCGTTCAACACTGTTCATATCGATAGAATTTTAGTTTTTAGTTTTAGTCCTGAGGACTAACAAAATCCCCGCCAAAACGAAGGGTATGCTGAGCATCTGGCCGATGTTGAGCACCATACTCTGTTCGGCGGCGATCTGCGGATTCTTGATGAACTCGATGAAAAACCGCGTCAGGAACACCCCGATGAGCCCCACCCCGAACAGCATCCCGGGCCGCTTCCGGCCAAAATCCTTCTTATAGTACAGGAACCACAAAACCACAAAGGTGACGACGTAGCACAACGCTTCATATATCTGCGTGGGGTGCATCGGGACGGTCTCGCCCGCACGCACAAAAACAAAGCCCCAGGGCAGATCGGTCGCCCGCCCGTAAATTTCGGAATTAATGAGGTTGCCCAGCCGCACCACTGCGCCCCCGATGGTGACGGGCAACATCACCCTGTCTATCGCCCAGATATAGGGCAGTTTCATCCGCGGCCTGACGGTCAGTTTGAGTTTGAAAAGGGGCTTCACCTTGGCGAAAAACCACCCGTCGGCATCCTTCGAAAAGCCCCACAGGCCCAGCAATAGACCCACCGCCGCCCCGTGCGAAGCCAGACCGCCCTGCCGAATGTTGAAAATTTCGAGCGGATGGGCCCAATAATAGGCCGGTTCGTAGAAGAAGCAGTGCCCCAGCCGCGCCCCGATTACGGTGGCCAGCACTCCCCACCAGAAAATGCGGTCGGCATAGAGCTGGCTTAGGCGTTCCCGTTTGCAGAAGTTGATGAAAAACAGCGCACCGCCCACCAGGGCCGCCATCCAGCAGAGCCCGTACCACATAATCTCCAATCCCCCGATACGTGCGAACACAGGGTTCACATCCCACGTGATTGCTAAAAAGTCGGTCATCATAGAGACAAAGGTACAAATTTTTTCTATTTTTGTGAAATTGTTCTCGGAGCCGATGAAAAAATACAACCGACTTATCGCCATCGCCATCATTGTTTTGATCGCGGTGGGGATCGTTCTTTACAATTCGTTTTGGAAGAGGGGCGACGACGCGCCCGTGATGGCTGCTTCGCGTGGTGCGCTACCGGTCGAGGGGATGATCATCGGGCAGAGCCCGTTGACCTTTGCGCTCGACAACATTGCCGCCACCATCACCGCCGACGAACAGGTCGATCTGGCGTTCGAGGCTTCCGGTAAAGTTACACACATTTTTTTCAAGGAGGACTCGGCGGTCGGGAAGGGCGAACTGTTGGCCAAGATCAACGACGCCCCGTTGCAGGCCCAGTTGAAGAAGTTGGAGGCACAGTTGGAGCTCTCTGAGGACCGGTTATTCCGCCAGAGCGAGTTGTTGGAGCGCGATGCCGTCAGCCGCGAGGCTTATGAGCAGGCGCAGACCGAGCTGGCGATGTTGGAGGCGGACATCGAGTTGGTGAGGGCCAATATTGCCCAGACCGAGCTGCGTGCCCCGTTCGACGGGGTTATCGGGTTTCGTTATGTGAGCGAGGGGGCGTTTGTTTCGCCCACCACGGCTGTTGCACGGTTGACGAAGATAGTGCCGTTGAAGTTGAATTTTTCGGTTTCGGAACGCTATGTCGACGCGGTAAGACAGGGCACCGATGTGAGTTTTATGGTTGACGGCTTTCTCGAGGAGTTCACCGCGGAGGTTTATGCGGTTAGTTCGGAGGTCGATTTGAATACGCGGCAGCTCGATGTGAAGGCGTTGTACCCCAATTATAAGGGGTTGTTGATGCCCGGGAGGTATGCGGCGGTGCGCATCACTCTCTATGAGATGGCGGATGCGATCGTGATTCCATCCGAGGCGGTCATCAAGGAGATGGGGGTGGATAAGGTCTATGTTTATCGCGGCGGCGAGGCGCACTCTCTGGCCATCGAGGCGGGCCAGCGCACGGATTCACAGATAGAAGTTATTACGGGGTTGATGCCGGGCGACACGCTGATCACAACGGGCACGCTGCAATTGCGCGAAGGGTTGAAAGTTAGATTGGGCGATTTATGAATATATCGGAGCTGAGTATAAATCGACCCGTTATGTCGACGGTGTTCAGTTTGGTGATCTTGTTGTTCGGGTTCATCGGGTTCGGTGCGCTCGGGGTGCGCGAGTATCCCAGTGTCGACAATCCCATCATCACCGTCCAGACGTCGTACCCGGGGGCGAATGCCGATGTGATCGAGAACCAGATCACCGAGCCGCTGGAGCAGAATATCAATGGCATTCCGGGGATCCGCTCGTTGGTCAGTGTGAGTTCCCAGGGGTCGAGCCGCATCACGGTGGAGTTCGAGCTCAGTGTTCCGCTGGAGACCGCGGCGAATGATGTCAGGGATAAGGTTTCGCGGGCGCAGAGGTATTTGCCGCGCGATTGCGACCCGCCCACGGTGACAAAGGCCGATGCCGATGCGACGCCCATTTTGATGGTGGCGGTGCAGAGCGACACGCGGAGCTTGCTGGAGATTTCGGAGATAGCCGATTTGACCATCAAGGAGCAGTTGCAGACCATCAACAATGTGAGCGCGGTGGACATTTGGGGCGAGAAGCGTTATGCTATGCGGTTGTGGCTCGATCCGGTGAAGATGGCCGCGCACGGCGTGACCACTATGGATGTTAAGGCGGCGGTGGATCGCGAGAATGTCGAGCTGCCCAGCGGGAGCATCGAGGGGAACACTATCGAGTTGAGCATCCGCACTTTGGGGTTGATGCACACGGCGGATGAGTTCAACAACCTGATCATTCGCACCGACGGTCAGCGGGTCGTTCGGCTCAGGGATGTTGGTTGGGCGGAACTTTCACCCAGGGACCTGCGGAGCTATATGAAGATGAACGGGGTGCCGATGGTGGGTGTTGCGGTGGTGCCTCAGCCCGGGGCGAACCACATCGAGATCGCCGACGCGGTGTATGAGCGGGTGGAGGCGATGCAGAAGGATTTGCCGGACGATGTTCACACCAGCTATGGGTTCGATAATACGCGGTTTATTCGGGCGTCGATAGGCGAGGTTGTGGAGACTGTGTGGGTGGCTTTTGCGCTGGTTATCGTCATCATTTTTCTGTTTTTGCGCGATTGGCGAGTGACGCTTGTGCCGGTCGTGGTGATTCCGGTTTCGTTGATCGGAACATTTTTTGTGATGTATGCGGCGGGCTTTTCCATCAACACGCTGACGATGCTGGCGGTGGTGCTGGCCATCGGGTTGGTGGTGGACGACGCCATTGTGATGACCGAGAATATCTATATCCGCATCGAGCGCGGGATGAGTCCGCGTGAGGCGGGCATCGAGGGTGCTAAGGAGATATTTTTCGCCGTCATTTCCACGACCATAACGTTGATCGCCGTCTTTTTGCCTATCGTGTTTATGAGCGGAATGACGGGTCGGTTGTTCCGCGAGTTCAGCGTGGTGATTTCGGGCGCGGTGGCTATTTCGAGTTTTGCGGCGTTGACGCTCACCCCGATGCTTTCGACCAAACTGCTCAAACGGCGCAAGCGTCAGAGCTGGCTTTATCGGCGCACCGAGCCGTTTTTCGAGGCTATGAACCGTTTTTACAGCCGCTCGCTGCGGATGTTTTTGCTCAAAAAGTGGTTGGCTTTGCCCATCGTCGGGCTGATGTTGGGCGTTATTGTGTGGTTGTGGAATGTGGTGCCCAGCGAGCTTGCTCCGCTCGAAGACCGGTCGAGCATTTCTATCCGCACTATGGGGCCCGAGGGCATCACTTATGAGTATATGCGCGATTATACCGAGAGCATTAATCTGTTGGCCGACAGCATTGTGGGGGCCGATGCCGAGTTCATCACGGCGCGGGTGAGCGGCGGGGGTGGAAATTTGCAGGTCGAGTTGGTCGATCAGCGCGAGCGGGAGCGAAGCCAGATGGATGTTGCGGCCGAGTTGGGTGCGGCGGTGGGGCAGCGGACGGGTGCACGGAGCTTTGTTCAGCAGCGGTCGACTTTCGGAGGCGGACGCGGCGGGATGCCTGTTCAGTATGTTTTGCAGGCGATGGACATCGAGCGGTTGCGTGAGGTTTTGCCCGCCTTTATGGAGCGGGTTCAGGCCAGCGAGGTTTTTCAGATGTCGGATGTGAACCTGAAATTCACCAAGCCCGAGGCGCGCATTTCCATTAATCGCGACAAGGCCAATTTGTTGGGCGTGAGTACCCAGAATATTGCCCAGACGTTGCAGTATGGCTTGTCGGGCCAGCGGATGGGCTATTTCTATATGAACGGCAAGCAGTATGAGATTTTGGGCGAGATCAACCGTCAGCAGCGCAATAAGCCCGCCGATCTGAGTTCGATGTATGTGAGGAATAATAGCGGACAGATGGTTCAGATGGACAATCTGGTTTCAATAGACGAGGATATTGCGCCGCCGCAGTTGTACCGCTATAATCGGTTTGTTGCAGCGACGGTCAGTGCCGGTCTTGCTTCCGGGCGCACTATCGGTCAGGGGCTTGAAGAGATGGATGCTATTGCTCAGGATTTGCTGGACGATTCGTTCCGGACTGCGCTGAGCGGCGAGAGCAAGGAGTTTCGCGAGAGTGCGTCGAGTTTGATGTTCGCTTTCATACTCGCCATCGTGCTTATCTATTTGGTGTTGGCGGCGCAGTTCGAGAGCTTTAAGGATCCGTTCGTGATTATGCTCACGGTGCCGTTGGCGGTTGCGGGGGCGTTGGTGTTTATGTATGCGGGAGGGATCACTATGAACATTTTTTCTCAGATAGGGATCATTATGCTCATCGGGCTGGTGGCTAAGAACGGGATTTTGATAGTCGAGTTCGCCAACCAGAAGCAGGCGGCGGGCGAGAGCAAGCAGACGGCTATTTTGGAGGCCTCGTTGCAACGTTTGCGTCCCATTTTGATGACAAGTTTTTCGACCATTCTGGGTCTTTTGCCTTTGGCTTTTGCGAGTGGCGAGGGTGCTCGGAGCCGCATTGCGATGGGGGTTGCGGTGACGGGCGGGATGCTCATTTCGACCGTTATGACAATGTATATCGTTCCGGCCATTTATCGCTTTATCTCCACCGACCGTAAACGCCGGTCAAAGCCGCTGGTTGTCACCACCGTTTTGGCCCTTTTGGTTTGTTTGCCTGTCGGGGCACAGGAGTACACTTTGCAGGATTGCCTGCGGGTGGGGTTGGAGCGCAACCATTCGGTGAGGATAGCGCGCACCGAGCAGCAGATTGCCGAAAACAACCAGACGCCGGGCAACGCAGGGTTTCTGCCCACCGTGGGGTTCGATGCGGGGTATAATGTGCTGGCCAACAGTGTGGAGGAGGATGGTGCCAGAACCCAGACCGACGCTTTGACGCAGACCGCTTCGGTGGGGCTGGATGCACGGTGGACGCTGAGCAACGGCTTTTCTGTGTTGACCAACCACAAGCGGTTGAAGGAGCTCGAACAGATGGGACAGTTGGCGGCGCGCATCACGATAGAGGACTTTGTGGCTACCTTGACGAGCGAATACTATAACTATATCCGACAGACGATCCGTTTGCGCAACTATCAGTATGCGGTCGGGTTGAGTCGCGAGCGGTTGCGCATAGTCGAGGCGCGCTATTTGCTCGGCAACGGTTCGCGGCCCGAGGTGTTGCAGGCGCGGGTCGATTACAATGCCGACTCGTCGCGTTACATCACCCAGAAGGAGCTTATCGCAACGAGCCGCATTCGTTTGGGCGAGTTGATGGTTTCGGAGGATGTCGTGATTTGTGACTCCGTTATAGACATCGACGAGACGTTGGAATTCGCCCGATTGGAGAGGCTTATGTTTGACCACAGTGCCGAGCTGACCCTCGCCCAAAGGAGCGGTCGGTTGGCGGAGCTGGATTTGAAGATGGTGCGGTCGCGGGCTTATCCCGCCGTGGAGCTCAATTTGGGATATGGTTATGCGGCCAATGGTTACGATCGCGGAGGGGTTCGGCGGCGACACAACTGGGGACCCGATGCGGGGGTGAGGCTGGGGTTCACCATTTTCGACGGTAATCGCGGGCGCGAGATACGCAATGCGAGGTTGGAGGTGGATATTGCGAGGTTGGAGACGGAGCAGGTTTTGATCTCGCTCAGGGCCGATCTGGCCACCTTTTGGATGGCTTATGAGAACAATTTGCAGTTGCTGGCTTTGGAGAGGGAGAATTTGGTGTCGGCCCACCAGAACTATGAGGCGGCGCGCGACCTTTATGCCCAATATGTCATTTCGGGGATCGAGCTTCGGGAGGCCCAGAAGAGCTTGCTGGATGCCGAGGAGCGGTTGCTGGTTGCGCAGTATGATACCAAGATGTGCGAGGTGTCGTTGATGTTGGTCAGCGGTCAGGCGTTGACCTATGCGGCTGCGGAGGGTACAAACGTGGCACGATGATTGAGGTTAGGGTGCGGCAAACAACTTTTGTGTTGCTCACTTAAAACTTTAATGTTATGAACTTTTTGTGGTTTATTCTCATTGGATTGGCGGCCGGCTGGATCGGCGGGCTGATTATCAAGGGTACGGGTCAGGGCTTTTGGCTCAATTTGTTGGTCGGCGTTATCGGCGCGGTGTTGGGGGGATGGATTTTCGGGATGTTGGGCGTTGTGGGTGCCGGTTTTGTTTGGAGCTTGGTGAGTGCCGTGGTTGGTGCTTGCGTGCTTTTGCTTATTGTTCGGTTGTTCCAGCGTAAGTAGGAGTTTTGTGTTGTCTTTGCAGTCTTTTAAATTTTAATGTATTATATTATGAAACGACTTTTAGTAGTTTTGTTCCTGCTGGCACCTGCTATGGTGTTTGCTCAGCGTAAGGAGAAGAAAGAGATCGATCCGCCGGTCTTTAACATCAAGACCAACTTGCTGTACGATCTCACCACGACGATGAACCTCGGCATCGAGTTTCGCACGGGAGGTCACACCTCTATCGACATTCCGGTGAATTGGAATCCGTGGGATTTCAAGAACACCGACTTCCAGTTGAAACACGTGTTGGTTCAGCCCGAGTTTCGTTATTGGTTCCGCGAGACTTTTAAGGGGGGCTTCATCGGGTTGCATGCCCATTGGGCGACTTTCAATGTGGGTGGTTTCCCCCACAAGCCTTTCACCAAGTTTATGGAGAACAATCGCTTCGACGGTGAGCTTTACGGAGCTGGTATCAGTTGGGGTTATCGTTGGAATTGGTCTCATCATTGGGGTATGGAGTTCACCATCGGTGCGGGTTATGCGTTGATGGATTACGACGTTTATGCTTGTGAGACGTGTGGTGATTACCGCGATAGCCGCAAGCACGGTTATTGGGGCCCGACCAAGATCGGGTTGAACCTCATTTACGGCATCGGCCGTAAGCCGGTAGAGCCCGAACCCGAACCGGTTGTTATTGTGGTTGAGCGTTATGAGCCGCAGTTCCGTGTTTCTTATATCACTCCCGAGGTGGAAGCTGTGAAGGCTCGCGCCGAGAGTGGCAAGGCCTATTTGGAGTATGTGGTGGGTCGCTCGGAGATTAATCGCGATTTCCGCAGCAATGCGGCCGAGTTGGAGGCTATCAAGAAGACCATCGATTTGGTTAAGAACGACACCGACGTGACGGTTAAGAGCGTTCAGTTGACCGGTCACGCTTCGCCGGAGGGTAGCGCGTCGAGCAATCAGCGGTTGTCGCAGCGTCGTGCCGAGGCTTTGAGAAGTTATATTCAGGCCAATTATGGGTTGGCGGCCAATCTCATCAGTGCCGTTGGTGCGGGTGAAGATTGGAAGACTTTGGAAACTTTGGTTCAGCAGGGTACTTTTGCGGGCAAGGAGGAGTTGATCGACATTATTGCTTATGGCAACGACAATTTGGATAGTCGCGAGACTCAGTTGCGGGGCAAGAGTGCTTATCAGACGATTCGCAACGAGCTTTATCCGAAGTTGCGCCGGACCGATTATGTGATCAATTATGAGGTTGCGCCTATTGATGTGGAGAGGGCTAAGGAGATTATTCGTACACGTCCGAGCAATCTTTCGTTGAACGAGATGTTTATGGTTGCCAACTCTTATGCTCAGGGCAGCGAACAGTTCCGCGAGTCTATGGAGACTGCGGCTCGGGTGTTCCCGGACAGCGATGTGGCTAATTTGAATGCTGCGGCGAGTGCTTTGGATCGCAAGGATACGGTTGCTGCGGAGCGTTATTTGGCTAAGGTTAAGAACCACGATGGTGCTTGGCATACCAATATGGGTATTTTGATGGGGTTGAAGGGTGATACTGTGAAGGCGGCTGAACATTTCCGCAGTGCGGGTTCTGCTGCGGGGTTGAATGCCGAGGAGTTGCGTAAGCACGTCGAGTCGATTACTGTGTTCGAATAGTTTCGGTTTGTGATATTTTCAGAAAACCCCGTCCCNNGGGACGGGGTTTTCTGAAAATATGACACTATCGGCTACACTCTTTAAATATCGAAGTAGTCGTAAATCATATCGATATACTCCAAAGAACCGGGATACCCAAACGGCACGTATCCCTCTTTCTGTTGAAGTATAGAAGACAAATACCCATAAGCACTATTCATTTGGGCCAATTTTTCTATGAGTCTGACCGATAATTCGCAATATTGTGCACTGTCGAAATTGTTTTTCAAGACATCATCTACTGCCTCTGCAATGAACGGAGGTCGATTCACAGGCCACACAATCATTTCGCACTCTGCCACATTAAACAACTGCCCTTTCAGGGCCGCTTTCTTTCCCTTCTCCAAAGGGATTATTTTCTCGACCTCACCGACAAATCGTTCGACATTCAATTTGTCACAGTCCGCAGATTTATAGATTTGCATAAATCGACTGCTTCTTATAATCTGAACAGCCTCTTGTTCGGACTTAATGCCGGACAAATCCTGAGCAAAGCTGCCCTTTATCGCAACCGCAATAAGTAGCAACAACAATGTGTACTTTTTCATAATAGACTAATTAAAAAACAACCAAATGCCACTCATACCGACTCTGCTACCATATCCCCCTTTCACAGCATCGTAATAGGTATATGTATTAGTCTGTTGTACATAACCTACCAAGAACACATTATGCGCTGGACTGCCACTTATGTGCCCTATTCCAAACCCTTTGTTGGTAAAATGAGATGAAATCTGGTTGGACGTATATGCTCCTCCGGAAGGTTTAACAACATTAAACCCGACTGATCTGAGTGCCTGTGAGATTTTCTCCGTGTTTATGGTCATCCCCCCATCTATCCAAGTCGTGGTATCTATTCCGGCATCATTCAGTGCTTTGGTAGCCATAGAGATAGCTGTAGCATCGTTGAACCCGTACTTCGCCTGCAATGCCGCAGCGATAGATCCGATCACACATTGGCCGTCAGGGACTTTAATTGTCGGATCGCGATGAACAACCTGACTACCGCCACCGCCACCAGGACCACCGTAGTCAGGTGTCGTATTGACGTCTATGATACCCTGAATATCAATTCCCTTTCTGTCGTCGTCCGGATGATCAGGGATACTAATACCACTACCGCCGCCACCTCGTCCGGGGCGTGTTTCAACTACAACCACTTCCTCAATATGCTGCGGCGGAATCTCGTCTTCTCCTCGTGTCAATAATCCGTTTGCAACACCCATAGCAATCCTCAGATTCGGATCAGAGAAGTTCCTGTACGTTTCATCGAAAAGTACAATATGTGTACCGTTGCCCTTATCGAAACGCCGGCCGTATGCAGGAGTGCCATCTTCCAACGAGTACACCGCCACACCCGAAAA
>DBDE01000026.1 GCA_002293425.1 Alistipes sp. UBA940 | reverse complement strand
TATCGACCGTCATCTTCAGCGCACGCGGTCGAGCAGCCCCTGGGCGTCGGCATTCATCGCCGACAAAACGATGAGGGCCATCAAAACAAAAAATCGCATCTTCATAACAGTTTTTTCTCTTGTATAACGACAAAAATAGTCGAAAATTTTCGTATATTCGCGCTATGGATAAAAAATATGTCGCCTCCGAAGGGAGGTATCAGGCGATGAACTATCGTCGCTGTGGCCGAAGCGGCATTCTGTTGCCCGANNCTCGGTCTGTGGCACAACTTCGGGAGTGTCGACAGATACGAAAACTATCTGCCCATCGCTCTGGAAGCCTTCGATGCCGGAATCACCCACTTCGATTTGGCCAACAACTATGGCCCCGAGCCCGGGAGTGCCGAGACCAACTTCGGCCGTATTCTGCGCGAGCATCTGGGCCCATACCGCGACGAGCTCATCATCTCCACCAAGGCGGGCTATCTGATGTGGCCCGGCCCCTACGGCGAGTGGGGTTCGAGGAAATATCTGATGGCAAGTCTCGACCAAAGCCTGCACAGAATGGGGCTGGACTATGTCGATATTTTCTACTCTCACCGTCCCGACCCCGACACCCCGCTCGAAGAGACGATGGGCGCGCTGACCGACATCCATCGACAGGGGAAAGCGTTGTACGTCGGCATCTCCAACTATGATGATGAGCAGACGAGGCGCGCGTTGGAGATCCTGAAACGCAACGGCACCCCCTGTCTTATCCATCAGGCCAAATATTCGATGTTCGTTCGCCAGCCCGAAGCGGGGTTAATGGACACGCTGGAACGCGAGGGCGTGGGGCTCATTGCCTATTCGCCGCTGGCGCAGGGGATGCTCACCGACCGCTATCTGCGGGGTATTCCGGCCGATTCGCGCGCCGCCAAACCCACCGGATTTCTGCAACGGGGAGAGGTGACAGAGCAGAGGTTGAAGCAGATCGGCGAACTGAATGCCATCGCCACAAGAAGGGGCCAAACCCTGGCCGAAATGGCTTTGGCGTGGTTGTTGCGCGATGCCAGAACCACCAGCGTGCTGGTCGGGGCGTCGTCGGTGGAGCAGTTGAGGGCCAATTTGAAAGCCCTGCGCTCGCCCCACTTAACGAAGGAGGAGCTGGGTGAAATCGACAAAATATTGAAATGAACACCGTCATAGCTTACATCTCGCAGGGGATCGCTCTGGTGAGCGTCGCCATAATCGTCTACGGAACGGTGGTGGCCATCGTGTCGTGGGTTCGTTCGTTGTTGAGGCACGACGAGGCCGGCAGCGTTCAGCGGCTCAGGGCCGAGTTCGGCGGTAATCTGCTGCTGGGGCTCGAGCTGCTCATCGCGGCCGACATTATCCGCACCATAGTCGAACCGACCTATCGCGAGTTGGTGGTGTTGGCCAGCATCGTGGTGCTGCGAACCGTTCTGTCGGTCTTCCTCGCCCGCGAGATCAAAGATTTACAATCTTAAAGAACAATGATAGCACTTACTCTTGCGCTTTTGGCCTCCTCCCCCGAGGTGATTTTCGAGGCCGAGGCACCGATTCGTTCTGCCGTCGTTGCGAGCGAGAACGTTCTGTTTTTCGGCTCCGAGGATTGCCGGTTTTATGCCGTCGACGGTTCCGGCGGACAGGAGCTGTGGAGCATCACGACCGATGACGCGGTGGAGTGCCGGCCGGTGGTGACAGGCGAACGGATAGTTTTCAATGCCGCGAACACCCTCTATGTGCTCGATGCGAAGAGCGGCGAAGAGATCGCCAGGGTGGAGTTGCCGGCGTCCGGAGGGTCGAGGGTGAGCGACGACGATTGGGCTTGGAATGACTCCTCGGTGGCGGTGGACGACGAGGGCGACGTGTGGCTGGCGGCCCTGAATGGCGACATTTTTGAGGTGAGCGATGATGTTGTCCGCCGACATCCCGCCCGAAATCGGGGCAACGTTGCCTGCGGGGTTGAATATCTTCCGGACGGCCGCCTGCTGTGGGTCGACCACGCGGGTGATTTGGTGAGCCTCGACGCGAAGAGCATGCGCGAAACGTTTCGCACTCCGGTGGGGGACAGGATATTTGCTCCGATGTGTGTGACGGGCGACCGCGTCTATCTGGCGGGACGCAATTGCCGGATGAGTTGTGTGGATGCCCGCACGGGCGAGGTGCTTTGGACGAGCTTTTCAAAAGACCCCACGACGTGGTTTTCGGGAGGCTCATTGGTGGTGGGCGATGTTTTGTGGGCGTGCACCTCGGACGAGTTCTCGATGCTGCTCCTCGACAGGGAGAGCGGAGAGTTCCGCGACCTGTTGCCCATCCGCACCAACGGGTACACCCAACCCGTGCAGTGGAAGGAGTGCGTCATAGCCGTTGCCACCGATGTCTACACGCTCCACGAACCGGAGCGGCGGCGGGCCGACGTAACGATATTCGATGCCCGAACCCGATCGGAGTTGCACCACTGGCAGATAGCCGACGGGGTGGTCTCGTCTCCGGCGGTCAGTGGCGACGCGCTCTACTTCGGGTCGGAGTCGGGGCGTCTGTATCGGCTCGAATTACCTCGATAACGCCTGCCGCAGGTCGTCCAGAATATCATCCGCATCCTCGATGCCGACCGAGAGGCGGATAAGGTCGGGCGCAACACCCGCCTGAGCCAGCTGCTGGTCGGTCAACTGCCTGTGGGTATGGCTCGCGGGGTGGAGCACACTGCTCCGCGCATCGGCCACGTGGGTGACGATCGAGACAAACTTCAACGAATCGATAAACCCAATCGACTCATCCCTTCCGCCCTTCAGTCCGAAAGTGAGCACGCCGCACGTTCCGCGGGGCATATACTTTTGCGCCAGGTCGTAATATTTGTCCCCCTTCAACGCCGGATAGCGAACCCACGCCACCCGGGGATGGTCTTTCAAAAATTGGGCAACCTTCAACGCATTGCTGCAATGCCGCTCCATCCGCAAGTGGAGGGTCTCCAGCCCGATATTCAACAAAAAGGCATTCTGAGGCGACTGAATGGAGCCCAGATCGCGCATCAACTGCGCCGTCGCCTTGGTGATATACGCCCCCTTGCCGAAAGTTTCGGCATAGACTAACCCGTGATAGGAGTCGTCCGGAGTGGTCAGTCCGGGGAACTTATCGCCATACTTCATCCAATCGAAGTTGCCGCTGTCCACTATCGCCCCGCCGACCGCCGTCGCGTGGCCATCCATATATTTGGAGGTGGAGTGGGTGACGATGTCGGCCCCCCATTCGAACGGCGAGCAGTTGAGCGGCGTCGGAAAGGTGTTGTCCACGATCAGAGGCACCCCCTGCGAATGGGCCACGCGGGCAAACTTCTCGATGTCGAGCACCGTCATCGCCGGATTGGCGATCGCCTCGCCGAACAGGGCCTTGGTGTTGGGCCGGAAAGCCTTTGCAATATCCTCTTCCGAGGCATCGACGTCGATGAAAGTCACCTCTATTCCCAGCTTTTTCATCGTCACGGCAAAGAGGTTATAGGTGCCGCCATAGAGCGACGAGGAGCTCACAAAGTGGTCGCCCGCCGAGCAGATATTGAGCAGGGCATAGAAGTTGGCCGCCTGGCCCGACGAGGTAAGCATAGCCGCGACGCCCCCTTCGAGCGCGCAAATCTTGGCGGCGACGGCGTCGTTGGTGGGATTTTGCAGGCGGGTGTAGAAATATCCGCTTGCTTTGAGGTCGAACAGGTCGGCCATCTGCTCCGACGTTTCGTACTTAAAAGTGGTGCTCTGATAGATCGGCACGACCCTTGGCTCGCCCTTGCGGGGCTCCCAGCCCCCCTGGACACAAATGGTTTGTTTTCTCATAGGTGTTTTACAAAATAGAAAAATCCAAGCCTTGCGGCTTGAATTTTTGAAGCGTAGCGGGTCGGGGACTTGAACCCCGGACCTCATGATTATGAATCATGCGCTCTAACCAGCTGAGCTAACCCGCCGCAATGCGGTCGCAAAGATAGATAAAATTATTATCTTTGCAAAAAATTAGCAGGTTCACACACAGATGGCTCTATTCGAGGTTACGGGAGGTCGCTCCCTGAAAGGCGAGATCACGGCACAAGGCGCGAAAAACGAAGCCTTGCAGGTGATATGTGCCGTTTTGCTCACCCCCGAAAGGGTGGTCGTCGGCAACGTGCCGGCAATTGTCGATGTGATCCAACTGATCGAACTGCTCGAATGTCTGGGGGTGGAGGTGGAGCGTTTGTCGGACGACGAATGGAGCTTTTGTGCCGCCGATATAGATCTGGACTATATGAAAAGTCTCGATTTCCGGCAACGGGCGACACGGCTGAGGGGGAGCGTGATGATAATGGGCCCCCTATTGGCGCGCTTCGGCATCGCCCATCTGCCCAAACCCGGGGGCGACAAAATAGGGCGCAGAAGGCTGGATACCCACTTCATCGGATTTCAGAAGCTGGGAGCACAATTCGATTTCGACGGCGGGGAGGACTTTTTCAGTGTGAGTGGCGAGTTGAAGGGGACCTATATGTTGCTCGACGAAGCGTCGGTGACCGGAACGGCCAACATTGTGATGGCGGCGGTGATGGCGCGCGGATTCACCACAATCTACAACGCCGCGTGCGAACCATACATCCAGCAACTGTGCAAAATGCTCAACCGGATGGGGGCGAAAATTTCGGGCATAGCCTCCAACCTGCTCACCATCGAGGGGGTGGGGGAGCTGGGAGGAACGTGCCACAGGTGTCTGCCCGATATGATCGAGGTGGGTTCGTTCATCGGTATGGCCGCGATGACCCAAAGCGAGATAACCATCAAAAATGTCGGCTATGAGGAGTTGGGCATCATTCCGCAACAATTTTCGCGGATGGGAATACGTTTTGAACAAAGGGGGGACGACATCCACGTGCCGCGGCAGGAGCACTATTGCATCGAGAGCTTCATCGACGGGAGCATTATGACCATTGCCGACGCCCCGTGGCCAGGATTGACGCCCGACCTGTTGAGTGTCTTTCTGGTTGTGGCGACACAGGCCCGCGGGAGCGTGTTGATACACCAGAAGATGTTCGAAAGCAGATTGTTTTTTGTCGACAAGTTGATAGATATGGGGGCGCAGATAATACTTTGCGATCCGCACCGCGCGACCGTTATCGGTCACGACCACGCTTTTCGGCTTCGTGCCACCAGTATGACCTCGCCCGATATTCGTGCGGGGGTGGCGTTGCTCATCGCCGCAATGTCGGCCGAGGGTACCAGCGTGATCCAGAATATCGACCAGATCGACCGCGGCTATCAAAACATAGACGGCCGCCTGAACGCATTAGGAGCAAAAATCGTTAGAAAATGAAGAAGATTGTTTTTATTGTCATCTCCGCGCTGTGGCTCACGGGCTGCGCATCGACTATGTTTTGGACGGCGGCAGACTTTGCCGAAAAAGCACGGATGGGGATGACCGTCGAAGAGTTCGAAAAGATGACCGATGGCCGCGCACGTGTGTTCGACCGCACCCTGCACGGCATAACGTTCAGTATGGAGGAGTATGGCGGCGACGGCGAATATCGCTGGGTGTCGGGCTATAAGCTCTTCCATTTCAGCACCGAGCGGCGGCTCTATCGCATCGAAACGCGCCGTCTGCAACCCGTCTACCGACCAAGGGGGGAGACACAGCAACGGCCTATTTGGGACTAATCATTGATCATTTTTAAAATTCCGTCGCGGTCGTAGCCGCAAAGCGACCGTAACTCCTCCACCGTGCCGTGGGGGATGAAACGGTCGGGCACGCCGAGTTTGACTATCCGGGGAGTGTACCCGTTTTTCGCCATAAAAGCTTCGATCGCCATACCCACGCCGCCCTGAATAACCCCGTCCTCCACTGTTATCACCTTTTTGTATTTTTTGCCGATCCGGTGCAAAAGTTCCTCGTCCAGCGGCTTGGCAAACCGCAGGTCGTAATGGCTCACCCCGTCCGGCACCTGTGCGGGACCGAATGTGACGACAGCCACCTCTCCGTCGCACCTGCGGATGGTCCGGCCTTTGCCTGTCTCTATCTCCTCAAACCCTGCATTTCGCCACTCGACCCCCGTCGCCCGTCCGCGCGGATAGCGAATGACGAACGGTCGGCCGGCCTTCGAAGCGGTGTACATCAGGTTGCGAAACTCCACCTCGTCGGCAGGCGACGCAATGACTAAATTCGGCACGGGCAACAATGCCGCCAGATCGAACACCCCCTGATGGGTGGTGCCGTCCTCGCCCACCAACCCCGCTCGGTCGACACACAGCACCACACCCAGCCCCTCGATGGCTACATCGTGGATGATGTTATCGTACGCCCGTTGCAAAAAACTGGAATAGACCACACAGAAAGGCACCTGTCCTGCGGCGGCTAAACCCGCGGCAAAGGTCACCGCGTGGCCCTCGGCAATGCCCACGTCGAACGTGCGCGCGGGGAATCTCTCCATCATAAGGTTGAGCGAGCTGCCCGTCGGCATCGCGGGCGTGATGGCGACGATCAGGGGGTTGCTTTCGGCTAATTCCAATATCGTCTGGCCGAAAACATCCTGCCAAAGGCAGGGAGTCATAAGTGATGAGTTATGAGTTATGAGTTGCGGTGCGGCGGATGCCGCAGGTTCCGGACCGCTTCTTTGCTGCGCGCCTCGCAGTGACGATTCTTTGCCGCCGTCATTGCGAGGAGAACGAAGTTCGACGCGGCAATCCGACTCTTGACTCCTGACTCTTGACTCTTGACTTCTCTCCCCCGTCAGGGGGTCGAACCTCCCGGGTGCGTGCCAGGTGGGTTGGTCGAGTTCGGCGGGGGTATAGCCCTTCCCCTTAACGGTTATGGTGTGCAACAATTTGGGTCCCTTGATCTCACGCAGATCGCGCAAAATCTTCACCAGCGAAACCACGTCGTGACCATCCACCGGCCCGAAATAGCGAAACCCGAAGCTCTCGAAAAGGTTGCTCTGCTGCAACACCCCGTGCTTGATGCCGTTCCACGCCTTTCGCAACAATCCGTGAACCCGGCTCCCGGGCCGAAACAGCGTCCACACCCACGTCTTGAACGCATTATAGCGTCTGGAGGTTGAGATGCCGACAAGATATTCGCGCAAAGCCCCCGTGCCCCGGTCTATCGAAATGCGGTTGTCGTTCAGCACGACCAGAATATCGCTCCCGCTCACCCCCGCGTTGTTCATCCCCTCGAAAGCCAATCCACCCGTCATCGCCCCGTCGCCTATCACCGCAACCACGCGACCGTCGCTCCCCTCCAACTTGTTGGCAACCGAAAAACCCAATGCCGCCGAGATGGAGTTGGAGGAATGACCCCCGATAAAGGCGTCGAACGGGCTCTCTTCCGGCCGCGGAAAGCCCGCAATGCCGCCCATCTGGCGCAACGAACCGAAAGCGTCCCTTCGCCCCGTGATGATCTTATGGGCATAGGCCTGATGACCGACATCCCAGATTATCTTGTCCTGCGGCGTGTCGTAAACATAGTGGAGCGCGACCGCCAGCTCCACCGCTCCCAAAGAGGAAGCGAGATGGCCCGGCCGCCGCGCACAGCTCTCGATGATGAAACGCCGGAGCTCCCCACAAAACTGTGCAAGCTCCCCCAGAGAGAGCTTGCGAAGGTCATCCGGACTATTTACCTTTTCAAGCAGCAAGGGTTATTTCTGCCTCTCGTAATATTCGCGGGTGCGGGTGTCGACACGAATTTTGTCGCCCGTGTTGATGAACAGCGGCACACGAACCGTCGCCCCGGTGTTGACCGTGGCGGGTTTGAGCGAGTTGGTCGACGCCGTGTCGCCTTTTATGCCGGGCTCGGTGTAGGTCACCTCCATATCGACGATGGGCGGCAGTTCGGCCGTCATCGGCATATCCTTGTCGGTGTGGTAGAGCACTTCCAAAATTTGCCCGTCGACCATCAGATCGGCGTTGTTTATCATCTCCTTGGGGATGGTGATCTCTTCAAAAGTTTCGCTGTGCATCAGGTGCACCCCCATATCGTCCTCGTATGTGAATTGATAGGGCCGCCGCTCGATGCGCACGGGTTCGATCTTGACGCCGCTCGAGAAGGTGTTTTCCACCGTTCGGCCGTTTTCCAGGTTTTTCAGTTTGGTGCGCACGAAGGCGGGCCCTTTGCCGGGCTTCACGTGTTGAAAATCGACGATCTGGAACGTTTTGCCATCCATCTCGATGCACATCCCGATCTTTATATCCGCAGTTGTTGCCATTTATTGATAAGTTAAGTTATTTAGTTTGTGCAAAGATACACAATTTTTGAAAAAGCCAGACGCTGCAACCGAGGTCGAGCGTACAGCGAGGGCGAGCTCACGACCGCAGGGAGTAACGGCTGAGCATTCAGCCCGCCGCGGGGGGAGCGGCTGGCTGACAAACTCTTACGAGTTTGATTTTCCCCACTCTAAATGGTCGCAATCCACCCCCAGCCGTGCAACAATGCGGTCGCTGACGGTCGCACAAACGGTCTCCAAATCGGCAGGATGAGAATAAAACGAAGGCGAAGCGGGAAGCACAACAGCTCCCGCCTCGGCCAAAGTCGTCAAATTGCGAAGATGAATAAGGTTCAACGGCGTCTCCCGAGGCACCAAAACCACCGTCCGGCCCTCTTTGAGCATCACATCCGCCGCCCGCGCAATCAGGTCGGTCGACACCCCCGATGCAATCCTCCCCACGCAACCCATCGAGCAGGGAACCACCGCCATAGCATCCCACCGAGCCGAGCCCGAAGCGACCGAAGCAAACATATCGGTGTTCGAAAAAGTTTGCACTTTTTCGGAATGAAGAGTGAAAAATGAAGAGCGAAGAAAGTCCTCCACACCCGACCCCATCTCATACTCCCACACCTCCCGACCGCGATCGCTCACTATCAAACCCACCTTTTCGACGACAGAAGAAGCAACCAGCCGCTCCAACACCTGCCGCCCGTAGATGCTTCCGCTGGCACCCGTAATCGCTAAAATGATTTTTTTCATACCTTTGCAAAAATAACTAATCTTTATGAAAAACCTGTTGTTTCTTTTAGTCGTCGTCCTGTTTATTTCGTGTGCTCCGACGGGCGATAACAAACCCTCGTCGCAGGGTGCCCCCTACGAAATCATTGTTGTGGCCGACCACACCGTGTGGGACGGAGCGGCGGGCGAGGCCATTCGAGCTATGCTCCAGCAACGCGTGCCGATGGTCAACCGCGAGGAACCGCAGTTCGATGTGCTCAGGGTGCTTCCCGCCGGTTTCAAAAACCTTGTCACGCGCCACCCGAATATTCTCATCGTCCGCATCGACCCCACCGTCGCCGAGCCGCTGCTCGGTATGAACGAAAATGTCTATGCCGCCCCCCAAGCCGTGCTCACACTCAGCGCGCCCGACGAAGAGAGCCTGGTTCAGTTGATAAACGACCAACGCGAAAACATAATGCTGGTTCTGGAAGCCGCACACCGGATGCGCGACGTGTCGACCGCCCAAACGCACACCCCGAAAGAGATTGCAACCGTTATCGAGCAAAAGTTCGGCATCACTCTGGCAACCTATCCCGGATATGTCGTGGCGGGCGAAAAAGAGGACTTCCTGTGGTTGCGCTATGAGATGCCCACCGCCAGCCAGGGCATCGTAGTCTACACCTATCCGTTCGAAAGCTCGATGGACCTGACCGAACAGAACATCCTCAAAAGGCGCGACGAGTTCGTAGCCAACATCCCTGGCGAAGTGGCCGGTTCACATATGGCCACAAACACCGAGATGCACGAAATGACCTACAAGACCATTCACGGCCGTCCGTGGGTCGAGGTGCGCGGATTTTGGAGGGTGCAGGGCGACTATATGGGCGGGCCGTTCGTGAGCTATTCGACCCTCGATATGGAACGAAGTCGCATCGTGGTCATCGACTTCTACGTCTATTCTCCTCAACTCAAACAGCGCAACTTCATTCGCCAGCTGGAACACCTTATTTACACTGCGAAGATATAAGGTCGACGATCTCGCGTGCGGCCTCCGCCTTTGTGGTGAGGGGATATTGGGTTTTGTCGCCTGTGCGGGTGAACAGGGTTATCTTGTTGGTGTCGCCGCCGAAGCCCGCGCCCGCATCACGCAGCGAGTTGAGGACGATACAGTCCAGATTTTTCCGCTCCATCTTTGCCAACGCGTTCGCCTCTTCGTCGTCGGTTTCCAGAGCGAATCCCACCAACAGCTGCCCCGCACGTTTGGTGCGCCCCAGCTCGGCGGCGATGTCTTCGGTCGGTCGGAGTTCAAGAAAAATATTTTTGTCGCCCCCACCCCCCTCGGGGGCGACACGACTTGCTGCGCAAGTCGATTTCTTTATCTTTGACAACGAGACACAAGCCGGTGTATAGTCTGCCACCGCGGCACACATCACCGCCCCGTCCATCTGCGGCCACAGCCCGACACACGCTTCGTACATCTCCCGAGCCGAGACCACATCCATCCGACGAACTCCCTCCGGCACAGCCAGAGAGGTCGGGCCGCTCACCAGCACAACCTGTGCACCTCTTCGCGCCAACTCTTCGGCAATAGCATATCCCATCTTGCCCGTCGAGTGGTTCGACAGAAACCGCACAGGATCTATCGCCTCGATGGTTGGACCTGCTGTAACAAGAAAGTTGAGAGTTGAGAGTTGAGAGTTGAGAGTTTTCACTTCGGAGGAGATTTCAGAGTTGATTTTGTCGTCTTGACAATGCTGGCCAAAAGCCGGATGATCTCATCACAGTCTTTGTGTATCGAATCGAATTGCGTACCGGAAATAACGTGGCTGTCCCTCAACAACATAAGCCAGTATTCTGTCTCATTGGCTTCTTTGAGAGCGATGTTCATTTTACTGAGAAAATCTGCTCTCGATTGGGCGTGCCTGGCTTCTCGGATAAGTGCGCCTACCGCAGTTCCACTTCTTAAGAGTTGCTTTGAGAGTGTGAACTCTTTCTTTTTACCAATGAGCCATTTTTGAAGATTGATAATTCGGAGGGCAAAGTCGTACGATCTGTCCGAAACAATATTTTCCATAATTCTCCACTCTCAATTCTCCATTCTCAATTCGAGGAGATCCGTGATCTCCTCCGGCTCGGCCATTCGGCCTTTGCCGACAAGGCCGCTCGCCAACTCGCCCTCGGCGGGCTCGATGACGCAAACACCGCGCTGCTTCAACAAGTCGAGATTATACTGAGTAGAGGGATGAGAATACATATCGCAATCCATTGCCGGAGCCACAAACACCGGACAACGAGCCGACAAATAGGTGGTGAGCAGTAAATTATCCGCCAAACCTGTCGCCATTCCGGCAATGGTGTTGGCCGTCGCAGGAGCAACCACAAAAGCGTCCGCCCACTCGCCCAAAGAGATATGGCTGTTCCAATCGCCGTTCTCAGGATTGAAAAACTCCACCGAAATGGGATTTTTGGAGAGAGTGGCAAGTGTCAAAGGAGTGATAAACTGCTTGGCCATCGGGGTCATCACCACTCTCACCTCGGCACCCCGCCCGACCAACAGCCGCACCAAAACCGCCGCCTTATAGGCCGCGATGCTGCCCGTCACTCCGAGAACTATGTGCTTGCCTTTCAACATCCCCAAAGGGTTATTCACTCGCGGCCGCCGAACCGCCTTCGCGGAAAAACAGCTCGCCGTCGAGGAACTCTTCCGTTGCGATGATGGTGGGCTTGGGCATCCGTTCATAATAGCGCGACACCTCGATCTGCTCGCGGTTTTCGAACGTCTCTTCCAGCGAGTCGCCGGTGGTGGAAAACTCCTCCAACTTGCGCCCCAACTCGGCTTTGATGGCACTCGAAATCTGGTTCGCCCGTTTGGCGATTATCGCAACGGACTCATAAATATTGCCGGTCGGCTCGGCCAGGTCGGCCAATTTACGCGTCACGGTGCTGGTCGGAATGCTCCTTTTACTCTCCATTGTTATTTTGGTCTTTTGTGTGTTCATCTATGTGTTTCTGCGCTTCGTCCCTCATCTTCTCCACCTCGCCGCGGTATTCGGTTTCGGGATATTCGGAGATCAGGTTCAAATAGTTGTCCATCATCGACAAATAGCGGTCGGTCATCTGGCTCGCCACCGAGTTACGCGCAAACAGCCACGCCGAACGGGTCGCCAGATACATCAACTCCTCGCGATAGGGGCTCAACGGATATTCGTCTATTGCGTTGTTCAACGCCCTCACCGCCGCCTTATACTGCCTGATGGTATAATACAGGCGGGCGTTATTATAACTTTTGGTGTAAAGTTTACGATACAACTCCTGCGTGCGCTCCTCGCACTCCTTGCGTTTAACTGTCTGGGGATACCTGCCCAGATACTCGGCAATGGCGGCGATGGCACGCAGGGTGGGACCTTGGTCGTGCTCGGGATCGGGCGACGAAAAATAGTACCCCATCGCGTACATATATTCGGCATCCTCGATGAAGATGCTCATCGGAAAATCGCGCCGGAAACGGTCGAACGCACTGCCCGAAATATCGAAATCACCCGCCTTATAGAACGAAGCCCCCAGATAGTACATCAACGAATCCTGCTGAGGAGTCCCCGCAAACCGCTGCGACTGATAAGCCTTGTCGAGCAACGTCTGCGCCCTGCTCAGGTTGTGTCGCGAAGTGGTCTCCTTGCCCTTCTTGCGGGTGTTGTAATACCTCAACCCCTCGCGGTACATCAACTGATAGTCGGTCGACTTCAACAATTTATTATAGCTGGGAATCTCGCCCTTGTCGGTCTGCCGCTTTGTGGAGACGTTGGCGCGCCGGGCCATACGCTGCTCCCGTTCAACCCGTCGCTGCTCTTTCGAGACGCTTTGGCCGCCCGCGGAAAGGACCGCAAACAGAAAAACAAATGAAAACAGAATCCTCATAGCGTGCAAAGATATGGAACTTCAACGGAAAAGTCAAATTTTTATTGCTCCGGCGGCCGACTATCGAACGCCCGCAATGGTGATAATGTCGGCAAAGACCCCTGCGGCAGTCACCGCCGCACCCGCGCCATAGCCCTTGATCTCCATCGGATAATCGCGATAACGCTCGGTTGTGAGAAGTATCACGTTGCCGCTCCCCTCCAATCCGTAAAAAGGCGACTCCGGCCCCACCTCGCGCAAACCGACACTCGCCCGACCATCCTCCAACGTGGCCACAAACCTCCACTTCAAACCCTTGTCCGCCAACACGACGCGCCGCCTCTCGAACTCCGCATCCAACCCGGGCAACTTCTCCCAAAACTCATCCGGCGTCCCCTCGAAAAAGTGAGAGGGCATAAAAGGGTCGATGGCAACATCCGCCAAACTCAAATCGTACCCCGCCTCGCGGGAGAGAATGACCAGCTTGCGCACCACATCCGTTCCGCTCAGGTCTATCCTCGGGTCGGGCTCGGCGAATCCCGCCTCCACCGCCCCCCGAACGGCACTCGAAAAGGCAACCCCGCGGCCGACCTCGTTGAAGATAAAATTGAGCGTTCCGCTCACCACCGCCTCGATCTTCAATATCCGATCGCCGCTTCCCACCAGCTCGCCGATGGTCTTTATGATGGGCAGCCCCGCACCCACATTGGTCTCGAACAGGAACTTCACCCCTCGGCTTCGGGCAATGGACTTCAACCGAAGATAGGTTTCATAGTCGCCGCTCGCCGCAATCTTGTTGGCCGTGACGACCGAAACGTTGTGCTCCAAAAGTGAGCTATATGTCGAGGCCAGAGTCTCGTTGGCCGTGCAATCGACAAAGACGGGATTGAAAATATCGGTCGAAACGACCGCACCGCAATAATCTCCCGCAACGCCCCCATCCAACGCCTCGCGCCAATGCGCCAAATCTATGCCGGAACGGTTTATGACAAACTTGCGCGAATTGGCTATCCCCACAACTCTCACCTGCAACGAGTTGTCCCTAAGAAATTTGGGCTGCTGCGATCTTATCTGTTCGAGCAAATTGGCTCCCACCGTTCCCACACCGGCGATAAAGAGGTTGAGCACCGAATAGTCCCACATCAAAAACGCATCGTGCAGCGCATTCAACGCCTTGCGCAGATCGTCGCGCGAAATGACGAACGAAATGTTTATCTCCAACGCACCCTGCGCAAACGAAATAACGCTGATGCCGCTCCTGCCCAGCGTGTCGAACAGCTTGGCCGCAACGCCCGCCCGTCCGCGCATATTCTCGCCCACGACGGCCAGCGTGGCCAGATCATACTGAGCCGTTATCTCGTTGATGGCTCCCCCCGAAATCTCGGCCAGGAACTCCTCGGTCAACACCCGAACAGCCTGCTCGCCCTCGCCCCGCCGAACCCCTATCGAGGTGGAACTTTCGCTCGAAGCCTGCGAAACGAAGAAGACGCTGATGTTCTCCCGCGCCAAAGCCTTGAATATCCGATAGTTGACCCCGATAACCCCCACCATCCCCATCCCGCGCACGGTGATAAGGCAGGTGTCGTCGATCGACGAAATACCCTTCACAGTCTTGCCCCCCTGGTCCTGGCGGGAGGAGATGAATGTTCCCGCCCCCTGCGGGTTGTGGATATTGCGAATGTGAATGGGGATGTTCTTCTGATAGACCGGAAATATGGTGAGCGGATAGAGCACCTTGGTGTCGAAGTTACACAGCTCCATCGCCTCGTTATAGGTCAACTGTTCGATAAGGTACGCTCCCTCGATAACGCTCCGATCGGCACTCATAAAGCCGTCCACGTCGGTCCATATCTCCAACACTTCGGCATTCACCTCGGCCGCCCGTCGCGCCGCACTGCTCTCGGACAAGCCTTCGACAACCACCTCCACGCCGGCCTTGGCACGCAACGCTTCGACACGTCGGGCGGCCTCGGCATCGCGCAACAGCGCGGCATTGATTTTCAGAACCTTCATCTGGTCAACCTGTAAGTGTCGCGGGCGATGACCAGCTCCTCGTCCGTGGTGACGACCGCAACTTTCACCTCTGATCCCCGGGCCGAGATGATCTTGTCCTCGCCCCTCAGCCCGTCATTGGCCGCCACATCGAACCGCACACCCATAAACTCCAACCCCCGACAAATCCTCTCCCTGGACTGCCATTGATTTTCGCCTACTCCGCCCGTAAAAATAATCAGATCCACTCCTCCCATCTGCGCCGCATAGGCTCCGATGAAGTGCTTCACCCGCTCGTCGTACATTTCCAACGCCAATGTCGCCCGTTCGTTGCCGCTCTCCGACGCTGCAACTATGTCCCTCATATCGCTCGACAAACCGCTCACCCCCAGCACCCCCGACCTCTTGTTGATAAGGTCCGACAATTCATCATAACCCAGACCCAGCTTCTCCCCGACGAACAGCACCGCGCCCGCATCCACAGCCCCGCATCGCGTCCCCATCACCAGTCCGTCCACCGGCGTGAACCCCATCGAGGTGTCGACCGATCGACCGTTCACTATCGCCGTCACCGACCCCCCATTGCCTATGTGGCACGTGATGATTTTGGAGTTATGAATATCCAATCCGCACATCGCCGCCCCCTTTTCGGCCACGAACTTGTGGCTCGTTCCGTGGAATCCGAACTTGCGCACCCCCAACTTCTCATAACACTCCCACGGCAGGGCGTACATATAGTTCTTGGCCGGAATGGTCTGATGGAACGCCGTGTCGAACACCGCCACCTGGGGCACGTCGGGCAGAATCTGGGCCACCGACAGAATACCCTGCAAGTTGGCGGGGTTGTGCAGCGGTGCAAGCTCGAAGCAGCTCTTTATCTTCCTTATAACGTCGTCGTCGACCACCACACTGCCATCAAAATAGCTTCCTCCGTGTGCCACGCGGTGACCCACGGCGTCGATCCGGTCGGTCATCGAGGATATGATCTTCTCTATGGCCGATTTGTGGTCGGCCGCATCGCCGTCGGGCAGGCCGATACGATCGACGATGCCTTTGGTCAGCACGGTTTCGACCCCGCTGCCCACCTCTATCACCCGGTACTTCACCGACGACGATCCGCAATTCAATACAAGTATTTTCATAGCTCTATTTTACATCCGTTTGACACGCCGTGATCGCCACGACGTTGATTATGTCGTCCACCGAGCAACCCCGCGAAAGGTCGTTCACCGGAGCCGCCATACCCTGCAACACCGGCCCGATAGCGTCCGCGTGCGCCAACCGCTGAACCAACTTATAAGCGATATTGCCCACCTCCAACGACGGGAAAACCAGAATATTTGCCCGTCCGCCTATCCGCGACCCGGGTGCCTTGCGCTCCGCAATCGCCGGAACCAATGCCGCATCGGCCTGCAACTCGCCGTCCAAAATCAGGTTGGGCTCCATTTGCTGCGCAATGCGCGTCGCCTCGGCCACCTTGTCCACCATCGGGTGCTTGGCCGAACCTCGGGTCGAAAAACTGAGCATCGCCACCCGCGGCTCCAAGCCCACTATCTGGCGCGCCGTGCGGGCCGTGGTGATGGCGATCTCGGCCAGCTGTTGTGCCGTGGGGTCGGGCGAAACGGCACAATCGGCCATCAGCATAATGCCCTCGTCGCCGAAGCTCTTATCGGGGATGCGCATAATGAACGCCCCCGACACCACGCTTATTCCGGGTGCGGTCTTGACATACTGCAACGCCGGCCGCAACACATCGCCCGTATAGTTTATCGCGCCCGCCACCTCGCCGTCGGCATCGCCCGCCCGCACCATCACGGCGGCCAAATAGAGCGCATTGTTGAGCTGCTCGCGCGCAATGTCCGGTGTGACCCCCTTCTCGCCCCTGATCCGGACCATCAGATCGACGTATCGCTGTTCGTCCGCGGGCGACAACCGATAGGGGTCGATAACCCGCTCTTCGGAAATGTGTTTCAATCCGAACCTCTCGGCCTCGACCTTGATGCGTCCTTTCGAACCCAACAGAACGATGTCGGCTATTCCCTCGGAGAGGATGAAGTCCGCCGCCTTCAATGTGCGCTCTTCGGCTCCTTCGGGAAGCACTATTCTGCGCCCCAACTTGGCCGCCTTCTGACGAATGCTGTAAATTATATCCATAAATTTCTCAATTAACACGCTCGGACACCGCTCCGTGCCGGAATTTCCTCCGCAGGTTATCCTCGCCTGGGTGCTACGGGCAAGCTTCCCTCCTTTTGCTTCGCAAAATTTGTCGGGCGATCTTCCCTCCGCACCCTACCGCCACACGGGGCCGCGGTACCGGCTCGGCTAAAATGCTCCGATTCGCAACCGACCTCCGCTATGGCCGATTCTCTCTCTTAACTCTTAACTCTTAACTCTTAACTCTTAACTAATCTTCATATTTGTATCCCACTCCTTTTATGGTGACGATGTGGGTGTCGCCTATCTTTTTGCGCAGGTTGCGGATGTGCACGTCGATGGTCCTGTCGCCCACGACAACCTCCGAGCCCCAAACCCGGTCGTATATCTCCTCGCGAGTGAACAACCGCCCAGGCTCGGAATGTAACAGTTCCAGCAGGTTGAACTCCTTGCGCGGCAACACAACCTCGCCCCCGTTGAGCATAACCGTGTGCCGTTCGCTGTCCACCCTCAACCCGCCACCGAAGCCGCTGTGCTCTTTTCTTTTCAATATGGCTTTTATGCGGCTCACCAGGGCCTTCAACTGAATGGGTTTGACAATGTAGTCGTCGCCCCCTGCGTCGAAGCCCCGCACCTGTGAGTTCTCGTCGCCCCGTGCGGTGAGAAAAACTATCAGCGTGTCGTCCACCCCCTTGGTCGTCCGGATCAACCGACACGCCTCGAAGCCGTCCATCACCGGCATCATAGCGTCCAAAAGGATCAGGTGGGGGTGCCACGCCAGGGTTTTGTCCACCGCCTCGCGCCCGTTCGAGGCCGTTTCGACCTCATACCCTTCCTTGCGCAGAGTGTACCCCACGAACTCCAATATGTCGGTCTCGTCGTCGACTATCAAGATCCTGTACGTCATATCCCGCAAAGGTACGAAATTTATATCAGGGGTGAAAATAGCGATGAACGGTTGCCGCCCGTGCCGCACCGACAACCGCCGCCAACTGCTCCGTCGTGGCCTCGCGCACGGCTTTGACGGTCTTGAATTTTTTGAGCAACCCGGCGATGCTCTTCGCCCCGATGCCCGGTATCTGTTCCAGCTCGGAGTGGATGAAGGCGGCCGAACGGCGGTTGCGGTGATGAGTGATGCCGAAGCGATGCGCCTCGTCGCGAATGTGCATCAACACCCGTAGCGGTTCGCCTCCCCGCTTCAAATAATAGGGTTCCGGATCGTCCACGAAGAACACCTCTTCCAACCGCTCGGCAAGGCCGATGATGGGTACACGGTCGGCAATCCCCAGCTCCTGCAACACCGAATAGGCGGAAGAGAGCTGGCCCTTGCCGCCATCGACGACGATAAGGTCGGGCAACAGATCACCCTCATCGAGCATCCTTGCATATCTCCTGCGCACAATCTCGCGCATCGAGGCGAAGTCGTCGGGACCCTCGACCGTCCGGACGTTGAAGTGGCGATACTCGCGACGCGCGGGTTTGCCGTCGCGAAACACCACACAAGCCGCCACGGGGTTGGTGCCCGAAAGGTTGGAGTTGTCGAAACACTCTATCCATCGCGGTTCGCGATCGAGGTGCAGTTCCCGCTTCATCGCCTCCATCACCCGCTCGGTGGCCTTCTCGGGGTTCTTTATTTCGAGGTTTTTGAACAGTTCGGCGCGATACATCCGCGCATTCTTTTCGGCGAACTCCAACAGATCGCGCTTCTCGCCCCGACGAGGGACGGTGAAAGTGTTGTCGGGGAAAAGCTCGGTCTCGGGCAGGAACGGGACGACGATGTTCTTCGAGAGCCAGACGCCCGCAAGGGATGAACTTTGTTCAGCCCGCCGCTCGGGGGGGCGGCTGGCTGACGAGTTGCACAGCAACTCGGAAATTCGCTCAATGGCCGTGGTCAGCACGACCCGCTCGTCCTCTTCCGCCCCGAGCGACAATTGCACGGTGAACGAGTTGACAATGGCCCCCCGAACTATCCGCAAAAAGTTGCAGAACGCCGCATCGCCGTCCACCACCAGCGCGAAGACATCCATCTCGCCCAGAGCTGCCGACGCCACCACCGAGCGCGAGGTGTAGCCCTCCAACAGGTCGAGCCGGTGCTTGAACCCCGCCGCATCCTCATATCGCAACTGTGCCGCCGCCTCGCGCATAGCCGCCGTGAGTGCCCGCCTGATGGGGCCCAGTTCGCCCCGCAACATCGAGCGCGCCATCCGTACATTGCCCTCATAATCTTCCGACGACTGCTTGCCCGCACACGGGGCGAGACAGTTGCCCAGATGATATTCCAGACAGGGACGAAATTTGCCTTTCGAAATATTTTCGGCCGACAGGTCGAGCTTGCAGGTCCGGAACTGAAACACGCTGTGGAGTATCTCCAACAGATTTTTCTGCACTCCAATGGACGCATAGGGACCGAAGTATTGCGAGCCGTCCTTTATGATCTGCCTTGTCGAGCGGATCCTCGGAAAATCGCCCCTGTCGATCACTATCCACGGATAGGTCTTGTCGTCCTTCAACATTGCGTTGAATTGGGGCTGCAAACGCTTGATGAGCGAATTTTCGAGCAACAACGCATCGGTCTCGCTGTCGGTGACAATGTGGCGCAACTCCACCGCCCGCCCCACCATCACGCGAATCTTCGACGGCAGTCGGCTTTCCGCGAAATAGTTGGCCACCCTGCGCCTCAGCACCTTAGCCTTGCCGACATAGAGTACCGTCCCGTTCGCATCGACGAACTGGTACACCCCCGGCACGAGGGGCAGTGCTGCGGCTTGTTCTCTGAGTGTCATCACACCAGCGTTGTCAAATGGCGTACAAAGAGCTCGTCGGCGCGGGCCACCCACTCGCGAAAAGCGTCGGTGTCGGCCGGATACTCACCGATAAACTCGTCCAGCAAGGAGAGGTCGAAACTCTGTGCCACAACTCCCGCACCCACCCCCTCGGCATCCGCCGCATTGATCTGCTGCTCCAAATGGGCGGGTATCAACAGCGCGGGCTTGCCCAACCACATCGCCTCACACACACTCTCGAACCCCGCCGTCGAAGCAAAGCCCGAACAACCCGCCATCAGCTCCAAAAACTTCCTATCGTCTATTCGATGAAACGTCAATCCGTCCTCGTCCAGCATCTCGGGAGCGTCGTGCTTGTCCCAAAAGACGTGAACCCTGCGCTCGGGATGCTCGGCGTGCCACCGCCGAACCTCGTCGGCATAACCCGGGTTCATCAGATAGCCCAGCAAATAGCCCTCGTCGCGGGGCGTCAAAGTGAAAAGCTCCCCCCTCAAAAGCGGCGGAACTACGGCTATCCTTCGGTGGATGTCGTCGCGCAAGGGATAGAACGACAGGGCCAGAGTCTTGGTGGTGCCCAGCGAGCAGAGCGCATTGTTGAGCCGGAGTAGCATCTGGCCCGCGTCGGATGCGTGACCATAATCGCGATGGTCGACCAGAAACTGGTGTCCGATGCTCACCACGGGCACATCCAGCCGGTGGATAAGTCCAGTCAGGCCCATCAGTATTTCATAGAAGTTGACTATCACGTCTGCTTGGGCGGCCTCGATATGGGCGGCTATGATGTCGATGCTTTTTTTCCACCGCGCGAGGCGATAGGGAGTGACATTGCCCAGCACGGTTTTCAGGGTGTTGCCCCGTTTGGCGGCACTGCCGTAGTCGAACGAGGGGGATGAGAACGGGACGACGGGACAGCCTATCTTTTCGGCGAAGAACCCAGGGGTGGTCCGATTGGGGTTCTTGCCCACCAACACCTGCACGACTTCGTGTCCGGCGCGCCTCAGCAGGGCGGCCAGCGACAGAGCCTGGGTCAGATGCCCCCGCCCTTCTCCCTGAACTATGAACAGATAGCGCATAGTACAAAGGTAGAAAATTCCTTGTTTTCTCCGAAAATAGTTTTTACCTTTGGTGTTGGATTTCTAACTTGAACCGTTTTTTTGTGAAGAAACTATTGTTTTACCTCGCTGCCGTCCTGGCGGTGAGTTGCGCGAAAGATCC
>DBDE01000046.1 GCA_002293425.1 Alistipes sp. UBA940 | reverse complement strand
CTCCGTCCGGTGCATTCGCCCTGCGTAAAGAGCAATGGACCAAACAACACAATTACGAGTGACGAGTGACGAGTTACGAGTAAGCTACGCGGAACGTCATTCCATTCCTCGCAATGACGACAAGCCGAACTAGGTCTGCGACCTCGAGCCGACCGTTCAAAACAGATAATTCTCCGTGCGGACCTGGGTGACCAGCCGCTCGATCTCGCCCCAAACATCGTCCCCAAACGTGGTCCCGACAACCTCGATCACCTTGCCCGCCGCAATAGCCCCCACCGTCCCGCACTGGCGTAAATCCAACCCGTTGCAAAGCCCGTAAAGAAACCCCGCTGCATAAAAATCACCCGCCCCGGTCGTATCCACCCGCCGCGCAGCCTTCATAATCCCGACGTGAACCACCTCCTCGCCACGCTTAATAATCGCGCCGCCAACCCCAATCTTCACAACAGCCAAATCGACCATCTCCGAAATCCTCTGCAACCCGTTCAACGGCTCCACCTCGCCCGTAAAAGCCTGGGCCTCGGCCTCATTTGCAAAAACAATATCGACATAATCCCGAACCAACCCGCGCAAAAACTCCAAATTCTGCTCCACCACATTGAAACTCGCCAAATCTATCGCCACAACCATTCCCAGCCTGTGCGCCAAAGCCGCCGTATGCTCGATCATAGTCCGATTCTGAACCGAATAGCCCTCCAAATAGAGGCAATCGTAGCCCGACAATATATCCGCCACGACATCATCCGCGGCCAACTCCAACGCCGCCCCCAAGAACGTCACCATAGTGCGCTCGCCATCGGCCGAAACCAGCGACACACACCGTCCCGAATGCTCCGAACCGCGAAAAACGAAGGGCCTGATGCCCAAATTGACCAACGCCGAGTCGTAAAAATCGCCCGTTGCATCGCGTCCCACCTTGCCCACAAAGCCCGTCTCGACCCCCAGCCGGCTCAATGCGCGGATGGTGTTGCCGGCCGAACCGCCCAGCGACAAGGTGTAGGGCAGGCCGGCGACAAACTGCGAAATCTCCTTCTGGCGGGCACTGTCGACCAGCGTCATACTGCCTTTTGCGAGCCCGAAAGCGTCCAGAACCGCGTCGTCGCGCAGGTTGACAAGCATATCCGTGAGAGCATTGCCCAGCGCAATAACTTTTGTCATCGTTTTTTTCATCGCGCGAAGTTAAAAAAAATATCTATATTTGTCTTGGCAAAAAATGCGAAAAGACAATGGCATACGACGATTATGAATATGAAGAGTACTCCTCGGCGGGCGACAAGTCGCTGAAAGGGTACAAAACGGTGATAGTGCTACTCGCTATCGTTCTGGTTGCCGTCAGCGGGCTCTACTTCTTCCAGTCGGCGAGGATAAAGGCCGAATTTGCCATCGAACGCGACACCCTCACCAACCGAATATTGGCTGTCAACAACTCCCTCGGCCTGATAAGGACCGAGAACGACTCGCTCAACCAAAGCATAATCCTCGAACGGATGAGGGTCGACAGCGTGCTCGAAGTGATGGCGCGCGAACGAAACGTGACAAGGTCCAAACTCAGATCGTACGAGCGCGAACTGAGCACCATGCGTGCCGCCGCACAGGGTTTTGTCTACACCATCGACTCGCTGAGTAAAGTCAACAGCCGTCTGATAGACGAAAATCTGGGGATGCGGCGCGAGATAACTTCCGAACGATTGCGGGCCGACAAGGCCGAGGAGCGCGCCACCGATCTGGGCGTGACGGTTCGCCAGGCGTCGCGAGTTATGGCGCGGGACATCCGGTTGGTGTTGCTCAACAGTGCCGACAGGGAGGTTACGCGGGTCGGGCGGGCACGGAGAGTGCGCACCGACTTTGTGCTTTCGGCCAATGCGGTTGCCGACCCTGGGGCCCGTTCGGTTTATGTTCGGATCGTCGGGCCGGATGGCTATGTGATGCCGAGCGGCGGCGGGCAGACCTTCGCTTTCGAGGGTCAGCAGGTGGTCTATTCGACGATGCGAGAGGTGGATTACAGTGGCGACGACCTGCCGGTGGCGGTATACTATACGCCGGGCGAGCTGCTTATCGGAACCTACACCGTGGAGGTTTATATGGACGGGTTGCTGGCGGGTTCGAGCGAGACGATATTGCGTTAGCAATACTCTTCGTGGCGGGCGAGCCAGGCGTCGGCGAAACGGCAGCTGCCGCGTGGCTTGAGGTTTTGGGTTTTGCCCCAATCGTAGGTTGTTTTGACCAGTGCGGAGCCTATTCCGCGGTTTTCGAGTTGAGTGGGGACGATGGTGTGCAGGATGTCGATGCAGCCGTCGTGGATTTGGTATTCGACGTAGGCCGTGCGGCCATCTTCGGAGAGTTCGAATCTGTTTGTTTCGGGCTTGTGGATCGGTTTCATAATCGTTGTGTTTTTACTCTCTAACCCCGCAAGTTTTGAGCCAGAGATTTTTTTCGGCCCGCTAAAGCGCGGGAGCGGGCCGAACGAGTTTGCTTGACAAACTCGGAAAAAAATATTATATTTGCAATAGCATATAACTGAGTATTAACAACTTTTGTCTTCTTGACTAACTAAGGAGCTGCCCCTCGGGCGGTGTTTGATTGGAGAAGAAGGTTGCTAAGCTCGGAGTTTGCTTTGGTGCATTTTGTGCCAAAGCGACTCTGGGTGTGGTGCAATCTTTCCAATCGAGGTTTCCTTAGACCTGTCAAGAAGGGATTGTAAACCACACCTTTTTTGTTATGAAAACTTATGACGTTTTAGGGTTCGACTATCTGGTCGAAGGAGAATGGATTCGGATGTATGACTATGAACCCAGGCGGTGGCGAATCGAGATTGCCGAGGACGGAACTTACCGCGATGTGTGTTTCCGTGGCGGCGGGGAGTTGCTGAGCGGGCAGGGCTTTTGGCGCGATGGGATGTTTTACCTGAATGGGGAGCAGAGGTTGATTTTGAACTAATCGACTTTCTGTGAAAGTCGTTCAGCTCCCCCTGAGGGGGGTAGGGGGAGCTGAAAATTAGACGTCGCGTAGCTCAGTTCTTAGTTTTTAACTCTCTTAAACCAGCTCCATATCGGGGATGCGGAAATTGAGATGACGCTCGATCTTGCCCGCATAAATATCCGAAGTGGTGATGAGCAAACCCGTCTCCTCAACATCGCCGAAATCGGGATTAGTCACCGTCCCGAAAACCTTCATCGTGGGCGACAAATTCATATAAGAATTGATCAACGGCGGAACATTCTCGCCCCGAAGCCGCAACTCCCGCGAAAGAATAATGAGGTTCTCCTCATAATTCCTGCCCACAAATATCCGCTCCATCTCCCCCTCGTCGATGTCCAACTTGACCGGATTGATCGGCTCCAAAAGGTTCTCGTTGTCGGGAAAATAGCGGTTCAAAAAGTAGATGAGCACACTCCGTGCACGACGATTATAATCGCCATACATCGTCACCTTGCCGAAAAAATATTTCGACTGCGGGTTCCGAAGCATCAACGCCCCCAATCCGTCCCACAAATTATCCAAAGTGTAAAGCACCTTCGGATTCTTCGTTCCCCACTCGCCCCGACGCGGAATAACGAACGACCGACCCAACTCGATGGTGTAGGGCAAATACTTCTGCCGAAAAAGATCGCTGAACCGAAAATAGTGCTCGCTCGAAAGGTGTTTCTGATAGGGCGAATCGCACACAATAAAGCGGTACCCCCCCATTATCTGCCTCGCCGCGGGATCCCACACCACCAGCTGGCTGTAGCCGCCCTCGGCCAGGTCGTCGTCATCTATATCGGCGCTCAACCCCGTTCCGCCACCCGCCGTGCGAAACGAAATCTCCCGCAACCGACCCACCTCCTGCATCACCCCCGGGCACTCGACGGCCGTGACCACGAAAATCTCGCAGTCGCCGCGCCCCGTGCGCCGAAGCATCCGCTCGGGGAGCAGTTCGCTCTCCAAAACGGCAACAGGAATAGGATCGATAAGTTGTTTCATTTACTTAATTCTTACTCGTCATCCTCGTCGGTGTCGTCTTCGGCGATCTCTTCGGCTCCCTTGATCTCCTCGTCATAATAGCCCTTGTCCTCCTCCTCTTCCGGATCGTCGTCGATCTTCACATTCACCTTCACCAAATAGTTCACCTCGGCCGTCTCCAGCAACACGGCGTAAAAAAAATCGCCCCCCGGCTTGTCTATCCGGATCATATGGTCCGCAAAACCGGTCGGATACTGCTTGTGCAACTCCTGCTGCAACTCGGGCGAAAGGTTGTGAGAGCTAACTATCAGCCTCTTTTTGTCACTCATGGGTGTTAATGCCTCTTAAAATTCGGTGCAAGTATAGTGAAAAATTTATTAACTTTACAAAATGTTTGAACGAATAAAATTTTTACGCAGCGAATTAGCCCGACACAACAGGCTATATTACATAGAAAATGCACCCGAAATATCCGATCCCGAGTTCGACCGAATGATGAGCGAACTGGTCGATCTGGAGCGGCAATTTCCACAGCACGACGACCCCTCGTCGCCCACCAAACGTGTGGGAAGCGATCTGACCAACAGTTTCGAAAGTGTCGTCCATCGCTATCCGATGCTCTCGCTGGCCAACACCTACTCAATCGACGAGGTGGGCGAATTTGTGCGGAGGGTGGAGAACGAGATCGGACAGGCGGAGTATGTGTGTGAACTGAAATTCGACGGGACCGCCGTTTCGCTTCTGTACGAGAACGGTGTGCTGTCGAGGGCGGCCACCAGGGGCGACGGGGTGACGGGCGACGATGTGACCGAGAATATCAGAACCGTTCAGTCGATTCCGCTCGCCGTTTCGACTCCGGCCACTTTCGAAATCAGGGGCGAGATAATTATGCCCTATCCGGCGTTCGAGCGGCTGAACGCGGAGCGCGAAGAGGAGGGCGAGCAACCCTTTGCCAATCCGCGAAACGCCGCCGCGGGAAGTCTGAAATTGCAGAGCTCGGCCATTGTCGCAAAACGGGGGCTGGACAACTTTATGTATTCGGTCGTGGGTGAGGGACTGCCGTTCGAAACTCACTATGAAACCCTGATGGCTGCCCGAGAGTGGGGGTTCAAGGTCTCGGAGCACGTGAGGGTGTGTCGGTCGCTGGGGGAGATAGAGGGTTTTATAGCCGAAATAGATTCGTTGCGCAAGACGCTGCCGTATGCCACCGACGGGGTGGTGATAAAGGTCGATTCGCTGAATGCCCAGAAGCGGTTGGGTTCGACGGCAAAGAGTCCTCGATGGGCCGTGGCATACAAATTTGCGGCCGAGCGGGCACTGACGCGGCTCGAAAGTGTGGAGTTTTCAGTGGGGCGGACGGGCGCGGTCACTCCGGTTGCCAACCTTGCGCCGGTGCAGCTGGCCGGAACGACCGTGAAGCGGGCCTCGATGCACAATGCCGACCAGATAGCACTTCTGGACATTCGCGTGGGCGATAGTGTGTGGGTGGAGAAGGGGGGCGAAATTATTCCCAAGATCACGGGAGTGGAGCTTTCGGAGCGTGTGCGGGAGAGCGTGCCGTTGGCTTTTCCGCTCACTTGTCCGGCGTGTGGTACGGCCCTTGTGCGACCCGAGGGCGAGGCGCGCCATTATTGCCCCAACGCGGCGGGATGTATGCCTCAGATCGTGGGACGAATCTCGCATTGGGTGTCGCGCAAAGCGATGGACATCGAGGGCCTGGGCGAGGAGACCATCCAGCTACTGGTGGAGGAGGGGCTGCTTGGGGATATTGCCGACATCTATGAACTGCGGGGCGAGGATATTGCCGAACTGCCCCGACTGGGCAAAAAATCGGCCGACAACATCCTCTCCGGCATCGAAATGTCGAAAGCCAAAGATTTCGACAACGTTCTTTACGGGCTGGGCATCCGATTCGTCGGACTGACAACGGCAAAGCACCTTGCAAAGCACTTCGGGTCGATGGAAAACCTGATGAATGCGTCACAGGAGGAGCTGTTGCAGGTCGAGGAGGTGGGAGACAAGATAGTGACGAGCATAAAAGAATATTTCGACGACACGAATAACATTGAACTGATCGGGCGGTTGAGCGATGCCCGCGTTCCGATGGAGTATAAATTTGCGGCCGATTCGGATAAGCTGAAAGGGCTGAACATAGTCATCAGCGGCACGTTCGAAAACCATTCGCGCGAGGAGCTGAAGCAGATGATAGAGCTGCACGGGGGCAGGAACCAGAGCGCGGTGGCGGCCAACACCGACCTATTGCTGGCCGGAGCCAAAATCGGGCCCGCAAAACTTGCGAAAGCAAACAAGTTGGGCATCAAAATTATCGGCGAACAAGATTTTTTGTTACTTTTGTAGCTATGAAAACAAATTTTGCAGGACTCGGTGTCGCGTTGGTCACCCCTTTCGATTCATCTCTGCTGGTCGATTTCGATTCGCTCGGCCGTGTGATAGAGCACGTCGTCGGCGGCGGGGTCGATTATGTGGTTGCGCTGGGAACGACCGCCGAAACACCCACCCTGAGCCACTCCGAGCGGGCGGCTGTGAAGGACTTTATTCGTGAGCGCGTGAACGGACGGGTGCCCGTCGTGCTGGGAATGGGCGGCAACGACACGGCAAAGTTGTGCGACGAGTTGCGCGGCCTCGATGCGAGTGGCTTTGCGGCGGTGTTGAGTGTAGCTCCGTATTATAACAAACCCAATCAGGAGGGCTTGTACAGACACTATAAGGCTGTGGCGGAGGCGTCGCCGCTGCCCGTCATCCTTTACAATATTCCGGGCCGCACGGGGGTGAATATGACCGCCGAGACCACGCTGAGGATCGCTCGCGAGTGCCCGGGTGTGATTGGGATGAAGGAGGCGAGCGGCGATTTGGAGCAGATGCGAAAAATAGTCGAGGGTGCGCCCGAGGGATTTGTGGTGGTGAGTGGGGACGACGCTATGACGGTGCCGTTGATGAAGATCGGGGGGCACGGGGTGATCTCGGTGATGGCGAACGCTTTTCCGGCCGAGATGGCCCGTGTGGTGGCGGGCGAGGCGGATGCTTGGGAGAAGTTGGACAGGATTTGTCCGCTTTTGTTCGTCGAGGGCAATCCGACGGGCATAAAGTGCGTTTTGAGTGTGCAGGGAATTTGTGGCGACGGCGTGCGGTTGCCGCTGGTGGCAGCGAGCGCGACGTTGAGAAGCTTAATCGAGACCGAATTATGAAAAAGTTATCCCTATATCTTTTCATCTTTTCATCTTTTCACCTTTTCATTTTTGAGGCGAAGGCTCAGCGCGTTCCGAGCGAGGAGGAGATTTTGCCGAAGATTTTGGATGCGGGCGGGGCGTTCTATTATCCCGTTTTGATGCAACGATATATGGACGGAGAGGAGCTGACCGAGGATGACTATTTCTACCTCTATTATGGTTATGCGTATAATGATAACTATGACGCTCACGCCGAGATGCCAGGGGCGGCGGTGCTTTACGGGGTGTTCAGCCGTAGCAGCCGGCCCGACAATGCCGCGTTGCTGAGTGTCGTGGAGGCGTGTAAACTCAATATGACGGTCGATCCGTTCAGTCCGGCCAACCTAAATATGATGACGTACGCTTGTGAGATGCTGGGGGACAGTGTGGGGATGAGGGTCAATGCGGCGAGGTTCAGGGGAGTCGTGGGGGCTATCGAGAGCTCGGGGACGGGTTTGCGCGAACGCTCTCCGTGGCATATCCTGCGATTTACGCACGCAAACGATGTGGTTGCGGCACGGGGGTTGAAGGTGGCGAATAGGCAGGTGCGGAGCAACACGGTGGAATATATTCAGGTGGAGCCCAATGCGGATAAGGTGAGGGGATATTTTTTTAATTATGAGCGGGTGTATTGGCGGCCTTATGAGGGCGAGCGGGTGAAGAAAAAGAGTAATTGGGAGTTTAATGGCATTCCTCTTTGAGAAATGCCGAATGAAAAATGAAAAATTGAGAATGAAAAATTTATTTAAAAACATTTTGGAGATTTCACGTGTGCGAGGCCATGTGTTGCGTAGCTCACTCTTCATTCTTCACTCTTCACTCTTCACTTTCCTTGTCGCTTGCGACAGGGAGAAGCCCATTAAGTATGTCGATAAGCAGGCCAAGACGCTGTTGATGTACGACAACATCGGCGAACCACACTTTTCGCGCGATGTCGACGAGGCCGGAAAAGCCGTGGCGGCGGGCGCGCTGATCGAGGGCCAGCGGGTTATCGTTTATCATCGGATGAGCGGCGGCGACCAGATTTACGAACTTGTTCAGAACGGCAAACAGTTCAAAAAAGTTATCATCAAGCAGTATGATCGCGGCGAGATGGAGACCCTCAATCCCGTCGATATGCGTATCATTATCGGCGATATGAGGGCCGCAACGCCCCAGGCGCGCCATTTCGGCTTTGCATTCGGGTCGCACGGGAGCGGTTGGTTGCCGGCAAACGCTTCGTTACAGCGTTCGGCCGTGCCGGCGGGCTATGAGGAGATATTCACCGTGGCCGAAAATCCCACCACGCGTGCTTTTGCCTCGGAGAACAGCGTGAGGATGGATGTCGGGGTGTTCGTCAATGTGATGGACGATTGGGATTGGGACTTTTTGATCCTCGACGACTGCTTTATGGCGGGGGTCGAGCCGCTTTATCAGATGAGGGATATGTCCGACTATATCATCGCCTCGCCTACCGAAATCCTGATCGAAGGCTTTCCCTATGACCGTGTTGTGAGCACCCTGTTCGGCAAAGCCAGCAATTGGGAGACCGGATTGGAGAGCACTCTGGTGAGCACGGCGAGCGAGTATGTCAGCTTTTTTCGCGATGGTTATGGCAGGGGGCCTTATGCTACGATCGCGCTCATCAAAATGTCGGAAATGGAGGACTTGGCGCGCTCGGTGCGGTTGCTCAATACCGGCGGTTTGATGGATGGCAACGAGCTGAACTTTTCGAGGATACAGCACTATGAGGGGCTGAACACCCACCTGTTCTACGACGTGGAGGACTATTTGAGCCAGGCGGCCGTCAACAAGGCTTTATACGAAGAGTTTTATGCCCAGCTGAAGCGGACGGTGGTGTTTAAGGACCATACCACGTCGTTCTTCTCGGCCTATCCGGGCGGATCGGGTTCGGTGATCCGCATCAATTCGGACGGTTACAGCGGCCTGAGCGCGTTCATCCCGTGGAGCGGCACCAGTCGGCTCGAAAGTGCGTACCACAATACCGAGTGGTACAGGGCAACCAACCCCTGATTTGTCGTGAAAATGGCTCTGATGCGGCGTTGCGTTTCTGATTTGGTTCGGTCACGTACGTTTGAGTACGCTTCCTCGCCAAATCCTCACGCGCCTGGCCTGAGAGCCATTTTGACGACAAATCTGTTATAAGGTCATTCGAAACACTTCACAGGGCCAACGTTGCCCCCATCCATCACCAGCGTGGTCTTCGACGACGGTGACCGGAAACCCTTCGACGGCATCCCTGTATAGATGGCCGAATTTACATCCGAAAACACATCCAGAACATCCGCGCTGGCAACCCAGCCGTGCGCAATCAGGTCGAGAGAGTTGATGTTGAGCTTTCCCGTCAATATCTCCACCGGGGGATTGTCCAAAATGCGCTTGTCCGATCGCAATATCTCCTCCAAAGCTTTCGCCGCAGCCACCAGATCCGTTCCAGGTTCGAGCGACACCGTCCACTCCAACCGACGTGTTCGGGCAGCGTTAAAGTTGTTCACTATGCTGTTGGAGATGCTGCCGTTGGGAATCAAAATGGTCTTGTTCTCGACCGTGCGCAACACCGTGTTGAACAGGTTGATGTCGGTCACCGAGCCCGACTGTCCCTGCAACTCGATCCAATCGCCAACCCGGAAAGGCTTCAGCAGCAGTATCATCACCCCGCCAGCAAAGTTCTGGAACACACCGCTCAGAGCCATACCGATGGCCAACCCTGCCGCGGCAAACAACGCCACGAACAGCGATGTGTTCACCCCCAGCCACGCGATCATCAGATAGAACAGCACCAGATAGAGGAAGGTCGAAACCAACCCCCGGACAAACGAGCGCAACGAGGCGTCGATGTGGCGCTTTTCGAAAATGAAATCTATCAGCCGCACGATCCGCCGAACGACCCACCGGCCGATGAGGAAAATGGCGATGACGACCACTATTTTCAGCCCGAAATCCCACAGGTTGCCCAGCACCGAGTGGATGCGGTCGCTCCACGTCATACCCTGAAATTCGGTGAAATCCTGCTTGATGTTGGCTCGGAGCAGACTGTCGGCCTGCGCCAAATCGTCCTGATCCATACCCGGAAGCTGCAACGGTCTATTCATAACGGGAAAGCTATTTGACTATCAATTCACGTACAAGAACTATGCCCGAGCGCACATTTATGGCGTCGCGCAGGGCGGTACGCATCATAAATATCTCGTGACGCACGACCGCGGACGAGATGTGAACGGTCAAAATCCCGTTCTTGAAAACCACGCCCTCGGTGCACTCCGCCGCCCCGGGTCCCGCAACCTCGCGCCAAACGTCGGGCAACCGACCCTCGGCAATCTTTCGCCGAATGACGGGGTCGCGAAACAGGTCGCCGATAAGTTCGCCTATTCTGACTGTTCGGGTTCGACGCATAAAATTAGTTATGAGTCATTAGTTATGAGTTATGAGTCTTTGGTGCGACATATGTCGCGGGTTTTTGTGTCGCGTAGCCCGACTCTTGACTTCTGACTGATGACTCTTGACTCAATTCTCCGTTATCAATTTCAAAAAGAACATACTCTTTGCCGCTTCGGGCAAGAATTTCGGCAAGCCTCGGTTTATTACAATCCGAAACAAAAATCTGCCCGAAAGGCTCGCACGAAACAAGTTCCAGCAACCGACCGACCCGCCCCCCATCCAGCTTATCGAACAGATCGTCCAACAACAAGATAGGCCGCTCACCCATAACCTCGGTCGAAACCACTCCCTGGGCCAGCTTCAACGCCACCAAAAACGACTTTTGCTGACCCTGCGACCCATATCGGCGCAACGGATGACCGCCGATGCGCATCACCAGGTCGTCGCGATGAACCCCCGAAGAGGTGAACCCCAACGCAAAATCCTTCTGTCGCGAAGCAGCCAAAACATCGCCAAAAGCCCCGCCCGACAACTCGCTTCGGTAACTCAGCTCGACCGCCTCGCGATCGTCCGAAAGCCGCGCATAAAAATCGGCAACCAACGGGGCCAACTGCCCGACGATCTGCTCCCGTCGCGAAAAAACCACCTCGCCGTGCCGAACCAGCTGAACATCCAACGCATCCAAAACCTCCGCCGAAACAGGCGAAACCCCCTCCTTCAACAATCGGTTCCTCTCGACCAACACCCCGTTATAGCGCACCAATGCCTGCAAATACCCTCGGTCGAGCTGCGAAATGAATGAGTTCAACCACCGTCGCCGCTCGTCCGCTGCATCCGAGATGAGATAGCTGTCGGCGGGCGAAACCATCACCAGCGGAACCGCCCCCAAATGGTCGCTGAACCGCTCATACTCCTTGTCGTTCGCCCTGATCTTCTTGCCCGCCGAGCCAGAAAACGAACAAACGACACCGACGCCGTACCCACCGTCGGCCACATAACCACCCTCGACGACGAAAAACTCCGCTCCGTGGCGCACACTCTGGCGATCGGTCGTGCCCAGCGAACTGCGACACATCGACAGATAGTGGATGGCGTCCAACACATTGGTCTTGCCCGCGCCGTTCTCGCCCACCAGGCAGTTCAACCCCGCGCCGAAGCGGAGCGTGGCCGAAGCGATGTTCTTGAAATCGACAAGCGAAAGAGTTTCGAGTTGCATAAGATGCGCAAAGTTAAAAAACTTTCACTATCTTTGCGCACAAAATTTCGCGTTTTATTATGGCAAAAATTGAGAAAGACCCCGAGGTGCAGATCGAAAACTCGCTCGGCAGGTTCGAAATGTGGCTTGAGAAGAGTTGGAAAACCATCGCCCTCGTTGTCGGTGCTATTTTGGTCGTCATCGCCATTTTCTGGGGATACGATGCTTTTGTGAAGGCTCCGCGGGCCCGAAAGGCGGCCGACGCGATGTATGTTGCCGAGCAGCTCTTTGCCGCTGGCGATTTCGAGGCCGCGCTGAACGGCGGCGACAGTATGGGGTTCATCTCCATCTACGACACCTATAAGACCAATCTGGCGGCGCACTATGCGGGCGTCTGCTATATCCGTTTGGGGGATTGGGACAACGCGCTGGACTATCTGGGCCGATATAACCCCACCAAAGGGGTGCCTAATGCCCTTATCAATGCTCAGAATGTGGGGTTGCGGGGCGATGCCCACGTTCAGAAAGGCGAGTATGAGAAGGCTGTGGGGTGTTTTAAGGATGCCGCGGGGTACACCAACTCTTTGACCACGCCCGTTTATCTGAAAAAGTTGGGGCTGGCGATGGAGCAGACGGGCGATCTGGCGGGTGCGCTGGAGGCCTATCAGCGAATTTCGGTCGATTACGCCTCGTCGCTCGAAGCGCGCGATATTGAAAAGTACATTTCGGGGGTTAAGCAGAGGTTGTAGTCTATGGGGGAGAAGAAGCGAAACCTGTCGGAGTTCGTGTCGGTGCCGAGGGCAGACGATATGCGGTTTGGCATTGTCGTCAGCGAATGGAATGGCGAGGTGACCGAAGCGTTGCTGAAAGGCGCCGTCCAGACCCTGAAAAAGGCGGGATGCGCCGAACACAATATCCTCATCAAATATGTTCCGGGCACCTTCGAACTGCCGCTGGGCGCGCAATTCTTCGCCCAATACACCGATGTGGATGCCGTTATCGTTCTGGGCTGCGTAATTCAGGGCGAAACGCGCCATTTCGACTATATCTGCCAGGGGGCTACGCAGGGCATTATGCAGTTGCAGGTGGCGTGGAATATGCCTATCGCTTTCGGGGTGCTGACGACCGAAAATCTGGAACAGGCACTTGCCAGGGCGGGAGGGGCGCACGGCAATAAGGGCGACGAAGCCGCCGTGACGGCCATCAATATGGTCAAAGTCCAGAACGAGATGGAGCAGTCGGTGGAGAATATCAATCGGGAGGTCAACCGAAACATAAACTGATTTCGCGTGATAGCGGCCATCTGCCGCACTTTCTCGTTTTTCGGCTCGGGCCGTACGTTTTGTACTGTCCCTCGCCTCAAAACTTCGGACAGCGCAACATCTGCACCGCTCTGACGCGAAATAGTCATTTTTTTCGTGAAAATTCGTAATTTTGCAGAAATGTACACATTTCTGCAAAACGCTATTGTTGCGGCGATGCTCAGCGGGATCACTTGTGGTCTGGTGGGGAGCTACATCGTTGCGCGGCGCAACGTGGCCGTCAGCGGCGGCGTCACCCACGCCTCGTTCGGAGGCATCGGGCTGGCCTATATGCTAGGCTTCAATCCCATTCTCGGGGCGGCTATTTTTGCATTGCTGGCTGCGGTGGGAATAGAATTTGCCGGCCAAAAGTGGCGCATAAGGGAGGATTCGGCCATCGGCATCGTTTGGAGCGTGGGGATGGCTTTGGGCGTGATTTTCATTGCGTTGACCCCGGGCTATGCGCCCAATTTGACGGCGGTGCTGTTTGGTAATATCCTCACCGTCACGCGCACCGATATTGTTTGTCTGGGAGTGTTGACGGGGGTGGTTTTGGTTGTTTTCGGGTTTGGGTTGCGGCGGGTGATGTGGGCGGCGTTCGATGGCGAGTTTGCGCGTTCGCAGGGGGTGAGGGTGCGTGCCATTTCGTATGGAATGGGGGTTTTGGCGGCGTTGACGATGGTTTTTTCTATTCGGGCGGTGGGCATCGTGCTGCTCATTTCGCTGGTGACGTTTCCGGCGGTGATAGCGGGGAGCGTGACGAGGGATTTTCGGCGGATAGCTTTGTGGTCGGCCGTGGTTGCGGTGTGTGCCAATCTTGCGGGGCTGGTGGTGAGCTGGCAGTTGAATATTCCCACGGGTGGGGCGACGATTTTGGTTCTGACGCTCGGATTGGTCGTCGTCAAAGCTTTTCAACCTCTTCGGGGTCGGGCAGGCTGAAAAAAAATTGTATCTTTGCACCAAATGCGTTTTCCAAAGACGATAGACAAGCTCATTTTGAAGTCGTATCTCGGGCCGATGGCGGCGAGCTTCTTCATCGTGTGGTTTGTGCTGATGATGAACTTCGTGTGGAAGTACATCGACGAGATGGTGGGCAAGGGGCTGAGTGCGGGAGTGGTGGTGGAGCTGTTGCTCTATGCCAGTCTCAATATGATAGCGTTGGGGTTCCCGTTGGCGGTGTTGTTTGCCGCCATTATGACGATGGGCAATTTGGGTGAGAATTATGAGCTGTTGGCGTTGAAGAGTGCGGGCATTTCGCTGCCCAGGATTATGGGGGGGCTGTTCGTGGTGACGATAATGTTTGCTATGGCCAGCTTTTTTGTTACCAACAATATCACCCCTTATACCAATAAGAAGTTTGCCGCAACGATATGGGACGTGCGGGAGCAGAAGCAGCAGATAGAGTTCAAGGACGGGCAGTTCTTCAACGGGATAGACAATATGTCGATCAGGGTGGGGCGGCAGGAGCCGGGGACGGGGCTTCTTCGCAATATCCTCATCTATAACACCGCACCCGAAGGGCGTCGCGGCGGCAATATGAGTGTGACGGTGGCCGATTCGGGTTATATCAGGCTGACGGACGACAAACGCTTTTTGGAGACCATATTCTACGGTGGCGAGATGTACGATATGACGCGCGACAGATATTGGTACGACAAAAGCGAGTTGAATAAGACCCGATACACTTATCAGCGCAGTCTCGACCTCACTCCGGGTTATGATTTCAACAGGACGGACGAAAACCTGTTCGGCAACAGCGCGACGACCAAGAATGTGGTCGAGTTGCAGACCGACATCGACTCGCTGGACAGGCAGGTGAATATCGCAACCACGCGGACGTACAGGCCGTTGTTGCACGACTATCTGTTTTCGCGCGACACGATGGTGGTGACGGTGGGCGACGAGGCGCGGTACAACCTGTCGATGCGGCGGCCGGCGTTGCTGCTCGACAGTATGAAGGACCTGTCGATCAAGGACAAGGTGCAACTCTACAACGGTGCCCAGCGCATAGCCAACAACTCGCAGGGGGTGATAAGCTTTGATGAGACGATGACCAAAGATGCGCTCAGCAACCTCTATCGCAGTCAGATAGAGTGGCACAAGAAGTGGAGTTTGCCCGTTGCCGTGATAGTCTTCTTTTTGATCGGGGCTCCGCTCGGGGCGATTATCCGCAAGGGGGGATTGGGGATGCCGATCGTCATCTCCGTTGCGTTTTTTGTGCTCTATTATGTCATCTCGATAATGTGCGACAAGCTGGCCAAGGAGGGAACGTGGTCGGCATTCTGGGGAGTGTGGACACCGACGCTGGTGTTGTTGCCCATTGCACTCTATTTAACCTACAAAGCGACTAACGACTCGGGTTTGTTGAACACCGAGTGGTATATCATAAAGTATCAAAAATGGAAAAAACACTTCACACGATCGAAGAGGCGATAGCGGACATTCGCGCCGGAAAGATAATTATTGTGGTGGATGACGAGGACAGGGAGAACGAGGGTGACTTTGTGATGGCGGCCGAGATGGTCACGCCCGAGCAGGTCAATTTTATGTTGCACCACGGGCGGGGCGTGCTGTGTGCTCCGCTGACCGAGGAGCGGTGCGGCGAGTTGGAGCTGGGTATGATGGAGAGCAACAACACCTCGCTGCTGGGGACGCCGTTCACCGTTTCGGTCGATCTGCTGGGCGACGGGTGTACGACGGGGGTCTCGTCGTCGGACAGGGCCAAGACCCTGCGCGCGCTGGCAAGTCCCGACACCAGACCTTCGGATTTGGGCAGGCCGGGTCACATATTCCCGTTGCGGGCCCGTTCGAAGGGCGTTTTGAGGCGACCAGGGCACACCGAGGCGACGGTCGATCTGGCGCGGTTGGCGGGGCTGCAGCCGGCAGGTGCGCTGATCGAGATTATGAACGCCGACGGAACGATGGCGCGGATGCCGCAGTTGGTGGAGATCGCTAAAAATTTCGGACTGAAAATCATTTCCATAGCCGACCTTATCGCTTACAGACTCCGCAGCGAGAGCATTGTGGTGAAGGGCGAGACGGTGGAACTGCCGACCCGGTTCGGCACCTTCAACCTGACCCCGTTTATCCAGAAATCGAACGGGCAGGAGCATTTTGCGCTCACCAAGGGAGAGTGGAGTGGGGATGATGCAGTGCTGACCAGGGTGCATTCGTCGTGTGCGACGGGCGACATTTTGGGCTCGTGCCGTTGCGATTGCGGGCCCCAGCTCCACGAGGCGATGCGGATGATCGAGAATGAGGGGCGCGGGGTGGTGGTTTACCTCAACCAGGAGGGCAGGGGCATCGGGCTGTTCAACAAGGTTGCGGCCTATAAGTTGCAGGACGGGGGGATGGACACTGCCGAGGCGAACGTGGCGTTGGGCTTTGGGGTGGACGAGAGGGATTATGGCGTCGGGGCGAGCATATTGCGGGAACTGGGTGTGGGGCGGATGAGGCTGTTGACCAACAATCCGCTGAAGCGTGCCGGGCTGGAGGGCTATGGGTTGAGCGTGGCTGAGAATGTGCCGATAGTCATCGAGCCCAACGAGCATAATATTAAGTATCTGAAAACCAAGCAGACACGTATGGGGCACGATTTGGGACTTTGTTCCAAATGAAAATTATGGATTCGAAAGAATTAAGAATTTTGTTTTTGGGCACTCCGGAGTTTGCGGCACATTCGTTGCGGGCTTTGGTCGGGGGGGGGTACAATGTGGTCGGCGTGGTGACTGCGCCGGATAAGCCGGCGGGCAGGGGACTGCGGATGCAACAGAGTGCGGTGAAGGTTTATGCCGAATCGGTGGGGTTGAGGGTTTTTCAGCCCGAGAGGCTTAGGGACGAGGAGTTTTTGGAGGAGTTAAGAAAGTTGAATCCCGATTTGGGCATCGTGATAGCTTTTAGGATGTTGCCCGAGGTGGTGTGGAGCTTGCCGCGGTTGGGGACTTTCAATCTGCACGCTTCGCTTTTGCCGCAATATCGCGGTGCCGCGCCGATAAATTGGGCGATTATCAATGGTGAGAAGGTGACGGGAGTGACGACATTTATGCTCAACTCCGAGATAGATAAGGGCGACATTTTGGGGCGGATGGAGGTTGCGATTTCGCCGGAGGATAATGCGGGCACGTTGCACGATCGGTTGATGGATGTGGGGGCGGAGTTGGTGCTTCGGACGGTGGAGAATGTTGCGGGTGGGGATGCGGTGCCGATAGTTCAAAGCGATATTGACGAGGCCGATTTGCGTCCCGCGCCGAAGATATTTAAGGACGATTGCCAGGTGGATTGGACATGGAACGGGCAGAGGATCGTCGATTTTATTCGTGGACTGTCGCCCTATCCGGGTGCATATACGGAGTTTAATGGAACGACTTTGAAGATTTTCGATGCTCATTGGACTCCGCAGGAGTCCTCGACTCCCCCGCGGGGGGGGCGGGGGGAGTCGATACTTGATTTTTCGTGTGCCGACGGTTTTATTGCTGTAAAAAAGTTGCAGCCTGCCGGCAAAAAAATAATGACGGCTAAGGAATTTATCAATGGCTTAAAAAATAATTCTCAACTCTCAACTCTCAACTCTCAATTGCCGTGAGGCCCAGGGTCATATTCAAGTACATTGGGATGGTGCTTTTGCTGTGCGCCGCGGGTATGCTGGTGTCGGCGGCGGTGAGCCTTGTCGGCGGGGTGACGCGGTCGTTTTGGGGACTGCTTGTTTCCGCACTTGTCACGGCTGTTATCGGCGGGGTGCCGGCTTTCGGTTTTGCGTCGGAGAAACACGTCTCCAACAAGGAGGGCTATTGCATTGTGGTGGGGGCGTGGTTGGCGTCGTGCGTTGTCGGGATGTTGCCTTATTTGATGTGGGGTGCGCCGTTCGGATTGGAGAATGCGTGGTTCGAGAGTGTCAGCGGCTTCACCACGACCGGGGCGACCATCATTCCGGACGTCGAGGCTATGCCGCACGGGTTGCTGTTTTGGCGGTCGATAACCCACTGGATCGGCGGGGCGGGGGTGGTGATGTTTGCAATGTTGATAATGCCCATTTTGGGCCGCAGTCGGCTGATGGTTGCCAGCGTCGAGATGTCGAGCAGCGCGAGGGACGATTATAAGTACACTTCGGGTAAGATCATTCGGATATTGCTGAGCGTTTATCTTGGGTTGGGGTTGGCGTGTTTCGTGGCTTTGTGGCTGAGTGGTATGGGGTGGTTCGATGCGCTCAACCATGCTATGAGCACCATTTCGACGGGAGGGTTCAGCACTAAGAACAGCTCTATCGCCTTTTGGGACAGTTCGGCTATCGAGGGGGTGACGATGCTTTTTATGCTCATTTCGGGTATCCATTTCGGGGTGATATTTGCCACTTTGACGGGGCGGCGCAACAATATTTTCCGCTCGGAGGTGGTGCGTTATTGGGTTGTTTGTCTGGTCGTTGCGACGGTTGTGATAGCGGTGAGCACCTGGTCGCAGGATATTTACGGCTCGTTTTGGTCGGCGTTGCGGTTTGCAGGGTTCGAGGCGGTGTCGTTTTCCACCACCACCGGTTTTGTTGCCGCCGACGCCACGGTCTGGGGCCCGTTTGCCATCGCGTTGTTGCTCGGATTGGGCATCCAGTGTGCTTGTGCGGGCTCGACCACCGGCGGGATGAAGGCCGACCGCGTTTACATTGCCGCAAAGGTGATTCGCAACCAGATACGCCAGCAGCAGCATCCCAACGCTATTATCCGCATCAAGCTGGGCGGCGTGGTGCAGGAGGCGTCGACGCTGAGTTTCGTGATGCTGTTTATTGTGACCTATCTGCTTTTGCTCGGGTTTGGGACGCTGGTTATATCGCTGTGGGGGTACGATTTGACTACGGCCGCGTCGATGTCGATGCTCTATTTGGGCAATGTCGGTCAGGGCTTCGGCGAGGCGGGCGGGGCGTGTTGCTTCGATCCCTTTCCGGGCCATTTGAAATGGTTTTTTACGTTGCTGATGTTGCTCGGCAGGTTGGAGATTTTCGGGTTGATTCAACTCTTTTTACTTAAATGGTGGAGGTAAATAAAATGAAAACATTAAAAAATGAAAATATGAAAAAATGTTTTTTACTTATTTTCATCTTTTCATCCTTTCATCTTTTCATTTGCGAAGCGCAAAGTCCTTATTTGACCAAAAACCTCACTCCGGAGCAGGTGGCGGAGTATAAGAAGGCCGTCGAGGCGGAGACAGCCGTGGTGCCGCTGGTGGAGGAATATTTGGAGTTGCGGGAGCGGTTGGAGGAGCTGGACAGCGCGATTTCGCAGACGTGGGAGGCGGCGTTCGACAGCAAAAGCTATCTCTACAATCTATTGATGGACAAGAGCGGCAATGGCGAGATGTTGCGGCTGTATGAGCAGAAGCTCAATGCGGTGAGGGCCGCTCAGGCCGAGTTGCGCGACGGGTTGGAGGTTCCGGCGGTCGACAACTATTTGTTGCAGAAGCGACTGCTGATGGAGTACGAGGTGGCTCTTGCCCAGGAGCTGGGTAAGACCTTTGCGACCCCCGCGCAGGTGGACACATTGAGGGCGCGGCTAATGCGCCTGCCCCAAATGAAGAATAAAGAATGAAGATTGAAGAAATTTTTATTAAATTTGTAGCGAAGAAATCTTTCTTCATTTTTCATTTTTAATTTTTCATTCGCAAGATGGTTTGGATTATTGCTTTATTGATCTTGGTGGGGGCGTTGATGCTTGTGGTGGAGTTGGTGTTGGTGCCTGGAATCACCGTCGCGGCTATCGGCGCGCTGGGCTGTTATGGCGGCGCGGCGTGGTTGGCGTACGACAAATTCGGGGTTGGCGGGTTGCTGTGGGTGGTGGGTTCGATTATCGTTGTGACCCTTGTCTCGACCTGGTTTTTGCTTCGTGCCAAGACGTGGAAGAGGTTTGCGCTGGGGGAGAAGATCGAGAGTAAGAGCGGGGAGGCTCCTTCGGTGCGGGTTCACAAGGGCGATCGGGGCGTTGCGCTTTCGCGGCTTGCGCCGATGGGGAGCGTCGAGGTGGACGGGCGGATCTATGAGGCCAAGACGATGGGTGGTTTTGTCGACCAGCATCAGGCTGTCGAGGTGGTGGGATTCGAGAACCTCAATGTTATCGTTCGGGCTGTTTGATGTTTCGACTCCGCAGGAGTCGTTCGGCCCGCTAAAGCGCGGGAGCGGGCCGAAAAGTTTTTCACTTTTAGTTTTTAACTTTTAACTTGAATATATGGAACCTGTTATGATTGGGGTCATCGTCGTTGTGGCGTTTGTCCTGTTGTGTATTTTCTTGTACTTTGTGCCCATCGGGCTGTGGTTCAATGCCCAGATCTCGGGGGTGAGGGTTGGATTGCTTCAGCTCGTGTTGATGCGCTGGCGTAAGGTTCCGCCGTCGGTGATTGTCAACGCAATGATCACCGGCACGAAAGCTGGGTTGACGCTCAACACCAACGAACTCGAAGCCCACTATATGGCCAAGGGCAATGTGGTGAATGTCGTCAATGCGTTGATCTCGGCCGAAAAGGCGGGTATAGACCTCGACTTCAAGAAGGCGACGGCCATCGACCTTGCAGGGAGGAATGTGTATGAGGCGGTGCAGATGTCGGTCACGCCCAAGGTTATCAACACTCCGCCCGTTTCGGCGGTGGCGAAAAACGGCATTCAGCTCATTGCCAAGGCGCGGGTGACGGTCAGGACCAATATCCGTCAGCTGGTCGGCGGAGCGGGCGAGGAGACCATTCTGGCGCGTGTGGGTGAGGGCATCGTGTCGAGCATCGGATCGGCAACGAGCCACGAACAGGTGTTGGAGAATCCCGACTCGATTTCGCGCGTGGTGCTTGAAAAGGGGTTGGATGCAGGTACGGCGTTCGAAATATTGTCGATAGACATTGCCGATGTGGATGTGGGGAAGAACATCGGTGCCGAGTTGCAGATAGACCAGGCCAATGCCGACAAGAATATTGCGCAGGCCAAGGCCGAGGAGAAGCGCGCGATGGCGGTGGCTCACGAGGCCGAGAACCGCGCTAAGGCCCAGGATGCGCGTGCCAAGGTGATTTTGGCCGAGGCGGAGGTTCCGCTGGCTATGGCCGAGGCGTTCCGGAGCGGCAATTTGGGGATTATGGACTATTATAAGTTCCAGAACATTCAGGCCGACACGGCCATGCGCGAAAGCATCGGCGGGAAACCCGACTCGACCAAGAAGTAGTTAAGAACTAAGAGTTAAGAGTTGGGCTACGCGATATTTTTTTCGGCCGCCTCCCGCCCTTCAGGCGGCCGATCGACTTGCATTCGCAAGTCGAAAAGAAATATCCGGTAGATTCCTCACATTCGTTCGGAATGACGATTACGCGTTAGCTGTTCCGCGTAGCTTGGGCGTCGCGTAGCTATTAATCACTAATCGTTAATCGCTAATCAGTACTTTCCGCGCCACAGTTTTTTGATGCGCTCGGCGAATTTGGCCTCGGTGGGATTATCGAGATTGGGCTCGTAGAGGCGCGTGCCCTCCAACCCCGCAGGCATAAATTCGAGATCGGCAAACCCGCCCTCGAAGTCGTGGGCGTACTTGTACCCCTTGTGATAATCCAAATCCTTCATCAACTGCGTCGGTGCATTGCGAATGTGAAGCGGCACGGGACGGTTCGCCGTGTCGTTATTGACTAAGCCCATCGCCCGTTCGATGGCCATATACGATGCATTGCTCTTGGGTGAATTAGCCAGATAGACCGTGGCTTCGGACAGAACGATGCGCGCCTCGGGCATCCCGATCTTGTGCACAATGTCGAACGCCGCATTGGCCATCAACAACGCGTTGGGGTTGGCCAGACCTATATCCTCGGCGGCAAGAATGGCCAACCGGCGGGCAATGAACCGCGGTTCCTCGCCTCCCGCCAGCATCCGCGCCAGATAGTAGACCGCGGCGTTCGGATCGCTCCCGCGGACGCTCTTGATGAAGGCCGAAATGACGTCGTAGTGCTGTTCGCCGTTCTTGTCGTACAGCGCAATGTTTTGCTGAAGCGCGTCGGTGACGGCGGAGTCGGAGATGACTATTTTGCCATCCGTGGTGGCGGCCAGAATATCTATTATGTTGAGCAGTTTTCGCGCATCGCCGCCGCTGAACCGGAACAACGCCTCGGTCTCGACGATCTCCACGCCCCGCTTTTTCAGCTCGTTGTCGGTCGTGACGGCCCTGTCGAGCAGGGTTTGCAACTCGGCGTCGTTCATCGGTTGCAGGACGTAGACCTGGCAGCGCGACAACAGCGGCGAGATGACCTCGAAAGAGGGGTTCTCGGTGGTCGCGCCGATGAGCGTTATCACTCCCTGCTCGACCGCACCCAGCAGCGAGTCCTGCTGCGACTTGTTGAAACGGTGGATTTCGTCGATGAAGAGGAACGGCGAGGGGGTGTTGAAAAACTTCTGCTTGCGGGCACTATCTATCGCCTCCCTGACATCTTTCACCCCCGCCGAGACGGCCGAAAGGGTGTAGAACGGCCGCTGAAGCTCGTTGGCCACAATGCGTGCCAGAGTGGTTTTACCCACTCCGGGCGGGCCCCACAGGATGAACGAGGGGACATTGCCCGTCTCCATAAACCGCCGGAACACGCCGTTCGGGCCGACCAGATGCTGCTGGCCGATGTACTCGTCCAGAGTCGTGGGGCGTAAACGTTCAGCTAACGGTTGCATAAAAAATTATTTATCCTTTTTCGGAAACCATCCTTTTTCCACCCGGCGGCGTTGGGCAAAAACCTCGTGTATGCTCCACAGACAGGTGAACCCCGAAACACCTAACAAAGAAGAAACAATAACCCCTCTCACCCACAAACTCGCGGCCAAAGCCATCACACCCGCCACCAAAAACGCCCACCACACGCGCACCCCGAAATAGTACTCGCCCTTGATGACTAACGGGTGAAAGAGGCCGATTATTAAAAACGTACAGAATCCTATAATGAGGCCTGTCATACCAATTTTTCCAGCGTATCGATAGTCTTGGCAATTTCCGCATCCGAAAGAACAGTGTTTTTCAAAGCTCCCGCCAAATATTGCTCATAAGCATAAAGATCGATAACCCCGTGGCCCGAAAGGTTGAAAACAATCGTTTTCTCCTCGCCCGCCTCCTGGGCCCGCTGGGCCTCCACAATTGCGGCATAAATGGCGTGGGTGCTCTCCGGTGCGGGAATAATCCCTTCGGTCTTGGCAAACAGCACCCCCGCCGCCAGCGACTCCACCTGGTCGATGTCCACCGCCTCGAACAGCCCGTCGCGCAGAAGTTGCGAAGCCGTCATCCCCGCGCCGTGATAGCGCAGTCCGCCCGCGTGAATATCGGCCGGATGGAACTCGTGACCCAACGTAAACATCGGAATGAGCGGCGTGAACCCCGCAAGGTCGCCGAAATCGTACTCGAACTTACCCCTGGTCAGCTTCGGACAACTTGTCGGCTCGGCGGCGATCAACCGCGTCTTGCGCCCGTTAACAAGGTTTTCGCGCAGGAACGGATAAGCAATGCCGCCGAAATTGCTACCGCCCCCAAAGCATCCTATCACCACGTCGGGATAGTCGCCCGCGATCTCGAACTGCCGCAACGCCTCCTCGCCGATGACCGTCTGGTGCAACACCACGTGGTTCAACACGCTGCCCAGACAATAACGCGCATCGGGGTGGGTCATCACCATCTCCACCGCCTCACTCACCGCCGTTCCCAGCGAACCGCCGTCATCGGGGTCGCGGGCAAGTGCGGCACGTCCCGCCTCGGTCGTGTCGCTGGGCGAGGGAAACACATCGGCCCCCCACGTGTTCATCATCAATCCCCGATAGGGCTTCTGCTGATAGCTCACCTTCACCATATAGACCCGCAGGTCGAGGCCGAACATAGCACTCGCCATCGACAGTGCCGAACCCCATTGGCCGCCGCCCGTCTCGGTCGTGATGCGCTTCAACCCCTGCTTGGCGGCGTAATAAGCCTGGGCCACGGCACTGTTGGGCTTGTGCGATCCGGCGGGTGAAGTGCTCTCGTTCTTATAATAAATTTTTATACCTTTGGGCAAATCCAAAGCTTTTTCCAATTCCGTTGCCCGTACCAGCGGCGTGCACCGCCAAATCTTGTATATCTCCTGCACACGCTCGGGAATCTCGATCCAACGATCCTCGGACAGCTCCTGATCGACCAGTTCGTCCACAAAAATGCGACTCATCAACTCCTTAGTCACCGGCTCTTTGGTGGCCGGATTGAGCATCGGCAGCGGCCGTGTCGGCATATCGGCCACCACATTGTACCACCGGGTCGGCATCTCGCCGTCGGGTAGAATAATCTTTTTTGTCTTCATATCAAGGGGCGAAATTAATTAAATTTTTGTTAATTTTGCAAGGCTTAATTTTATTTGGTATCGTGAGGTTGTACATTCTTTTGCTCTGCATCGCCGCTCTGTCGGCGGACGGATATATCTACAAAAGCGTTGTTTGTTGGCATTCGAAGCGCATAGCCGTGAGGGTGGGCTACATCGTTTTTGCCGTGGTTTCCGATTTGGGAGTTCTTGCGGCATTGCATATTTACGGGGCGGGGGACCGGAACATTGTCGCCATTATGTGGATGGTGTGGGCATTTTTTCTTCTTGCCGTTCCCAAGTTGTTGTATCTGGTCGGGGGGTTGTTGGATTTTTTGATACGTTTGGTTATTCGCCGCCGTTCGGTTGTTTTTCGTTGGACGATGGGGGCTGCGGGGGCGGTGTCGGCGGTGATGATGGTGCTGGGGGCGACGGTGTGGCGTACCCAGCTGCGGACGACCGAGGTGGAGATATGTTCGCCGCGGGTGTCCGAGGCGTTCGACGGGTACAGGATAGTGCAATTTTCGGACGTGCATCTGGGCACGACCGTGAGTACATCTATGCTGGAGCGGGTTGTTGATACTATTAACGATCTGGATCCGGATATTGTGGTGAGCACGGGCGATCTGGTGAATATCGACCACAGCGAACTGACCGACGAGGCGGCCGCCGTTCTCTGTTCCATCGAGGCTCCGGTCTACTCGGTGTGGGGCAATCACGACCTGGGGTTCTATATCGACGACTATGCCCTCACGCCGCAACAGAACCTTGCGCTGTTGACCGATAAAGTTATGGCGATGGGGTGGCACGTGTTGTCCGACCGCTCGGTATGGATACGCCGCGGGGCGGATTCGCTGCTTTTGACGGGGTTGGACTATCCGAGCGGCAGGGCCCATAACGGCAACAACGACGCTATGGCGGGGGTCGATTTCGAGGCGGCGTTCGGTGGTACGGATACGGCGGCGTTCAATATCGTGCTGTCGCACACGCCCGAGCTGTGGGGCGAAATTTATCGGCGAAACAGGGGAGACGTGACCCTGAGCGGACATACGCACGCGATGCAGATGAAATTGAGTTTTTTCGGCGGGCGTCCGTGGTCTTTGGCGCGATTGATGTATAGTTACTGGAGCGGGCTGTATGTTGCCGACGATGTGTCGGGCCGCCGCCTTTACGTCAACGATGGTATAGGGTGTGTGGGTTATCCGATGCGTCTGGGAAGCGGAGTGAGACCCGAACTTACAATTTTTACTTTGAAGCGATGCGAATAATTCTTTCTGCGGCGATCTCGGCCGACGGCTATTTGGACAGCTATGGCGGCGACAGGCTGATTTTGTCCAGTCCCGAAGATTGGAGGGCTATCTATGCGCTCAGGGCGGAATGCGATGCGATCCTGGTCGGGGCGGAGACGTTGAGACAGGACAACCCTTCGCTGGTTATCCGCAATCCCAAGTTGCGCAAAAAACGCCTTGCCGAGGGGCGCAGTGCCGACATTATGAAGGTGACGGTGAGTGGAAGCGGCGATCTGGACCCCGCATTGAAGTTCTTTACCGAGGGGCAGGGAGAGAAGGTTATCTTCACCACGGGGATGTTGTCGGGCGAGCTGGGCGAGGTGGCGACGATAGTTTCGCGACCCGAGTTGACGGCCAACGTTATTTTGATGGCTTTGCAGAAGATGGGGGTGAAGACGCTGATGGTCGAGGGGGGGAGCAGGGTGCTGTCGATGTTTTTGGCCGAAAGGGTTTGGGACGAGTTCCGGTTGGGTGTTGCGCCCGTGTTTGTGGCCGACGAGCGTGCGGCGAGGCTGGTGCTGGACGGCGATTATCCGCCTATGAAGCTGGTCAAGACCGAGAGGCTGGGGCAAACCGCGGTGCTGCACTTCGAGAACCGGACGCAGTACAGAATAGATTGTGTTCAGATTTCCCGAGCGATGCACAACGCAAGTATGGCCACTCCGGTGAACGAAAGATACAGGGTGGGGGCGGTGATCGTGGCGGGCGATAAAATTTTCGACGGCTACACGGGCGAGAACGATCCGTTGAACCACGCCGAGGAGGAGGCTATTGCCAAGGCTTTGGCGGCAGGGGTCGATTTGAAGGGTGCCACGATGTACTCCACGATAGAGCCCTGCTCGATGCGCCGATCGAAACCCGTTTCGTGTGCCCAGTTGATAATCGAGCACGGCTTCGGGCGGGTGGTGTTTGCCCTTTCCGAGCCCGACAACTTCGCCCGATGTAAAAGCGAACAGTTGCTGAGTGAGGCAGGCATCGAGGTGATAGAGCTTCCCGAGTTCGCCGACGAAGTGTTTGCCCTGAACCGTCATATCGTCGGCAAATGAGCCGGACTCACGTCGACAAACTGTGGACACGCGACTATGTGACGATGTGCGCGGCCAACTTCCTGATGGCTTTTGCGTTTTATACACTCGTACCCACTCTCCCTTTCTACCTGATAGATAAGTTCGAGGCCGGGAAGGCGGTCATCGGGGTCATTGTTTCGTGTTATACCATTGCGGTGCTGTGTGTTCGTCCTTTTGCGGGGTGGATTGCCGACACTTTTTCGCGTAAACCCATCTATATAGCGGCCTATTTTCTGTTCATTTCGTTGTTTGTGGGCTATTTGGTGGCGGGTACGCTGGTGATGTTCGGCATTCTGCGGGTTATGCACGGGCTCGCGCTGGGGGTGGTGGGCACGACGGGCAACACGCTGGTGATCGACATTATGCCCTCGTCGCGGCGGGGCGAGGGGCTGGGCTATTATGGGGTGATGAACAATTTGGCGATGAGCATCGGCCCTATGTTGGGGCTGTTTATCGCCTCGTCGGGGAACTATGATAGTATATTTTACACCGCTCTTGTTTCGGGAGGGATAGGGCTTTGTTTCGCCGTCAGTGTGAGGGCTCCGCGCAAGATACCGCGAACCAGTCCGATGGGTGCGTCGCTCGACCGCTTCATACTTCGCAAGGGACTTCCGGCGGCGGGTGCGATGATGCTTTTCTCCATTCCGTGGGGTATGACGATGACTTTTATCGCTATGCACGCCCGCGAGCTGGGACTGACCGCCAACACGGGTTACTTTTTCACGGTGATGGCGGTGGGGTTGATAGTTTCGAGGATCGGCAGCGGTAAGCGGGTCGATCGGGGGCAGATAACCCAGGTGATATTTCAGGGGATGGTGGTGGTGTTGGTTGGTATTTTGTGCGAGGCTGGGCTGGCTTTTGCGGCTGGTCGGGGAGTTGTGTTGGGGTATGGGGTTTATTTTGCGGCGGCGTTGTTTTTGGGTTTTGGCTATGGGACGATGTTTCCGGCTTCGAACACGTTGTTTGTCAACCTTGCGCCGAACGATCGGCGGGCGACGGCCAATGCGACCTATTTGACGGGTTGGGATGTGGGTTTGGGAACGGGGATGTTTTTTGGCGGCCGGATTGCCGAGCATTGGGGGTTGGAGTCGATATATTATGTCGATATTGCGCTGGCTTTGATAGCCATTTGCTGGTTTCGTTTTTATGTTGCGCCCCACTTCCATCGCAATAAGTTGAGGTGACTTCCCTCCAATAGCTCTGCTCATTGATCGCTTGTTGCGCGTAACTTGGGCGTCGCGTAGCCTGCTA
>DBDE01000040.1 GCA_002293425.1 Alistipes sp. UBA940 | reverse complement strand
ACGGTTAACTTACTCGCAACTTGTCGTACCCCGCCGCAACGTGCTGTTTCGCGCCGTATTTGAGATTTGGAGGGCCGATGAGGAGGTGTCGCACAACCCCCGCCAGAGGCGGCTGTGAGGGCGATTCAACGAAAAAAGCGACCCGAAAGNNTCATTCGTGATCCAGCTGGAATCACCGAACCTTCATTGGGACTTCTACTGTGACAGCCGTAGAATGTGGGTGTCGTTATAGTGTGTGGGCGTATGCCCTAATTTATATTCTCTAACTTTAGTATCGGTTCCTCTGCCATAGGTCACAACGTGGTCACGCACTATTGTCGCTTCGTGTCGCACCGCCCTTTTTCGGCTGGAATCGATATTAAAGAACCGTTTGCGAATCGCTATTCCTGATTCGGATGCAAAGGTATAAATATATTTTGATTCCGCAAGTATGTCGAGGACTTTTTTCGGGGTTATTCCACGACCGCCTCAAGCCACCCACTGGAGCGTCGGGAAATGATTGTTATTCCGTTTATTCTCCGCAGAGATTTTGAGATTGACGAATTATTAGCTATATTTGTACGGTGACAGAAGGGATAATGCTATGGGAACTAAAGTATTAGATAAGCAAACGAGCGACAAGGTGAGTTTCATCGCCTACATAATTCCGGCGTTCGCCGATGCGTATAAGATGAACATCCAGCAGGCTTACTTCTTTCTCAAGAAGTACGGTGGGTTGGACTTTTTGATGCAACATTGGTGGCCTCTGCACACCGACAACGCGATATGGGCGGTACACGACATCTATACAATCTGCCACCAAAACGGAGGGCCGCGCTGATGAAAATAACGGTTTACCACGGCAGCTACACAGCAATCGACGAAATCGACCTGTCGAAAGCCGTTGCCCACAAAGACTTCGGACGCGGATTTTATGTGACGAAGTTTCGCCCTCAAGCCGAAACTTGGGCAGAAATAATCGGCAGAAAGCACAAGACGGCAGGTGTTGTCACCGAGTTCGAGTACAACGGCTCGTCGGCGTTCACCCGCGAGGTCTGCAAGGTGAAAGAGTTCGACGGTTACAGCGAGGAGTGGTTGGATTTCGTGGTGATGAACCGCGACGAAAACACTCCCGAACCGGCTCACGACTATGACATTGTGGAGGGGCCTGTGGCCGATGACAGGGTGCAGCACAAGATAGTTAACTATCTGGCCGGCGAAATTTCAAAAGCCGATTTTTTGGAGGATTTAAAGTGGCATGAACAGACCCACCAGATATGTTTTTGTACTGTACAGTCGCTCCAAATGATACACCGCCCCGGTAGCAGGATTGTGGGCGACGGCGATTTGGAACGACATATTTCCAATATCGGCGAACCGTTATTGGAACGCCTGATGCTCGACACGGGAATGGATGAAGTGAAAGCCACAGACGCATTTTACACCTCCGAGACTTTCGCCCGTCTTGCCGATGAAAGCACGGGACTCCACCTGCGTCCGTGGGAGGAGATATACGATATGATCCGTGCGGAGTTGAAAATTTAACGACTCATCAGAGCCTAACCCCGAACAGCATCGTGGACTCATCAAAATACCCTCCAGAGTTAATCAAAAGCATCACCGAAGACATTGGCGCGGGTTTGGTTTGTTATCTCAACATCGACTCGTTGGAGACCGAGAGTGTGCCGGGAGTGGGATACGGCGTTGCTGAAGATTTCGGAGATGCTTATCAGGATGTGTTCAATAAGATTGATGGTTGGGAGAATTGCATTCGAATTGACCCGCCTGAGTCATGGCTGTCATTCGGCATCATGGAGGGCTTCATCACAAGTTGCATTCCGGACGGGGATGTGGTAAAAGGGCATTTGTTGGATGCCATTTCTCGAAAGAAACCATTCCAAAACTTCAAACTGGTGATCGACGGCAGTCAATATCGTCAGCAATGGTTCGACTACCGACAATCCCGGCTCGAACAACTTGTCAGAGAGCAATTGCCTACTTTACAAACTCCCAAAAATTCTCCGGCGTGACAACTTGCCAAGTGCTGTTGGGATAGTTTTCGACAAACGCTTTCGGCGGCTTGGCTTTGGCTTTCGGATTGTGCTTGATCTCGAATGTCGATAGTATCCCGTCCTGCTCTTCGATGAGGTCGATCTCCTTTTGGTCGTGGGTTCTCCAGAAATAGAGTTGGGCGTAACTGCCCGCGTAAGAATTTCTCTTGACCCGTTCGCTCACCATAAGGTTTTCCCATAACGCGCCAACATCGGTGCGCAGTTCGAGAGGGGCGAAATTCGAGATGACGGCATTGCGCACGCCGTTGTCGTAGAAGTATATTTTTTTACCCTTCTTGATCTCGTTGCGCATATTGCGGTTGAAAGACTCCAGACGGAACACGACAAAACATTTTTCCAACAAACCGATGTAGTTCTCGACCGTCTCCTTGTCGATGCCGAGAAGGTTCGCAAGCTCGTTGTACGATACCTCGTTGCCAAGTTGCAGGGCCAACGCCCGCACAAGTTTTTGCAAAACATCGGGTTTGTGGATGCCTTTGAACGAAAACAAGTCTTTATAAAGATAATTGTTCGTTAGGGTCATAAGGTTGCGCTTGGCGTCGGACGGATCGGTAACGATTTCCGGGTAAAGCCCGTATATCATTCTCTGCTCCAGCAAACGCCCCTCTTCCCTTTGGGTGGTTTCGGCGGCCAGTTCCGCGAGCGAAAACGGATAGAGTTTATGTTCTATCGTTCGACCCGTGGCAGGCTCGTTAATCCCGTCGGTCAGTTCCAACGAAGAAGAGCCGGTTACGATAACGCGGGTGTCGACATTTTTCAGGTCACCGATCATTTTTATCGTGAGACCTATGTTTTTCACCCTTTGGGCTTCGTCGATAAAAACGATTTCATACGGCGAGATCAGATGCCGGAGTTCGGTGGACGACCTCTCCTCTATCATCAATCTGTCATCCAAATCGTCGCAATTTATCGAAAGCGTTTTCGCCTTGCCTTCGACGATATCTTCGAGCATCGTGGTTTTTCCCACCTGACGCGCTCCAAGCAGTATGATGACCTTCTTCTTTTTCAAGTCGTCCAAAATTGATTTCTCAATGGTGCGTTTAATCATAGCCATCTATATTTTCCCGCAAAGATAACAATAACTCGACCACGACCGCTAAATTCGCATTAAATTTTCGGTTTTAACCGTCGAATTTCATCTATGCCTGTGATATGACAGCATAACAAAGAT
>DBDE01000037.1:20140-123536 GCA_002293425.1 Alistipes sp. UBA940 | reverse complement strand
AGCTCGACCAGTTGCTGTTCGTTAAGCAGTATCTCGAGCAGGCGACGAGCACGCGCGAGCAGCCCCGGTGCCTCCAGGAGTTTTTGCCGGTCAGAGTCTTTGAGATCGAAGTTCGTGCAGATGAAGTTTATGATGCCGCGCCTGGAGTCTATGTTCTTGATCGCGAAGGCCGCCTCCTTGGGCATGCCGGGCGAGATGTTGATGATCTCGAGGGCTATGTCGCGGATCGAGTCGACCAGCGCCCCGAACTCGACATTGTCCTTGGGCGGAGCCGTATCGCGCACCGGGATCACCGAGGCGCGCAGATAGGGCTCCGAGGTGATGTATTCCATGATCTCGATCTTTTCGAGGCCGTGGAGTATGACGGTGAGGTTGCCGTTGGGCATTTCGAGTATCTTGAGTATGCGTGCCGCCGTTCCCACGCCATACAGATCCTTGGGCGAGGGATTGTCCAGACTGTGCTCGTGTTGCAGCACGGCTCCCAACACTCCTCCCGATTGGTCGACGTCGTGCACGAGTCGCATCGACTTTTCCCGTCCTACGGTGATGGGCGTGATGGCTCCGGGAAAAAGCACCGACGAGCGCAGCGTCAGGATGGGGATCACGCTGGGGATCTTCACATCCATCGGCATGTCGTCGTCGTCGGCCGAGACTATGGGTATCACCTGGTGCGTACCTTCGAATACATCGCCTATTCCGGCCAGATCGTTCGCTTTTATCTTATTTCTTTTACTCATGCGATCTCTTTCAGATAGAAATATCCGTGCAAAGGTACGAAAAAATCACTAACTTTAACTTCGCTTCGCTTGTTTTAGATAGGCGGCGCCTCGGGAAACTGCAAACAAGTTTGCGTTTCCGCTCGGCTTTCACTATCTTTGTCGCGCTAAACCCTGAATGGCAAATGCTGACCCTGAAACAAATACGGACGCAGAAAGATCACGTGGTAGACCGATTGTCTGTCAAGGGCTTTCAGGCTGCACCTGTCATCGCCCGGATCGAGCAGTCGGATGATCGCCGTAAGTCGATCCAGACCGAGTTGGACGACCTTTTGCGCCGTCAGAACTCTTTGGCCAAATCGATCGGGGCCCTGATCGCCCGAGGGGAAGATGCACAGAGCGTGAAGAACGAGGTGGGCGCACTGAAAAGCCGCTCCAGGGAGTTGGAGGAGGAGTTGAAGAGCGTCACGGCCGAGCTCGACGGCCTCGTTGTCCAGCTTCCGAATTTGCCGGCCGAGGTGGTGCCAGCGGGGACGGGGGCTGAGGATAATGTGGTTGTCAGGAGCGGAGGGGAGATTCCTGTGTTGGAGCAGAAGCTTCCGCATTGGGAACTTGCGGCCAGGTATGGGATCATTGACTTCGAACTGGGTGTGAAGCTCACCGGAGCCGGTTTCCCGGTCTATAGAGGCAAGGGCGCGGCGTTGCAAAGGGCGTTGATTGCCTATTTTTTGGAGCGCAACACTGCGGCCGGTTATACCGAGATTCAGCCCCCTGTTTTGGTGAACGAAGCTTCGGGTTTCGGCACGGGGCAGTTGCCCGATAAGGAGGGGCAGATGTACCACGTGACGGGGGACAACCTCTATTTGGTGCCCACGGCGGAGGTTCCGCTGACCAATATATACAGGGATGTTATCCTGTCCGAAGCAGATTTTCCGGTCGCGATCACCGCTTATACGCCCTGTTTTCGGCGCGAGGCGGGGAGCTATGGCAAGGATGTGCGGGGGTTGAACAGGCTTCATCAGTTCGACAAAGTGGAGATTGTGAGGTTGGAGAAACCCGAAAATTCCTATGCTGCGCTGGACGGGATGGTGGCGCACGTGGAGAGTATTGTAAAGGAGTTGGGGTTGCCTTATCGCATATTGCGTTTGTGTGGGGGTGATATGAGCTTCACGTCGGCGTTGACTTACGATTTCGAGGTTTGGTCGGCGGCCCAGGAGCGGTGGTTGGAAGTTTCGAGCGTGAGCAACTTCGAGAGTTTTCAGAGCAATCGGCTGAAACTTCGTTATAAGGATCCGGAGGGGAAGATGCAGTTGGCGCACACTTTGAACGGGTCGTCGCTGGCTTTGCCCAGGATAGTGGCGGCGTTGTTGGAGAATAATCAGACCGCAGAGGGCATTGTTGTGCCTGAGGTTTTGAGGGAATATACAAAGTTTGACAGAATATGAAAAAGTTGTTTTTTTTGATTGCATTGGGGCTCGCGTTGGTTTCGTGCGACGAGATGTTCGACGATGAGAACGGTTATTTCGAGGTTTACGGCGAGCATTATTGGTTGGAAACCGCTATTCAGTACGCTCCGCCGTATGAGTGGACGCGCGAGTCGGAGCTTATCAGGGTGGAGTTTTGCGACGATTGGAGGGAGTATGACGAACCGGGGATTAGCCTTATGTTGTGGGTTCCGGGTCACGACAGGGGGCTGGTTTCGGGTCGCTATGTGTTTGATCCGCGTACGCCCGAACCTTTCGGCATCGCCGATGGGACGGCTTGGGGCGAGGATGGCGATTGGATTTCGGATGTTGTCGACGGCTGGATAGATGTCGATCGGTGGGGCCATTCGTGCGATGTGGAGTTTTCGCTCGTTATGGAGGGCGGCCGTCGGTTGACGGGGCGTTATCACGGGGAGCTGGAGACATCGCGCTGGGACTGATCAGGGGTATGATTTTTTTGGTTATTAATTTTATAGTTTTTAGTTCTTAGTTTTTAGTTTAATTATGGCTTACAAGATTGATCCTAATTTGTGTACCGCGTGTGGTACGTGCATCGACGAGTGTCCTGTGGAGGCTATTTCGGCGGGCGATGTTTATGTTATCGACGGCGGCAGTTGCATCGATTGCGGTGCTTGTGCCGGAGTGTGTCCCACCGAGGCCATCTCGGCAGAATAACTGATAAAGCTCCCCTTAGGGGAGCTTTATCTTTTCCGCTCGCCTGCATAGTTTGCCAGCAGAACCAGCGAGTTGTGGGCCGGGGAGACGGGATAGTTTGCCAACAACCCCACCGCCCGCATAACATACTTTTTCATCACTTCCGTCGCGGCCTCCAATCCGCCCTCGCTCAGGACGATTCGGTGAAGCCGGTCGACTTCGCCCCGGGCCAGCATATCGGATAACTCCTCTTTTCGAGAGGGCAGTTTCTCCATCACTTCGAGCAGGGGCAGGGTGATTTTCTTCTCCACAAGGTCGTTGCACAGGGGCTTGCCCGTGTCCGAAGAGGCGTAATCCAGAATGTCGTCGCGGATTTGGAACGCGATGCCTGTCGCTTCGCCGAACAGTCGCATTCGAGCGACATCGTCGCCGCTTGCACCGACCGACATAGCTCCCACGGCCGCGCTGACGCCGAATAATACTGCCGTCTTTTTGGTGACGATGTCGAGGTAGATTTCGCGCGTCATTCGCACTTCGTCGCTTTGGCGGCTCTGCAACAGTTCGCCCTCGCACAGCTCGCTCATCGCTCTGACCACCTGGTCGACAATGTCGTACTGGCCACTGTCGAGCCCCACCGTCAGGCTTTTGGCGAGAATGAAATCGCCTGCAATGACTGCCGTTCGGGGGCCCCAAAGCGCACGTGGCGAGGGTTTTCCGCGCCTGGTGTCGGCGTGGTCTATCACGTCGTCGTGCACCAGCGAGGCGGTGTGCATCATCTCCACCAACATCGCTCCCAGGTAGGTTCTCAGGCCCATATCGGGATTGTGCAACAGGGCACTGAGCATCACCGTCATCGGCCGGACGCCTTTGCCGCTGTTGGACAGGATATACTCCATAATGTTGTCCGCAAGGGGGTTGTCGGAGACCATTTGCCGCGCTACGAAACGCTTGTACTCGGCCGTTTGGGCCTCTATCGGAAGGCGAATTTGTTCGATCATCCCACAAAAGTAATCTTTTTTCATTACATTTGCGAAATGAAATTTCTTCCCCACATAGTTGCCATTGCCGCCTTTTGGGTGGTTAGTTTTTTTTATTTTCTTCCTCAGTTCGGTGGCGAGACGCTGAGCCAGACCGATGTGCAGATGTATGAGGGGATGAAGCGCGACATTTCGGAGCATCGTGCCGAGTTCGACGAGGACCCGCAGTGGACGGGACGGATGTTCGGTGGAATGCCGGCTTATCTCATTTCGGTCCATTATCCGTCGATGTTTCTCAGGGACGGGGTGCAGCGGGTTCTCGGTTTTATGGGCGAACCGGCGGCGTTGATGTTTCTTGCGATGGTGGGGTTTTGGCTGGGGTTGCTGATGTGCGGGGTGAATGCCTGGGTTGCGATTTTTGCGGCGTTGGCTTATGGATTGTCGACATATAACATCCTTATTATCGAGGCGGGACATATCACAAAGATGCGGGCTATGGGGTACGCGCCGATGGTCGTGGGGGCGGTGGTGATGGCGTTTCGGCAGACACGACCGTGGCTCGGAGGGGCTCTTGCGGCACTTTTTGCGGCGTTGCTTATCGGCGCGGGACATCATCAGGTGACTTACTATTTTGGGCTGGTGGTGGTTGCGCTGTGGTTGGGTCATTTTTCGCTGAGCAGGAAGTTTTTGATCACCACGGGGGTGTTGGTTTGTGCGGCGGTGTTGGCTGTGGGGGCTAATTTTACCCATCTTTGGTACACTTTCGAACACTCGCCGGAGACGATCCGTGCGGGGAGCGAGGTGGCGGAGAGGGACGGTGGGGGGATAGATTTGGAGTACGCCACCCAGTGGAGCTATGGGGTGGGTGAGAGTGTTAATATGTTTATTGCCGATGCCCGTGGCGGGTCGTCGATGGGTGGTTTTTCGACCAACGGCGAAGTGGCGGATGCGTTGAGGGACGAGGGGTACGACCCGCGGCTGGCCGAGCAGTTGGGGAGTTATTGGGGTGATCAGCCGTTTACGGGCGGGCCGACCTATTTGGGGGCGGTGGTTGTGTTTTTGGCTATTTTCGCTTTTGCGGTTTTGCCCGGGCGGCAGAAGTGGTGGGTTGCGGGGGTTTCCGTTTTGGGATTGTTGCTTGCGTGGGGTCACAATGCGATGTGGTTTACGCGGGGGGCTTTTGTGGTTTTGCCCGGGTTGGATAAGTTTCGCACGGTGTCGATGGCGCTTGTGATTTTGCAGTGGAGTGTGCCGTTTTTGGCGGCGATGGGGGTGTGGAAGGTTTTGGCCGGAGATGTGGAGCGTTCCCGGGTTATGAGGGGATTGAAGTGGAGTGTGGGTATAGTCGGGGGTGTGGCTCTGTTTTTCGCGCTGTTCGGAGGGTTGATTTTCGATTTTTCTTCTCCCGTCGATGGGCGGTATTGGCCTGAGTTGACCGAGGCGATGCGTGCCGAGCGCGCACGGATGTTGACGGGCGATGCGTGGCGGAGTTTGCTGTTTGTTTTGTTTACTGCCGGCATTTTGTTTTTTAGTAATTTTTCGGCCCGCCCGACCCCCCTGCGGGCGGGGCCGACGGCTTCGCAGAAGCCGAAAATATGGCTGTTTGCCCTCGCTTTGAGTGTGTTGGTGCTTCTCGATCTGGTACCGGTCGATCGGCGGTTTGTGGATGGCGACGATTTTCGGCCGCGAGCCGATGTTCGGGTTAAGCCGGACGGGGTCGACAGGATGATTATGGCAGACGAGGAGCTCGGGTTCAGGGTTTTCAACACCGCAAATCCCTTTAATGAAGCTTATACGTCCTATTTCCATCGCTCAGTCGGCGGTTATCACGGAGCGAAGTTGCGACGTTATCAGGATGTGATCGACCGATATTTGGTCGAGGGCGATTTGGGGATTTTGAACTTACTTAATACCAAGTATTTTATCTTTACCGATACCGATCCGGACACGGGCGAGCGAACGGTGGAGTTGAACCCTGATGCCAATGGTGCGGCGTGGTTTGTCGAACAGGTTATCGAGGTGCGTGATGCGCGTGAGGAGCTCGATATGCTCGGCCGGATCGACAACAAGAGGCAGGCCGTGGCCGAGTTATCCGACAATATTTTTCGGCCCGACCCCGCCCCCCCCACGGGGCGGGCCGACAGCCTCGCAGAGGCTGAAATCGAATTGGTGGAGTACCGTCCCAATTATCTGAAATACCGCAGCTCTTCGGCAGGGGAGGGCGTGGTGGTCTTTTCGGAAATTTACTATGACAGGGGGTGGACGGCGTATGTGGATGGGGTGGAGACGCCCTGTTTCCGTGCCGATTACATTTTGCGGGCTATGGTCGTGCCGGCGGGCGAGCACACGATAGAGTGGCGGTTCCGTGCGCCGAGGTTCCGGATGGTCGAGGCGGTGACGTTGGTCTCTAATATTGCTATTTTAATTTCTATCATACTTGCGCTATGGCTCTCGAAGACAAAAGGCAGAAACGCCGCATAAGGAACTCCTATTTCATCTCGACGGTCAGCATCGCTATGGTGCTGTTTCTGTTGGGCTCGGTCTGTTATTTGATACTCAACGCGCTCGATGTCACCAATCGGCTCAGGGAGAGCATTGCTATTCACGTGATGCTCAAAGACGGGCTGGAGGAGGGGAAACTTGCCGAGCTCCGCAAGAGCATCGAAAGCCAGATGCTGGGCGAGGAGCCGTTGGTGCGCAGTGTCGAGTTTTTGTCGAAAGAGGCCGCCGCCGAGCAGTTCAAGGAGGAGACGGGCGACGATTTTTCGGAGTTCATAGATTTCAATCCGTTGCCCGACAGCTTCGAGGTTTCGCTGACCGCTGTTGCGTCGGAGGCTCCGGAGACGGTGACCGGATTTGTGCGCGACGTCGAAAAGATGTCGGGAGTGACGGAGGTGGTTTACCAGAAGACCGTGGTCGAGCAGATCGGGCGGAACCTGGGGAAGCTGAACCTTGTGTTGATGCTGTTCGGGAGCGCGCTGTTGGTGATTTCGCTCATATTGCTCAACAACACCATCCGGATGACCATCATCAATAAGCGACAGATCATCAACACTATGAAACTTGTCGGGGCCAATCCCGGGTTTATTATGAAGCCGTTTTTGGGTTCGGCGGTGCGGCACGGGGCTTATGCGGGGTTGATAGCGACGACTATGTTTTTGCTGCTCTACTTCGGGCTGCACGAGGGTTTGCCCGACGTGAGGTTGCTCAGGGGCAGTTTCCTGCTACTCTCCATTGTCGGCGGAATGATCGTCGGCGGAGTGATTATTTCACTTATTTTTACTACGTTGGCGGTGAATAAGACTATAAGAAAATAAGAAGCTAATAGTGAAAAATGATCCTGTGCGCGGGGAGGGGCGTGAGGTGGTCGTGGGTCATCTCGGCGTGTCAGACGAAAGCGAAGATTGGCGTCAGTACGCCACGCGCACTATTCCTTAGAATGTTTTGCGGGCGTATCTTACGTGATCGAGCGAGTCGGATGATACGCCGATGACCGTGCAAGGGGCCGAGCCCAGACGGTCGAAAAATGAATTTATGATATGACAAAAAAAAACTATTACCTGATGATTGTGGGTTTGCTCATAATCGTTGTCGGATTTGTGTTGATGGCGGGCGGCGGAAGCGATGCGAGCGATGTGTTCAATGAGCAGATGTTCTCGCCGCGCCGTGTCACCCTTGCGCCCATCGTGGTCATCGGCGGATTCCTGTTCGAGGTCTATGCCATAATGAAGCGGTTTCGATGAGCATTCTGGAGGCTATCGTTCTGGGCATTGTTCAGGGGTTGACCGAATTTTTGCCTGTCTCGTCCAGCGGCCATCTGCAAATTGCCAAGGAGGTGCTGGGGGTCGAGCTGACGGATAATCTGACGTTCGATCTGACGCTTCATTTGGCGACGGTGATGGCGACGGTCGTGGTTCTTTGGCGGGAGGTGAAGGGGCTGTTTTGGGATTGGGCGATGATCGGGAAGCTGGCTCTGTCGGCTGTTCCGGTGGCTGTGGTGGGGCTGTGTTTCAGGAGCGAGCTGAATGCCGTTTTGTCGTCGCCCCACGTTTTGTTGATCGTGGGGGCGATGTTGGTTCTGACAGCTGTGTTGTTGTGGTTTGCCAGTCGAAAGTCCGCGCGTGGTGGCGGGAACATCACCTATAAAAATGCGTTTGTCATCGGTGTCGGACAGGCTTTTGCCGCGCTTCCGGGATTGAGCCGCAGCGGAACCACCATTGCCACGGGGCTCTTGCTGGGGGTGGATAAGGCGCGGGTGGCGCAGTTCTCGTTTTTGATGGTGATTGTTCCGATCCTGGGCAATGCGTTTTTGGACGTTGTGGGTGGTGATTTCGGGGGAGGGGTGGATGTTGCCGCGTTGACGGCCGGATTTTTGGCGGCGTTTGTGGTGGGTTGTTTCGCTTGCCGGTTTATGATCGAGATGGTTAAGCGGAGCAGGTTGGGCTGGTTCGCCGCCTATTGCGCGGTGGTCGGGGTGAGTACAATTATTTATTATTTCGTATAATTTTTTCGGCCCGCTCCCGCGCTTTAGCGGGCCGAGCGAGTTGCGACGCAACTCGAAAAAGCTATGAAGTTTTCTAAGGAGACAGATTTCCCGGCGGGGTATGTGCTGTGTGTCGACAAGCCTTTGGAGTGGACGTCGACCGATGTGGTGCGCAAGGTCAAGGTTGCGCTTCAGAAGCTGGGTTATCGCAAGATCAAGGTTGGTCACGCCGGTACGCTCGATCCGTTGGCGACGGGGGTGCTGGTGGTTTGCATCGGCGCGGCCACCAAGCGGGTGGACGAGTTGATGGCGGGCAGGAAAGAGTATGAGGCCGAGGTGGTGTTGGGCGGCTCGACGGTGAGTGGCGATTTGGAGCATCCGGTTGATAAGTCCCATCCGTGGGAGCACATCACGCGGGCGGATGTGGAGCTGGCATTGAAAAACCTGAGCGGTGAGCGGTTGCAGACGCCGCCGGTCTATTCGGCTAAGAAGTTTGCGGGCCGGCGTGCTTATGAGATGGCGCGCGAGGGCGAACAGCCCGAGATGCGGCGGGCGTTGGTTAATATCTATTCGATGGAGCTTTTGGAGTGCGATTTGCCGCACATTCGCATCAGGGTCGAGTGCAGCAAGGGAACCTATATTCGCTCGCTGGCGATGGAGATAGGCGAGGCGTTGGCGAGCGGGGCTTATTTGGCGTCGTTGCGCAGGACCCGTTCGGGCGAACTCACGGTGGATGATGCGTTGACGTTGGAGGATGTTGTCGAGCGGTTGAGGTAAAAAAACCTCGGAACCGTGAAACAAATCGCGACTTTTTGCGTATAGTAAATATTCGTCGTTTATTTTTCGAAAAACGTCAAACTTATCTGAATGAGAAAATGAAACTGTCACAATATACCTATCCGTTCTCCTCGTCGCTGATGGCAACTCATCCTGTCGAAAACCGTGACGAAAGCCGCTTGTTGGTTGTTAATCGCAAGACGGGGGAGATAGAGCACGTGGTTTTTAAGGATATTATCAACTATTTCGATGCGGACGATGTGTTCGTGTTCAACAACACCAAGGTTTTTCCCGCCAGGCTTTACGGCAACAAGGAGAAGACGGGGGCGGAGATCGAGATATTTTTGCTGCGCGAGTTGAACCACGACCTGAAGCTGTGGGATGTGCTGGTCGATCCGGCGCGCAAAATCCGCATCGGCAACAAGCTCTATTTCGGCGAGGACGATTTGTTGGTTGCCGAGGTGATAGACAACACCACTTCACGGGGGAGGACGCTGCGGTTCCTGTTCGACGGGACGCACGAGGAGTTCAAGGATGCGCTGTATAAGCTGGGCGAGACGCCGTTGCCGCGCTGGGTGCGCGACAAGGTGGAGCCCGAGGACGAGGAGCGGTACCAGACCATTTACGCCAAGCACGAGGGGGCGGTGGCGGCTCCCACGGCGGGGTTGCACTTCTCGAAACACCTGTTGAAACGGATGGAGATAAAGGGCATTCGCCAGGCCGAGATCACGCTTCACGTGGGGTTGGGCAACTTCCGGACGGTGGATGTGGAGGATTTGACCAAGCACAAGATGGACTCGGAGCAGATTGTGGTGGACGAGCGGGCGGTGGAGACGGTCAATGCGGGGAAGCGTGCCGGCAAGAAGGTGGTTGCGGTGGGGACGACGGTGATGCGCACGATGGAGAGCTCGGTGTCGACGGGCGGGATGCTCAAACCCTTCGACGGTTGGACGAACAAGTTTATTTTCCACCCCTATGACTTCACGACGGCCGATGCTATGGTGACCAATTTCCACACTCCGCAGTCGACCCAGCTGATGATGACGGTGGCTTTCGGCGGCTTCGATGTGGTGATGAAGGCTTACCAGGAGGCTATTCGCGAGGGATACCGGTTCGGGACTTACGGCGACGCAATGCTCATTATATAATTTTTTCGTACCTTTGTAGCTGAGTTGAGCAAAAGAAAGATATTATATGTGTGCCAGGAGGTGACACCCTATTTGGAGGAGGGTGTCATTTCAGGGCGTGCCCGTGTGTTGGCCCAGGGGATGCAGGAGCGCGGAGGCGAGATTCGCACGTTTATGCCGCGTTATGGGCTGGTGAATGAGCGCAGGAACCAGTTGCACGAGGTTATTCGGCTGAGCGGGATGAACCTTATCATCGGCGGGAACGATCATCAGCTGATAATTAAGGTTGCGAGCATTCCGGCGGTCAGGGTGCAGATATATTTCATTGATAATGACGACTATTTTCACCGAAAGGCCACGTTGAGGGACGAGAAGGGCGAGTTTTTCGAGGATAACGACGAACGGGCCATATTTTTTGCCCGCGGGGTGATGGAGACGGTGAAGAAGCTGCGTTGGGCGCCCGACGTGCTGCATTGCCACGGATGGATTTCGTGTGTTGCGCCGTTGTTGATGAGGGATGTTTTTGGCGACGACCCGATTTTTAAGGACAATCGGATCGTGGTGTCGCTTTATGACGGGGATTTTCCGTTTCCGAAGCTCGATCCGGCATACGAAAATCTCAAAAAGCGCGTTATCGACTTGGCGGACGGAGTGGTGGTCGAGGAGCCGCTCAGGGATCGGAGCTTGGTGGATTATGCGGTTAAGAGTGGCAAGCGGGTGATGGAGAATTATGGTGGAGACGGGTATTTGGATGATTATGAGAAGTTCTATGATGCGATTTTGTAGTTTTTTTGTCGTTTTGCTGTTGTGGGGTTGCACCGAGGTGGACGACCGGTTGGGCCAGAGCTTGTTGCCGGACAATCAGCAGATGAATATCGAGGTTTTCACCGTTGGCGATGGGGTGGAAACTTTTCTGTATAGGCAGGACAGTGTGCCTTCGTCGCGAATGGGGAGTGCTTATTTGGGTCGGATGGTGGACGGTGGGAGCGTTTATGGTGCGCGCAGGGCGAGTGCTCTTTTGCAGTTTTTGCCCATCACGGTGCCTTATGAGGATGTCGATGGTTATGGTTTGAGGCCGATAATCGACTCTCTGAGTATATTGTTGACTGTCACCGAAACGGGTGGGAATCCCGATTTGGTGCAGAGCTTCGACGTTTATGAGGTGGAGGGCGAGTTGCATCGCGATTCGGTTTATCGTGCCAATTTTCCGGTGGAGGATTATCGGGGCGAGAAGCTTTTCGAGTTCAGCCATCGGGGTGGTAAGGGCGAGGTGGAGGCGCGGTTGTTTCCCACGGCTCGGGGCAAGGAGTATTTGGAGCGGATAGTCAATTCGGATTGGGATGTTTATACGACCGATTCGCTTTTCAGAGAGGAGTTCAACGGGTTGTATGTCGTTCCTTCGGAGGGTTCGCCGCGGGATGGCGCTGTGATCAGGGCCGATTTGAGTGGGTCGGGAATGCGGTTGCACGTCAGGAACCACGACACGCTGGACCAGAATGCTATTTACGACACGATTGTCACTTATTTCAGTTTTCGCGACACCGACGCGGTCGATCAGATGACGGGACAGGTTACGGAGTGGGATAATGTTTCGGTGGGAATGGCCGAGTGGGACTATTCGGGGAGTGTGCTTGGAGAGTTGGAGGCGAGGACAAACGGGTTTACCGACACTTTGGCCACCAGCGAGCCGCTCGAAACGGTTTATGTTCAGGGCATGGGGGGCGTGGGGACGTACTTGCGGTTTACCGACAGCTTTGTTGCCACTGTTAGTGCGTTGGGCGATGGCGACAGGGACGTGTTGATTAATCAGGCGATGATGCGCATTTGGCTCGAAGACGACGGGGTGGATGTTTTGGACTCGTCGGTGGAGCGGTTGGGGAGTTATGTCGATTATCGTTTTTTGAATCCTATTCCCGATTATCGTTATGCGGTGGAGAGTCAGTATCAGGGCGGGTTGCCTTATGGCGGGTATCTTAACAGGTCGAGGGGTTATTATGAGTTGGACATCACCACTTATGTTCAGCGGTTGGCTGCGGGGAAGATGCCGCGTGCCGTTTATCTTGGCCCTGAGGCTTTTGATGTTTTTTGCTATGAGAACAGCGAATTGAGCGGCGACGACATCACCATCAGGGTTACTTACACAACTATCGAGCGATGAATTTAGTGATCGTCGAGTCGCCGAGCAAGGCGAAAACAATCGGAAAATATCTGGGGGCGGACTACACCGTCGTTTCGAGTTACGGACACATCAGAGACCTTGTGAAAAAGGGGCTCGGGGTTGATATTGCGAATGGGTTCGCTCCGCATTATGAGGTCGATCCGGATAAGGAGAGGTTGGTTCGGGAGCTCACTTCCGCCGCTAAGAAGGCCGACGTGGTTTGGTTGGCGTCCGATGAGGACCGCGAGGGAGAGGCTATCGCGTGGCATTTGACGGAAGCGTTGGGGTTGCCAGCGGAGAAGACGCGCAGGATTGTTTTTCACGAGATCACCAAGAACGCTATCTTGGGTGCGATAGAGCATCCGCGCGGGATAGATATAAATATTGTCAATGCCCAGCAGGCGCGACGGATCTTGGATCGGTTGGTGGGGTTCGAGTTGTCGCCGTTGCTTTGGAGAAAGGTGAGGCCGCAACTCTCGGCGGGGAGGGTTCAGAGCGTGACGGTGAGGTTGATTGTTGAGCGTGAGCGGGAGATTATCAATTTTAAGCCGACCGATTATTGGCGGGTTGTCGGGGAGTTTGTTGCTGGCGGGGGGAAGGGGTTTAAGGCCGAGTGTTCGAGCAGGTTCGATACCAGAGAGCAGGCGGAGGAGTTTTTGCGCCGGTGCAGCGGGGTGAGTTTCGGGGTGTCGAGTGTCGAGCAGAAGCCGGGGATGCGCTACCCTGCGCCACCGTTTACCACTTCGACGTTGCAGCAGGAGGCTGGCCGGAAGCTGGGGATGGGTGTTGCGCGGACGATGAGTGTGGCGCAGAAGCTCTATGAGCAGGGGTTGATAACTTATATGCGTACCGACTCGGTGAACCTTTCGGGTGTTGCGTTGGGTGCGGCCAAGAAGGAGGTGGTCGCGTTGTTCGGCGAACAGTACTCTAATACGAGGAATTATAAGACTAATTCCAAGGGGGCGCAGGAGGCGCACGAGGCCATTCGCCCGTCGTACTTCGACAGACAGAGTGTCGAGGGTACCAATGATGAGAAGCGGTTGTATTCGCTGATTTGGAAGCGTGCCGTGGCTTCGCAGATGAAGCCGGCGCAGATTGAGAAGACCGTGGTGAAGTTGGACGGCGGGTTGAGTGAGCATTTTACTGCGATGGGCGAGGTTGTTCTTTTCGACGGGTTTTTGCGGTTGTATTCCGAGGGGGTGGACGATGCCGGTGACGAGGATGGCGGTTTGTTGCCTAAGATGGCGGTTGGGGAGAGCGTCGGGGTCGACAGCATAAGTGCTACACAGCGGTTTACTCAGCCGCCTCCGCGGTATAGCGAGGCGTCGTTGGTGAAGAAGTTGGAGGAGTTGGGCATCGGGCGACCGTCGACTTATGCTCCCACTATTTCGACCGTTATCAGCCGCGATTATGTTGTTAAGCGCAGCGTGGATGGGACGAAGAGAGATTATGGACGGCTCGTTTTAAAGAATGGGACGGTTGATTTCGAAACTTTGTCGGAGACGACGGGCAAGGAGGTCAATAAGTTGTCGCCGACGGACATCGGGATGTTGGTGAATGACTATTTGGAGGGCCAGTTTCCCGGGATATTGGATTACAATTTCACGGCTAACGTCGAGAAACAGTTCGACGAGATAGCCGAGGGCGAGGAGCGGTGGCAGGATATGCTGGGTCGGTTTTATGCCCCCTTTCACTCCGAGATCGAGCGGGCTATGGGCGAGGAGCGGGCGGACACCCATAATGTGAGGGTGCTGGGCGTGGATCCGAAGACGGGTCGGGAGGTTTCGGCGCGGATAGGACGGTTCGGACCTATGGTTCAGATCGAGCCGGAGAAGGAGGGCGAGAAGCCGCGGTCGGCAAGTTTGAAGAAGGGCCAGCTTATTGCGACGCTCACTTTGGAACAGGCGTTGGAGCTTTTGTCGTTGCCGCGCAGTTTGGGTGAGTACGAGGGCAAGGAGGTCGTTATCGGCGTGGGGCGGTTCGGCCCTTATGTTCGGTATGACGGGAAGTTCACTTCGCTGGGTCGGGGCGACGATCCTTATACGATCACGTTACAGGATGCGATGAAGTTGGTGGAGGCTAAGAAGAGCGCGGGTGAACCGTTGAAGACATTTGCCGAGGAGCCCGATTTGGTCGTTAAGAACGGGAGGTATGGGCCCTATATCGCTTATCAGGGCAAGAACTATAAGATCCCTAAGACCATCGAGCCTTCGCTTTTGACCATTGAAGGTGCCAGAAAGATAGTTGCCGAGACACCGGCTTCTTCGAAAGCCACATCCGTGCGCCGTAAGAAGTTATGAAGACGATCCTGGGTTTTCTTTCCGAGTTGCGTGAGAACAATAATCGCGAGTGGTTTGCGGCCAATAAGGAGAGGTATGTCGAGGCGAATAACATCTTTAACGAATTTGCGTCGCAGTTGCTGGCCGAGGTTCAGAAGTTCGATCCGCTGACAGGGAATCTTAGTTTGAAAGATTGCACTTACAGGATTTATCGCGATACGCGGTTCAGCACCGATAAGACGCCTTATAAGACCCATTTCGGGTTGTATATTTGTCCCGGGGGCAAGAAGTCGGGCAATGCGGGGTACTATTTTCACGTCGAGCCGCGGGGTGGCGGGATGATTGGCGATTGCCTTTTGGATGCGGGGATTTTTATGCCTATGCCCGATGTGTTGCGGAGCGTGAGGGACGAGGTGTTTGATAATGGCGAACAGGTTATGGCGAGTTTACGGAGTGCCGGCAAACACGGCTTCGAGCTGGACAGGTCCAATTCACTGATCCGCACGCCTAAGGGCTTTCCGGCGGGTACGGAGTGGGATGAATATTTGAGGCTGAAAGATTTTCATATCACCAAGGTGGTGGACGAGGGGTATTTGTTCTCGAAAGACCTGGCAAAGAGGGCGGCCGAAGATTTCAGCAAGACCTATCCGTTTATGTCGCTCGTGCAACGTGCCGCACAGTTCGCACACGAGCTTTCGGAACAGTCCTGAGTACTCAGGGCGTCGTGCACCACGCAACTTATCCCCAATCTTTGCATATTCTTGTTGGTCGATATTTCTCCGTCGATATGGTGGCCTTTGACCATCAGAGTCAACGACAACCCCACCACAAAAACAGCCACGGCCAGAATCGAGAAGATTAATATTATCATAACGCAAAGGTATATATTATTTTCTTACCTTTGCTATTATGAAAATCGTAATCGTAGGTGCGGGCGAGGTGGGCAGCCATTTGGCTCGGATGTTGAGCGGCAGCAGTACGGGCGGCCACGACATCACCGTGGTCGATGCCGACGCCAGGCAGTTGGATGCCGTGGCCGATGTCAGCGACGTTATCACCATCGAGGGCGACCCTGCCACTTTTGCCACGCTGAAACGGGCGGGCGTCCGGAAGGCCGACCTGCTCATTGCCGTTCATCAGCAGGAGAACATCAACATTTTGTCGGCTATGCTGGGCAAGCAGTTGGGGGCGAAGAAGGCTATTGCGCGGATAGACAACAAGGAGTATTTGGAGCCGGGCAATAAGGAGGTGTTTATGGGGATGGGCATCGACTATTTGTTCCATCCCGAGATGGCGGCGGCCAAGGAGGTGATAAAGCTGTTGGGGCATACAGCTACCACGGAGTTGGTCGATTTTTCGGGTGGACGGATGTCGCTGGTGGTGTTTAAGGTGGGTGAGAGTTCGTCGATCGTTGGCAAGAGTATGTTGGAGATTGCGCCGCGGCCGGCGGAACTTTACTATCGCATTGTGGCTATTGCGCGGGGCGAGAAGACCATTATTCCGCACGGCGATGATCGGGTTTTTGTGGGTGATACGCTGTTTGTGGTTGCTCCGGCGGAGTTTGTGGGCGAGGTGCAGGAGCTGAGCGGCCGGCCGGAGATAGATGTCAGGAGCCTTATGATATTGGGCGGCAGCCGGATCGGGGTGCAGATTGCGACGGCGTTGCAGGATCACGTCGATATTAAGTTGGTGGAGTATAATCCGCAGGAGGCTTACCGGCTGGCGGAGCTGTTGGATAAGACGCTGATTATCAACGCCGACGGGCGCAATTCGGACGCGATGATGGAGGAGGGGATCAACCGGATGGATGCGTTTGTGGCGGTGACGAGCCGGTCGGAGACCAACATTTTGACCGCTATGCTCGCTTCGAAGATGGGGGTGAAGAAGGTTATTGCCGAGGTTGAGAATTTGAACTATATCGCGCTCGCGGAGAGCATCGGGATAGATACGGTTATCAATAAGAAGCTGCTTACGGCTTCGAACATTTATCGCTTCACGATGAATACCGACGTGCAGACCGTTAAGTGCCTTACGGGAACCGATGCCGAGGTGTTGGAGTTTGTGGTTAAGCCCGGGTCTGCCGCCACCAAGGTCCCGATTTATAAGCTGGGTTTTCCGGCGGAGGCTACCATCGGGGGGATTATGCGCAACGACAGGGTTTATATGGCCGTGGGCGAGACCGAGATGGTGGCTTACGATCGCGTGGTGGTGTTTGCCAAACCCGAAGCCAAAGCCGACGTGGGACGGTTCTTTAATTGATGGAGCTGTTGCCACATATCATTTCCTCTCTTCTTGCGCCGCGGTTTAGGGCGGTGGAGGAGTTTTGCCGACGGCCACACGAGGTTCAGCATGGGCAGTTGAAATATTTGCTTTCCAAGGCGGAGGGGACAGAGTTTGGGCAGCACCATCTTTTCTCGCAAGTTGCTGATTATGAGGATTTTAGGCGTTCGGTTCCGATCAGGGAGTATGGCGAGTTGTTGCCGTGGGTGGAGCGGGCGAGGAGTGGAGAGAGGGGTGTGCTTTGGCCCGGGATGACGCGGTGGTTTGCTCGGTCGAGCGGAACGACGGCGGGGAAGAGCAAGTATATTCCCGTGACCGACGATTCGTTGCGGGACAGCCATTTGCGTGGGCCGCGCGATTGTGTGGCGTTCAATGTTCGCAAATTTCCGGATACGCGGGTTTATGGCGGCAAGACGTTGACGCTGGGGGGCAGTCGACGTATCGAGGGCGAGGGGGCGATTTTGACGGGCGATCTGTCGGCCATAATGATCGAGAATACGCCGTGGTATGTTGGGGGCAGAAGGGTGCCGTCGTTGGAGACCGCTTTGATTGCCGACTTTTCCGAGAAGGTGGAGGCCATTTGCAGGGAGTGCTCGGGGCAGGATGTGAGGTCGATAGTGGGGGTTCCGTCGTGGAATTTGGTGATGCTGCGGCGAATGCTGGAGTATACGGGGAAGGCAAATTTGTTGGAAGTTTGGCCGCGTTTGGAGTTGTTTATCCACGGGGGGGTGAACTTTGCGCCGTACAGGGATATTTATCGTGAGCTTATTCCTTCGGACGGGATGCACTATTTGGAAACCTATAACGCGAGTGAGGGCTTTTTTGCCATTGCGGACGGGTTTGGCGACGATATGCTGTTGATGCTCGATTACGGGACGTTTTATGAGTTTTTGCCGTTGGACGATTTGGGGGATCACTCCAAAGCCGTTCCTTTGGAGGGTGTTCGCACGGGGGTCAATTATGGGGTGGTTATCAGCAGCTCGAACGGGTTGTGGCGCTATTTGATCGGCGATGTGGTGCGGTTCACTTCGCTCGATCCCTATCGGATCCGCATTTCGGGGCGCACGCGGCAGTATATCAACGCTTTCGGCGAGGAGCTGATTGTCGACAATGTCGAGCAGGCCGTCCGGAGGGCGTGTGAGGCGACGGGGGCGGAGGTCGTGGAGTATACCGTGGCACCGATATATATGGGGCTCGATAGACGAGGGGGGCATCAGTGGTTGGTGGAGTTTGAGCGCGAGCCTGCTTCGATGGAGAAGTTTGTGGGGGTGCTGGACGAAGCTTTGATGGAGCAAAATTCCGATTATGAGGCCAAACGGGCGACCACTTTGGCACAGCCCTTGGTCAGCGTTGTCCCACGTGGAACATTTTTGCGTTGGATGGGTGCGCGCGGCAAGGTCGGGGGACAGAACAAGGTGCCGCGGCTTGCCAATACAAGGGAGTATGTCGATGAAATTTTGAGATTATGTACATAGCTGTTGCAGGAAACATCGGGAGTGGCAAGACCTCGCTGACCGAAATTTTGGCGCGGGAGTTTGATGCGACGCCCTATTTCGAGAATATCGACAACCCCTATATCAACGACTTTTACGGCGATATGGGGAGGTGGTCGTTCCATTTTCAGGTCTACTTTCTCACGTGCCGCATTCGCCAGTCGATGGATGCGTTGCGCAACGGGGGCGATCTGTTCCAGGACCGCACCATTCACGAGGATGCGTGGATCTTTGCCGCCAACCTCCACGAAATGGGGTTGATGTCGAGCCGCGACTTCGACACCTATATGAAACTTTACGGCCTGTCGGACGAGCTGATACGCAAACCCGACCTGCTGATATATCTCAAAGCCGGTGTGCCTAAGCTGGTGGAGCAGATACGTAAACGCGGGCGAGGCTACGAACAAAGCATCGACGAGGCGTACCTGGCGCGGCTGAACGAAAAGTACAACGACTGGATAGAGAACATCTACCAGGGCGAGGTGATGGTGATAGATATAGACAACGCCGATTTTATTGCCGATCCGAAAATCGTAGAGGATGTTTCCGCCCGAATTCGCAGCATCTGTCGACTCTGAACTGCTCGCCGCACTGGACGGCGAGGCGGTGGTGAGCGTGAGGTACAATCCGTTCAAACTGTCGGCTATGCCGCAGGGTGCGGACGGGGTGCCGTGGAATCGCTATGGGGCATATCTGGCCGAGCGACCCGTCTTTACGCTCGATCCGGCGTGGCACGCGGGAGCTTACTATGTTCAGGAGGCGTCGTCACAGTTTGTCGAACACCTGTTCAGACAGTCGGGCGGAGGTTCGAAGGTGCTCGACCTGTGTGCCGCGCCGGGCGGGAAGACCACGCTCTACTCCACGCTGGTGGGGGCCGAGGGGCTGGTGGTGGCCAACGAGCCGGTGAAGAGCAGGGCGAGTGTTTTGGCCGACAATGTGCGGCGGTGGGGTGTGGGCAATGTGGTGGTGACTTGTGGCGAGGCGGCGGCGTTTTCGGCCTATAAACATTTTTTCGACGTGCTGGCAGTCGATGCACCCTGTTCGGGCGAGGGAATGTTTCGCAAGAACCGGCAGGCGCGGGGCGAGTGGTCGTCGGCGGGTGTGGAGATGTGTGCGGCCCGACAGCGCAAAATTCTTTCGGAAGCGTGGGATGCGCTCAGGCCCGGGGGCGTTCTCATCTACTCGACCTGCACCTTCAATCGGCGCGAGAACGAGGAGAATGTCGAGTGGCTGACGGCGAATTTCGATGTGGAGATGCTCGACATCGACGTGCCGGAGAGTTGGGGGATCGTTCACGAGAATGGTTGTTTTCGGTTATATCCGCACAGGCTGCAGGGCGAAGGGTTCTTTGCGGCGGCGATGCGCAAGGGCGACGGGCGGTTGAGGCGCGAAGTCCCGAGGGCGCGGCGCGAACCTTTGACCGATGTGACGGGGGCGGAAAAGCGGGCGTTGGGACAGTGGACGGATGCGGCGGAGGCGATGCGGTTTTTTCGTGCGGGGAACGCGTTTTACGGAGTGTATGCTCCTAATTATCAGGCAGTTAAGGCTTTGGCTGGCGGGTTGAATGTCATCTATTCGGGGGTGTGTATGGGTGAGCTTTTTGGCGGCAAGTTGCGGCCCGACCACGCGCTGGCCCTGGCCGTCGGTCTGCGCAGGGACGGAGATTTTTCGGTGCGGGAGTTGCCACGTGAAATTGCGCTGGACTATTTGCGCAAGCGCGAGTTTGCCGACCCGGGAATGCTGGCCGAAGGGATTAATCTGTTGACCCACAACGATTTACCCATCGGGTGGACGAAGCGGATAGGGCATCGGACGAACACCCTGCTGCCCAATAATTTTCGGATTATCAACTTATAGTTTTTTTTGCTAACTTCGCGCTATGGAAAAGATGTTCTACTCGATGGGCGAAGTGGCGGAGATGCTCGACGTGGCTCCGTCGCTCATTCGCTTCTGGGAGAAGCAGTTCGACATACTGAAACCCCGCAGGGCCGAAGGACGCAAACGTTTTTCGGCTCAGGAGGTGGCCAATCTGAAGACCATCTATCATCTGGTCAAAGAGCGCGGTATGACCCTTGGCGGTGCGGCCAAACACCTGAACGTCAACAAAAAAGCGGTGGACAAAGATGCCCTCATTGCCGAAAAATTGCAGGACATCAGGGCGTTGCTTTTGGAGGTGAGAGATGGAATCGCATGTGAAGATTTTCGGCCCGACCCCGCCCCCCCCACGGGGCGGGCCGACGGCTTCGAAGAAGCCGGAAACAGCACGACTTTTGTTGAACAAACCCTGTTCTGACAATGAAAATCCGCGACATAATCGCTCCTGTGGAGGAATTTGCGCCGCTCGGCCTGCAAGAAGAGTACGACAACAGCGGCCTTATCGTAGGTTCGCCCGAAACGGAGATCGACCGGGCGTTGGTTTGTGTCGATGTAACACCGAACGTGGTGGACGAAGCAATCGAGCTGGGGGCGGGGCTGATAATCTCGCACCATCCCGCCATCTTCCATCCGTTGAAGCGGCTGACGGGCGAGTGCGTGATAACGAAAGCCGTGAAAAACGACATTGCGCTCTACTCCGCTCACACCAATCTCGACCGCGCCCAGGGGGGGATGAGCCATCGGCTGGCCGAGATCCTGGGTATAACCGATGTCAAACCTCTGGCGGAATTTGGAGTTATCGGCAATTTGCCCCGTGCCGTGGAGAGCGGCGATTTCCTGCGTACCGTGAAAGAGAAGCTCGACATCGAGGTGATAAGGCACAACAGCCTGCCGCCGAAAGTGCACAAAATCGCGCTGTGCACCGGCTCGGGCAGGGACCTCATCGAAGCCGCTCAGGAGCAGGGAGCCGACATCTATCTGAGTGCCGAGCTGAAATATAACGACTTTTTTTCGCCCGTCGCCGTGGCCGACATAGGGCACTGGGAGAGCGAATTTTGTGCAATCGAGCTGATTTGTGACATTATTTCAAAAAAAATAGCTAATTTTGCCCTCTACAAATCCCGAAAGGGACGAAACCCGGTTTGTTATTATGGCTAAAAAAATAGAGACCACCGACTATTCGATGGAAGAGAAGATCAAGGCACTGTACGCCCTGCAAATGGTCGACTCCAAAATCGACGAAATCAATAAAATCAAAGGCGAACTGCCGCTGGAAGTTCAGGATCTGGAAGACGATGTGGCAGGGCTGGGAACGCGCATCGAAAACTTCAACTCCGAAATAGAAGAGCTGAACGACATGACCCGCCAGCGCAAACGCGATCTGGACGAGGCCAGCCTGCTGATAACCAAATACGAAGAGCAGCAAAACAACGTTCGCAACAACCGCGAATTCGATGCGCTGGCCAAAGAGATAGAATATCAGAAGCTCGAAATCGAGCTGGCCAACAAGCACCTGAAAGAGTATTCGGCCGCCATAAAAGCCAAAAAACAGCAGGTGGAGGAGGCCGAAGCGGTGTTGGGCGACCGGAAATTGGATCTGGAACAGAAACAAACCGAACTGGCAGGCATAGAAAAGGAGACCGAAAAAGAGATCGCCGTGTTGGAGAAGGAACAGAGTGCCGCCGCAGAGAAGATAGACGAACGGATGTTGAACGCATACCGACGCATCAGGGCCAATATGCACAACGGACTGGCAGTGGTGACGGTGAAAAGGGACGCCTGCGGAGGGTGTTACAACCGCATTCCGCCGCAACGTCAGGTCGACATTCGTCAGAACAAAAAAATCATCGTCTGCGAATACTGCGGGCGCATTTTGGTTGCCGAATAGTATATTTTTACAGAAACATAATCAAAGTTGCACGGAAATTGCCTGATTGCCTATCGAGAAAACCTCTACTCTAAACATCTAAATTGCTAAGAGTATGGACACGAACAAGTTGAGCGACTCGCGGTTGCTCGAGCTCTATTCGGCAGGCGACAAAAACGCCATCGGGGTGCTTATCGACAGGCACCGCAGGCGCGTCACTGACTACATCGCGATGATGGTGAAAGATCGCGACGAGGCGGACGACATCTTTCAGGAGACCATCATCAAAGTTGTGCGCTCGGTGGATGAGGGGCGGTATGTCGATACGGGCCGGTTTCTCTCGTGGGTGCTCAGGGTGGCACACAATCAGGTGATAGACCATTTCCGCAGGACAAAGAACGACCTGAAACTGAACGAGTCCGCGGCAGGGTTCGATATCCTGTCCAACGTCAGAATCGCCACGGACTCGGTGGAAGACAAGATGGTGACTGAGCAAATCTACGCAGACCTGCGCAAAATGATAGGGCGTTTGCCCGAAGAGCAGCGCGACGTGGTGATGCTGAGGTACTTCGATGAGATGAGTTTCAAGGATATTGCCGACGAACTCGGCATCGGGATTAACACGGCCCTGGGGCGGATGAGGTATGCACTGATCAATTTGCGCAAAATAATCAAGGAAAACCAGATGATACTGACCTGTTGAGGCAGGATTTTTGCAGGAGACGGGCGGTGGCGTATAATAAATTGAGGGCTGGTGCGTTCTAATGCTAAACCGACGATGATGTATTAACTTTGTTCTATGGAAAATATCGACACACAAACGCAAATAGACCCCGACGATCACGACCTGTTGCTTCGGCACGTTATTCAGGGAGAGCACGACCTAATGTTCCTCGACTCATATTTCGGGGAGATGCTGCGCGGCGGCGGAGGAGGAAGCTTTGTGCTCGACCCGCCCGACGAAGAGATACTGTGACTTATACTATAATCCCACCCGAGCGAATGTAAAGGTGGGATTTTTTTGTATATTTGCGAGATGAAACGAAAATACCTTGTCCTTTTTATTATAGGTTTGCTGGTCGTCGACCAGGTGGTTAAAGTTCTGGTGAAGACCAATATGAGCATCGGGGAGAGCATTCCGGTGCTGGGCCGCTGGTTCCAGATCTATTTTATCGAGAACGAGGGCGCGGCGTTCGGGATGAAGCTGGGCGGGCAGTACGGCAAGCTGGTACTGAGCCTGTTCCGCATCGTTGCCGTGACGGCTATCGGGTTCTATATCGACCATTTGTGGAAAAAAGGCGCGCCAAAGGGGGTGTTGCTTGCGTTGTCGATGGTGCTGGCGGGTGCGATGGGGAATATTATCGACAGTGCTTTTTATGGCATAGTTTGGGATTATGCGCCGTTCCTGCACGGTCGGGTGGTCGATATGTTTTCGCTGTCGTTCTTTCCTCCGGTGTTCAATGTGGCCGACAGCTATATTTCGGTCGCTGTTGTGTGGCTGATACTGTTTCATTGGAAATACTTCAAATAGGGATGAAAAAACTGCTTGTGTTATTCGTTGCCCTGTTTTTTTGCGGGGCTGTTTATGCCGGTTCGCCCTCTGCGTTGAGTGTGCGGGGAGGCAAGTTGGTCGATTCTGCGGGCGAGAGTGTGGTGCTTCACGGGGTGAGTATGGGGTGGCACAGTTCGTGGCCGCGGTTCTATAATCCCGAAGCCGTTCGCGAAGTGGCCGACGTTTGGGGAGCCGATGTTGTGCGCGCTGCCATCGGGGTTCATCCGCGCGAAAAGGGTTATATGGCCGATCCGGCGGGGTCGTGGAAGTGCCTCGAAGCGGTGGTGGAAGGGGCTGTCGAACGGGGCATTTATGTGATAGTGGATTGGCACAGCCACGCGATAGAGACCGAGGCGGCGGTGGAGTTCTTCCGGAAAGTGGCGGCACGGTGGGGCGACAAACCCAACGTTATCTACGAAATTTTCAACGAGCCGGTGAACGATTCGTGGGAGCAGGTGAAGGAGTATTCGGTTCGGGTCATCGAAGCTATTCGCCAGACAGACCCGGACAATATCATTCTGGTCGGGTCGCCCCACTGGTGTCAGGACATCCATTTGGTGGCCGCCGATCCGATAGCGGGGTACGACAATCTGATGTACACGATGCATTTTTATGCCGCGACTCACAAAGACGAATTGAGGACGAGGACCGAGGATGCTATTAAGTCGGGACTGCCAGTCTTCGTATCCGAATGTGCGGCGATGGAGGCGACTGGTGACGGGCCGCTGGACTATGAGTCGTGGGGGAAATGGGAGAAAATGATGGCCGACCACGACACGAGCTGGGTTACGTGGAGCCTGTCGGAAAAGGACGAAAGCTGTTCGATGATACGCGACGGGGCGGTTCCGGCAACGGGCCACTGGACGGACGGAGACCTGAAAGAGTGGGGAAAATTTGTACGAAACAGATTACAGAGTATGAAAAAGTTCGATGAGATAGGAGATGGTTTGAGGCTCAACTTTTTTGGTCACGGAAGTGTCGGGTTCGAGTTCGGAGGTAAATATTTTTATGTCGATCCGGTGAGCGACTATGCCGACTATGGCCGATTGCCCAAAGCGGATTACATTTTTGTCACCCACGAACACGGCGACCACCTCGATGCGAAGGCCATCGAGGCGTTGACCAAACCACAAACCGTCATCTACCTCAATGGCACGGCGCGCGAGACGTTGGGTCGGGGTGAAGTTTTGGAGTGGGGCGAATCGATCACGGTGATCGATTCCGTGTTTTGGGACGGCAAGGACGAGCAGGGACGCGAAACGGGCGGGTTCGAGCAGCGCAACACGTTCTCGGTCGAGGCTGTCCCGGCGTACAACGTTTCGCCCGCTCAGCTCAATTTCCATCCGCGGGCGCGCAAGCACAACGGGTATGTTTTCACTTTCGACGGCACTCGGATTTATGTTGCGGGCGACACCGAACCCGTGCCCGAAATGGCGGCTTTGAAGGGTGTGGACATCGCTTTTTTGCCCGTCAATCAGCCTTACACGATGACCGAAGAGCAGGCAGTTGCGGCCATAGAAACCATCGAACCGAAGATTTTCTATCCCTATCACTTCGGCGGCACGGACCACCGGACCGATATTGGAAAGTTGCAGGACCTGCTGAGCGGCTCGGGCATCGAAGTGCGCGTGAGGCCGCTGGAATAGTTGAGAGTTGAGGATAACAATCAAGGCACGCAGTGCATTATTTTTTTCGACTTTCGGAGAAAGTCGTCAGCCCGCCGCCGCCCCCAAGCGGCGGGCTGAAATCAGCCCTTGCTCGGCGACGTGCTTTCCGCGTAGCTAACCATTGATCGTTGAGAAAAGGCTGTTCGCGGGTTGGAAGAGGTTGACGATCGCCAGCCCGCCGCGAAGTGCCGTCCGAACCGTATGGCGCGTGCCCGACGATTGCTCCGCCGTAGCCGCATCGTACCAACAAATCAACCGCGACGACCGCTCCACCATCCACTCGTTGCGCCGATAATAAACCCCCGCCGACCACCGCTCCGAAAGCGTCCTAACCTCGTCCGCCAACCCCAAAACAGTGTCGTAACGACGCCGATCGGCGGGCGAAAAATCGCGCGCCTGCCCCGCAAACGGCACCGCACAAACCAACTGCACACCCTCGCAAGAGCCCCGCAACCGCAACACAGCCTCCGCCGCCGCAAGGTCGAACCCGGCCGCCATTCCCGAAACAAACACCCGATAACCGTCGGCATAAGCCTGCACGACAGCCGCCGCAAGCGCATCCGACCCGTCGTCGGAAAACGACCGATGGCCCGAAAAACAGAGGGTGAAATTGTTGTTAGGCACAGAAATTGTTAGTAAATTTACACTGGCAAAATTAGTGTTTAACTCTTAAAAAATCAAACAACTATGAGAAGAAGTAATCACGGGGCGGCATTCGGTGCATTCATCTGCGGTGCCGCCATCGGAGGAGTCGTGGCCCTGTTGTTCGCCCCGCGTTCGGGCGCAGAAACCCGCGAAATGATCCGCGACTATGTGGACGACGAAGTGGATATGCTCAAAGCACGCGCGGCCGACGCCAAAGAGATGGTGGAAGACAAAATCGACCAATACAAACGTCGAGCCCGACAAGCCGTAAACGAAATCGAAGACCTGGTAGCCGAAGCCAAAGACTGCGCCAGCTCCGAAATCGCAGCAGCCAAAAAAACGATCAAAAAAGCAACCGCAAAATGAAAGCATTAGACCAACTAAGCGGTCTGAGAGAAGATACCGTCGACTATCTGCGCCTCAGGTGGGCGGGAATGAGACTGCGGGCGGTCGACAAACTCTCCGACAGCATCAGCAAAGCCATCGGGTGGGTGGTGTGCCTGCTCTTTGTGGCCATAGCACTGGTGTTTATGATGGTCGCCCTGGCGTTGTGGATAGGTCAAAGGCTGGGCAATCCGTGGCTGGGGTTCCTGGTCGCGGGCGGAGGTTTCCTGGTGTTGGGCGTGATACTCTACTTTGTCGCCCGAGCCGTGGCGGCGGGCCCGCTGGTGCGCCACTTTGCCGATATGTTGTTCACCTCTAACGACGAGTACTATGGCACGCAGGATTAGGGTAAAAATGTTGGGCGACATAGGCTCGCGCAGGGAGTTGCGCGAAGCAATGGCCGAAGTGGAAATGCGCACCTGGTACGCCGAAAAGCGGCTGGCCGAGAGTGCCGACTCGATATTCTCGCTGGACAACCTCGTCTCGCTGATTATGCCTTCTGGCGGAGTTGTGGACCGGCTGGCCGGCGGAGCAATGAACGGAATCGCCACCGTCAAGGGAGTGATGTGCGCGTTGCGGAAAATGAGAAGACAATGATTACGCGGTAAGCTCGTCGCCGAGCAAGGGCTGATTTCAGCCCGCCGCCGCTGGGGGCGGCGACGGGCTGACGACTCCTGCGGAGTCAATTCTCAACTCTCCACTCAAAAGTCCGCAGGCGGCTTCGATGTCCTCGCCGCGGGAAGCGCGAATGGTCGTGCGCAAACCTTTCCGGACCAGCGCGTCGCGAAACCGCTCGACCTCGGCCAGCGGCGGACTGAAAAACGGTGAGCCTGGAATGCGATGAAAACGTATCAAATTGATGCGACAACTCAAACCATTCAGCAATCTGGCCAGCCCCGCGACATGGCGCGGCGAGTCGTTCAGCCCCGAAAGCACAATGTACTCGAAGCTCACCCGACGCTGGTGTGAAAAGTCGTGGCGACGAATCATCTCCACGATTTTTTCGATGGGATAAGCCCGCTCTATCGGCATAATCTCGGCCCGCTCGGCCGGAAAAGGATTGTGGAGACTGACCGCCAAATGGACGCGCGACCCTGCCAAAAACCGCTCCAAAGCGGGCACAACACCCGCCGTCGAGACCGTGATGCGGGTCGGACTCCAGCCATAACCCCAAGGCGCAGTGAGGATCTCGAGCGAGCGCAACACCTCGTCCAGATTGTCCAACGGCTCGCCCATACCCATATAAACGATGTTGGTGAGGCTCTCGAACTCGGGCAGAGAAGCGAACTGGTTGAGAATTTCGCCCGCCGACAAATTCACAAAAAGCCCCATCCGTCCCGTGGCGCAAAACGCGCACCCCATTCGGCAACCCGACTGGGACGACAAACACAATGTGCCTCGGTCGGCGTCAGGAATATAAACCGCCTCGACAGAGGGGTTAAACAGGTATTTCACGGTTCCGTCGGCTGAGACGCGCTGGTGAATCGGTGCACTGCGGCCGACAGAGTAGCGTTCCGCCAAAGCACTGCGTCCCGCGGCAGAGATATTGGTCATCTCACTGACATCGTTGACCCCCTTCCGATAGAGCCAATCGGCCATCTGTCGCCCCACGAAACGGGGCAAGCCCGCCTCCGACGCGACGAGGGTGAGCTCGTCCAAAGTTTTGCCGAATAAATTTTCCATCGAGTGTGCGAAAATAATAAAAAATCGCTACCTTTGCAATTAAGAACTAATCAAAAAACTTATAAAACCCAAGTTATGGAAGCTAAAAAGACACCGAGAGCCGATCTTCAGAGTCGCAGGGTGTTGTTTATTGAGATCGGGCTGTTAATAGCTTTGCTGGTCGTGGTGGGCGCGTTCTCGTGGAGCCAGCGGGAAAAGAAAGTGGCCGCTATGACCGATGTAACGGCAGTGGTGGAACAGGAAGTGGTGATCAACACCGAGCAACCCGAAAGGCCGCCCGAAATCAAACCGCAACAAAACCAGGTCATCTCCGACTTTCTCGAAGTGGTGACAGACGACACAGTGATCGACAGCACCATAGACTTCAGCGACTTCAGCGAAGATATTACCGTCGAACCTCCAACGGTCGTGGAGGAAGTCGTGGACGACATGCCCCTTATGAACGTGGAAGAGATGCCGCAGTTTCAGGGTGGCGACATTATGAAATTCCGCGACTGGGTGCACGGCCAGATAGTCTATCCGCGAATGGCGGTGGAAAACAATATTCAAGGCAAAGTGACGATCAAATTTGTCATCGAAAGGGACGGCAGTCTGAGCAACATCGAAGTGCTCGCCTCGCCCGACAAATCGTTGGAACAGGAGGCAGTGAGGGTGTTGAAAACCTCGCCCAAATGGACCCCGGGTCGCCACAACGGTCGCGCGGCGAGGGTGTTCTACATCCTGCCGGTGGACTTTGTGCTTCGCAATTAGTCTATGGAAAAGGCTGTTTTAGCGGCTGTAATAACCGATAGGCAGACGGAAACGCAGGCTCGTGAATATCTCGACGAGCTTGCGTTTTTGGCTCACACGGCGGGAATCGAAGCCGTCAAAAGGTTCACACAACGACTCTCCACGCCCAACTCACGCATATATATGGGGCCCGGAAAGCTGGAAGAGATAGCTGACTATTGCAGAGCGGGCGAAGTGGATGTGGTGATCTTCGACGACGAACTGTCGCCCTCGCAAACCCGCAACGTGGAGAAAATATTGCCGTGCAAAGTGCTCGACAGAACGCGGCTCATACTCGACATATTTATGTCGCGCGCCCAAACGGCATACGCCAAAACGCAGGTACAACTGGCGCAGTATGAATATATGTTGCCGCGGTTGACCGGAATGTGGACCCACCTCGAAAGGCAACGCGGAGGTACGGGCACCCGAGGCGGAGCAGGCGAAAGGGAGATCGAAACCGACCGGCGGGTCGTGAGAAGCAGAATAACGCTGCTCAAAGAGGAGCTGAAAAAGATAGACCGGCAGATGGCCACGCAAAGGAGCAATCGGGGCCAGCTGGTGAGGGTGGCTCTGGTGGGGTACACCAACGTGGGGAAGAGCACGCTGATGAACCTGCTTTCGAAGAGCGAAGTGTTTGCCGAGGATAAACTTTTTGCAACGCTGGACACCACCGTGCGAAAGGTCGTGCTGGAGAATTTGCCCTTCCTGCTCTCCGACACCGTGGGGTTCATTCGCAAATTGCCGACGCAGTTGGTGGAGAGTTTCAAGTCGACGCTGGACGAGGTGCGCGAGGCAGATTTGTTGCTACACGTGGTGGATGTGTCGCATCCCGGGTTCGAGGACCAGATAGAGGTTGTGAAGCGCACGTTGGCGGAGATCGGGGCGGGGGAGAAGCCGGTGTTTATGGTTTTCAACAAGGTGGACGCGTTTAGTTACACGCCGAAAGGGGAGGACGATCTGGGGCCGTTTTTGCCGGAGCACAGGTCGTTGGAGTATATTCGCAATATGTGGTCGGGGGTTCCGTCGATATTTATTTCGGCTATGAAGCGACAGGGTGTGGGCGAGCTGAGGGACCGGCTCTATTCGATGGTGCGGGAGATACACGAGGGGCGGTATCCGTTTAATAACTTTTTGTATTGATTTCGTGAAAATGGAGCATATTTCACACCTCCTCATTCCGCGACCGCGGCTGTACGTTATGTACTATCCGCGTCCGACGGAATTTCGGTCGGCGCAAAATCTGCTCCATTTTGACGAAATCAAAAAATTAAGTAATTATGAATGTTTTTATTCTTAATGAACAGCCGACTGTTCTGAACCGATTTATCTCCGAGCTACGCAATGTCGAGGTGCAGGGCGACAGCATGCGGTTTCGTAGAAACCTGGAACGAGCGGGCGGAACGATGGCCTATGAGGTTTCGAAAACCCTGAACTATGAGCCGATGGTTGTCGAAACGCCGCTGGGCGAGGCCGAAATGATGCTGCCGACCGACCGGATCGTCGTGGCCACCATTCTGCGCGCCGGCATACCCTATCACCAGGGCTTTATGAACGTCTTCGATATGGCCGAGGGAGCGTTCGTGTCGGCGTACAGAAAGTACAGCAAGGACGGGACATTCAAGGTGAAGGTGGAGTATATTTCGTGCGGCGATCTGGAAGGGAAAACCCTGATTCTGGTCGACCCGATGTTGGCGACGGGAACGTCCACCGTGCTGACGTACAAGGCGTTGCTGGAGAAAGGTGGCACGCCCGCGCACACCCATATTTGCTCGATAATAGCTTCGGACGAGGGGGTTTCGTATGTCAAGGAGCACCTGCCGGACGACGAGGTGACGATTTGGTGCGGGGCGGTGGACGAGGAGCTGACCGTGAAATCGTACATTGTGCCGGGCCTGGGCGATGCGGGAGACCTGGCTTATGGGGACAAATTATGAAAGATATTTGGAAACTGTGTTTTAGTTGCATCGACCTGACCTCGTTGGGGGTGACGGACAGCGAGAGGTCGATAGCCGAATTTGCCGGAAAAGTGGCGCGGTTCGGGATCGAATTTCCCGATCTGCCCAATGTCGCAAGCGTGTGTGTATATCCCAATTTTGTCGACACGGTGGGCGTTGCGCTGGGCAACTCGCCCGTGCGCATCACAAGCGTGGCAGGCGGTTTCCCGAGTTCGCAAACCTTCCTCGAAGTGAAAATGCTGGAGACGGCAATGGCGGTCGAAAGCGGTGCGGACGAGGTGGATGTGGTCATCGAAGTGGGCGAGGCTATGGACGGAAGGTGGGACCTGGTGGGCGGAACCATCGAGTTGCTGCGTCGGGAAGTGGGCGAGGAGACGGTGTTGAAGGTGATCTTGGAGACGGGGGCGTTGAAGAGCGAGGAGTTGATCTACGACGCTTCCGTGGTCGCTATGAGGGCAGGGGCCGACTTTGTGAAGACATCGACGGGCAAGATCGATGTTGCGGCGACGCCCGAGGCTGTCAGGACGATGTGTCGCGCGGTGAAGGATTTTTACGGCGAAACGGGGCGGCAGGTGGGCGTGAAGGTTGCGGGCGGCGTGAGGACGGCGGAGGATGTGGGGGTGTATTATGATATTGTCGGGGAGACGCTGGGGTCGGAGTGGTTGACGCCGCAGCTGTTTCGCTTCGGGGCGAGCGGGCTGGCGAACAATCTGCTGAGTGCGATCGAGGGGCGGGAGGTTAGGTATTTTTGATTTATCGTGTGGCTTGAGCGGTCCATCTATGTTGTTTACGTGCTGACGGTGATCCTGATCATCGTTGGCATTGTCCGTGAGCGCAGAGACCCGACCAAATCGCTGGCGTGGATAGCCGTCATTGCCCTCGTTCCGGTTGCGGGAGTGGTGGTGTATGTGCTTTTCGGGCGCAATTGGCGCAAGCGCAAGATGTTCAGTCGCAAAGGGATTCTGGACGAAGGCTACATCGAGGCCCTGAGCCAAAGGCAGTTTTCGAGGCTGTCGCGTCCGGCATTGACCGCCACCCCCGAGATCGACAACAACGTGGAGACCATTCGGCTGATGCTGAAAAACTCGCGGGCGTTGCTTGCGGTGCACAATCGGGTGGAGGTTTTGCAGAACGGCAAAGCCACCTTCGCCTCGCTGCTCGACGCGCTGAAGGGGGCGAAAAAGTCTATCCATCTCGAATATTACATCTTCGACAACGACCGCATCGGGCGGCGGGTTGCGCGCATTTTGATGAAGAAAGCGGCCGAAGGGGTCGAAGTGCGGCTGATCTACGACGGGGTGGGGACGCTGTGGACCGAAGGGGGCATTTTCCGGCGATTGCGCCATGCGGGGGTGCAGGTGGAGTGCTTTATGCCGGTGGTTTTTCCGTGGCTGACCAGCCGGTTGAACTATCGTAATCATCGCAAAATCGCCGTTATAGATGGCTCTGTGGCGTACACGGGCGGGATAAACATTGCCGACAGGTACCTGGTCGGGCTGCGAAAACTCGGCAAGTGGCGCGACATCCACCTGCGGCTGGAGGGCGAGGCGGTGAACCTGTTGCAGGCGGTGTTCATCACCGATTGGTACTTTGTGCGGCGGGGTGAGATACTGCGTGCCGAAAACTATTTTACCGAAAACACAGTCAGCGAGATTTGTCCGGTTCAGATCGCGGCGAGCGGGCCCGACAGCGATTGGAGCGCGATTATGCAGGCGTTCTTCTCGGCAATCACGCGGGCCAAGAAAAAAATCTATATCTCCACACCATATTTCACGCCCGATGCGGCGATACTGACTGCGATGAAGGTTGCGGCGTTGAGCGGGGTGGATGTGCGGCTGCTGATCCCTGCCCGGAGCGACTCCCACATCGTCTATTGGGCGACGCGCAGCTATGTCGAGGAGCTGTTGGAGGCGGGCATCAAGGTCTATCTGTACAGGCGGGGCTTTAACCACTCGAAGCTGGTGATCATCGACGGCGAGTTTTGTTCGGTGGGGTCGGCCAATATGGATGTGCGCAGTTTCGAGGACAATTTCGAGGTTTCGGCGTTGATCTACGACAGGAAAATAGCGGCGGAGTTGGAGGAGTCGTTTGTCCACGATCTGGGGCATTCGCGGCTGGTGACGCTGGCGGAATGGGAGACGCGCTCGCGCTGGGCGGCCGCCCGCGAAGCTATGGCCCGACTGCTGAGCCCGCTGCTGTAATTAACGCGTTTTGCGCAAATTCGTAATTGTTTTTGTATCTTTGTCCTCGTTATGGGCTTTATCGACATAGGGTTTGTGGATGTTATCGACATCGTCGCGGTGGCGTTGCTGATGTACTATCTATACAAAATGGCCAAGGGGACCAACGCCCCCAGCATCATCACCGGAATAATCATCATCTACATCCTCTGGGTGCTCACCCAAGCCCTCAATATGGAGCTGCTGTCGAGCATCCTGGGCGACGTGATAGGCGTCGGGGTGATCGCGCTGATCGTCGTCTTTCAGCCCGAAATACGCCAATTCCTGCAAAACATCGGGCTCAAACAGCGAAACAGTCGCGGAAATGCCCTGTGGCGCAAAATTTTCGGCGGAAACGGAGTGGGCCAAACAATGGACCTGGAACCCATCGTGCGCGCCGCCACAGTTATGTCGGGCTGCAAAACGGGTGCGCTGATAGTGATCTGGCAAGAAACCGACCTCGACTTCATCGTCGAAACCGGCATCTCGATAGACGCGCAGACCTCGGCGGCCCTGTTGGAGAATATTTTCTTTAAAAACGCGCCTCTGCACGACGGGGCGGTGATAATTCGGCGCGACAGAGTGGTTGCGGCCAAGTGCATTCTGCCGTCGACGCGGGCGCGGGTGCCGAAAAACTATGGGATGCGCCATCGTGCCGCGCTGGGTATGAGCGAAATTTCGGACGCCGTGGTTGTGGTGGTGAGCGAGGAGACGGGCGGCATCTCCATCGCTCACGAAGGCTCGATAGAACGCAACATCGCACCCGACAAGCTGGCCGACAAGCTGACCGAAAAGTTGTCGAAAAACTGAAAATTGCACGGAATTTGCCCGAATTACCAATTATTGGTATATTTGCGAAAAATAACAGCAACGATATGAGGGCCAATACATCGGTTTCGCTCGGGAACCATTTCGAGCACTTTGTAGAGCAAAAAATCTCCGACGGACGTTACAAAAACGCGAGTGAGGTTATTCGCGCAGGGTTGCGCCTGCTCGAAGACGAAGAAAAGTTCAAACTAAACAGGGCCAAGGCCATTGTTTCCGCTCTTCGAGCTGGCGAAGCAAGCGGCCCGGCGGAAGAGGTCGATTTCGATCGACTGCTGGCAAAATTCAAAGACGACAAAGCAACAAATGGCAAGGCTTGATTTTTTGCCAAAGGCCTTAGAGGACCTGCAATCCATTTGGAACTACACACTCGAAACGTGGTCGGAGACGCAGGCTGACAAATATCATCGTATGTTGGAAGCTGCGTGTAAAGACATAGCCGACAACCCTGTCATAGGTCGAAATTATGAGCTCGTGCCCCAAAAATATTTTGGCTATAAGGTTGGCCGACACATTATCTTCTACAAATTCGCTTCACCCGAACACATAACTGTTGTGAGAATATTGCACGGCAGTATGGATCTGAAAAGCAGAATCGGTTAGCCTTTTCGCCTCTCTATCTGTTTTTTGAGGGCTTCGATGGTTTCGTCGACCGCCTCTTCGAACGAGTGGGCACGGCTCTCGGCGACCATATCCTCGCCCGGAACATACAGCGTGATGGTCGAAACCTTATTCCCCTTGTCGTGGTCCTTATCCACCTTCAAAATCACGTCGGCCGAAACTATCTTTTCGAAAAACCTGCCCAATTTGTCCATCTTCGTCTCGACAAAATCGACCAATTTACTGTCGGCGTCGAACTTTACTGATTGAATTTGTGTTTTCATAACTGTGTCTCTATTTCTTGGCCCTCGGATGGGCCTGGTTATAAACTTTCTTCAACGCCGCGACACTATTGTGCGTATAAACCTGAGTGGCGGCGAGCGACGAATGCCCCAACAGCTCCTGGATCTGGCGCATATCGGCTCCCGAATCCAGCAGATGGGTGGCAAAAGTGTGCCTGAGCACGTGCGGCGACTTCTTGCCCGTCACTCCCATCATCTCCAACCCACTATGAACCGCGTGATAAGCCCGCGCCCGCGAAGTCAAAGGTACGAAATTTTTCTGTAATATCGCGCCGGTTTTTTCGGGTAAAGGCACAATCCGCTCCTTGCCCCCCTTGCCAACCACACGTAAAGTGCGAAAATCGTCGGAAAAACTCTCACGCGTCAACCCGACCAACTCCGCAAGACGTATGCCGGAAGAGTAGAAAAGCAACAAAATCGTGGCGTCGGTGCGCTCATCCTCGTCCGCAGAGTCGCAAAGCTCCAACACGCGATCGACCACGCCCTCCATCTGCCGCTCGGGTATCCACACCGGAAGCCGCTTAGGGGTACGCAGGCTACGGATTTTGAGGAACGGATCGCGCTCTATCGCCCCTGTCGAGCGCAACCAGCGAAACAGAGAGCGCACGGCCGAAATCTTGCGGTTGATGGTCTTCGGGGCCAGCTTTTCGGTCTCGCCCATAGAGACTATCCAGCTGCGAATGTCGTCGGCGGCGACCAGAGCAGGCCGAAAATCGTCGGGCGCGATACCCAGATGGGCAAGAAACCGCTCGATGTCGCGCGCATAACCGCTCACCGTGAGGGGCGAATAACGCCGCTCGGCGGCCAGATATGCTAAGAACAAAGATATGTTCGGGTTTGCTTGCAAACCCGTGTCGCCCGCCCCGAGGAGGGGCGGGGCGGCGACAGATATTTTTTCGTTTTTCATTCCTTCATTTCCCCGATCAACCCGCGGATGACCACCGAAGCGCAGGCACAACCGAACACGGCGGGCATATAGGAGATGGTGCCGACGTTCGATTTTTTGTTGGTGCTCTCCTCTATCGTCATCGCCCCGGCGCGGATGGGTTCGGGCGAAAACACCGCCCAAAAGCCAGTCCGGACGTCCCACTTGTGCAATCGTTTGCGCAACATATGTGCCAGCGGGCAGTGGTGGGAGTGCGAAATGTCGGCAATTTCGATCTGCGTGGGGTCGGTTTTGGCACCCGCGCCCATCGAGCTGACGAGCCTCAGGCCGCGATCCATCGCCCCCTTGATCAACGCTGCCTTGGGCGAAAGGGTGTCGATGGCGTCGACCACAAAGTCGTATGCGGCGGCGTCCAACAGCTCCCACGTGGCGTCGTCGCAAATATATTTTTCGACCACGGTGAGCTCGATCTCGGGGTTAATATCCCGCAGTCGCGCCGCCAGAACCTCGGCTTTGGGCCGGCCGAGAGTGCTGTGCAGGGCGACCAGCTGACGGTTGATGTTGGTGAGGTTCACCGTGTCGGCATCGGCTATGGTTAGCCGCCCGACACCCGCACGGACAACCATCTCGGCCGCATAAGCACCCACTCCGCCCAGACCCACAATGAGCACGTGGGCGGCTCGGAGGCGGGAAAGCTTCTCGCCGCCCAGCAAAAGTTCAGTTCGCGACAGCCACTCCATAGTTTTTTCTTGTTTGTTCGGCCAGTTGCGGCACCGAAATCCCGAGCACCTCCGCCGCCATTTCGTAAACCTGTTCGATGGGAGTGGGATCGTCGTCGGTTTCGAGAAAAATGTGGTCTGTGGGCACCTGCCGCAACGATTCGACGGTGCGTGGCGAGGCGAAACTGCGCACCCCAAACGATAGGAAATAGCCCCTCTTCACGGCACGAATGGCCTGCTCTGGCGAGCCGATGAAACCGTGGAAGACCACCGCCCGAAGCGAAAATCCGGCCAGCATCGCCATAACATCCTCGAACGCCCTGACGCAGTGCAAAACCACTGGCAAACCGCGTTCGGAAGCGATTTTGAGCTCCGTTTCGAACACCTTTTTCTGCAACCCGCGATCGACATCGCGCGCATAGTCGAGCCCGATCTCGCCGATGACATCGACCGGAGCGGTGCGAAGACGATCCAAAACGGTGGCCAATTCGCTTTCGGTCAACTCGGCGACCTGCCACGGATGCACCCCCGACGCGGTGGGCGAAATGGCGTGGCACGGCGTTTGATGGGTATGGATGTCGACAAAAACTTCGTTCATAGTGCAAATATAGTACATGGCGGGAGTAAAAATGGAGAAAAAACACACTTTTTCGCTGAAAATTTTATTTTCACGTAAAATATTTTTACATTTGTGAAATTTTTGTCCGTATGAAATTGACCTATCGTCTGTTGTTATTGGCTTTTTTGGTTCTGCCGGGTATCGCTTCGGCCCAATATTACGACTACCTTGGCAATCCAGAACCCACGTATGACCGCCCTTCGACGGCGAATATAAAGACCAACCTGCTCTACGACATAACCTCCACCATCAACCTGGGGATGGAGTTCAGGCTGGGAAATCGCACTTCGCTCGATATTCCGATCAACTATAATCCCTGGACGTTCCAAAATAATCGTAAATGGAAACACGTGTTGCTCCAGCCCGAACTCAGATGGTGGCTCAGGAGGACTTTCGAGGGACATTTCTTCGGTCTGCACGCCCATTGGGGATACTATAACATCGCCAAATTGCCCGAACCCTTCGCCCCTCACATGCAGAAATACAGGTTCGAAGGACAGCTCTACGGCGGCGGTGTGAGCTACGGTTATCGGTGGAATTTCAGCGATCGGGTGGCTATGGAGGCGACGCTGGGTGCAGGCGTGGCCGTGCTGGACTATAAAAGATACGGGTGCGACAACTGCGGAACCTACATCGAGGACACTTCGCGACTGTGGATCGGCCCGACCAAGATCGGCATCAACCTGATAATCAGTCTGGGTGGCGATAACCCCGCGCGGAAAAAGAAGGAGAAAGCGGGCTATTACGACCCCATCTACGCTCCTGTGACCGCTCCCATTCTGGAACAACCCTATTCAACGCCGCCCTACGTTCTTAACGAACCTGTCAGGGAGACCTATCAGCCCAAACTGTCGGCGAGCTACATCGTGCCCGATGTCGAAGAGATCAAGGAGAGGTCGCTCACCTGCACCGCATTCATCGACTTCGTGCAGGGCGATTGGAGGGTGAACCGCAATCTGGAAAACAATGAGCACGAGCTGAGGAAAATTCACGATATGTTCCGCTCGGTGGTGAACGACCCCAACGCGGCCATCACAGGCATCGCTGTGGTGGGCTACGCCTCGCCCGAGGGACAATATGGCTACAACAAAACCCTGAGCGAAAAGCGAACTCAGGCGGTTATGTCCCACGTCAACCTGGATTACAACTTCCCCAGGCACATCTTCACCGTTCGCGGCGCGGGCGAGGACTGGATAGGGCTCGACTCGCTGGTGAGCAACGATGCAATAGTGGAAAAAGAGCGTGTATTGCAAATCATCCGGTCGAAAGATTCATACGACAAAAGAGAACAACGGCTCAAAACACTGGCCGGCGGCGCAGTATATGACTATATATATAAGGAACTCTACCCGTTGCTCCGGCGCACCGACTATCGGATCGACTACACCGTCATTCCGTTCACCGTCGAACAAGGCAAGCAGGTGATCCGCCAAAGGCCGCACCACCTGTCGCTCAACGAGTTGTTCCTGATAGCCAACACTTACGAGACAGGCAGCGAGCAGTTTAACGAGGTGTTCGAGGTCGCCGCAATGGCCTTCCCCGACAGCGACGTGGCCAACATCAACGCCGCAGCGATCGCCCTGGATCGCAAGGATGCCGTCTCCGCCGCCCGCTATCTGGGCAGGGTGAAGATATACAACACAACCTACTGGAACAACCTCGGTATGNNCGATGTGGCCAACATCAACGCGGCCGCAAGCGCGCTCGACCGAAGAGACACATCGACCGCGGCATACTATCTGGCACACGTGAAAACCTACACCCCGGCCTACTGGAACAATCTGGGCGTGCTGGCGTGGTTGCAAGGCGACACAGAGCGGGCGAGCAAATGTTTCAACGAAGCAGGCATCCAAGCGGCAGGAAACATCGCCGAAATGGAGCAATATTATAAATCACTGAGCGGGATGTAATTAAAGTTACATTGAAGCTGAATTTATGAAGTTAAAGTCGCTGGTCATAACCTTGTTTGCTTTATGTCTGTTCACAAAAGCACAGGCACAAACCACCAGCGACCTGCAACAACAAATAGAGCAACTCCAACAACAACTGGACGCGCTCAAAAGAGAAGGGGCGAACCAGGAGGGGGCGGCAGTGTTCAACGAAGGCGCGGCAGTCTACCAAAACGAGCGAACAGGCGAAACCGTCAGGCAACAACCCGTAGTCTCGCTTCGTCCCGTAGAAACAGGACGAAGCAAATCGCTAAAAATTGGTGCCACCAAAAAGAGCAGGGGTGCCAAAAGTGAGAGAGGTGTGGGGGGCGCAGGGACGACAGGAGCAGGGGGGGCTGCGGGGAGTGTGGGAGCTCAGATAAGTGCCGACCAACAACGGATCCGCCAACTGGAAGAAGAGATCATCCGACTCCAAAACAGCACAACAGGGGGTGCCACAGCAGGGGGGAGCACAACAGGGGGGGGCGCGATGAGGGGTGGAACGGGGGGAGTAACAGGGAGCGGAGCAATGGGCGGAACGGGAAGGAACAACCACGTGCAGAGAGACTACTACGCGCCCGGACAACAATATGAAAGCGAGAGAGGAAGCACCAGGTCGTCATACGGCAAAAGCTTCAACTCCATAGCAATAAAAACCAACCTGGCGTATCTCGTGGCCGCAACGCCAAGCCTCGGGATCGAGTTCGGGTTGGGGGGCAAAACGTCACTCGACCTGGCATTCGCCTACAACGGATGGGGCAGAGCCCCCGCCGTGCTGGACAGAGAAGCAGGATCGGGCAGACTATACGACCCGCTGACAGGAACGGTGTACAAAGAGCGACAACTGGACCACCTGTTAGGCAAAGCGGAACTGCGGCTATGGCTGGTGGAACGGTTGAGGAACAGCTACTTCGGGTTCCACGTACTGTACACCAAATATGACATATACGGGGTGAAAATACCCCTGCTGTTCGACAAAAACCTGCGCTACGACGGAACAGGGTTAGGATTCGGATTCAGCTATGGCTATCGCTGGGAATGGCACCAGCGGTGGGGATTGGAGGCGAGCTTCGGCCTGGGGATGATGAGTATGGACTACCACAAAAGCAAGTGGGACCCAGCCGACACGTCGGACGTGGACAGCGGCGACTTTAAAAAAACCTACTTCGGACCCACAAGCATCGGGGTAAGGGTCTACTTTATGATTAAATGAGTGGGCCATTTCAGGGGGGAGAGTGTTTTATGGGAGGAGGGGGCTTTGCTGGGGGGTGGAGTGTTTTGTTTGACGTTTTTTTTGACTGACTAAATAAGAAGAAAAATTTATAGAAATGAAGAAGTTTGTACAGATTGCCTGCTTGTTGGCTTTGGTGCTGGTTGTGTTTGTTTCGAGGGCGTTTGCCTATGAAAATGAGGACGACAAAGGCGTTAGCGTAACCGACATCAGTGTCGTTCGTGCCGGAGATGCGGCAAAAGTCACCTTTGCCCTGCACGTCGGAGACAAGGTAACGGCGGAGAACAAAAGTTTGATCATCGACCCCGTATTGCAGAACGAGAACGGCAAAGTGTCGCTCTACCCGATTGTCGTTCGCGGGTCGAGGGCGCGTGCCGAGAACGAAGAACGGGCTATGGAGATGGCTCAACTGTCGACAGAGATGCCCTATCACACCTCTAACGGACGCACTGTGGAGTACGTTGCCACCATTCCGTGGGAGAGCTGGATGAGGGGCTCGGAGCTTGTTTTCAACGGCATCAGTGCTGGGGCCGGTAAGGCCAACGAAGTGGCCATAGGGCTGGTTGCGGACGGATTGTTGACTGACGCTTCGGATATGGCTGTTCCTGCGAACGACCCCGATCAGGCAAGGAACGAGGTTGCGGCGGCTATTTTGGGCGATGCGTTGGAGCGCGGCACGTTGGAGAGCAATGTTGTTCAGCGTCCCATCGGGTCGGTCGATGCAGCTCCGACGGGCGTGAAAGATTCGGGCACCGTGGTTCAGCGTCCCGTCGGACAGAGCGCGGGCAGGAGCCTCTATGCTTCGGCGGCTCCGCGCGGAATGGAAGACTATTACATCCCGTCGGCTCCTCCGGTGGAAACCCGCCGTCCGACATACATTTCGGTCGGAGACGAGTTGGCATCGCGGTTTATGTTCGTCGAGCCGGTCAATAAATATTATGAGGCGTTGAAGGCGTCGTCGGAAACGGTATTCGATTATACTATGCCCCTTATCCTGGGCACGGGTGTCCAGCAGACCCAAAGCGAGGTGGACAGGTTTATCGAGATGACGCGTAAGGGCTCGGTGTTCATTCAGTTCAATTTGGGCAGCCAGATCGTGGGTCGTGATTTTGCCAACAACAACACTATGCTGGTCGATCTTATCTCGTCCATCCGGTTGTTGGAGGGCAATCCCGACGTCAGGGTGGCGCACGTGGTTATTGCCGGTTTCTCGGCTCCGGAAGGCACTTTTGCCGAGAACGAAAAATTGGCTCTGGACCGTGCGGCGGTTGCACGCGACTTCCTGACCGCCAACTCGGGCATCGATCCGAAGGTGATCAGCGTCTATAACGGCTCCATCGACTGGACCACGCTGAGGGCCCTGATCGCCGAGTCGAATATGCCCGAAAAGTACACAATTCTGAATATCATCGACAACACTCCGGCGTGGGATACGTTCCGCGATCGCGGTCGGTTGGAGCGTCTAATGGCTGTCAACAACGGGATGGCATACCGCTACATCAGCGAGCACTTCTTCCCGCAGCTGCGCCAAACGGGGGCATACATCAAAGTCTATTACGAAAACATCCGATAAAGGGTGCCAGAAAGGGGGGCGAGATAGTGGGGAGTGAGAGCAGGGGGAGAGAGATAGTGGGAGGTGAGATAGGATATTCATAAAAAACCACCCGTTATGGGTGGTTTTTTATGCGTCCTAACATAGGTTCAACACACTTTCAAAAGCATTGTTCCGACGGAATAGCCACCGCCGAAGGTCGAGACGACCACTGTGTCGCCGCTTCGGAGCTTGCCACGATGCTGAGCCAGCGAGATGAGCGAACTGCCACAACCGGTGTTGCCAAGCTCCTCGATGTTGTTCAGCGTGCGCTCGATCGGAAGACCCAACTCCTTGCACACGTGCGAAACGATGCGCAGATTGGCCTGATGACTGACGAACCAGGTTAAGTCGTTGACGGTCAGGTTGTTGCGTTCGAGAATTTCGCGCGAGAATCGCTCGATGTAGACGCAGGCCTGATTGAATACGTCGCGACCGTTGGGCATCCCGATGCCGACGGTTCGCGGGCGCAGATAGACCCCGTCGGGGCCCGCTCCGATGTTGCCCAAACCGCGGGTTTCGATGTCGAGAAGCTCGATGTCGAGGTCGGAAAATTGCTCGGTAGAGAGAATATATGCCGTCACGCCGTCGCCCCAGAGGTGTCCGTGGGCGGGGTCGTTGTCGTCGGAGTAGGTGGAATTACGGTCACCCGCAATGAGCAGAGCTTTGGTCGCGATGCCGCTTCGGAAGAACGAATGGACGATCTCCATAGCGTTTATCGCGCTCGAACACGCGCTGGAGACGTACATCACCTTCGCACCTGCAATGTCGAAGTGGCGTTGGATGCGGTGGGCGGTGGTGCCGACGGTGTCGTCGGGACTGTATGACGCCTGGACGATGAGGTCGACCTCGCCGATGGCGAATGGTGCGGTTCGCAGGGCATCTTCGACGGCTTTGATGGACATTGCGTCGAGGGTCTCTTTTTCGGTTGCGCGGGCTCGGGTTTGGATGCCGGAACGCTGGACGAACCACTCTTCGGGCTTGTCGTGGAGACGGGTGAAATAGCTGTTTGGGATGCGTTGGGTGGGGATGTAGACCCCGGTTGCGTTTATGTAGGTGTTCATAATTAACAATTTCTTAACTTCGCAAAAGTGGGTCAAAATTAACAATTTCTTTACATTTAGCAAAATAATTTTGACGAGAGGCAGGGGATTTTTCTAATTACGAATTACGAGAGACGACTTTGCGACGAGGCGAGTTACGAGTTTTTTCAGTCTCGCTTATTTAGTTGAGAATTGAGAGTTGAGAATTGTTTCGACCTTGCTTATCTTTCCCCTCCTTGCTAAGGAGGGGTGCCTCGAAGAGACGGGGTGGTAGATTCTGCGTCGCGTAGCTTGCGTCGCGTAGCTTGGGCGTTAGCCTGTTCCGTGTAGCGGAGAGCTCTTCTGGATTACTCGTGTCTTGCGACACTCGTGATCCCCAGTGCTGCCGCAGGCAGCCCTGCCAAGACAAAAACAAAACACCCGCCTTCGAGCAAGCTCGGGCGGGCATCTTGGTTTCATCTTTGCGGAGAGAGAGGGATTCGNNTCGACCACTCTGCCATCTCTCCGCCGCAAAAGTACAAAAAATTCCTTAATTATTTCCTGTTTTCGTGGATGTTCATCGCAACAACCCCCGCGCCAATCAAGCCGATAAGTTCGGGATCGAGTCTGGTCAGCATCACCCCGTTCCTGACAAAGCGCATCGTCGTCGGATTAAGCTTCTCCACTATCCGGCCGTGCATAAAACCGTCCGCAACGATGCCGCCGCCCAGCACAACAGTGTCGGGGTCGGTGATGCGAACCATATTCATCACCATATTAGCCAGCGAACCCGCCGCATTTTCGACCAACACCTCGCACAGTTCGTCGCCCGCCTGGGCGAGGCGGAATATCTCCTGAACATCCACCTTGACCTCCTCGGGCGGAATTTGCAACGAGCTGTTGTATTTGTGGCTTAGGAAGCGGGCGCATTTGTCGAAGCCCACTCCGGCGGCTATTTGTTCGATGCAGTCGCGGCGGCCGCAGGAGCACATCACGTCTATGTTGACGCCGACAGAGTTGTGGCCCACCTCGCCGGCGTTGAAGTGGCTACCGCGTAAGAGCTGGCCGCCGACCACCATTCCGGCCGCGATGGTTGCGCCGACGTTGATGTACACAAAATCTTCGGAACTGAGCTCATAGTGGCGTACGGCGCGGGTTGCGGCCTTCACGTCGTTGTCGATGTAGCCCTGAAAGCCGAGATGGCGGGTGAGTTCGGCGGCGACGGGAATGGTTTCGGTGCGTTCGGGGTCGATTTGCAACCACATTCCTTCGCGCGGGTTGACGCGGCCGGTGAGACCGACACCGAAGGCCGACGGGCGAAAGTCGGAACCCTTCCATCCGATGGTTTTGATGTAGTCGTCGATGGAGCGTTTGATCAGTTCGACGCCGTCGCGTTGGGACAGAAATGTGGCCGGATAGCGTTTTTGGGCCAGCACGGTGCCGTTTCGGTCAATTTCGCCGATGAGCAGTTTTGCCACGCCAAGGTCGATTGCCAGATAGCTTTCCATAGTCAAAATGAGGTTTGGTCACCACAAGTATAGCGATTTTTTACTATATTTGCAACATTAATACGAGAGTTGTCAACTCTTTTGTTCGTTTCGAAATTAGGGGAAATTTTATTCTGAACGAAAGATTGCCTGCTCAAAGTGCGTTATAGTCGTGGACCGACTGTAATGGCTTTGGGCGTGGTGCAGTCTGTTCAGAATGGGTCTCCCTAATACCTGAGACGAGCGGGCTGTTGCCACGCTCTTTTTGTTTATAGGAAGATATAACTATGGCTTATATAGGTATAAATTATAATGATGAAAACAGTATAGAATATTTCAATAGATTTGCGCGTTTGCTTTCTGAAAGGAGACACAAAACTATGCAAATCAAGCAATCCAAGCTTCTCGAAAATCTCATCGCAATATCGGCATTCGACGCCGAAAAGCGAAAACTCACCACCAACCTGCTCGACAGACTCTTCCTGATGCTGCTCGGACAGGAAAACTGCCACGCAATGCGAATGCTGCGCGCGCGCCTCAAAGACTGGGAAATCTACCAAATAAAACTGCGCATCGAGCGCGAAATCGAAAAAGAAACAACCCCGCCCCAGCACCAAAACCGCGACTCGTTCTACGCCCAGCTCCTCACCGACCTGGCCGAAACCGCCAGCGCGTGGGCAGGCGTCAACTCCGACGGCTCGTTCAAAGTGAAAGCCAGCACCGGACACCTGCTCCTAATCGTCCTGGCAACCAAAGAGAGCATCGCCGGAAAAGCCCTGTCGATGTACAACATCATCGGCGGCGACATCGCGCGCGAACTCGCCAAACTGCCCGCCGAAGAGAGCTACGTGAGCGAAATACGCATCATCTCGCGCCGCCGTCTCACCCCCGAGAACGACGACTGGGAACCCACGCCCGACGAAAGCGCAATGAGCCCCCGACGTGCCGAAGCCGCCCGAGCCAACGAAAAATCGCTCGAAAAGTTCGGTGTCGACCTCACTCTCGCCGCCACCCAAGGCAAAATCGACCCCGTCATCGGCCGCGCCCGCGAGATCGAACGTCTCGTCCACATCCTCGGCCGCCGCAAAAAGAACAACCCCGTGCTGGTGGGCGAAGCCGGCGTGGGCAAAAGTGCCATAGTCGAAGGTCTCGCACTGAAAATCGCAAGCGGCCAAGTGCCCGCCTCATTGCAGGGCAAGCGCGTCTTCTCGCTCGACGTCGCCTCGCTGGTGGCCGGAACCAAATTTCGCGGCGAGTTCGAAGAGCGCATCAAAGCCCTCGTCGACTCGCTGACCCAAAGCGGCGACACCATCGTGTTCATCGACGAACTCCACACCATAGTTGGCGCAGGCTCGTCGAATGGCAGTCTCGACACGGCCAACATTCTCAAACCCGCCCTCGCACGGGGAGAATTGCAGTGCGTCGGCGCGACAACCCTCGACGAATATCGCGAAAGCATCGAAAAAGATGCCGCCCTCGAACGGCGGTTCCAAAAGATAATCGTCGAACCGACCACCGCCGAAGAAACGCTCGAAATCCTGCGCAACATCCGGCCGCAGTACGAAAAATACCACTCGGTAACCTACACCGACGAGGCTCTGCGTGCATGCGTCGACCTCACCGGCCGATACATCACCGAGCGCAACTTCCCCGACAAAGCCATCGACGCGATGGACGAAGCGGGCTCGAAAGGTCACTCGGCCGGCATCGAGGAGATAGGCACGGCGCAGATAGAAGAGATCATCGGCACGATGACGGGCATTCCGGTCGAAAAAGTTTCGGCAGGTGAAAAAGGTCGTCTGGCCGCCCTCGAAAGCCACCTTTCGCGCCTCGTCGTGGGGCAACAGGAGGCCGTGGGCAAAGTCACGCGCTCCATCATCCGCAGTCGCTCCGGCCTGAAAGACCCGGGCAAACCCATCGGCGTATTTATGTTCGTGGGACCGACCGGCGTGGGTAAAACACTGCTGGCCAAAGAGTTATCGCGCTGGATGTTCGACCGGCCCGAAGCCCTCATCCGAATAGATATGTCAGAATATGCCGAAAAACACAACGTCAGCCGCCTCATCGGGTCGCCCCCGGGATATGTCGGCTACGGCGAAGGCGGACAACTCACCGAAGCGGTTCGGCGGCAACCCTATTCGGTCGTGCTGCTCGACGAGATCGAAAAAGCCCACCCCGACATCTTCAACGTGATGCTCCAAATGTTCGACGACGGCCACCTGACCGACGGACTCGGCCGCACGGTGGACTTCCGCAACACGATAATCATTATGACCTCCAACGTCGGCTCGCGCGCACTCTCCGGCTCGACCCAAATGGTGGGCTACAACACCTCGGCCTCGCCCCGAATGGAGATCGAGAACCGCGAAGCCAAATATCGAACCGCGCTGGCGCAAAACTTCGCGCCCGAGTTCATCAACCGGATCGACGACATAGTGGTCTTCAACACTCTCACCGAGGATGACATCGTGAGCGTCGTGGAGCTCGAACTCGCCTCGTTGATCGAGCGCGCCCACGATCTGGGACACACGCTCACCGTCACCGAAGCCGCGAAACAACAGCTGGCAAAGGATGGTTACGATCCCGAATATGGCGTCCGCTCATTGAAGCGCGAAATCCTCGACCGCATCGAGGAGCCGCTGGCGGGGCTTATCGTCGAAGGAAAAGCCTCGGAGGCCATAATAGTGGATGTTGAAAAAGAGGAGATTGTGGTGAATTGAAAACGAAAGGCCGGAAGAAATTCCGGCCTTTTTTTAAAGTTGAACTGTCATCGGTTCGCTGCCGATCTGCACCCTCTTCTCGCCATCGGCCCAACGCAGAACCACCTCGGCATCGCGCGGCAACCAAAAGGTCAAAAACCGCTGCTCATCATCGCGCGGACCACTCGTCCGCCCACCCGCAAGCTGAACATCGCCCGCAAAAACATCGACATTGACCGCCTGGCGACGATCGCCCTCGCCAGCCACCACCCGCACCTCGACATACTCGCCCGACGAGGCCCGCCCGATCACAAACGACCGATAAACATCCATATACCTCCGGCTGACATCCACCCCGTGAACATCACGCGACTGGGGCGACCACACCATCGGGAACGCCCCACCGGTGGGCTTAAACGACGTTGCCCAAACCTTGCTCCGACCAGCGTCAGGCACAAACCACGAATGGTTCAAACCCGCCGGATCGGGATAAAACTCGGTAAAAAACCACTCTCCATCCACCCAAACCTCGACCCACGAATGGTTGCCACGGTCATCCCACCACGCCGGAGTGCCCGCAAAACGCGCCGGAATGCCCACCGAACGCAACGCATCGACCAAAATTATCGACAATCCCGTGCACGAAGCCATCCCCTGGGCCATACTCTCGCTGGGCGACTGATTAGTCCGCGCCCGACGCGTATCATACTCCACCCCGACGGCCTCATTGATGTTCCGATTGACCGCCGCAATAGCCTCCCGAACAGACCTGGCACCCCTCACCTTCGGTGCGAAAAGTTCATAAAACGCCGGCCGCCAATTCTCCCTCGGCTCATCGACCACGGCATAAGGCAAAACCTCGTTGAGAAAGATGGAGTCGGGCAACGCCGCCGTCCACGCAAACTCCTGCCTTGCCTTCAATGCAAAACGGACATTGTCCTGCAACAGCTTAGCCGGCAACGTGTCCCTGTCCCCTGCGGGCATCCAGGTCCGTAAAAACTCCATCGCCTCGCGCCTGTCGGAACTGCACGAAACGGCAAAAATAGCGAGTAAAAAAGCAAAAAACAGTCTCATAACAGAGCACATATTTCGGAAATAAACTCCTCGTCGGCAAACTCTCCGGCGCGATTCTTAGCACTGAAATGGAGCGCATCGACCCCCGTTGCCATCAAAACGCGGGCATTGTCGGGATTGACCCGCGCACCCGCCATAATCTCGATGCGCCTACCGGCCTGCCGCACAATCTCGCGCAAAGTCTCCCTGCCCTCGAACGCGCTCGGAGCCTGACCGCTCGTGAGAATCCGCACACACCCGCACCCGATGACATCCTCCAACGCCGCCCTCCAATCGCGCGCCACATCGAACGCCCGATGGAACGTCGCAACCATAGGTCTCGAAAATTCGACCAACTCCCTCGTCCGAACGACATCCACATCTCCGTCGACCGTCAACAACCCGAAAACCACCCCGTCGGCACCCAACTCGCGGGCACGAACGATCTGAGACTTCATCGTCTCGAACTCATCGTCCGAGTAAACGAAATCGCCCCCTCGCGGTCGTATCATCACGTGAATCCCGATATTTTTACACCGTCGAGCCTCCCTGAGAACATCGTCAGGTGGCGTTATCCCATCCAGCTCGGGCGCGGCACACAGCTCCACCCGTGTCAAAGAAAACCGTTCGGCCGTCGCAACCGCGGCCGCCGAATAGGCACAAAGTTCCAGTTTTTTTTCGTGATCGGACATCATCTTTCGCGCCTCCTTGTTGTTCGCTCGGGTCCGTACGCTCTGTACTGTCCCCTCGCTCTCGCCGGCGATCGGCGCACAATCTGACGCCCGCTGACGAAAAAAAGTTTAAGGAAAGAAAACCTATCTGGTGCCGCGAACGCGCATCTCGATGGCATACAGTCCGTCGATGGCGGTGATATAGAGTGTGCGCCTGTCCCAACCGCCGAAAACCACATTGCTCGTCCACCCACGCGGAACGGAAATGTGGGCAAAATACTCTCCTGCGGGACTGTAAACCCTAACGCCCCGCCCTGTCAAATAGACATTGCCACGATTATCCACCGTCATTCCGTCCGACCCGATGGGGGCAAACAACCGCTTATTCTTCAACTCGCCGTCGGCCGCAATATCGTACGCCCAGGTCTTACCCGCACCGATGTCCGAAACATAAAGCGTTCTGCCGTCCGGCGTCCCCACGATCCCGTTGGGTTTAACAAAATCGTCGATAACCATCACCACATCGCCCGTGACGGCATCTATTCTGTAAACATTTTCGCCATCCACCGTACCCTCGGCCCCGCGATGGTGCCACTGCTCGTGAGGATAATAGGGGTCGGTAAAGAATATGTCGCCGCTGTGCGGATTGACCCAAACGTCGTTCGGCCCATTGAACTCACTGCCCTCGAACCCGCGCGCCAACACCGCCGAAGTACCGTCCGGGGCAATAACACGGATCTCGCCCTCTTCCTCCGCGGCCGCAACCAGATTGCCATGCTTGTCAAAATACAACCCATTCGCCCTGCCCGACTCGTGAGTGAACTCACGCAAAACCCCGCGGCGGGTATCCAACCTCCATATTCTGTTCTCCGGCTGGTCGGTAAACCAAACATCTCCCCTGCGATCCACCGCCGGGCCCTCGGCAAAAGTGAAACCGTCCGCCACCTTGCGAACGACCTCCTTACGGGCGACCACATCGTTCGACCCAGCCGAAACCATCTGCGGCGCAATAACCGCAATAGCCGCCACTCCGACGACCATCCAAACAGAAAAAACCTGCCAATTCATATCTTAATAAAAAGTATTAACGCGGTACAAAGCTATATAAAAAAAATCATACAATCAAGTTTCCCACCGCATAAACCGCCCAAGCACACACCCAGGCCACAACAGTGTTATACCCCAACGCCAACAAAGCCCATCGCCAACCCCCCGCCTCCTTGCGAATAGCCGCCAAAGCCGCCAAACACGGAAAATACAGCAACGCAAAAACCATAAAGCTCAACGCCGAAACCGCCGTCCACTCACCCGACGAACGAAGCCGACCCGTCAACGCCGCAACCTCCTCCCCCGTATCCTCACCCCCCGTCGAGTACAAAACCCCCAACGTGCTCACCGTGCTCTCCTTAGCCGCCAAACCAGCCATCAACGCCACATTGCCCCGCCACGGAATGCCCAACGGACGCATCGCCGGCTCGACAAACCGACCCATCCGACCCAAATAGCTCTGCTCCCTGTCCACCGCATTCATCCGACCGCCATCCTCCGGCCGCGGATAATAGCTCAGCACCCACACAGCAATCGAAGCCACAAGAATTATCCCCCCCATCTTTTTGAGATACTGCCGCCCATTGTGCCACATATCGCGCAAAATAGTGCGCATAGTCGGCATCTGATAGGTAGGCAGTTTCATCACAAAAGGCGAATCGTCCCTCTTAAAAACAAATTTTCGCAACACAACAGCCGTCAAAGCCGCCACAATGATGCCCACAACGTAAATGGCCGCAATGACCAGCGTCCGATGGCTCGGAAAAAACGCCCCGACCAGCAAAATGTAGATGGGCAAGCGCGCACTGCACGAAATGAACGGGCTGATAAGAACGGTGATAATGCGCGACGAGCGCGACGAAATGCCACTGGCAGCCATAATCCCGGGCACATTGCACCCGAACCCCATCACCAACGGAATGAAGCTCCGACCGTGCAACCCCACCCGCCGCATAACGCTGTCCATCAACATAGCCGCCCGAGCCATATAGCCCGAATCCTCCATAAAGGAGATGCAAAAGAACAAAATGAGAATGTTGGGCAGAAAAACCGCCACGCTCCCGACTCCCCCGATGATCCCGTCGACAAGCAGGTCGCGGAACGGCCCGGGAGCGAGAATATCGCCGATGAATGAGCCTAAACCGGCCACTCCCTGCTCGATCCAGTACATCGGCCAGCCGCCCACGGTGAAGGTGAGCCAAAACATCAGCCACATCGCGGCGAGGAATATCGGATAGCCCCACACCTTGTGGATGAGGACTTTATCTAACGAGTTGGTGATGGCCACCCTCTCCCTTTTGCTTAGTGGCATAGTTGTTGTGGTTTAGCGGGAGTGCAAAAATACGATTTTTTTTGCACAATAATTTGGAAAATTCAAATATTTGAAGGAACTTTGCGCCAAGGACGCGGATTATTCTTTTTACTTAATTTATTATAAAATCTTTTCTGTTATGAAAAACTTGGTACCGAAGATCAACGCCGAAATCGAAAACCTGCAGCAGAACTGTGCTTTGCAGCTTGAAAAGGGCAACAAGGCTGCCGGAACGAGGGCTCGTAAATCTGCTTTGGAGCTGTCGAAATTGCTGAAAGAGTTCCGCAAAGTTTCGGTTGAAGCGGCAAAGAAGTAATTGATTGTTGTGGTTGTTTTTAGCTCCACTCTCACGCTGGTGAGGGTGGAGCTTCTTTTTTTGTATCTTTGCGGCTGATTTTCGGGAAGGTCCCGAGACATTTATCAAAAGTTCAAAACAAGATGAACAAAAATTTCAAACGGGAAGCTCTTTGGTGCTTCAAGCGGTGGAGTCGCAAGCCCTGGGCGGCTTTTGCGGGTCAATGCCGCTTCAAGATCGGGGTGCTGAGCGTTCGAATGTCGATCATCTTGCTTGCAACACCCGTTCTGGGTGCACAACTCGAAGGCCAACTGCCCACGGCAGACAGCCTCGCGACGGTGCATCTGGACAATTTGGTGGTGACAGGCTCCGCAACCATCGGGGCCCAACTCGTCCGCCAATCGGTGTCGCAAACCCGAACAATCGTCGAGCGAAAGGCTATCTTTCCGACGCAAAACGCCGAGAGCGTGCTGCGTCTGTTGCCTGCCCTCGACATTCGGGAGCGTGCAGGCAAGGCTTCACAGGCCGACATTTCGATTCGCGGAGGTGCCTTCGACGGAACAATGGTGATGCTTAACGGCGTCGATTTCTCCGATGCCCGAACGGGACATCAATCCCACTCGGTGCCGGTCGATTTGGACATCATTTCGGCTATCGGCATCGTCGACTGGGTGCCGCAACCGGGTGCTCTGGCGGGCGGGGTGAACTTCGTGACGGCCCTGCCGGCGGACGACTATCTGCGCGTGCGGCTCGAAGGGGGTGCCCACGGTTACGGCTACGGCAACCTCTCGGGCGGTTTCACGAAGGGCAAATTTTCGCTTCTCGCCGCTGCGTCGCACAAGCGCAGCGACGGCTATCGCTACAACACCGACTTCAAGAACACCAACGCCTACCTGCGCACCCGATGGGGCGACTTCGACTTCCAGGCAGGGTTCCAGCGCAGGGATTGGGGTAGCAATGGCTCCTATTCGTTGCGCTATTCCGACCAGTTCGAGCACACGGTGACCGCTCTGGCGTCGTTGAAGTGGGAGAGAGAGGTGTTGCGCGACTTCATTGTGGACGCGACCATCCATTGGCGGCAAAACAACGACCGATTCGAGATGGTGCGCGACGATCCGTCCGTGATCCCCTTCAATCGTCACACGACCCACAATCTGGGTGCCGATCTGACGCTGAAAAAGCATTGGCGCAGGTTCGGAACGCTCTCGGGCGGTGCCGGTTTCAAACGCAACATCATGCGATCGACGCCGATGGGCAACCACAACCGCAACATCACCACCGTGTGGCTGGGGTACGAAAAGGCGGTGCAGCTGCGCGCTCCGGGCAATGCCATCTTCTTCGAGGGTTTCGGCAGCGTGACCGACACCCCCACTGTCCAAGACGGAATGTTCCTCGGGCGAGTGGCTCTTCGGCTCAAAAACCGGTGGTGGATCCACTTCGACGCAATGCGCTCGATGAGGATGCCCACCTTCACCGACCTGTACTACAACGTGGTCACCTATCATCCCAACCCCAACCTGAAGCCCGAACAGGCGACGACATTCAGGCTACGGGCGGAGTATCGCTCCGAGAACGGATTCGGTGTCGAGGCGGCGACGTGGTATCGCCGGACCCGCAACGTGATAGATTGGGAGCAGTGGGACGACGGCGACTGGTACTCCACCCAGCTCAATCGGTTGGGCACTTTCGGGGCGGAGTTTTCGGCTTCGTGGCGGGGCGAGGGTTTTGTCCGCACGGCGATGGCGAGCTATGGTTATATGGATTCGGAGATGACGGTTGCGGCGAACTATGTTTCGAAGTACGCGCTCGACTTTTTGCGCCACAAGGCTTCGGCCGTCGTGGGCTTCGGGTTGGGCGAGTTCACGTTGTCGTTCACGGGCTCTTATTACGACCGGATGGGGAGTTGGATCGGTGCGGACGGGGTTGTGGAGCACTACAAGCCCTATTTTTTGCTGGATGGTCGGCTTTCGTGGCAGCGTCGCGGATTGCAGATATATGCCGACGGGACCAATCTTTTGGGAACGCGGTATTGGGACTTCGGGGGCCTGACTATGCCCCGACAGTGGTTTTCCGCGGGGGTCGTCGTGACCCTGAAATAGCGAAAAGCGGGCTTCGGCCCGCTTTTTTAATCGACATAATTTTGTACCTTTGTTCCAAGTTATGAAGTTATGGAAACCACGAAATGTTTGATAGTCGGCAGTGGGCCGGCAGGGTTCACGGCGGCAATTTACGCCGGCAGGGCGGGTCTGAGCCCGATTCTGTATGAAGGTCTGGTACCCGGAGGTCAGCTGACGACAACCTCCGAGGTCGAAAATTTTCCGGGCTATCCCGACGGCGTTTCGGGCACGGTGATGATGGACGATCTGAGGCGGCAGGCAGGGCGGTTCGGGGCCGAGGTGAGGAGTGGCGAGGTGACGGCGGTCGATTTTTCCCGCACTCCGTTTGTCATCACCGTTGACGGTTCGCAAACGATTGAGGCACAGAGTGTTATAATCGCCACGGGGGCTACGGCGCGTTATCTGGGATTGCCCTCGGAGCGGAAATTTATGGGTATGGGGGTGAGTGCGTGTGCGGTGTGCGACGGCTTTTTCTATCGCGATCGCGACGTTGCGGTGGTCGGCGGGGGCGACAGTGCGTGCGAGGAGGCGTTGTACCTGGCTGGGATATGTCGGAAGGTCTATTTGATCGTGCGCAAGGATTTTTTGCGGGCTTCCGACACTATGCAGCGGCGGGTTTTCGACAATCCGAAGATAGAGGTGCTGTTCGGCCACGTGACGGAAGAGATTCTGGGAGACGAGAACGGTGTGACAGGCGTCAGGCTCGCTTCGGGCAGGGTTTTGGAGGTCGAGGGCTTCTTTTTGGGCATTGGTCACGAGCCGCGGACGGAGGTTTTTCGCGGGCAGGTGGAGCTGGATGATCAGGGGTATGTTGTTGTCGGGGCTGGCTCTACGCAGACGAGTGTGCGGGGAGTTTTTGCGGCTGGCGATGTTGCCGACAAGGTTTATCAGCAGGCGATAACGGCGGCGGCGGCGGGTTGCAAGGCCGCCTTCGACTGCGAAAGGTTTCTGAACGGTGAAGATTGACGAAAAGAGCCTGGGAAATGCCAAGCAGCTTTTCCAGAGCGGCGATGTCGACCGGATAGAGGTTGGCACCGTGAGGGGTCTGTGCGAAATTCACAGGCATTTGTTCGGCGGGTTGTACGATTTTGCGGGGCAAATTCGGACTAAGAATATTTCGAAGGGCGGCTTTCGGTTTGCAAATTCGATGTACCTGAACGAAATTTTGGTCAAGATCGAGCAGATGCCCGAAAGCGATTTCGAGCAAATAATTGCAAAATATGTCGAGATGAACATCGCCCATCCATTTATGGAAGGCAATGGTCGTGCGATGAGAATCTGGCTCGATATGATGCTCCGGCGTGCACTGGGGATGGTTGTGGACTGGCAAAGGGTCGACAAAAGTCGCTATCTTCAAGCTATGGAACGCAGTCCGGTGAACGATCTGGAACTGCTGGTGCTACTGGCCGATAATTTGACGAACCGGATCGACGATCGCGAAGTGACGATGAAGGGGATCGAGCAGTCGTATTATTATGAATATTGACGACATAGTGCACATCGCTTCGCGGGGGGATTTCGAGCGCGCGGCGGAGGAGCTGTTTCGGCGGCAAAGGGTCGAATGCGAACCATACGCCGAGTATGTGGACAGGGTGGGGGGCGACGGTCTCGTCTTCTTGCCTATCCAGATTTTTAAAACCCATCGCGTCTATTGCGGCGCAAAGGAGCCCGAGGCGGTGTTCACCAGCAGCGGGGAGGTGTCGTCGAGGCACTATGTTGCGTCGCTGGGGGATTATGAGAAGGTCTTCACGGCCTGTTTCGAGCTCTTCTATGGCCCGGTGAAGGATTGGCAAATCCGCTCGCTGTTGCCCTGTTATGAGGAGCGCACGGGGTCGTCGCTGATATATATGGTCGATCGTCTCAAAGCTATGGGCGGCGGCGAAAAGGAGCTGTTGATAGGGGTTTCGTACGCGCTTCTGGACCTGGCCGAGAGGGGCGAAAAGCTGCCCGAGGGTACCGTGGTGATGGAGACGGGCGGGATGAAAGGGCGGCGCGAGGAGATTTCGCGTCAGGAGCTCCATCGTGTTCTGTGTGCTGCGTTCGGGGTCGATACGATCCATTCGGAATATGGGATGTGCGAGCTGATGAGCCAGGCGTACTCTTGTGGCGGGGGCATTTTCCGTGCGCCGCCGTGGATGCGGGTGATGGTCAGGGATTTGGCCGATCCGTTCGATGTGAGGCCGCAGGGTAGGGGAGGGTTGAACATCGTCGACCTTGCCAATCTCGACAGCTGTGCTTTCATCGAGACCCAGGATGTCGGGCGGGTGTTCGCGGATGGCAGTTTCACGGTCGAGGGGCGGGTGACGGGTGCGGATGTGAGGGGGTGTAATTTGTTGGTGGAATGAATGTTGATGTCGACATAGTTATTCCGTGGGTGGATGGTTCCGACCCCGAGTGGCAGGCGGAGTTTTCGCGCTTTCGGGGCGTCGAGGGCGACGATTTCAGCGTTCCGCGCTATCGCGATTGGGGAATGTTGAGGTACCTGCTGCGGGGCATCGAGCGGTTTGCGCCGTGGGTTCGCACGGTGCATCTGGTCACCTGGGGGCACGTGCCGACCTGGTTGAACTCTGCGCGGGTCAATGTTGTGAGGCACACGGATTATATTCCTCCGCACTATTTGCCCACCTTTGCGTCGCGCCCTATCGAGCTCAACTTCCACCATATCGAGGGGTTGGCCGAGCGGTTCGTTCTTTTCAACGACGATATGCTGTTGTTGCGGCCGGTCGCGCGGGAGCGGTTTTTTGCGGACAACGGTTTGCCGCGTGATATGGCTCGGCTGTCGCTCATCGCACGCTCGTCTATCAGTCATACCGTTCTCAATATGGTCGAGATTCTCAATCGGCGGTACGACAGGCGGAGCGTTATGCGGAGCAATTGGCGGAAGTGGCATTCGCCTAAATACGGGTTGGCTAATTTGCTGAAAACCGTCGACCTGGCTGTGTGGCGCGACTTTGCCGGACTGGCCGACACCCATCAGCCGCAGCCCTATTTGAGGGAGACCTTCGAGCTGTTGTGGCGAGAGGAGTTCGATGTCTTGGATGCCACGTGCCGGCAGCGTTTCCGGTCGCCGCTGGGGGTGAGCCACTGGTTGATGCGATATGAGCAGCTGGCCCGTGGCGATTTCGAGCCTGTTTCGATGCGCGATGCGCTGTTGGATACCCTTGGTGATGAGTGGACGGGGGAGTATATTTGCCGGCAAAAGTATGCTATGGTGTGCCTGAACGACAGCGCGCAAATCACTGATTACCAGGGCGTTAGGTCGCGACTCGAAGCTGCGTTGGCGACCATTTTGCCCGAAAAATCGAGTTATGAGATTTAGCGTCGTCATACCTCTTTATAATAAGGCGGCGGAGGTGGAGCGCGCTTTGCGGAGTGTGTTGGCGCAAACCCTGCCGCCCGCCGAGATAATCGTTGTCGATGATGGGTCTACTGACGATGGGGCAGGAATTATTTCGACTTTCTGCGAAAGTCGTGTCGCCCCCGAGTGGGGTGGGGGCGACAAAAAATCTTTTTCCGTTTCCCAAATCAAACTTATCAGGCAGCCGAATGCTGGGGTTTCGGCGGCGAGAAACCGAGCGATGAGCGAGGCAAAAGGCGATTTTTTTGCCCTGCTCGATGCCGATGACGAATGGAAACCCACCTTCTTAGAGGAGATGGCCGCTCTGATCGCCGAGTTTCCCGATTGCGGATTGTACTGTTCGGCGTACGATGTCGTCGGCAAAAAAACCATCCATACCCCTTCTAATATGCCTGAGAGGGGTGTGGTGGACGATTTTTTTCGCGCTTCGATGACGCGCAACATTGCCATCCCGTCCGCTTGCGTCATTCCGCGGCGTGTGGTGGAGGCTGTGGGAGGCTTTCCGGAGGGGATGAGGCTTGGGGAGGATCAGTATATGTGGATAAAAATAGCGCGCCGATATGGTGTCTGTTTCTCGCCCGAACCCCTTGTGCGCTATCACAAAGCGGCTTCTAACCGTTCGGCGGCGATGTATGAGCCCGAAAAGACGGCGTTTTCGTTCGAATATTTTCTTGCAGGCGACCCGCAGTTCGACTTCTGGCTCAGGGAGTTCGTTGCCCGCGCCGCGCTGGGCAAAGCGTTAACCGTCGCCGCACGAGGGGGAGATGCGCGGCGCGAAGAGAAGATTTTTGGCTACAACAAACACAGTCGCCGCCTGCTGTGGCGACTGCGGATACTAAACCGCCTGCCTCGCAGTTTTCGGCCGATGGCACACCGGCTCTACGACACTCTGGCGTGGCGACTGGCCCGAAAAGGGCTATGAAGCGATATAACCGCCCGCTTTCAACAATTCGACAGCCCTTGCCGCGTCATTTTCGCGCACCATAAGTTTCGCCCCGCCGACGGCGTTGGAATAGGTGACCTGAGCCGTCAGCTCGTCTTTGAGGAGGGTTTCGATGCCCTCGCTCTCCAACAAACTCTGCGGCAAATATATCTGCTGAGGCAGCGTCGAGGTGTAAACTATCGTCCAGCCGTTCATGCTCCGTGACAGTTTTTGTATTTTTTGCCTGAGCCGCAGGGGCAGGGATCGTTTCGACCCACCTTCTTTTCGGTCTGGACGGGCATAGGTTTTCCCTTGTCGCCCGCGCCCGCAGCCCTTGCCGCCTCCATTCGCGAGGCGTGCAACTTATTGACATCCACGCGGTTACGCTCGCGCTGTTCCTCCTGCCGCATCGGAATATAGCCCTTGTCGACCACCGACAGAACCTGACCGTTGATCTTCACCAGCATCTTGGCAAACAGCCCGAACGACTCGAACTTGTAGATAAGCAATGGGTCTTTCTGCTCATAAGTGGCGTTCTGGACACTCTGGCGCAGATCGTCCATCTCGCGCAGGTGTTCGCGCCAATTGTCGTCGATGGTGGTGAGCATCACCAGCTTGGAGAACGCTTTGTATATCTCGGCGCAATCGCTTTCGTAGGCCTTTTTGAGGTCGACCGAAACATTGTAACCCAGATTGCCGTTGGTGATCGGGATGCGGATAATCCCCCCGCGGTCGCCCTGTTCTTTGTACACCTTGGTGACGATGGGCCTCGCAACGTCGCTCACGGCCTTCACCCGACGCTCATAAGCCTCGCGCAGGTCGACCACGATGGCTTCGGCCAGCTCCTTCTTCGAGAATTTTTCGAAAGTGTCCCCATCGAACGAGGGTTGTACGCCCGCCGAGCGCAACAGCTCGAAGGTGACCTCACCGTAATCGCCCCCCTCCCAATTTTCGGCAAAATCTTCGGCAAAGTCCCACATTATATTGTTCAGGTCCAACTCTATCCGCTCGCCGAACAGCGCGTGGCGGCGACGGGTGTAGATAACCGTCCTTTGCGAGTTCATCACGTCGTCGTATTGCAAAAGGCGTTTACGGATACCATAATTGTTCTCCTCCACCTTCTTCTGGGCGCGCTCGATGGCCTTGCTCATCATACCTGCCTGAATCGATTCGCCATCCTTCAACCCCATCCGGTCCATCATTCCGGCCAAACGTCCCGAGCCGAAAAGACGCATCAAATCGTCCTCCAACGAGACGAAAAACTGCGAAGAACCCGGATCGCCCTGACGACCCGCACGACCCCTCAACTGCCTGTCCACGCGCCTCGAATCGTGCCGCTCGGTGCCGATAATGGCCAAACCGCCAGCCTGCTTAACCTCGGGCGAGAGCTTAATGTCGGTCCCGCGACCCGCCATATTGGTGGCGATGGTGACCTGCCCCGCGTGCCCCGCCTCGGCCACCACCTGCGCCTCCTGCTGGTGCTGCTTGGCGTTGAGCACATTGTGCTTGATGCCCCTCAGTTTGAGCATTCGGCTCAGCAACTCCGAGATCTCCACCGAAGTGGTACCCACCAGCACCGGACGCCCCTCTTCGACGAGCCTCACAATCTCCTCGATGACTGCATTGTACTTCTCGCGCTTGGTCTTATAGATAAGGTCGTCGCGGTCGTCCCTGATTATCGGTCGATTGGTCGGAATAACGATCACGTCCAGCTTGTAGATGTCCCAAAACTCAGCCGCCTCGGTCTCGGCCGTACCCGTCATACCGGCCAGCTTGTGGTACATTCGGAAATAGTTCTGCAACGTGATGGTGGCAAAAGTCTGAGTGGCCGCCTCCACCTTCACATTCTCCTTCGCCTCGATGGCCTGGTGCAAACCGTCCGAATAACGCCGCCCATCCAAGATACGCCCCGTTTGCTCGTCGACTATCTTCACCTTGTTGTCCATCACCACATACTCCACATCCTTCTCGAACATCGAATAGGCTTTCAACAACTGGTTGACGGTGTGAACCCTCTCCGTCTTAACCGAATAATCGTTGATCAGGGCACTCTTCTTCTCCGCCTTCTCCTCGGGCAACAGGGACGAATGCTCCAACGCCGCAACCTCGCTCCCTATGTCGGGCAAGACGAAAAATCCCTCTTCCTTGAATGTCTTCGACAAATTCTCGTGCCCCTTATCGGTCAACTCCACCGAGTGCCCCTTCTCGTCTATCACAAACCACAACTCGTCCGTGATCTCGGGCATCCGCTTGTTGTTCTCCTGCATATACACCGCTTCGGTCTTCTGCAAAAGGCTCTTAACTCCCGTCTCCGAGAGGAACTTGATCAACGGCTTATACTTCGGAAGCCCCTTATGGGCGCGCAACAAAAGAATCCCCGCCTGTTCCGTCTTACCCTCGCCAAACAGCCTCCGCGCCTCGCCCACCAACCTGGTCACCTCCGCCTTCTGTAAATTATAGAGGCTCTCGATGGGCCGCTGATACTGTTCGAACATCTGGTCGTCGCCCTTAGGCACCGGACCCGAAATGATCAAAGGCGTACGCGCATCGTCCACCAACACCGAGTCGACCTCGTCCACAATTGCAAAATGGTGCTTGCGCTGAACCAAATCGTCAGGCGAAATGGCCATATTGTCCCTCAAATAGTCGAACCCATACTCATTGTTAGTTCCGAAAGTGATGTCGGCCAAATAGGCCTTCCGCCGAGCAGGCGAATTGGGCTGATGCTTATCTATGCAATCCACGCTCAACCCGTGAAACTCATACATCGGGCCCATCCACTCGCTGTCCCGTCGGGCCAAATAGTCGTTCACCGTCACCATATGCACCCCCTTGCCCGCCAGCGCGTTGAGGAACACAGGTAGCGTCGCCACCAGCGTCTTACCCTCGCCCGTCGCCATCTCGGCAATATTGCCCTTATGCAACGCCACCCCGCCGAACAACTGCACGTCATAGTGCACCATATCCCACGTCACCATATTCCCTCCGGCCATCCAGCTGTTCTTATAAACAGCCCGATCACCCGCAATGCTCACAAAATCTTTACTCGCCGCCAAATCGCGGTCGAAATCATTAGCCGCAACCTCCACGGTGGTATTCTCCTTAAACCGCCGCGCCGTCTCCTTCATCACCGCAAACGCCTCGGGCAGCAACTCGTCGAGCTTGGTCTCGATCTTCTCGTCGATCTTTTTGGTCAGATCCTCGATCTCCTTGGCCATCGACTCCTTGTCCTCTATCGAAATCGTGGCTGAATCTATATCGGCCTTCAACGTAGCGACCCGACCCTCCTCCGGCGCGATAAACTCCGCAATATCGCTCCTCATCCGCGCACTCCTGGCACGCAACTCGTCGTTGGATATATCCTGTAAGGTGCCATAAACCTCCAAAGTCCGCACCACATAAGGCTCTATCGCCTTGCGGTCCCTGTCGACCTTCGACCCGCCGAAAAGCTTGATAACCGATGTTAAAACACTCATAGTCTATGAAAAATTAAACTGCGAATATAGGCAATTTTTTGTTAACCTGCACAATCTCGCCCCGTCCCAACCTGCACTCGGCGCACAATCCGTGAGCGCAAAACTCGTTGCCCAGCTCCAACAAAGCTTGACTTTCGAACGCACTCGCCGCCCGACAACCCCCATCATACCACCCCCGAAGCTTGCTGTTCTCCTCCGCGCCGATGCTACCCAACAAATCCAACGCCCGCTCACACAACTCGTCACGCCCCGTCCCCCGCCCATAAGCAAACATCAACGGCGCAACCAAATTGATCCCCACCAAACTCGCCTTCGACGCCCCCAACCGCCCGGCCGAGCGGCTCAAAGGCACACCCACCGGCGGACTCGGCAATGAAAAAAGCCGCTCCACATCCTCCCCATTCAAGCAATCGAGCACCCTGTCCAACAAAAAATCGTGCTTGCCGACCAACGCCGCAACCTGCCGCAACCGATTCTTCGGATGGTTCACCGGATACATCCGCGCCACATCCCAATCGCCAGTCCGCAACGGAACAACCGAATGCTTAGCCGCCAAATGGCGAAACAACCCGCCATCCACATCGTCCAAAAATCCCGCTCCACCAACCAGCAACGTCTCGACAGCCCCAGCCGTGCCCTTCTCCCGCGAAACCGTTATCATCCGCACCCGCCGAGCCAGCTCCGAGTAGACCTCGCGATTGCGATTGCCCCCCATCACCTCCAACAACAGCACCCAAAAAGTCTGGTTCCAATCCCTCTGCGAGTTCGCGAAAACCTCCTCCACCCTTGCCGTCTTGCGCTGTAACCGTCGAACCAAAAGTGCAGTCATCAGCTCGGTGCGGTACAACGGGTCTTTCGAAGCTATCCGTCCGGCACACCCCCTCTTCGCCGCCCCCGCCCTGAGCGCATCATAACGCTCGACCAACCCGGGATCGATAGAATAGGTCACCTGCGTAACAAGCTCATCATCCGGTCCCAACACCGGCGGCACGCAACTTTCGACGATGCGCAAAACCACGTTCTGAGGCAACTCCGTCGACCCGCCAATCACCACCGTACCCCGCCGCCGCTCGCCATCCACCACGATATCGACGCCCGACCACACATTCCCCGAAGCCTGTTCGCCCCGCGAAACAACCTCCACACGCTCGCCCGAAACACCGACAAAACCGCGCCCAACCAGCTCCCCCGTTCGCCAAAGTAAATTCAAAAGTGATCCGTAGCCCATTTGTGCCCAAAAAAGAAAAAAAGCCCCCGGCTACAGAAGTAATTTCAACCAAAAAACACCAATGTACGACGTTTTATGCGCCTAACCGGGGGCAACCCCCTGACACATAAAACGAAGTACTTGTAAAAGATGTTTTTTGGTGACGCAAATATAGTGAAATAATCGGGTTTCAGAGCAATCCAAGCTCTAATTTCGCCTCGTCGGAGAGTTTTTCGATGCTCCACGGTGGGTCGAAAACAATGTGCACCTCCACACTTTCGACCCCTTTGATTTTTGCCACCGCGCTCTTCACCTCATCCACCAACATATCCGCCATCGGACACGCCGGAGCAGTGAGCGTCATAGTGATGTCGACCGTGCCATCTGCCTGATAATCAACGTCATACACCAACCCCAGGTCGTAAATATTGACCGGAATTTCGGGATCGAAAACGCGTTTCAACGCCTCGACTATCCGGCTTTCGGTCGCTAAAATCTGTTCCGGTTCCATCATTTTTTCGGCGCATTTTGAAGATTTTGCGGCGTGTTCTGAAAAGCCAGGGCAAACATTCTCATCTGTTTGATCATCGCCCCGAGGCCGTTCGCACGCGTCGGCGAGAGATTTTCACGCAGTCCGATCCGGTCGATGAAGTAGAGTTCGGTGTCCAAAATTTGCTGCGGCGTGCGTCCGTTCAGCACGCGGATTAGCAACGAAACTATCCCCTTGGTGATGATCGCATCGCTGTCGGCGGAGTAGAAAACCCGCCCATCGCTGTCCATCGTTGCGTCGATCCAAACCCTTGACTGACAGCCGTTTATGACGTAATTGTCGGTCCGATGGGCAGGGTCGATCATCGGCAAACCATCCGCCAATTCGATCAGATATTCGTACCTGTCCATCCAATCGTCAAATACCGAAAACTCCTCGATGATCTGCTCCTGCACAGGGTCTGTCGCCATATTTCTAAAAGTTTAGTTTTTGCTACTATATTTTTAGTTTTCGCTACTAAAAGTTTAGTACTTCGATAAGTCCCGCCTCCGAGCCAGTCGGCCGCTCGATGCCCAAAATCCGCGCAACAGTCGGCGCAACCTGGGTCATATCCACCTCGCTGGGCAACTCCCGAGGCGGAATCTGCCACCCGTAAAACACCAACGGAACGTGCCGGTCATAATCGTACATCGACCCGCCAAGTGCCTCACTATCAGCACGTTCCTCGATCCACCCGGGCGCGAAATTCAACACCAAATCGCCACCCCGTCGCGGATAAAAACCGCGCTGCATCTTCGCCCCATACCCCTCCGAAAAGTACCCTCCGGCAAGCGCGGTACCCGTCAAAACGTGAGTCACGCCGCGAAACTGAAGCACAAAAGTCGCCGCCCGATTCTGCACCTCGGCCAAACTTAAAGTGCTCTTATACACCAGATTACGATTCAAAAACACCTGCCTGTCGATGTAATCCGCAACCCAATCACCCACCCCGAATTGCGAATTGAGAAAGCTGTTCAAAATGGTCTTGAACTGCGCCGCATTGAACCTCTCCGACCCATCGCCAAGCCCCCCGTCAGCGGTGATAACAAACAGAATATCAGCAATTTGGCCCACCTGGGCAACGATCCCGTCGACCATCCCCGCAAGGTCCATATCGAGGCGATAAATCATATCCTCGGTCTCGATCGCGCGCGTCCCATACCGCTCGCCGACCCATCGTGCAGAGTCGAAAACGACTGTCAAAATGTCAGCAGTGTCGTCCTTTCCGAGCCCCTCTTCGGCTACCGTTTTAACCGCAAATTCGGCCACCAAACTGTTGCCCAACGGACTGTGTATCAGTGCATTATAATCGTTTTCGCCACGACGGTCAAAGTGTTTGTTCCGCCAACTATCACCACTGACATATTGTCGCTTCGGCCGAGCCAGCGACCACCCCCCGTCGAGGTACGAATTGGCCGGCCGCGCCACATTGTACGCCGTCACCCAATCGGGCAATTTTTCCATATACGCGGTCGACGAAACCCACGTCGCGCGCTGTTCATCGAGCCAAAAAGCCCTTCCCTTCTGTCCCCCCGCAACCACCGCCGAAACAGCACTCGCCGCAACGCTAATCACCTTACTATCAGGCGATTGCGCAATCAATCCATCACCCAAAACAGGCATCAAAAGCTCCGTCGGCGAGTGCAATCCACGCCCGGGATCGGAGCCCAAACCGCGCACCGAAGCATCGCCCGTGAGCGTCACCCGCGCGCCCGAAATCGGCTCGATCCACGCCTCCGAAACCACCCCGTGCAACGATGGATCGGCCCCCGTCGCAAAGGTCGCAATGCCGGTCGGCGAAAGGGTCTGCATATAACCGTAACGCGCTGATACACAGTCGGTTCCGTTCGCAGCAAACCGCCGAAAACCACTCTCCGAAAAATTGTGCGAATAGCGATCCAAAAAGTCGCTTCCGACGCCGCTAACTATCACATTCACAACGAGTTTCGGCCTGGCGGCGTGCGCAAAAAACGGCAATATCGCGAAAAACAAAAAAACGGCTCTTTTCATAAGCGACAAAGTTACGAAAAATATTCGATTTCAGCCCCCAGATCGACCTGTGGATGGAGGGCCGAAAACTCCTCGATCCGAGCCAGCATTGACGCACGGAACTCATTGTGTTCCAGCGAGTTAGCATCGAACGGACGATGCTCGGCGGCACGCACAAAATCGTCGATAGAAGGCAACAACCCCAGCGTTTCCGGCGAAAGCGCAGCTGCCGAAAATTTCTCCCAAATATACTCCACCGCCTCGGCCGACGGATGGGCCAGATCGGGACCGTAAAAACGATAATCGCGAAGGTCGTCGTTCAAAATTTCGTAGGCCGCAAAGTACTGACAATCAGCGTGTTGCGCCACTATTTCGGCAATTGCAACACGCAAAATCGCCTTGCTGAGCGAGTTCTCCTCGAAGCCGTCGCGCAGGTGGCGAATGGGGCTCAGAGTGAGTATCACCTGCTTGCCGAAAAGCGGTCCGCCGGACGAAAAAAGTGCATCGAATCGCTGAGTTATCTCATTGATAGTCAGCCGTTTACGCGTAAAATCACAGGCCGGACGTTTGCCGCAATTCGCAACAATTTTGCCCTCGCGCTCATACACCCACGCCGTGCCGAAAGTCATCAGCACCCAATCGGCGTCGGGCGGGGCGGCGACAAGTGCGTCGGCGATCGACATCGGATTGTACAAAACCCCGCCAGAATAGCTTTCCACGGGGATTTTCGCTCTTTTCAGACGATCGGTAATTCGTTCGGCAAAGCACGATCCGATGGAAAAACCACGCCTGGTGTGGTCGATTTTTCGCGCCGGATCGAGGGGCGGAATTGTGATTTCTGTGCGAAATTTCATAATTTTGGGGCGCGCAGGCGAGTGGTTGCGCGTTGCAAATTTAGCGAAAATTATGGAACTCAGGGCGTGCCCGAAAATCAATCTGGGGTTGCACATTGTGCGCAAACGGACGGATGGTTTTCACGACATAGAAACGGCGATAATCGGTCTCAGAGAGCTGTATGACACGGTTTCGTTGACTCCTGCGGGCTCCGGAAGTTCGGTTTTGGAGACCTCCGGCGCACCGCTCGATTGCCCGCCGGAGAGCAACCTTTGTATGCGTGCGCTGCGGCTCTTACAGCGTGAATTCGGGGCGGGTGAGGCGGTCGTGAAGCTGCACAAAGCCGTTCCGTCGGGGGCCGGTCTGGGCGGCGGATCGAGCGATGCGGCGGCAGTGTTAAGGGCTGGTAATCAGGTGTTTACGCTCGGTCTGTCGGATGCGGAACTCGAAACTCTGGCGGCTCGGCTGGGTAGCGACGTTCCCTTTTTTATTAAAGGTACGCCGCAAATTTGCACGGGCAGGGGCGAAATTATGACTCCACTCGACCTCGATCTTGCGGGTAAATGGTTGGCTGTCGTGAAGCCCGTTTCGATAGAAATCTCGACTGCCGAGGCGTACGCCAGCGTCGTTCCGCGTGAGCCGCGCGAGCCGTTGCGCGAACTGCTGAAACGTCCCTTTGAAGATTGGAAAACGCTGATAATCAACGACTTCGAACGCTCGGTGTTTGAGAAATATCCGCAGCTGCAAGAACTGAAACAGTCGCTTTACCGCTCCGGCGCGGTGTATGCGTCGATGTCGGGCTCGGGTTCGGCTATTTTCGGGATATTCGACTCTCGGCCGACCCTCGAATTAGCCCGTAACAAGCTGATATTCAGCCATTTGGAGCAACTATAACCCCAGCAGGCCGCGAGTGATCCCGAGGCGCAGGACGAGCAGGTATTTTGCCTTTGCCGGACGCATCGTGATAGCAAAAAATACGGCCAGAACAAGCGTGACGAGCCATTTCAAGACCTCTCTAATGAAACCGCCGCCCAGACCCATCATTCGCTGACTGCGGCCGACACCCAGCGCGAGGCGGCGAAAATAGTCTGGTGTCAGTTTTTCGGGCGGAATGATGTGGTAAATTATGGCTTGCGGAGTGTACCACGCCACGATTCCGTGGGTCGAGATGCGATGGAAAAACTCCTTCTCCTCGCCGCCGATAAGAGCCGTGCCGGTGCGGCCGAGCGAGGTGTCGAAACCGCCGTAACTCTCTATCACCCAGCGTCTTACAGCTAAATTTCCGCCCGCCGGATAACCCCGCGTAAAGGGCCGTTCGCGCCGCCCCAGATCGAGCGTTCCCGCGATCGGCCGCTCCGTCCAGCGCGTCATCCACCGCGGTCGCTCGGTCTCGTAAACCGGCACAACACGCCCTCCGGCCATCGCCACAGAGGGATTTCGCGCAAAAAAATCGAGGTACGCCGCCACAAACTCGGCATTCACCTCCTCGTCGTCGTCGATGATGGCCAGAACCTCGCCGCGCGCCTCCGCCATTCCCCGATTTCGCGCCCACGATAGCCCCTGACGCGGTTCGGCGACCATCCGCAGGTTCAATTCACGGTGGTCGGCGGCGAACTTGGCAAAGACCTGAGGCGTGTTGTCGGCGGAGTTGTTGTCAACCACGACCACTTCCCAATCTGACGGGCTAACTGTCTGACCGACAAGCGATTGCAGCGTTCGCCGCAGTTGTGCGCTGCGGTTGAAAGTTGCGATTATAATTGAAAGTTTGATCATTCGGTTTTCGTGATAGCAGTGCATCTGCTGCACTTTCTTGTTTTTCGCTCGGTCACGTACATCAAAGTACGCTCCCTCACTCAAAACTTCGGACAGAGCAGCATCTGCACCACTCTGACGAAAACAGTTTTTTTTATTTAGTTAAATACTCCTCCGCCGCTTCCAGAGCCTCAAAAAATTCCTTGCCGAACCGCCTCTCGATGGCCTCGCGCAGCATTCGGTAGACCGGAACGCCCTTTGCCGCACCCAACTTCCGCGCCCCGTCGCACACCGCCCAGCGATGATAATTGAGGCCCAAAGTGCCGTTGCCGAACCGTGCGACACGAATCGGATAGAGATGGCACGAAATGGGCTTGCGAAACGACGTAACTCCCTGATTATAAGCCTTTTCGATAGCACACAACGTCACCCCGTCGTCGCTGTACGAATAGGCACACTCGGCATCGCCAACCAACGGAGTGACCAGATCGCCGTCGTCGTCGCGCACCGCAAAACCCTGACTGTCAACGACTTGCCGTCCCTGGGGAGTCATAAAATCGCGATACGCCTCGAACTCGCGCGCCAAAACTGCCAACTCGTCGTCTTCGAGCGGCGCACCGGCATTGCCCTCGACGCAACAAATGCCCCGACACGCCGTCAGGTCGCACAAAAACTTCTGCGTCAATATATCGGTCGAAACTATCTTTCCGTCAACATCTATCATAACAAATTTTCTTCGGCCCGCCCGACCCCCCCCCAACGGGCGGGGCCAACGACTTGCCTCGGGCAAGTCGAACAAAAAGTGGGTTTACGGATTCAAAATATCGGTGTTCCTAAATTCCAAAATCTCATCGATCAACTGTCTGTATCCGGCAGCTTCGGCGTTGGTCGGAGCGAGGTCGAGCACACGCAAAAAATCGTTCAATGCCGCCCCGAAGTGCCCTGCGCGATACTTTTCGCGCCCATCGGCCAACAAAGCACGAATCTGGGTCGACGAAATCTCCATCCGCGGCGCATCGCGCAAAACCGTCGCCCACTCGGGGAAAACCCCGGCCCCGTCGCCCCTCGGATAGACAAAAATGGGGTAATGGCCCAAAATCGCAGAAGCTTCCTTCCACTTAGGCAGGTCGGCAACATTGTCCTCGCCGACGAGCAACGACAACTCCGCATCGGGACACTCGCGCTCGATAAAGCGCAGAGTATCAATGGTATACGACGGCCGCGGCAACAAAAACTCCACCGCCGAAGCCTTGATTTGCGAAGGATAGCGCGACGCCGCCACAGCCCGCTCCACGCCCTCGAAACGCTCTATCTCGGGAGCCAGATCATCCGAATCCTTAAACGGACTTTGAGGCGAAACAACCAGCACCACCTCGTCCGTAACTCCCTGAGCCACAACATATTCCGCAATCGCAATATGTGCCCGATGGACCGGATTGAACGACCCGAAATATAGCATCACCCGCCTCATCGGTCGATAAAACGGCGCACCAAAAGGGCAACCTCATCCACCGCCCGATCGAGGTTGTCGTTAACTATGATGTGGTCGAACTCGGGCGCGCGCAACATCTCCTCAGATGCCTTGGCGAGCCGTTTTTCGATGCTTTCGGCACTGTCCGTCCCGCGCCCGACGAGCCTTTTGCGCAACTCGTCCACCGAGGGAGCCTCGATGAAAAACGACATCGCGCGGTCGCCGAAAATCTGTTTGAGCCGCACTCCACCCACCACGTCGACGTCGAACACACACACGTTTCCGCGCGCCCAAATCGACTCTATCTCGCTTCGCAACGTGCCATAGCAGGTCCCCAGGTAGACCTCCTCCCACTCCACAAATGCCTGACTGTCAATTAGTTGGCGGAACTTTTCGGGAGACATAAAGTGATAATCCCTTCCGTTCACCTCCTCTCCCCGCGGCGGGCGCGAAGTTGCCGAGACCGAAAATTCCAGCCTCGGAAACCGCTCCATCAACCGCCTCACGATGGTGGTTTTGCCTGAACCGCTCGGCGCAGAAAATATCAAAAGCCGTCCCATCACAATATATTAAGAAGTTGCTCCTTTATCTTTTCCAGCTCGTCCTTCATCTGCACGACTATGCGCTGGATCTCGGCGTCGTTGGCCTTCGAGCCCAACGTGTTGATTTCTCTGCCCATTTCTTGTGAAATAAATCCGAGTTTTCGGCCTACGTCCAGCTCGGGAGTCGCGCACGTCTCTCGGAAATAGTCGCAATGCTTGGCCAGGCGCACCTTCTCCTCGGTGATGTCGAGCTTTTCGACCCAAAAAACCATCTCCTGCTCCAACCGATTGGCGTCCACAACCACGCCCAACGCCGCCACGTGATCCAAAATGCGCTGCCGAACCACGCCCAATCGCGCCTTTTCGTGAGGCTCGACCTGCCCGAGCAACTCCTCGATGCGGTCGACCCGTGCAAGAATGTCGGCCGCCAAAATCTCGCCCTCGTGGGCACGAAACAGCTCCAACGCCCCCAGCGCACGCTCGAAACACTCCCGCAAAACGTCCAACTCCTCCTGCGAAGCCGCCGTGTTCTCGCCGCCAACCACGTCGGGCAGCCTCAGAATAGCCGCAGCGATCCCCTCCGTAGAGCCCCCCACCGCGCGGGCAGCATCCGCTATCTGGCGATAATAGGCTTCGAAAACAGGCGCATTAATGGTCGCACCGACCGAAGAACCCGCATCGAAAGTGACATAAACATCGGCCTTTCCCCTCACTATGGCGCGCGAAGCGACAGCCCTCAAATCGTATTCGAGGATCCGAAACCGCGAAGGCATCTTAATGCTAAGATCGAGCTGCTTGCTGTTCAGGGTGCGCGCTTCAACGACTATGCCGGAGCTTTCGGCGCGCCCGAAACCGGTCATCGATTTTATCATAGTGTAAAATTTTTTCCGATACAAAGATAGGGTAATTATTTTTGTTATCTTTGTGTTTCAAATTCTTGTTTAGCGATGAAGAAGTATAATTTCAATGCAGGGCCGTCGATCCTGCCGCAGAGTGTTATCGAACAGTGCATTAGCGATATTCGCGATTTTCGGGGAAATGGGCTGTCGGTGTTGGAGATTTCGCATCGGGCGAAGTACTATGAGGCCGTGATCGAGGAGGCGGAGGCCAATTTACGCTTCCTGGCCGATATTCCCGACGATTACAGCATATTCTTTATGGGCGGCGGCGCGTCGACCCAGTTCTACCTTATCCCGTATAACTTTATGGGCTCCCGGGCGGGTTATGTCGACACCGGAGTGTGGGCCCACAAGGCTTTTCAGGAAGCTCAGCGGGTGGGCGACGCCGTTTTGGTGGCCACCAGCGAAGACAAGGGATACACCTATTTCCCGAAAGGTTACGAAATTCCGAAGGGGCTGGATTATTTGCACATCACGACCAACAACACCATTTACGGGACGGAGCTGCACACCGATATGGATTGTCCGGTGCCTTTGGTGGCCGATATGAGTTCCGACATTCTGTCGCGTCCGATGGATATTTCGAAGTATGCGATGATCTATGGCGGTGCGCAGAAGAATATGGGGCCGGCGGGTGCGGCGTTTGTGATCATCCGCAACGACTTTATGGAGCGGGGCGATAAGAAGTTGCCCAAGATGATGCAGTATCGCGAGCACGCGGCCAACCATTCGATGTACAACACGCCTCCGGTGTTCACCATTTACGCCATCAACGAGATGCTGAAGTGGATGCGGGCCGAGGGCGGAGTGCGGGAGATGTATTCGCGCAATAAGAAGAAGGCGGCGTTGCTGTATGACGAGATAGACCGTAATTCGAAGTTCCGCGGGGTGGTGGAGCGGGAAGATAGGTCGTTGATGAACATCACTTTTGTGATGGCACCCGGGTTCGAGGAGCAGTCGGATGCGTTTTTGTCGCTGTGTAACGAAAAAGGGATCGTGGGGGTTAAGGGACACAGGTCTGTTGGCGGGTTTAGGGTTTCGATGTATAATGCGCTTCCGATCGGTCATACGGAGTATCTGGTCGATATTATGCGGGAGTTCGAAAAAGCGTAAATGGTTATGAATATTCTACTTGCGACCGAGAAGCCGTTTGCACGCGAAGCGGTGGAGGGAATCCGAAGCATCATCGGCGAAGGGCTCGTCGAGGGCACACTAAGCGACATCACTCCGCAAACCCAAGGCCTGATCGTCAGAAGCGACAAGGTCACGCGGGAAATTGTCGAAAAAGCAACCAACCTCAAAATCGTTGTCAGAGCCGGAGCAGGATACGACAACGTCGATCTGGCGGCCTGCACCCAGCGGGGGATCGTGGTGATGAACACACCAGGCCAGAACTCCAATGCCGTGGCGGAACTTGCGTTGGGGATGATGATATTTATGGCCCGGAATGGTTTTACGCCCGGAACAGGGACGGAGCTGAAGGGCAAGACGCTGGGCATTCACGCCTACGGCAATGTGGGACGGCTGGTGGCTGCTTTGGGTCGGGGTTTCGGGATGAGGGTCGTGGCCTATGACCCGTTCGTCGACAATTCCGACGGTTCGGTGGAGTGGGTCGGTTCGGTGGAGGAGCTCTATTCCGTGTCGAACTATTTGTCGCTGCACATTCCGGCCACGGCCGAGACTCGGGGCAGCATCGGTTACGATCTGTTGATGTCGATGCCCAAGGGGGCGACGCTGATCAACACCGCGCGCAAGGAGGTTGTGGACGAACAGGGACTTGTGAGGGCTTTCGGCGAGAGGGACGATTTGAAATATGCCACCGATGTTGCGCCCGACACCGACCTTTCGCAGTTCGGGAAGCGGTTTTTTGCCACGGCCAAGAAGATGGGTGCCGAAACGGCCGAAGCGAATGTCAATGCGGGATTGGCGGCGGCGCGGCAGATCGTCGGCTTTTTTGAGACGGGCGAGATCAAATTCAAAGTTAATTAAAAGTTATGGATATTCGACCATTCAGGGGTGTCAGGCCGCCCAGGGAGTATGCAAAAGAGGTGGCTGCAAGGCCCTATGATGTGCTGAACTCTGCCGAGGCAAGAAGTGAGGCGGGCGAGAAGTCGCTGCTGCATATAACCAAGCCCGAGATAGATTTTGCTCCCGGGACCGATGAGCACAGCGAACAGGTTTACGCCCGGGCCGTGGAGAATTATCGGGCCTGGAAGCAGCGCGGATGGTTGGTGCAGGACGGTGCGCCGTGTTATTATATTTATGCCCAGACGATGGATGGCCGGACGCAGTATGGTTTGGTGGCGGGCGCGAGTGTCGAGGATTATATGGCGGGCAGGATCAAGAAGCACGAGTTGACGCGGCCCGATAAGGAGGAGGACCGGATGATCCACGTTCGCCGTCAGCGGGCCAATATCGAACCGGTGTTTTTTGCTTATCCCTCCGACGCGGAGATGGACCGCATCGTGGCCGAGATCGTGAAGGGCTCGCCGGAGTACGATTTTGTGGCCGAGGACGGGTTCGCGCATCGGTTTTGGGTCGTTTCGGAGCCTGCTGTCATCGACAGGATAACGGCTGTTTTCGACGCCATTCCCGCCCTGTATGTTGCTGACGGTCATCATCGCACTGCGGCGGCGGCGAGGGTGGGGGAGGAGTGCCGGAAAAACAATCCCAATCACACGGGCGATGAGGAGTATAACTATTTTCTGGCTGTGATCTTTCCGGACGATCAGTTGCGCATCATAGATTACAATCGTGTTGTGCGCGATTTGAACGGCCTTTCGGTCGGAGAGTTTTTGGAGAGGCTGGCCCAGGATTTCGAGGTGGTGCCCTCTACGGGGATTTGGCATCCGACGGGGTTGCACAACTTCGGAATGTATGTCGATGGGCGGTGGTATTCGTTGACGGCTCGGCCCGGGAGGTATGACGATGGCGACCCGATAGGGGTGCTGGATGTGACGGTGCTTTCCGGTTTGGTTTTGGATAAGTTGCTGGGTATCAAGGATTTGCGGACGGACAAGCGGATAGATTTTGTGGGTGGCATTCGGGGTTTGGAGGAGTTGCAAAAAAGGGTGGATAGCGGCGAGATGGCGGTGGCTTTTGCGCTGTGGCCGGTGAGTATGGCCCAGCTGATCGACATTGCCGACACGGGCAATATTATGCCTCCCAAGACAACGTGGTTCGAACCCAAACTGCGTTCGGGGCTTGTAATTCACGAGTTTTAGGATGAGGCGGTATTTTTTTCTTTTTTCATTCTTCGTTCTTCATTCTTCATTTGTGCAGGCGCAGGATGTACCGAAGTTTTCGTGGGATGTGGGTTTCGATGTCAGGTTCGATAATCGCGAGTTCGAGGAGTTGAGGGATACGGGGGTGGCTGTTTCGCAGACGCTGTTCAGTGCGCGGGTGACGCCGGCTATCGGGTTGGATTGGGTGAATGCGCGCGGCGACGGACACCATCGGGTGATGGCAGGGGGGAGTTTTATGCTCGATATGGGCAGCAATCCGGCTCCTGGGCGCAAGATCGAGGCGTTGATGTTTTACCATTTCGATTCGCCCAAGTATTCGGTGCTGGTGGGGAGGTTCGAGAGACGACATTTGATAGGTGCCTATTCGCGGGCGATTTATGCGGGGTCGAGTGCTTTTTATGACAATGTGTTGGACGGGTTTGTTTTGCAGCACCATCCGCGGTGGGGTTATGTGGAGTTGGCGTTGGATTGGGATGGGATGCAGACGGTGGAGTATCGCGAGAGCTTTCGGGTTTTGTCGGCGGGGATGTGGGGGAACGGTGCTTTTAGGTTGGGTTACAGCTTCGATATGTACCATTTGGCGTCGCGTACGGGGGCGTTGGATGGGGTTGTGGACCACGTTTTGTTTAGTCCCTGGGTGGGTTTTGCGGGCGAGAAGGTGTTGGAGTGGTTCGAGCGGTTGAGTGTCGAGGCGGGTTGGATGGGCTCGTTCGACAGGGACCGGATGGCGGATGGGAGATGGGTGACACCGATGGGGGCGACGTTGGATGTGACTGTTCAGAAGTGGAAGGTGGGGGTGAGTAATCGGATGTATGTGGGCGAGCGGCAGATGCCGTTGCGGGGGGCCTATGGGAATCGGATTTATAAGGGCGACGGGCTCTATTCGTCGGGTAATTTTTACGATTATTTGCAGATTTATTGGAAGCCGCAGTTGACTAAGGGGGTTAGTTTGGGCTTCGAGTTGGGGCTGCACACCGATGGGAAGAAGGTCGGGTGGCAGCAGGTGGCGGCGTTGTCGATAGCTTTATAGAGGAGGGTTCAGGGCGTGTGGGTTGTTAAGGTTGTGATATTGAATTGGAACGGGGAGCGGGTGTTGCCCCGTTTTTTGCCTTCGGTGGTGGCGAATACTCCGTCGTGGGCGGATGTGGTTGTGGTGGATAACGGGTCGACGGACGGTTCGCGTGAGCTGCTTGCGAGAGATTTTGCGGATGTGGCGCAGTTGCATTTGGACAGGAACTATGGATTTGCCGAGGGGTATAATCGGGCTTTGGCGATGTTGGAGGGGGATGTTTTTGTGCTTTTGAACTCCGATGTCGAAACTCCGGCGGGGTGGCTGGAGCCGTTGGTGGAGACGTTGATGGGTCGTGAGGAGATTGCTGTCGTTGGGCCTAAGATATTGAGTGTCAGCGAATTGAATCGGTTCGAGTATGCAGGGGCAGCCGGTGGGATGTTGGATTTGCTTGGGTATCCTTATTGTCGCGGGAGGGTGTTGGGGCGTACCGAGTTCGATCGCGGGCAGTATGATGATCGGCGGCGGGTGTTTTGGGTTTCGGGGGCTTGTATGGCTTTGAAGCGGTCGGCTTGGGAGAAAGTGGGAGAGCTGGATGGCGATTTTTTTGCCCATCAGGAGGAGATGGATTGGTGCTGGCGAGCACAATCGGCGGGGCTGGATGTGGTGATCGAGCCGCGGAGTGCGGTGTTCCATCTCGGGGGAGGAACGTTAAAGCCCTCACCGTCAAAGAGTTACCTTAATTTTCGGAACAATCTTGCGATGCTTTACAAGAACCTTCCGGCGGGTCGGATGGAGCTCACTTTGGCTGTGAGGTTTGTTTTGGATTTTGTTCTTGCCTTGTGTTGTTTTGTCGGGGGCAGGCGTGAGACTTCGCGGGCCATAGTGAAGGCTCAGCGCGATTTTTTGCGCACCGTCGGGGTTTTTCGCCCCAAGCGACGCACGATTCAGGCCGCCAAAGTTGCCAAACCGGTGGGGATGCGCGGATTCATCCTTTTTCATTATTTTTACTAACGCTATCGCGTTAGTGAATTTAGGCTGCGTTTCGGCAATGCTCAAATAAATTTGGCATTGCGCTCAACTTGCACTAAATTTGTCGAAAATCCATTTCATTATGAAGAGACTTATTTTAATTTTGGCGTTGATTATGGCTGGAGACATTTGGGCTTGTACGAATTTTATTATCACCCGCGGGGCATCCACCGACGGGAGCGTGATGGTGAGCTATGCGGCCGACAGTCACCAGCTGTTCGGGGCACTCTATCGTTCGCCCGCGCAGATGTATCGACGGGGGATGATGTTGCCGATCTATGAGTGGGATACGGGCAAATATCTGGGCGAGATCGAGCAGGTCCGCCAAACCTATTCCACCGTCGGCAATATGAACGAGCACGGGCTGGTTATCGGCGAGACCACTTATGGGGGTCTTCAGGAGCTGGGCGACCCGAATGGGATTATGGATTACGGGTCGCTGATATACATCGCGCTTCAGCGGGCTAAGACAGCTCGGGAGGCCATCGAGGTTATTGCGGGGCTGACCGACCGCTATGGTTATGCTTCGAGCGGCGAGAGTTTTTCGATTGCCGACAAGGACGAGGCGTGGATTATGGAGTTGCAGAGCAAGGGGAAGTACGGCAAGGGCATAGTGTGGGTTGCGCGGCGGATTCCGGACGGCTATGTGAGTGCGCACGCCAACCACGCGCGGATAACGCAGTTTCCGAAGAACGATCCGGAAAATTGTTTGTATTCCCAGGATGTTATTTCGTTTGCGCGCCAGAATGGGTTTTACAGCGGAACGGATGACGATTTTTCGTTCAGCGACACCTATGCGCCGCTCAGTTTCAGTGCCGCGAGGGGTTGTGAAGCGAGGGTTTGGGCGTTTTTCAGGCGTGTGGCCGAGGGAATGGAGGAGTATGTAGACTATGCTATGGGGTACGACCTGACCAAGCGGATGCCGTTGTGGGTGAAGCCGACGGAGAAGATCTCGCCCAAGCAGGTTTTCGACGCTATGCGGGATCATTATGAGGGCACGCCGATGGATATGACGCGCGATATTGGCGCGGGAGGACACAATTTGCCTTACCGCTGGCGGCCGATGGAGTGGACGGTGGATGGCAAGACCTATCTCAATGAGCGTGCCGTGGCGACCCAGCAGACCGGTTTCTGGTTTGTAGGCCAGGCGAGGGATAAGAAGTCGGGCGGGATACTTTGGTTCGGCACCGACGATGCGGCCACGTCGCCTTTAACCCCCATCTATTCCGCTTCGGTGGAGGTGCCGTGGTGCTTGAGCGAAGAGAACGGGAGTATGGTGGAGTATTCGCCCACCTCGATGTTCTGGTTGACCAACCGCATCTCCAACTTTGCCTATTTGCGTTACGATATGATTTCGGCCGACGTTCGCAAGAAGATCGACGAGTGGGAGAACGCGCGGTTGGCCGAGGTTGAGGATGTGGATGGCGTTGCCGAGCTGTCGGGGGACGGAATGGTGAATTACCTCACCGACTATTCGACCAGAACGGCGGCCAATTTGTTTGAGTTGTGGAGCGGGCTCGACCGCTATTTGCTGGTGAAATATATGGACGGCAATGTGAAGAAGGAGGACGCGAACGGCTTTTTGGATAATGGCAACGGGAAGAATATTCCCGCTATGCCCGATTTTCCGGGTTATGACGAGCGGTGGAAGCGTAATGTTGCTGCCGGTGACGACGGAACGCTGTTGGTTCCACAGAAGAAGTGAAACGTGTTGTAGTTCTCGGAGGGGGGATTTCGGGTTATGGCTCGGCGGTATTGGCGCGTGAGCGGGGGTGCGATGTGTTTTTGAGCGATGCGGGGGTGATTTCGGAGCGATATGTCGATGCGTTGAGGGAGCACGGTGTCGCTTTCGAACAGGGGGGGCACACGGCCGAACTGATACTCAGTGCCGACGAGGTGGTGAAGAGTCCGGGGATACCGGACAGTGCCCCTGTTGTCGAGGCTGTAAGGCAGAAGAATATTCCCGTCGTCTCCGAGATAGAGTTTGCGGGGCGGTACATAGGCGACAGCAAGGTGATTTGTGTGACGGGGAGCAACGGGAAGACCACGACCACCAGCCTGGTTTATCAGATGCTGAAAGATGCGGGGTACGACGTCGGGTTGGGTGGCAACATAGGCGAGAGCTTTGCTTATCAGGTGGCGACTGCGCCGCGGGAGTGGTACGTGTTGGAGTTGAGCAGTTTTCAGCTGGACGGGATGTTCCGTTTTCGGGCCGACATTGCCGTGCTGACCAATATCACGCCCGACCACCTGGACCGTTACGGCGGGTCGTTCGAGGCTTATGCAAGGAGCAAGATGCGTATTGTGCAGAATCAGCGGGCACAGGATGTGTTTGTTTATCAGGGCGACGATCCGATGACGGAGAAGATGATGGAGCGGTTCGAGGGCGTGCAGCGGTTGGTGCCGTTTTATGGTCCCGATAATGTGGCGGCGGCGACTTTGGCTGCTCGGGCGGCGGGGGTGGATGAAGGGAGCATCGCTTCCACTGTCGGGAACTTCGTCGCACCCGATCATCGCTTGCAGAGGGTTGCGGTGCGCGATGGCGTCACGTGGATCAACGATTCGAAGGCCACCAATGTCGAGAGCGTGGTTTATGCTTTTCGGCAGGTTGCGGGGCCGGTGGTTTGGATCGCGGGCGGGACCGATAAGGGGAACGACTATGCGCCGTTGTTCGAGTTTATGCCTCGGGTGAAGGCGTTGGTGTGTATGGGGGTGGATAATGGCAAGCTGGTGAGGGAGTTTGCGGGGCGGGTTCCGATTGTTTTCGACACCCATTCGTTGGATGAGGCGATGAGTGCGGCGCGTGGTGTGGCTCAGCAGGGCGACACTGTGCTGTTGTCTCCCGCTTGCGCCAGTTTCGATCTGTTTGAAAATTACGAGGACAGGGGACAAAAGTTCCGGCAATGGATAGAGCAAAATTGTTGAAGCCCGGCGGCGATGTGACACTGTGGGTCATTGCGCTCATTTTGGGCGTGATGTCGCTGTTGGTGGTCTATTCGTCGACGGGCGCGGCTGCGGCGTGGGTGGGCGGCAACCACATTCGGATCCTGGTGCGGCAGCTGGTTATTGTGGTGATGGGGTTGGTTGTCATTTTTGCGGTCCATAAGATCAATTATCAGTTCTATGGGCGAGTGGTTTGGGGTGCTTACGGGCTGGCGTTGGCGTTTACGCTGCTGGTCTATTTCGTCGGCGAGGTCAATCCCGATGCGCCCGATGCACCGCGGTGGATACGCATTCCGATAGCCAACTTCACTTTTCAGCCGAGTGACTTTTTGAAGGTTGCCACGGTGATGGTCGTCGCAAGGGAACTGGCCAGAAGGCAGAAAACCATAGCCACGGCTCGGGTGCTGCCCGCTTTGGGGATGAATGGACGGCGGAATATGGACATTTTGCGAACGACAACTTTGCCGCTTTTGGCACCCGTCGTGGCGTCGTGTATGGTGATTTTTCCGACCAATTTGTCGACCGCATTGATACTTTTCGGCACCTGCTTTGTGATGCTCTTCATCGGACGGGTACGGATGGCGGAGCTGGTTAAGGTCGTGGGGTGGTTGGTGCTGATCGCTTCGGTGGGGATCGGGCTGTTGTACCTTATCGGGCGGCCGCCGGAGCGGATGGAGACGTGGGTGAGTCGGTTCGAGAGTTTCGTGATGGACGGCGAGAGCGGGAGCGACAATTATCAGGTCGAGCAGGCCAAGATCGCTATTGCGGCGGGGGGCTTGATGGGGCGCGGGGTGGGCGAGAGCATCCAGCGGGAGAACTTGCCCTTGGCCGAGAGCGATTATGCTTATGCTTTTATCATCGAGGAGTATGGGGCGATTATTGGGGGTTTAGGGGTGCTGTTGCTCTATTTGTGGATATTTTTTCGGGCGATATTGATATTTAAGAGGTGCGGGACCGCTTTTCCGAGTTTACTGGTTTTGGGGTTGGGGCTGCTTATAACTTTGCAGGCGATGGCCAATATGATGGTGTCGACCAATCTGCTGCCTTCGACGGGGTTGACACTGCCGCTTATCAGCAAGGGAGGCTCTTCGGAACTTTTCCTGTCGCTGGCACTCGGGATGATGCTGGGAGTTAGCCGCCAGACCCAGGAGCAGACGCTGGACAGGCCGCGCGACGAGAGCCTGCTGGAGATTTATAGGAATTAAGATGAAAATAATTTTATCCGGAGGAGGTACGGGCGGCCACATTTATCCGGCGGTTGCGGTGGCTGAGGCGTTGCGGCGTCGGCTGGGCGAGGATGTGGAGGTACTTTTTGTCGGGGCGAACGGGCGAATGGAGATGGAGAAGGTGCCCGCGCTGGGGTATCGCATCGTGGGGTTGCCTATGGCGGGACTGCAACGGCGGCTGGATTGGCGCAATTTGTCGTTGCCTTTCAGGATCGCGCGCAGTTTGCGAATGGCGCGGCGGGTTGTGCGGGAGTTCGGGGCGGATGTGGTGGTGGGTTTCGGAGGCTATGCTTCGGCGCCGATTTTGCGGGCGGCGCAGGGACTGGGCGTGCCCACGGTTATTCAGGAGCAGAACTCGATTGCGGGGTTGGCTAATCGGTTGTTGGCTCGGCGAGCGGGTGCGATTTGTGTGGCGTATGAGGGTATGGAGCGGTTTTTTCCGGCGGAAAAAATTGTGCTGACGGGGAATCCGATGAGGGGGAGTTTTAGCGTTCAGGGCAAGTCGGATGAGGCGTTGGCCTATTTTGGATTTACGTCAGATCGGCCGGTACTGTTGGTTGTGGGCGGAAGCCTGGGCAGTCGGACGTTCAACGATATGATGAAGCGGCACATCGGTGAGTTGCTCCAAAAAGGCGAGGTGCAGGTAATTTGGCAGACGGGCAAGATATATGAGGCGGAGGTTGAAGCGTTTATGCAAACAATTCCCCTCCAACCTGTTTGTCGTCAGAGTGGTGCAGATTTTGCGCCGACCGAAGGGGCGAGTGAGAGGACAGTACATACCGGTACGGCCTCGAATGAGAACCGAGGAGGTGCGAAAGATGCACTACTATCACGACAAACATTTATCGAGCGAATGGATCTGGCCTATGCGGCGGCCGATCTGGTGATTTCGCGCAGTGGGGCGAATACGGTATCGGAGCTGGGGTTGCTGGGCAAGGCGACGCTGTTTGTTCCTTCGCCCAATGTGGCCGAGGATCACCAGACGCGCAATGCTATGGCGTTGGTGGAGCGGGGAGCGGCGGTGGTTTGTTCGGACGCCGAAGCTGTGGAACGCGCTATTCCGATGGCGTTGGAGCTGCTGGGTGACGGGGAACGGCTGGCGGCGTTGCGCCAAAATATTTCGAAATTCGGCATCCACGACTCGGCCGAAAGGATTGTGGATATGATTGTGAGATTACAGGCTTGAAAAACATCTATTTCATAGGCATAGGGGGCATCGGGATGTCGGCTCTGGCAAGGTATTTTTTGCACGAGGGCTGGCGTGTTGCGGGATACGATCTGACGCGGACGTCGTTGACGCGGGCGTTGGAGCAGGAGGGTGCGGCGATCCATTATGTCGACGATGTAGGGGAGATCCCGCCGTGGTTTCGCGATCCGGAGCATACGCTGGTGGTTTATACGCCCGCTGTTCCGGCCGATCACAGCGAGCTGAGATGGTTTTTGGAGCGCGGTTTCGTGGTCGAGAAACGCTCGGAGATGCTGGGTCACGTGACGGAAGGCAAATTTACTATGGCGATTGCGGGCACCCACGGCAAGACCACCACGACGACGCTTGTGGCGTGGTTGGTGAGGTGTTTGACGGGCGGCGGCAGTGCGTTTCTGGGCGGCATATCGAAGAATTTCGACAGCAATCTGGTGTTGGAGAGTCATCAGGCGGGCTACGCGCGCGAAGATTGCCGCGTCGAACTTCGTTCTCCTCGCAATGACGGCGGCGAAAAACAACTCTCAACTCTCAATTCTCAACTCTCAATTATATCGGTCGAGGCGGACGAGTTCGACAGGTCGTTCCTGCGGTTGAACCCCGACGTTGCGCTCATAACGAGCGTCGATGCCGACCACCTCGACATCTACGGCAGCCACGCCGAGGTGCGCAGGGCGTTCGAGCAGTTTGTCGGTCGGGTGAAGCGGGCGGTGATACTCCATCGAAAGGTCGAGATCGAGGTTCCGGCGGGCATCGCGGTGTACAGATATTCGGCCTCCGACTTGCCGGACGACATCGAGCTGGGCATCCCGGGCCGGATCAATAGAGAGAATGCGGCGGGTGCGGTGATGATGATAAGGATTGCGGCCGAGATTCGGGGCGAGAGGGTTGACGAACAGAAACTTCGCCAGGCACTCAAAAATTTCCGTGGGGTGAAAAGGCGTTTCGATCTCTACGTCAATACTCCGAGGGCGGTTTATGTCGACGACTATGCCCATCACCCCGAGGAGCTTCGGGCGGCGATAGGTTCGCTTAAAGAGATGTTTCCAGGGCGGCGACTTACGGCCATTTTTCAACCCCATCTCTACTCTCGGACGAGGGATTTTGCCGCCGAGTTCGGTGAGGCGTTGAGCGGGGCGGACGAGGTTGTTCTCACCCCCATCTATCCCGCACGCGAGGAGCCGATAGAGGGTGTCGATGCGGAACTGATAGGGCGGTTTATTACCGTTCCGTGGTGCGTTGTGGCCAAGGAGAAGCTTGCCGAATGGCTGAAAAACACCCCGACCGACGTCGTTGCGACCTTCGGCGCGGGCAACATCGAAAACCACTGTCAGGAAATTGCCGAAACCATAAAACGCAAGATTTGAACCGAGTCCTGACCATAGCTATATCCATTTTTATGTGGCTTGCGATCGCCGCTTATGCGGTTTTTGCGACGCTGTATGCCCGCGAGCGGAGGGCCGAAATTGCGGTCGAAAGGGTCGACATCGAGGTGGCACAAAATCGCGCTATGACCATCGCCACGCCCGACTCGGTGCGTCGGTGGCTGGCCGAGGGCGGATTTGCGGTGCTGGGCAGCCCGATAGATAATGTCGACACGCGCGCAATCGAGCGTTTTCTGGAATCTTACGACGGGATAAGAGATGTCAGGGTGAGGACCGATCTGTCGGGCAATCTGACGATCAAGGTGGAGCAGCGACGGCCGCTTTTTCGGGTCGAGACGGCTGCGGGACAGCGTTTTTGGGTTACGCGCGAACGGTGGATACTGCCCGACGGGAGGGGCTTTCCGCATGGCGACACGATGGTGGTTCGGGGCGAGGTTCCGGTGGGGTTCGATCCGGCGGTGAGTGTCGATTATGCGTCGCTTCTGAGGCAAAATTTCGACTATTTCTTGCAGGAGTTTACGGCATTGGACGGCGAGCGGAAGCAATTGACGGCCGAGCGAAGTGCTTTGCGGGATGAGTTGCGTGCTGCGGAGCGTTCGGGACCCAAGCGTTTTTGGGGCCGGCTGAAGCGTGAGGGGTTCGAGCGTCGAAAGGCCGAACGGATAGACGCGCTCCGCTCGGAGCTTCGGAATGCCGATGTCGGGATCGAAAATAATGCGTCGAAATGGACTTCGACGCTCGAAAACGAAATTTTTTCGCAACAAACGTTAGATTTTATCCCTAAACTCGCTAACTTTGTGGAGTTTGTGGTGGATAGCGAGTTTTGGGCTTCGCGGGTGACGGCTGTCGGTGTTGTCGCCGGCGAGCTGTATCTGGTGCCCCGAACGGGCGGTCGCACCATCGTTTTCGGTGAGCTGGATGGCACGGAGTATGATAAGATGCACAAGTTAGAGGCTTTTTGGCGGAGCGGAGAGATGGAGAAATATCGGACGATAGACGTAAAGTATAAAGATCAGATAGTATGCAGGGTGAATTGATTGCGGCGTTGGACCTGGGCTCGGGCGGCGTGAGCGTGGCTGTGGGATGTTTGGAGGGCGACAGGTTGTCCATCAAGGATATTTCGTGGCTGCCGATGGAGGGGGTCACGCGGGGCGAGATTACCAACCGCCAGAAGGTGTCGGACGCGGTTCGCGAGGCTATTTCGCGTGTCGAGGGCAAGTTGGGGATGCGGGTTTCGGAGCTTTATACCGGCACCGCGGGGCGCGCCGTGAGATGGGGCGAGTTGGATTATGAGGTGGCGACCCGAAAGAGCGACGGCGAGGTCACGGCCGAAGATGTGAAGATATTGCGACAGGCGATGGAGGGTGCCGGGGCCGAGGAGGGGAGCCGGATTCTGGAGCGGGTGCCGCTGCGGTTTATGGTCGACGGGAAGGATGTGGACGAGCCGGTCGGCTCTTTCGGCAAGACGCTGGGGGCGAAGTATGGGTTTGTGCTCGGTTCGGGGACGTTGTTGGATCGGTTGGAGAAGACTTTGCTCGCCCTGGGGGTTCGTTCGAAGCGTATTCTGGCAGGTGCCGTGGCCAGTGCGCGCAGTGTTTTGCTGCCCGAAGAGAGGGAGTTGGGGGTCGTGGTGGTCGATCTGGGAGCCGGAGCGACCGATGTTTGCGTCGTTTGCGACAATGCGGTGAGGTATGTGGCCAGCGTCCCGTTCGGAAGCGGCGACATCGACAACGATATTAAGTTGCAGGGGATTTTGGAGAAGCACGTGGAGGATCTGAAGACCACCTATGGCCTTGCAATGGTCGATCAGGTGAAAAGCGACAAGCTGATCAAAATACCGGGCCGTTCGCCGCGTGAGAATCAGGAGATCTCACAACGTAATCTGGCGACCATCATCGAGCAGAGACTGCGGGAGATAGTGGGGTTTGTCGGACAGGAGCTGCGCGAGAGCGGTTACGCCGACAGGTTGCGCGGGGGAGTGGTGCTGACGGGTGGGGGGTCGCAGTTGGCAGGCGTGGACGAGCTGTTCCGCGAGATGCTGGGGATGGAGGTGAGGTTGGCTTTTCCCGATGCACGGGTGACGGAAGACAGTTTGGAGGTGGCGCAGAATCCTGCCAGGGCGACCGTTATCGGGCTGTTGTTGATGGGATTGGAGGATGGTTCGGAAGGGAACGGTGGAGGCGTGGTGCGTTCTTCGGCGGGATCGGGAATCGGTGCGCTTGGCGAGCCGAAACGTGCGGTGTCGGAGCCCGACGATGAACGGGAGGTGGACGACGACGATGAGGTGGTCGAGAGGAGGCGCGAGAAGAAACCGAAACGCAATCCGCTTAAGAACTGGTTCGACGGATTCTTCTCGGAAACACTGGACGGCGACGAAGACCTATAATAATGAAAAGATGATAAGATGAAAAAATGGAAAAATGTTTTTCTTGCGCGCAGCTCATCTTTTCATCCTTTCATATTTTCATTTTCAATTCATTGAATTATGAGCAATATCATAAATAGTTTAGCCTTAGAGGATGTTACCCGCTCCATCATTATGGTGGCAGGGGTCGGAGGCGCAGGGGGAAATGCGTTGAACCACATGGTCGATCTGGGCATCAACGACGTGACTTTTATGGCGTGCAACACCGATGCGCAGGCGTTGGAGATGTCGAAAGCGTCCATCAAAGTCCAGCTCGGCAGTGGCCTCGGCGCAGGCAATATGCCCGAAATGGGTTCGCAGGCCGCCAAGGAGAGTCTGGACGACATCATCAACGTCTTCCGCACGGAGGGCACCAAGATGCTGTTCATCACCGCCGGAATGGGCGGGGGAACCGGCACGGGAGCAAGTCCGGTGATTGCCAGGGCGGCGCAGGAGCTGGATATTCTCACCGTGGGCATCGTCACGACACCTTATACCGACGAGGGGCCGCTCAGGACGGCTCAGGCGGCGGAAGGCATCGAGGAGCTGCGGCAGTACACCGACAGCCTGCTGGTGCTGAGCAACGACAGCATCTCGGAGCTGTATGGCGATTTGACCGTGTTCGAGGGCTTTTGGAAGGCGGACGATGTGCTGGCGACGGCGGTGAAAGGCATAGCGGAGATAATCACGGGTCACGGAACGGTGAATGTCGACTTTGCCGATGTCAACACGGTGATGCGGGGGAGCGGCCGGGCGTTTATGGGCTCGGCGCGGGCCGAAGGGGGCGACAGGGCGTTGAATGCCGTCGAGAGCTCGGTCAATTCGCTGTTGTTGAACCATCGCGACATAACGGGGGCGAAGAACATTCTTCTGAACATCTCCTATGGCGACAAGCCGGTGACCCAGCGTGAGGCGAGCACCATTCGCAACTATTTGCAGGAGCGGACGGGCTGGACAGCCAATCTGATCTGGGGGACGGCGTATAAGGCGGGGTTGGGCGACAGTCTGGAGCTGACAATTGTGGCGACGGGCTTCGATGGCGAGACGGGCGAGGAGGTACTGTCGGTTCCCAAGCCGGTGGTTTCTGCGCCGGTGGCGGAGGTGGCGGAGGTGGCCGAACCTGCCACGGCGAACGACGGGCTGGTGGATGTGCCCGCTTCGGACTATATCGGCGGGCGGAGATATATGCCCCAGACCGATGCTTCGTCCGAGCCGGTTACGGTTGCGGCACAGCCGGTGGCGGCGGCAAAGAGCGAGCCCAGGTTGTCGGCCGGAACGGTAGAGGCCAAGGGCGGGGACAAGTATGACGACATAGATGAGTTGATCTCCACTCCGGCGTGGGTTCGGGCGGGGGTGTCGCTGAGCAAGGACGGAGTGAAAGGCAAAGCGTCGCTGAAGTCGTCGGAGACCGAGGATGCACCCAAACCCAACTCTCTGTTCGAATGATTAATTTCGTTTTCTTTTGACAGTCCTGCTTTTCATCATAATCGTTGTTTTGTTGCTCTGTTCGGCTTTTGCGTCGGCCAGCGAGACGGCGTTGTTCTCGTTGGGCGAGGGCGAAGGTCGGGTGGCCGAGTTGCTGGAAGACAGGGAGTATACGCTGGCGGCGATCCTGATATTCAACAATCTGGTCAATATATCAATCGTCATTTTGTCGGCGATGGTCATCGGGCGGACTATGACCTTTTCGAGTCCGGTGTGGGAGTTTGTGTTCACCTCGGTCATCGTCACTTTCGTGTTGTTGCTGTTCGGGGAGATTCTGCCGAAGGTTTTTGCCACCTACAACAATCGGCGGTTTGCCATTTTTTGCGCTCCGGTCATCGGGATGTTGAAGCGAATTTTGCGGCCCCTGTCGTGGCTGCTGGTGGTGACAGGCAGCAGGATCAAGGGCAAAGGACGGGAGAACCTGTCGCTCGACCAATTGTCGGATGCGTTGGATGTTACCCAGGCGCAGAGCGAGGAGGAGAAGCAGATATTGGAGGGCATAGTGAGCTTTGCGGGGCGCGAAGTGGGGCAGATTATGCGTCCGCGGCTCGATATGACCGCGCTCGATGTCGAGGCCGATTTCGACGAGGTCAAGCGGGTGATCATCGGCAGCGGATTTTCGCGCATTCCGGTTTACCAGGAGAATATCGACCACATCTCGGGGGTGCTTTTCATTAAAGACGTGGTGCCGCACATCGGTCAGGGAGCCGATTTCGATTGGCTGAAGCTGGTTCGGCGCGCCCACTTCATTCCGGAGCACAAGAAGATCGACGACCTGTTGGAGGAGTTTCAGGCGGGTCGACGGCATTTAGCCATCGTGGTGGACGAGTATGGGTCGACGCGCGGACTGGTTACGTTGGAAGATATTTTGGAGGAGATAGTGGGTGAAATTTCGGACGAGAGCGACGCCGAGGGTGAATTTTTTGTGCGGGTGGACGAGGGAGTCTGGGAGTTCGACGGCCGGAGCCACCTGGGCGATGTGGCGAGGGTGCTGGGGTTGGAAGAGGGCTTTTTCGACGAGGTGAGGGGCGAGGCGGAGACGCTGGCGGGATTGATGTTGGAAATGAAGCGTGGATTTCTGAAGCGGGGCGAGAGTGTGGAATATGGGGGTTTGACCTTTACCGTGTTGTCGCTTATCGGTCGCCGCATCGACAAAATCAAGGTGAGAATTGAGGGCTGAGGGCTGGTTGGAGATTTGTCGGGTTTCCGAAAAGTTGACGCGGGCGGAACAGACGGCGGCGTGGCAGGCCATCGTCCGCGAGCGGTTGGGGGAGGGGGTGGAGATAAGTTATGTTGTCGATGGGCGACCCGTCATTGAAAACGGTTTTATCTCGGTTTCGCATACCCGCGGCTGGGTGGCTGTTGTTTATAATCCGGCCGGGCCGTGCGCCATCGACATCGAGTTGAAGAGCCGCGTTTTGTCGGACAGGGTACGGCAACGTTATGGGCTCGGTTCGATGCGCGACTGGTGTGCCCGCGAGACGGTTTACAAGTATGGCAGGCCCGCCGAAGTGAGGTTTATCGACCATCCCGAACTGGTTGTTGCAACCATCGGCCTCGCAGAGGCTGTCAGTCCGTCGCTGGGGGTGGCGACGTGCTTTTCCGCGCGCTGTGATGCAAAAAAAACGTAAATAGCTTCGCTGATTTTCTGTCGTTGCTCGGCATTTCGAGTGAACTCGATTGCCCTCGCGCCTAAGAAAATTCGTAACTCGTAACTCGTAATTCGTAATTTTTAATTATTTTTGCGGCTCGGACATTTGTGGGCTTCGATCGCGTTGATCGGGGTGAGAGGGTGTTCGGATGATAAAAAATTATGAAAACTATTCAGTTGGCTGCCAAAATGCGCAGCGATTTCGGAAAAAAAGGGACTAAGGCCGTCAGAAAGCAGGAGAGGATTCCGGCCGTGATCTACGGTCAGGGCGAACCTGTCAGCTTTTCGTTGGATGTGAAGGACGTCAAACCGCTGATCTATTCGCCCGCGAGCTACATCGTCGAGTTCGACATCGAGGGCAAGAAAGAGCGGGGCGTGATGCGCGAAGTGCAATTCCACCCGGTGGAAGAGCAGATCCTGCATATGGATTTCTACAGGGTGGATGACAAAAAGCCCGTTACGATAGATATTCCTGTCCGCATCACTGGTAACTCGGAAGGGGTGAAAATGGGGGGTAAGCTGGTGCAGAACAAGCGCAAGCTCGCCGTGAACGGTATGGTGAAGGACCTGCCGGACGAACTGACGGTGGACATCACCAATTTGGGGATCGGCAAGACGATTTTTGTCGGTGATGTTAGTTTCCCCGGTTTGCGGTTGCTCAATCCCGCTTCGACAGCTATCTGTGCGGTTCGTGTGACTCGTGCGGCAGCGGCGGCGGCAGCTCAGGCAGCGGCAGAAGAGAAGAAATAAGTCGGAACGCTGACGGGGCGGTTCGTGGCTACGCGCGATACAGTTTTGGATTATGAAGTTCTTAATAGTCGGTTTAGGTAATCCGGGTGCTGAATATTCCGGAACGCGCCATAATATTGGTTTCGAGGTGTTGGATGCCCTTGCGGGGGCGTCCAACGCTGTTTTTGTTTCGGGTCGGTATGCCGATCACGCTTCTATAAAATATCGGGGCCATCAATTGACCTTGATCAAGCCCCAAACCTATATGAACCTCAGCGGCAAGGCGGTGCGATATTGGATGCAGGCCGAAAAGGTGGCGGTGGAGAATGTGTTGGTGGTTGTGGACGACATTGCGCTGCCGTTCGGCAAGTTGCGGTTGCGCGCCAGGGGGAGCGACGGCGGCCATAACGGGCTGCACAACATCATCTGGACGTTGGAAGACGACGGTTTTCCGCGGTTGCGCTTCGGTGTGGGCGGCGACTTTCCGCGCGGAATGCAGGCCGATTATGTGCTCGGGCAGTGGACCAATGAGGAGCGTAAACTTCTGCCCGAGGCAGTCGAACGGGCGGTGAAGGCCGTTCAATCGTTTGTGGGGCTGGGGATCGAACGGGCGATGAATCTGGCCAACACAAAATGAGGATCGACAAATATCTGTGGTGCGTCAGGGTGTTCAAGACGCGCAATCTGGCGGCCGAGGCGGTCAAAGCTAACCGCGTGTGGGTCGGCGGGGCGTGGGTCAAACCCTCTTATGAGGTTAAGGCGGGAGATGTTTTGGATGTCCGCAAGGGGCAGGTCACATTTCGTTATCGGGTACTGGAGCTGACGGGCAATCGTTTGCCGGCGAGCGAAGTTGCGCGGTTTGCCGAGAACATCACTCCCCAGGCCGAATTGGATAAGCTGGATGTTCCGCGCGAAACGATTTTTGTCAGTCGCGACCGCGGCACCGGCCGACCGACAAAAAAAGAGCGAAGAGATATCGAAGAACTCCTGGGAGAGTTCTTCGATTAAACATTCTTCATTTAAGCGTCCCGTCCACTTTGCTTTTCAGCAGCCGTTTGATGGCGCGAAAGAGGGGGTGGCCGCTGATGTCCGCCGCGTTTTCGAGGTAGCTCCAAAACTCCACCCCGCAAACAAACCCCGTGAACAACTTCGCCAAATTGAGCTGGACGAAAGTTATTACCACCGTATCCAGCAAATGGGCAAGGGCGATCCCCGCCATCACAAAAACGAGCTTGGTGAGAGTGTCCCAAGCCCTGCGCGACGAAAAAGTCCAATCCAACCCAGCCCTGCGAGCGCGCCGATACCCCGCCCAAATACCCGTCGCAAAGTCGATGGCGATGAAGGTCAACGCGCAGATTATCAATCCGTTGACCGGCGCAAGGAGAGCCAGCAAACCGCTGACCCCTCCGAGCAAAAATTTTCCGTTTTCCATAAAAAACAAGTTTTTTGAATTACGAACAAAGAGCGAAGAAAAAGGTATTCCTGTCTTTTTTCATTCTACATTTTTCATTCTACATTTTGGCAGAATCACGCCGCCTTCGGTGGAGACGCGGTTGAGGATGTTTTCGCGCGGGTCATACTCGGGAAAGCGCGTCGGATCGGCCTCGACGTGCTCCACGGCGCGACGTATTAACGCCGCAGCATCGCCCCGAAGGCGCGCAATGGCTGCCCGAAGACGCTCGTCGGAGACCCTTGCAAGGTTCTTGCCCGTCACCTCCACCACCCCGGCCGCACCACTCTGCACCGCCAGCGAGGGCAGCATCAACATCTTGACATAGAGTGCCAACGGCGGCGCAACATACTCCGAGGTGAACTCGGCAAGTGTGGTGCGAGTAAGCATCGCATCATAGAGATCGCCGAAAACGGGCTTAATGAATTTTTGTTGCGCCGCCAGAATGGTCGACTCCGGAATGGCCTCGGGCGCAATGAAGTCGGGAGCGCGGAATGCAAGCTCGGCGACTTGTTGTTGAGATATGAGTAGGTTCATAGAAATAATAATGATATGAAAAGATGATAATATGAAAGAATGAAAAGATGAGCTACGCGCAAAAAAACATTTTTTCACGTTTTCACGTTTTCATTTAATCGATCGAAGTGAGATTGTACTTGGTGATTTCGGCGACAAATTTTTGCTGGTCGGGGTCCTCGGGATCATAATCGAGACCGTCGGCCTTGCGCGCCTCCCAAACTTTCATATAGAGCGGCTTGGAACGCGTCGGCGGTCGATTGACTATCTCCAACGACGACGCATCGACGCCCAACACCAACTCGATAATCCGCCGAATGGGCTCCATCAACTCGGCCTGCTCACCCAAAATGACGGTGTTCAACGCCACCTCGTATTCGTGTAAAATGCGCTGGTCGTTGAAGCCCGCGCCATAGTCGAGGCCGCTGAGCGAACGAAACCAGCTGTGGGCGACCACAATGTCCGACGTGGCCTGGTCGTGGAGCTTATGCCAATCGCCCTCGTTGGCCGACGCCATCGGAATGAAGCGTGAATTGTCCTCCTTGGCCCCGTGGCGCATAACAAACATCACCTGGCCCGGATTGCCCGAAAAACGGCGTTCGGCAGCCCGCATAGCCTCATAAGCACGGCTCTCGTCGTCCAACTCACCGTCGAGCACCATCACGCCCGAGAGCTGGAACGAACTGTCGAGGCGGCTGATGTTCCACCGATCGGTCTTGTAGGCGATGGTCGAAACGTCCATACCGGCAATGTAAGAGGGTACGCCGTAGTGACGAAACATCGGTTCATAGTCCTTGTAGTGGATAATGGAGCGCATCAACCCGTCGCTTCCCGTCTCGAAAGCGGGGTAGAGGGGCACGCGCTTAGCCTCCGACGAGCGGTAATGGACCCAGTCGTGGTGGAGAATGACGGCGGCATCGTCGCGCGACACACGGCAGCGGCTGGCGTCGTGGTGGTGGAGCGAGAGAAAAGTGTGGGCCGGATCGGTTATCACTTCGAGGAACGCGTTGCCGAACAGGGCCTTGTCGAAGGCCAATTTGTTGAGCACCTGGCGCAGGGTTTCGCCGCTACCGTTGGCGCGCTCGACCAGCGAGGAGAGGTGGATGTTTTCGCCATCCATCGAGAATCCTTTGCCCGAGATGTAGTCGGCCTTGTCGTTGATGATCCGGCGGTGGGTGGTGGAGCGGCGCGACATCAGCGACAGGGCGACGGGAAAGAGGTTGTCGTCGCCCCAACGCCAAAAATCGCCGCCCGACGTCGCCCGTCCGCTCGCCGGGTAGATGCCTAAGGGGCGCGGCTTTTTCTTAGCGTTGGATACCGCAACAATTTTTTTGGAAGGTTTTTTCATAAGATCGAATTGTCTGTGCATTGTAATGTTATTTTGACGGTCGGGAAGTCGCCCGGGACGAGACCCGAGGTCGACTCGACAGCCGTAACGCGCAACGGATAGGCCGTCCCGAAAGTCGGGGTGTGACCCACGGTGAGAGTCTCGCCCGAAGCGAGCGTGATAATCGCAACCACCCCGCAACTGCGGCGAAGCTGCTCGACCGCCACACGGGTCTCGGCTACCGCCGGAAGCTCCATCACAAGGGTGTGCTCGGTCAAAGGTCGTGTCGGTTCGCCCACCGAAGTGCATTCATAGTGGGCCATGTCTTCGCGGAAAACGTAGGTTGCAAACCCCGAGGCGGGGTCGGGCTGGGCCGCAAACGTGTTTGCAAGCACCAGCTCGACCTTGGCAACTCCGCCGCGAGGCCTGACCACGATCCGGTTCAATCCAGTCAAAGCCATCGTTCGGCGCGGTCTACATTTTCACCAGACACGAAACGAACTCGGGCAAAAGATAGTCGCAACCCGCGGCAAATACCGCCCTCTGGCGATTCTGCATCTCGTCGGGATTGTACCACATCCGAATCTCGGTACCCGGGAAGCTGGCCGTATTGACAGCCAAAGCCACATTGCGCCTGTCGGTGAGAATACACCAGCTCTTGGGCATCGTCGAGTCGCCCAAAGTTTGGATATAGCCCGAAACCTGCATATCCACCACCGGAATACCCCTCCACAACAGCTCCGGACGACCAGTCTGGCGAGCCACATAAGCCGTGTCGAGCGACGCATTATCCAACGACTCCTCGTACTTCGAGTAAATGTCGCTGGTGACGAAGAACACCAACTGACCCTGGCTCTTGAGCTCCTTGAGCTTGATGTCGGCCTGGTTCCACGTCTTTTTCAGGATCGTCTCGCCGCCCTCGGTCGCGTCGTAATCGACCGAAGATATGGAGCTCACCTTCACCTCGGTGGTGTCGGCCGCCATCTCGTTGTAGAACTGGGTGAGCAGACCGTCGAAGGTATCGAACTTGCCGTTCGTGCGCTTGGTGTTGCCGATCCACATCGTGGCGCGAATGCTCTCACGCAGCGCGTCGCGGAACAGCGCGGTTTCGGCCTCCTCCAACTCGGTGCCGCTCAGATCGTCCAGATTGACGTCGGGGCGAGCCGCAATCTGCTCGAACACCATCGTGAAATAGTCGCTGGCCGAGTAACCCATCTCCGCCTTCACCTTGCTCAGAGCAATGCTCTTCTGGAACTTGTCGCTCGCCCCGCCGCCGCTCCAACCACCCGCATACTTCTGCAAAATGTCGGTGCCGCCCCGCCAAAAGTTGAGCGTCGTCGGAACAGGCATATTGTACATCACCTTGATGCCGAGATCCTGGGCGTCCTTGCCCACAAACATCGGGCGGAAAAAGATGGTCTCCAAATCCTTGCCCTCATAGATTTTCGGTTCTACTAATTGACTCATAATTGTTGTTTTTTTTGGTTTTAAGAAGTTTGTGAAAATTTTGTTACCGGATGAAGCCCGCCACGTCCGCATCGTAGGCTTGTTGGTTGGTCGAACGGCGACTCTCCGCATTGGGCGAGGGGTCTTCATCTATCTTTACCTCGGTGGGACGGGCACGCAGTTGGGCGTTTTCGCTCTCCAACACCGAAATCTTGTGGTTCAGTTTCTCGATCTCGCGGCTCTGCTCCCACGACATCGGGTCGCTCGTCACGACAACATTCTGCGGCACCGCGGTGAACTCGTAGATGCAGTCGGCCAGACCCGCCTCCAAAGCTTCGGCCGCCGAGAGCCACTTGCCGAAGCCGCCGTTTTCGCCCATCAGCTCCTTGAAGCCTTCGAGGGGACGTCCGGACTTTTCGGCATAAATGGCGGCGATGCGGCGATCTGTCTTTTCGAGTAGCTCGCTGCCCTGGCGCAGTTCGTCGGTCGTGCCCTCGCAGTTGGCCGTCGAATTGTGGATGAGGTAGAGCGCGTTGGCCGAAATTTGCCGTCCGCCCGGGCTCGCCGCCTGGGCAATGATGGTCGCCGAGCTCGCCACATAGCCCCAACAGCGCGTGGTGATGTGGGCATCGAGGCTTTCGAGGGCGTCGTAGATCAGAAGCGCGTCGTTCACGTCGCCGCCCGTCGAGCGGATGTTGACTATTACCTCGGCGTTTCGGATCTTGGCGATCTGGCTGACCGCCTTCTGGAACTTGTTGTAGGTCGACACGCGGGCGGCGGGCTCGTCGAACTGCCACTCCTCGGGCACGCCGATCATACCCTCGATGTCGATGGTCGCAGGCCCCGGGCCCCGACGCGAATTTGTGATCTTGATACGGTTTTTCATAGGTCGATTAAAAATTAATGTCGTGATGATAGTACATACACTTGCGGACGAACTCATAGGTGACGCAAAACTCGTCGGCCGCCTGCCACATCGATTTCACCTTGCCTCCACCACCTCTCACTAACGCCTCCACACGGCGGCGAACAGCCCCTATCTTGCATCGCGTCTGGTCGATGACTCCGGCCTGACACAGCTCGTCGAGCAGTTGCGGAACGGGCAGGCGGCCATAGCGTTCGATGATGGTGTCGACAATCAGTTTCCGGTGGCGGGCTGGCATCATATTTTCGAGTTTTCGATTATGGTTTGGGTTTTCGTTTGCTCTTCTATCGCCGCTTCGATGAGGGCGAGGATATCTTCGGGTGTCATTTTTCTATGGAATATGTTTGATTAGCACACATTTTGTCGAGGTTGCGGTCGGGCTGTAATCCACTATCTCTTCGAGCCGGTACAGTGCCCGTTCGCCGTCGATGACGAGGGCGATGGGGCGGCGAAAGTCGGCGTTTTCTATGTCGACGGCCGACAGGGCGAGGTTGAGCGTCACGCGGCGAGACCCGTTCCACAGCCGCACATCGGCGTCCCAAAAGGTGTGGAGCCCCTGCACCCCGTCGCGATCTTCGAAGCAGAGGGTGTAGCCGCTCTCGGGAGCGTGAAAGGCCAGCTTGGGATAGTTGCCGGAGGGTTGCGGCCAGCCCCACGCCTGACCTTGCGGAAGAGCCTGCATACCCTCGAAGCGCACGATTTTGGGCAAAAAGTTGAGGTTCTCGGTCCCCTCCACTATCGCCGCCGTGCCCTCCTCGGTGGAGCTTAGGCCCGCCTGCACGAGGCGCGCCGAGGCGGCTCCACCGACCACTCCTGCCGTGCCGAGCGAGGGTGTAAAGAGGGCATTTTGCCACGTTCGCGCAACATTCGTTGCCGCCGCATTCTCTACCGTCGCGCTCCATTCGCCCATCCGGCCGCCATTCTCGCGATTGAAGCGGCTCACCGCATCGTCGCCCGAGCGATAGCTCCACGTCATCTGCTTGGCCAGATTGCCGCCCAACTCCTCGATGTGGATCGGCTTCGAGAAGTCTATCCGGCTCGTCCACTCCTGCGGATTGTCGGCGATGTAGAACAGGCGGGCAGGCTCGATAGTGACCGTTCGCGTCGTCCGATCGGTGTGGAAAACAAGGTTAAACATCTGTCGCACGGCCGCCAAAAACTCCATCTGCGACACGTTGTGGGCGCAAACATCTGCAAACCCGAGCGACGCCCCCTCGCCCGGTTGAGCGTAAAACACCGGCCGAACCCACGTGCCCTCCTTCAACGTGAGGCGCATTCCTGGCTCCGCACCGGCGAAGAAAATCTCGTCGAAAAACTTCGGATTGCCCGTCGTGATGCTCTCCGGAGCCGTCCTCACAGTCAACTCCACATCCAACGTTCCGCGTTCCTCCACAAAGCCGTCGTACAACGCCCAATCGTTATAATATGGTGTCCAGCTGCCCGTCGGCGAGGTACGAATGTACAGCTCGGGGTTCCTCACCGCCGTCGTCGTGGCCGCAATGCCGACAGCCGAGCAGCGACCCTCCAACACCAACGGATGGCGAATCACCGTGCTGCCCTGAACATACCGAAGCTGGTACTGCCACCCCGCCTGATGGTCGAAAACAACCACCTTGTAGCTTCGACCGGCACGCAAACTGCCCCTGCGGTCGGGATAAGGATTGGCCAAAGTGAACCGTCGCGGAGCATCCTCGCCCAAATAGACCTGGTCGAAGCCGCGCATCGACGTCCGGCTTCCGATAACGGCATCAGTGGTGTAGCGCAGGTGGTACTGGAACCCCGCATCGACCCCGCTCGTGGGAATGAAAGCGACCCGCTCGTCGTCCTTCTGGAAGCATCCACCGCGGCTAAACAGATCGACACAGGTCGATCCGAGCGTGCTGCTCTCCTCCACCGAAGCCGTATCGACCACGTTGCCCACCGAAAACGACGGCCGATAAGGATCGGCGTAAACCCTCCCCTCGGAGTTGGCCACGGCCGACGAAGAGCGAACCCGCCGAGCAAGAAAGTCCATCGCACTCTTCACACCCGACACATCCCGCGTCGGATAGTTGCCGCTGATGAACAGCTGTCGGAACTCGGGCGTGTCCAAAAACTCGCTGCGAACCGCATAACCGTGCTGCCTGAAAATGGCTGTTATCAACTCGCGCGCGTTGATGAAAGGATGGTAGTCGTCGCTTGTCAGGATCTTCATCGCCGGAGCGACCGACCCGCTCGAATAGTCGGCCACCTGCCTGGTCCGCACCACGGGCAAGAACTTCACGATATCGCTGTTGGTCCAGCTGGCGGCGATGGTGGCTCCGGTGAGTGTGCGGGCGTAGTTCACCTCGGTGCCGCGAAGCGAACAACCCCTCGCGCCCTCGACCCACTCTTTCGCCCCGCCGATGATGTGAACCTCATAATAGCCCGTGCCGTCGGTCAGATTCACGGCGCGGTCGAGATAGAGCGGTCCCTCGATGAGAACCACACCCTCGTGCTCGATGCGGCCGGTGTGGTGTGTGGCGTTGAAGTGGTTGGCCGAGTGGATCTGACCCGCAAAGCCCATCACGGCGTCGCAGGTCGCGCCCATAGGGATGCGCAGAGTTCGGGTATATCCGGCGCGCGCTTTTTCGGGGTCGGTAAGTGCGGCCACGGCGAGCGTGATGGCGGCGGCCGAAGCGTCGTCCATTGTCACCGCGCGATTGTCGATAAAAAGCTCCATAATTATGCTATTTTCTGGATGGGGTTTTGGTTGCGGGAGTTATCGAGAGCGAAACGTAGGTCGGTTTCAGGGGCGAGGCGACCACTTCACCGTCGGCCACAGTCACCTGTTCGAGGGTTTTGCCATCCGCCCGCCACACTCGCGGCGAGGAGAAAATCTCGCTCAGCCACTTCGCTCGCCCCTCATCGCACACCTCCGAAACCAGCGTGTGGGTTTGCTTCTTGCCGTCGGTGCGTACCGCTTCTATGGTCGGAAAGGTGTGGAAATCTATTGCGCCGTAACGATTCACCCACGCCAATCTAACCCCGCCCGTGCGCTCCTTGTCGATCGTATAGTGGCGTTCCAGCACCGTCTCGACGCTACCCGAAACCAATCGCAATCGCAAAATGAAGTCGTTCACCCGCTCCTCGGGCACCCTCACCCGATCCTTCAACCGTCGGATACAGTCTGCCACGTCGATGCTCACCGCGATCATACCGGTCGATGCGATCTGGCTCATCGTGCGCTCGACATAGTCGTCGCCCCAATAGTGCATCACCAGCTCCGGAATCACCTTGGCCGTGGTCACCAGCGCAACCTCGTCCATATCGGTCGGGCCCACCGTCACGTGCGAGGGCGCGGCCGAGAGGATTTCGCTGGTCGGAATATCCTCGGTGCCCGACCCCAACTGCACAATGGGCGAAGTGTAGCCCGCCGCCGAAACCGAGCACGGAACCAGTCGACCCGTCGCCAAACCGGGTCCCGAAGTCTCCCGAAAAATCGGCTTAACATCGAAAAATCCACGCAGATAGGGAGCCACATTGACACTCACTGTGCCATCCGGAGCGGGATAAAGCCGCTTCGTACCGATAGGAGCACCCGGCTGCAACTGTGTATTAATAGCCACATCGACCGCTGTTTGGGGTGAGCCTGCACCCGACAGCACAAAGCACGCGGGGCGGAAGGCCGATTGCATGGCCTTAGGTAAAGTCTTGATAGTCATCGTTTTAGAATGAAAAGTGAAGGGTCGTTAATCGTTGATAATATACCACACGGTGATGTCGCATTGGAGGGTTAGCGAGCTCTCGCCGTGCGCCGTGAGCGACTGACGGGCGGGGGTGCAAGCCACATTAGCGATTGAACAAACCTCGGGTTGCGACGCAATTTCGGCCGCCATACCCAGCGCACAGCGTTCCATTTCGGCCCAGTGTTCGTCATTCAAACCGTTCGCGGGCATCGTCATCAGGTGGAGAGTGAGGCGATAGGTGGTTTCGCCTTCGGTGCGTCCGGTGGTTTTTTTGGTTTCGGGCGGCGCGAGCCACACCGCAGGATAGCGGCGGACGGTGCTGCTAAGGGTTTGCATTTCGCCCGTGTGGAACTCATAGCCGGCACTTTGTGCTGCGCTTCGGGCAAGCGAGATGATAGTGTTTCGATTCATAGTCGAGAGTTGAGAGGTTGGATTTCAGGGCGCAAACATACAACACCCGCACCCCCCTTGTCAAGACCCCACGCAAATTATTCCCAAAAAAGACAATAAAAAACGCCCCCACACAGATGTGCAGGGGCGTTTTCAGATAAGATAAAAAACTTATTCGGCCACGGTTTCGGCAGGCGCAACCTCGGTCTTAGCACAAGGACATTCGCCTTCGGGGCAAGTGCAGGTGCCCTCTTCGGTGCAGCAAGTACACCCTTCGGCACATTTACACTCCCCGGCACAACAAGCCTCGGTGGTAGCCAAAGTAGCAGCAGCCTCGGCTTCGGTGGTGGCTTCGGTCGCGTTGTTAGCACAATTGCAAGCTGCGAACATTGCCGCAACAGCCAGAATAGCAAAAATTTTCTTCATAATAATATAATTTTAATTAATTGTAACCTCCTCTTCAACGACGAACGCCTTTGGAAACGCACCCAGCACCTTTCCGCACAGCGCAACAGCATCCGTCCGGTCGATAAACCTACCCGCGGTAACCCGAAAATAGGGAATCTCGTATGTCACCCTCGGCTCGATGCCCTCCATCAAATTCTCGAACCTGTTTGCCGCGCTATGGGCACTCGCTCGGGCACTCTGCGAATTGTCGCTAAACAGCCTGACGGCATACATCGTAACTTTGGGCTGCCTGGGCTGACTGTCGAAATAACTGATTATTCGCTCGGCATCGGGCGTTTCGGTAACCTGAATTTCGGGCTTCAAATCCGCCCGCACCCGCCCTATGGACTGCCCGTTTGAGACAGTACAGGCCATCAAAAAAAAGATGACTAAGGCACACTTCACGGTGCGAAATTATGTAAAATTTCCGAAAGCGGCACTTTTTTCAACTTTATTTTTTTGTTAACACGCCCCAAACGCACCGTGGCGTCGATGTCGACCGTCACTCCGTCCGCGTCGTCGAGGCTCAGCACACCCAGCGCACCCAGCGAAACCGAGCTCAGCTTCAGCCGGTAATCGACCCGCGAAACCTCCTTTCGGGGAATGCGGATCGGCTCGACAAGGGCTGCCGTGGCCACCTTCCGGCCGTTGATATGGATTGTCAGTTCGGCCCGCTCGACGATCAAATTACGGCCGCCGTCGTTCTCCACCACCGCCTCGCCCCGCAGCATCGTCAAGCCCTGCATTCGCGGTGCATCGAGGTCGATCACGACGAAGTTCTTTGCCGGATTGCAGCTCGCAAAGAGAATGAAGAATGAAGAATGAAGAATGAAAAATGAGCTACGCAACGCCCTTTTCAGTCGACTTGCTGTGCAAGTAGAAAAAAACAATTTCTCCATCATTTGTTACCTATATAAATGTAAGCAACTCCACCGGTCAGACTTTGCTTTTCGACCGCCGAAAAGCCCGCCTCCAGCATCATCGCGGCAAAGCGTTCGGGCGGCGGAAAATCGCCCACCGAGCGCGGTAAATAGGTGTATGCCCCCTTGTCGCGCGATATCAGTCGCCCCAGCAAAGGCAAGACGTTATGAAAATACCACCTGTAAACGGCACCCCAGACCACACTTCGCGGCTCCGAAAATTCCAGAATTATGCACCTCCCGCCCCGCCGCAGAACCCGATACATTTCGCTCAACCCCCGTGCTTTGTCGCCGAAATTGCGCACCCCGAACGCCGCCGTCACACAGTCGAAAGTCGCGTCGGGGAATTGCAGGTTCTGGGCATCGCCGATCTGCAGGTTTGGCGGAGTAAAATCGAGTTCGTAGAACTCGTCAGTCCGTCGCCGCCCCCCAGGCGCGGACTGCATTTCATTTGTCCGGCCTCGGCGACTGACTGAGCCCGACATTTCTGCAATTTTCCCCCTCCCTCTTTCCAGCATCCCCTCCGAAATATCGACTCCCGTGATGCGTGCGTGTGGCAGTCGGCGCGCCATTGCTATCGCCAGATCGCCCGTCCCCGTCGCCACGTCCAGAATGTCGTTGCCCGTCACAAGACGCATAACCCTCTGCCGCCAACGGCGGTCGATGCCGAAAGAGAGCACGTGGTTGAGCACGTCGTAGGTCGGCGCAATCCGGTCGAACATTTGTTTTACATCACTCATAACGCACAGATTCTGAGGGAGTTATGCGATTCACTATGGTAGTCGGAATGACGAGAAAAGCCAGGATCACGGCCACCGTCCCCACATCGAGCCACACTATCCACCAGCCGAGCTCGATGGGCACGGTGGCGAGAAAATAGCCCTCTGAGTCGAGGCTCAGCAGGCCGAAACGCTGCTGCAACAGGGCTATCCCGATGCCCAAAACGTTTCCGACGACGAGCCCTGAGATCAAAATCCGCGCTGCCCGCATCACAAAGATCATCCTTACTCCGCGGCCGCGCATACCGAGGGTTTTCAGCACACCGATCATCCGAATGCGCTCCAAAACCATCACCAGCAACGCCGAGATCATACTCACCAGCGCGACGACGGTCATAATGGCGATTATCACGGCGGCATTCACGTCGTGGGTCGCCAGCCAGTCGAAAATCTGCGGAAACTCGCCCCTGACCGAACGGACCGAAACGCCTTCGGGAACAACCGACCACACCTCCCCCACAACCTCGTCCAACTCCCCGAAATCGTCTATCACCACCTCATAACCATCCACCTGCGTCGCCTCCCAACCGTTCAGCCGCTGAATATTGGCCAGCGACGTCACCACCATCCGGGCATCCATCTCGTCCAGCCCCGACGAATAGAACCCTGCCACCCGGAAGAGGTCGCGCCGCGGACGCTCGCCATCGACAAAAAGCATCTCCAACCGGTCGCCCTCCGCAAGCTGCAAAAGCCGCCCCAGCGCGCGCGAAACAACCACATCGCGCCCGTTCAGAGAGTCCGCAATGCCCTTCAACACAACCCCTTGTGTGGCTTCGGCGGTCTTGGCAACACCCTCTTTTATCGCATACGGCTCGACACTCACGACCCCGTCGATAGCCATAATCGTGGAAGCCAAATCGGGGTCGAGGTGAGGAATTTCCACCCGAATGTGACCTGTGAACAGGGTTATCCTGTCCGAAATTTGCCTCCGAAACCCCATTATCACCGCCACGGCAAGGATCATCACGGCGATGGCTGTGGCGGCGGTCGCGACGGCTATGCGTACCATCACACCGCGGCTTTCGATGCGGCGCGAGACAAAAAATTCGGCGAAAAATTTGCGCATTATTACCGCAAAAATAGTAATTTTACCCAAATTTCTGCGCGCTATGATGAAAAACAAAGTTGGTAAAACAGCCCTCGTGACGGGTGCCACGTCGGGCATAGGCGAGGCTACGGCCACTCTGCTCGCCGAAAATGGGTGGGATGTTATCGTCACGGGCCGGCGGGCGGAACGGTTGAAGGCCCTGAAATCCGATTTGAAGAGGTTCGGGGTCGATGTACTGACCCTTGCGCTCGATGTGCGCGACCGACAGGCGGTGGAGGCGTCGCTGGGAACGTTGCCGGAGCGGTGGCGCGCGATAGATTTGTTGGTCAACAATGCGGGGCTGGGTCTCGGGCTGGAGCACCTGGATGCGGGCGATGCGGCCGATTGGGAGACGATGGTGGATACCAACGTGAAAGGGCTGTTGTATGTCACCCGCATTGTGGCGGGTCTTATGATAGAGGCTCGCAGGGGCGGACATATTGTCAATTTGGGGTCGATTGCGGGCCGTCAGGTGTATGAGAACGGGGCGGTTTATTGCGCCACCAAGCACGCCGTGAATGCGTTGAGCCAGGGTATGCGGATCGACTTTTTGCGCCACGGGATCAGGGTGACCGAGGTGAGGCCGGGAATGGTGGAGACCGAGTTTTCGGTGGTGCGGTTCCACGGCGACGAGGAGCGTGCGGCGGCGGTTTACAATGGGGTGGAGGCTCTCACGGCGACCGATGTTGCCCAGGCGGTGGTTTGGGCGGCTGGGCGACCTGTCCACGTCAATATCGACGAAATTGTTATCACTCCCCGCCAGCAGGCAGGGGCATATTATGTCGACAGGAGGTAAGGTGTCTGTTTCGTCCAATCTCTCGAATATCCGTGCCGCTTTGCCTTCGGGGGTGGAGCTTGTTGCGGTGTCGAAGTTTCGGCCGGTGGAGGAGCTTGTGCAGGCTTATGCGGTGGGTCAGCGCATTTTTGGCGAGAGCCGACCGCAGGAGATGGCCTCTAAACGGCCGCTTTTGCCGCCCGATGTGAGGTGGCATCAGATAGGCCATTTGCAGACGAATAAGGTGCGGCTGATTGCTCCGTTTGTGGAGCTGGTCCATTCGGCGGATAGCGTGCGGTTGTTGTGGGAGATAGATCGGCGGGCGGCGGAGAATGGGCGCGTGATCGACGTTTTGTTGGAGATTCGGGTTGCTTCCGAGGCTACCAAGCACGGTTGGGAGTGGCCGGAGTTGGTGTCGTGGCTTGAGGGCGGAGAGTTTCGGCGGATGGAGAGCGTGGGGTTTCGCGGGGTGATGGGGATGGCGAGTTTCACCGAGGACGGGGCGACGGTCGAGGAGGAGTTCGGGCGGTTGCGTGGGATGTTTGGGGAGCTTCGGGAGCGGTTTTTCGGTGGTGACGGTGGGGTGTTCGACATTTTGTCGATGGGAATGAGCGGTGATTGGCCGCTTGCACTTCGCCACGGCTCGACTATGGTCCGCCTCGGCAGTGCGATATTTTAGTTGAGAATTGTTTCGGCCTCTGCGAGGCCGAAACAATGAAAAGATGAAAAAATGAAAAGATGAAAAAAGCCTCGCGTTGCGTAGCTTGGGCGTCGCGTTAGCCTGTCCCGCACAGCTTGGGCGTTGCGTAGCCAACTCTTAACTCTTAGTTCTTAACTCTTAACTCTTAACTTGTCCCGCGTATCTTGGGCGTCGCGTAGCTTGTGTCG
>DBDE01000037.1:0-20074 GCA_002293425.1 Alistipes sp. UBA940 | reverse complement strand
AATGCACCGGACGGAGAAGCGATTGGTCTTATTGTAGTAGTCGTCCGGGTGGACGCGCGTGCTGCGGAAGCCCAGGTTGTAGGCGTTGGAGGTAGTGGATGGGTACTGCGTAGCAGACCAATAACGCCCGTACGTGCTCTGATTGGAGCCGTTGCCACTGAGGCCTGAAGCTGAGAAGAAGAGTTTTTTAAATCTTCTGACACGTGGGGCAGAAATAGATCGTGCCGCCGCCATAGGCCTCTTTGACTATCACACTGCCGCAAACCGGACAGGGCCCGCCGACCGTGTTTTTCGACAAAATCGTTTTGTAACCGCCTTTGTTGCCGAACAGATCGCCCTCGGTGTCGCGCCCGCCTTTGGCCGTCATCTCTTTGAGCGTGCTCTTGACCGAGTGGAACATAGACTCTTTTTCGGCGTCGGACAGCGAACTCAATTTTCTTTTGGGATGCACGCGGGCATTGAAGAGAATGTCCTGTAAGGTGCCGTTGCCCAGGCCCGGGATGCGCTGTTCGGCCGCCAAGAACAGCTTGGCAGACAGATTGGGCTTGGATTTGGCAAACAATTCGTCGAAATAGTTTTCGTTGAACTCGTCGCTTAGCGGCGAGATGCTGTTGCGGCTCAGTTGATAATATTTCTCGTCGTAGGTGCCGTCGTAGGCGGCGATAAAGCCGAACATCGCCACGGTCAGGGCGAGAAAACCGTTGTCGTCCAATGCCAACAGCAGTTGGTAATTCTTGGGCACGCTCATCTCCGCCGTGCCGTATCGCAGAATGGTGCCGTCGCCCGTGCTGAGTCCCGTGTGGTTGTCGAAAAGAATATCGACGTACATTCCATAGCTCTCGGAAGCCTCGATGCGCCTGCCGGTCAGCAGCTTGCTATAATTCAGCGGATCGCCGTACCAGAAGGTGAATTTGTGGGGACTGGTGGCGTTGAAGACCTCGGTGACGGTGCGTCCGATGAGAGTTTGACCGATTTGGCGGCTCAGTGTTCTGTTTTCGGGCAATTCGTTCATAATGGGTACAAATATACAAAAAAATAAACCTCCCACCAAAGTATGGTGAGAGGTTTCGTGGTACCACTCGGAATCGAACCAAGGACACAAGGATTTTCAGTCCTTTGCTCTACCAACTGAGCTATGGTACCCCTTGTTTGCGGGTGCAAAGATAGGCAAAAATTTCATAACGCAAAAAATAATTTATACCTTTGCCCCCGTTATGCGCATCGCTATCGCCCAACTCAACTATGTCATCGGCGATTTTGAGGGAAACACCCTTAAAATCGTGGGTGCTATCGACAGGGCCAAGGCCGACGGGGCCGATCTTGTGATGTTTGCCCAGGCCGCCATTTCGGGCACGCCTGGTTACGATCTGGTTCGGAAATACACCTTTTTGGAGCGGTGCGAGGAGGCTTTGGTGGAGATAGCTTCGCACTGCGACGACATCGGCGTGCTGGTCGGGTTGCCCATTCAGGGCGAACAGGGAACGGTGAGCGCGGTGGCTTACATCAACAACAGGCGGGTGGAGCATTATATAGGCAAAAAGCACATCACTTCGCGCGAGGAGAAGCCCTATCTGGCTTCGGGCAGTGGGGTGAAGTATTTGCGCATTGCCGGACGTAAGGCGGCGGTGGTTGTGGGCGAGGATGTGAGGATGGAGAGGGAGTATTCGCAAAATACCGACGTGATACTCGGCTTTTCGGCCTATCCCTATTCGCGTGGGGTGGTCGAGCGGCGGTGGGACGAATATTCTCATCTTGCCCGAACGACGGGTCGGCCGGTGGTGTATGTCAACCAGGTCGGGGGCCAGACCGATGTGCTGTTCGACGGGTCGAGCGCGGCGTTTAACTCCAAGGGGGAGGCTTTTGCAATATTGAAGAGTTTCGAAGAGGACTTTCGGGTTGTCGACATCGACGCCTCGTCGCCTGTCGCCCTGCCTCAGCAGGACAGGACGGCCAATGTGTTCAGTGCGGTGAAGATGGGGCTGAGGGACTATTTTGTTAAGAACGGTTTTACCAAGGCTTGTTTGGGAATGAGCGGCGGGATAGATTCGGCGGTGGTGGCGGCCATTGCGGGCGAGGCGTTGGGGCGCGAGAATGTGCGGTTGTTGATGATGCCCAGCCAGTTTTCGACCGAACACTCGGTGGATGACGCCGTGGAAATGGCGGAGCGGATGGGCTCACCCTATGACGTTATTCCGATCACCGAGAGCTATAAGGCCATCACCGAGACTATGTTGCCGGTGGTGGGGGGGACGCGCTTCGATGTGACCGAGGAGAACATCCAGTCGCGCATCCGTGCCGTGATGCTGATGGCGTTGAGCAATAAGTTCGACTATATTGTGCTGAATTGCTCCAATAAGAGTGAGCGGGCGGTCGGCTACGGGACGCTGTATGGGGATAGTATCGGGGCGATGAGCGTGATAGGCGATTTATATAAGAGCGAGGTGTATGATTTGGCGCATTATATCAATAGGATACACCCGGGAACCATTCCGGAGCATATATTGCTGAAAGAACCCTCGGCCGAACTGAGTCCCGGACAGTTGGACAGCGACCGCTTGCCGAGTTATGAGGTTTTGGACGCCATATTGTACAGGATGATAGAGAAGGGTCAGCACCGCGAGGAGATAATCAATGCGGGCTTCGATGTGGACACTGTTTTGAGGGTGCATAGTATGTTGTTGAGGAATGAGTATAAGCGCAGGCAGGGTTGTCCGGTTATGCGGTTGTCGTCGGCCCCGTTGGGCAAGGAGTATGTGTTGCCGCTCACCAATCGTTATGGAGGATATGGGTTGTGAGTAAGTTGGTTGAACATAGGGGGGTTGTCAGTGCTGTGGGCGAGAAGTTGGTCGAGGTCGAGTTCTCGGTCGATGGGGCTTGCGCGGGGTGTAAGGCGAAGGCGTTGTGTGGTCAGGACGAGGGGGGCAGGTTTGTGAGCGTTTGGGAGCCGCTGGCCGAGTATTATAAGGTGGGCGAAGAGGTGATGTTGGGTGTCGAGGAGACGATGGGCATCAGAGCGGCTGTTTGGGCCTATATGGTGCCGTTTTTCATTTTGCTGGGTACGTTGCTTGTCACTTTGCGCTTTTTGCCCGAGTTGTATGGCGGGTTGATTGCGCTGGGGTCGATGTGCTTGTATTATGTGGTGTTGTTTTTTTTCCGTAAAAGGATCGAGAAAGAGATTGTGTTTAAGGTGAGAAAGATATGATTTATACTGTCGTTGTTCTTGTTGTTTTGGGGGTGTTGCTGGCTGGGGTGTTGTTTGTTGTGGCCAAGCGGTTCCACGTCGAGGAGGATCCGCGGATAGATACCGTCGAGGGGTTGCTTCCGGGGGCTAATTGTGGTGCTTGCGGTTATCCAGGGTGTCGTGGTTTGGCTACGGCGTTGGTGACGGATTATTCGGAGGAGTTGTATTGCCCGGTGGGGGGTGCTTCGACGATGGGTGTTGTTGCCGAGTTTTTGGGCAGGGCGGCGGTTGTGCGCGAGCCTGAGGTTGCGGTGGTGAGGTGTGGGGGGAGTTGTGCGGTGCGTCCGGTGCTTTCGCATTTCGACGGAGCGCGGTCGTGTGCTGTTGCTGCTTCCACTTATGCGGGCCAGACGGGGTGCTCGTTCGGTTGTTTGGGAATGGGCGATTGTGTTTCGGTTTGCGATTTCGACGCTATTTATATGGATGCTTCGACGGGCCTTCCGGTGGTGTCGGATGAGAAGTGTACTTCGTGTGGGAAGTGTGTGAAGGCGTGTCCTAAGGTTATTATCGAGTTGAGGCGTAAGGGGCCTAAGGGTCGTCGTGTGTTTGTGTCGTGTGTGAGCAGGGATAAAGGGGCGGTGACGCGGAAGGCTTGTCAGGCGGGGTGCATCGGGTGCGGTAAGTGCGTGAAGGTGTGTGAGTTCGATGCTATTGCGATGGCGGATAATCTCGCTTATATCGATCCGGTTAAGTGCCGGCTTTGTCGCAAGTGTGTGGGCGAGTGCCCGACGGGGGCGATAGTCGAGACCAATTTTCCGCCGAAAAAAGTTGTTGCAGAGGTCTGATTCGGCTTTCGTAGAAAGCCGTCAGCCCCGCCCGTAGGGGGGTCGGGCGGGCTGAAAGTTCTGCGTAGCCAACTCGTAATTTGTAATTCGTAATTAGTTTCGCTGATTTGCTTGGCGTTTCGGCGATTAAAAATGAATTTTTATCGCGCTCAACTTTGGCGCAAATTCGTAATTGAATGAAGACATTTCCGAGGGGCGGGGTTCATCCGCCGGAGAATAAGTTGAGTGCGGGGGTTCCTGTCGAGGTGCTTCCTGTTCCCGGGACGGTGGTTGTGCCGTTGTCGCAGCACTTGGGCGCACCTGCCGAAGCGGTGGTGGCTAAGGGCGACAGGGTTTTGGTGGGACAGTTGCTGGGTAAGGCTGCGGGGTTTGTTTCGGCTCCGGTTCATTCGCCGGTGTCGGGGACGGTTGCGGGGGTGGATATGGTGGCTAACGGGTCGGGGATCAAGGGCTTGTCGGTCACTATTTCGGTGGAGGGCGACGAGTGGATGCCCCAGATCGACCGGACGGACAGGGTGGGGTATGATTGCCAGATGTCGGCCGAGGAGATCGTGAAGAAGATTGCCGATGCGGGCATAGTGGGGATGGGTGGTGCGACGTTTCCGACGAGTGTGAAGTTGACGCCGCCGCAGGGTAAGAAGGCCGAGATGCTGATTATCAATGGGGTGGAGTGTGAGCCTTTTTTGACCTCCGACCATCGCGTGATGCTTGAACATACGGCTGAGGTTTTGGTCGGGGTGGGTTTGTTGGCGCGCGCTTTGGGGGTCGAGAAGACCTTCGTCGGGGTCGAGAACAATAAGCCCGATGCGATTGATGTGTTGCGAAAGGTATATGGCAATATTTTGCGGGAGTTACCGCCGATGGAGATAGTTCCGCTCAAAGTGAAGTATCCGCAGGGGGGCGAGAAGCAGTTGATAACGGCCATTACGGGACGGACGGTTCCTTCGGGCGGTTTGCCTATCGACGTGGGTTGCGTGGTGCAGAATGTGGGGACGGCTTTTGCGGTTTATGAGGCGGTGATGAAGAACAAGCCGTTGGTTGAAAGGGTGGTGACGGTGACGGGTGCGGTGGAGCGGCCGGCCAATTTTTTGGTCAGGATCGGGACGCCTGTTTCTGCGCTTTTGGATGCGGTGGGCGGTTTGCCTGAGGATTGTGGTAAGGTGATTGGCGGCGGACCGATGATGGGTCGTGCGATGAGTAATCTCGATGCGCCGGTGACTAAGGGAACGAGCGGGATTTTGGTTTTGGACAGGCGGACGGCTGTTCGTTGTGCGGAGTCGGATTGCATTAAGTGCGGCAAGTGTTTGACTGTTTGTCCTATGGGGTTGGAGCCTTATTTGCTTGCGCCGCTTGTTCAGAAGCAGCGGTGGGATGAGGTCGAGACACACAGGGTGATGGATTGCATCGAGTGTGGGTGTTGTTCTTATACCTGCCCTGCCAAGATCCCGTTGTTGGATTGGATTCGGCTGGGAAAGGCGGAGGTCGGGAAGATAATTCGTTCAAGATTAAATAGATAAAAAATTTTTGCGTGGCCGGCCCGTGTGGTGGCTAACTCGTAATTCGTAATTGAATTTATGGAACATAAATTAACAATATCGCCCTCGCCGCACCTGTTTTCGCGCAGGAGCACGCGGGGCATTATGGGGGATGTGCTGATAGCTCTTTTGCCTGCTTTGGCGGTGTCGGTGTGGGTTTTCGGGTTCGATGTGCTGGCTGTTACGGCGGTTGCGGTGGGCTCGTGTGTGGTTTTCGAGTGGTTGGCGGGCAGGTTTTTGCTGGGTGATGGCGGGACGAGTGTCGGCAATTTGTCGGCTGTGGTGACGGGGGTGCTGTTGGCTTTCAATTTGCCTTCGAACATTCCGCTGTGGTTGGTCATTTTGGGGTCGTTTGTGGCTATCGGGATCGGGAAGATGACTTTTGGGGGATTGGGTAAGAATCCGTTTAATCCGGCGTTGGTGGGTCGTGTGTTTTTGTTGGTGGCTTATCCGGTCCAGATGACCACTTTTCCGCCGGTCGATGGGGTTTCGGGTGCGACTCCGTTGGCGTTGGCTAAGAGCGGCGGGCTCGATGCGGTGGATTACAATAGTTTGTTGATGGGCTTTAAGAGCGGGTCGCTGGGTGAGGTTGCGGCGTTGGCTTTGTTGTTGGGGGGATTGTATTTGCTGGCCAGAAGGGTTATTACTTGGCAAATTCCGGTTGCGGTGCTGGGGAGTATGGCTCTGTTCAGTGCCGTTTTGTGGTTTGTGAATCCCGGTGTTTATATGTCGCCGTTGTTCCATTTGTTGACAGGGGGGGCTATGCTGGGTGCGCTGTTTATGGCTACCGATTACTCCACTTCGCCGATGGGTTGGAGGGGTGGATTGATATTTGGGACGGGGATCGGGGTTATCACTATTGTGATCCGGCTGTGGGGAGCTTATCCCGAGGGGATGTCGTTTGCTATTTTGATTATGAATTCGCTGGTTCCGCTGATTAATAAGGTACGCCGATGAAGAACACGTTGTTGAATATGGTTTTGGTGCTGGGAGCCATCACGTTGCTGGCCTCGGCGGGAGTGGGTTATGTTTATAAGGTTACGGAAGAGCCCATTAAGCTGGCTTCCCAGGCGGCGGTTATGGCGGCTTTGGCCGAGGTGTTGCCTCCTTTCGATTCCACTTCTGTTTCGGAGATTGCGGTCGATGATATACCTGTTGTTGTCAATACCGCCACTCAGGACGGCGAGGTGGTGGGTTATGCTGTCGAGACGGCTACGAAGAACGGGTTTTCGGGCGAGATACGGCTTATGGTTGGTTTCGATGCTCAGTTGCGGGTCGTGGGGGTGAAGGTTTTGCAGCACGCCGAGACGCCTGGGCTGGGAGATAAGATGACCGAGGAGGGAAATCCGCTTTTTGCTTCCGTTAGGGATAAGAATCTTGGGGAGATGAATTTGTCGGTGGCCAAGGACGGGGGCGATGTGGATGCGCTTACTGCTGCCACTATCACTTCGCGGGCCTGGGTCGATGCCGTGGGACGTGCTTTTCGCGCGCTGGGGGGCAGTGTCGACGGCTCTACGGGAGCGACTTCCAATGTAAAATCGACGGAGCTATGAAGAAGTTGAATATTATACTTTCGGGGATCGTTAAGAACAACCCCACTTTTGTGCTCTTGCTGGGGATGTGCCCCACGCTGGGCACGACCACTTCGGCCTTGAACGGTGCGGGGATGGGCGCGGCGACTATGGCGGTGTTGGTATTGAGCAATGTGGTTATCTCGATGGTTAAGAACCTCATTCCGTCGAAGGTCAGGATCCCGGCTTATATCGTTATTATTGCCGCTTTTGTGACGATAGTCGAGTTGTGTATGAGGGCTTATTTGCCCGATTTGTATAAGACGCTGGGGGTGTTTATTCCGCTTATTGTTGTGAATTGCATTATTCTCGGGCGGGCCGAGGGCTTTGCGGCTAAGAACGGCGTTGTCGATTCGGCGTTGGACGGAGTGGGGATCGGGTTGGGATTTACCCTGTCGTTGACGGTTGTCGGGGCTGTTAGGGAGATTTTGGGCAGCGGGGCGATATTCGGCCATAAGTTTATTACGGGTGACGGGATGTTGATCTTTGTGTTGGCACCGGGGGCGTTTTTGGTGCTGGGTTATTTGATGGTTTTGTTTAATAAGTTAACCTCTAAGTGATGGAGATAGTTTTGATCATTATCGGAGCCATATTGGTCAACAATGTGGTTTTTGCGCAGTTTTTGGGGATATGTCCTTTTTTGGGGGTATCGAACAAGGTGAGCACTTCGCTGGGGATGGGTGCGGCGGTGGTTTTTGTCACGACTATTGCGGCGGTGGTTGCTTATTTGCTCCAATATTATGTGCTGGTGCCGTTGGGGATAACTTATATGCAGACTATTGTCTTTATCCTTGTTATTGCGTCGCTGGTGCAGATGGTGGAGCTGGTTATCAAGAAGGTGAGTCCGGTGTTGTATCAGGCGTTGGGGATTTTTTTACCTCTTATCACGACCAATTGTGCGGTACTCGGGGTGGCTATTTTGTTGGTTCAGAAGGAGTTCGATTTGTTGGAGTCGGTGGTTTTTGCTTTTGCTACGGCGGTGGGTTTTGCGTTGGCTTTGGTGATTTTTGCGGGTATTCGCGAGCGGTTGGAGTTGGAGAATGTTCCGAAGGCTTTGAAGGGCACTCCTATAGCACTGGTTGTTGCGGGCATTTTGGCGATGGCGTTTATGGGGTTTTCCGGACTTGTTTAGGAAGATTGTGCGTTAGATAATATTGGGTTCGGTCTTTGCGTTAAATGAGGATAAGTTGTTGATAACTTATCCTCATTTTTTGGGTTTGTGGTGGAAAGTTTGGATAGTTTTGTCGGGGTAAAGCCAAAGGAAATTTATGGAAACATTTATCATTAAACGCGACGGGAAGAGGGAATCTTTTTCGGTGGATAAAATCAAGAATGCCATTTCGAAGGCGTTTTTGTCGGTGGGCAGTTTTGCGACGTCAGATGTGATAACCAATATCCTTTCGAGGGTTAGTATCACATCGGAGATGACCGTGGAGGAGATCCAGAACCAGGTGGAGGTCGCTTTGATGGCGGAGCGGTATTATACTGTTGCGAAGGCCTATATTTTGTACCGGCAGCAGCACGCCGAGGACAGGGAGGTGAGTGAGAAGCTGAAGTTTTTGATAGATTATTGCGATGCGTCGAATGCAGCGACGGGGAGCAAGTACGACGCCAATGCCAATGTCGAGAAGAAGAATATGGCGACGTTGATCGGCGAGTTGCCTAAGAGCAATTTCATTCGCCTCAATCGCCGGATGCTGACGGATCGGCTGAAGGAGATGTATGGCAAGGAGGTGAGTGATAAGTATATAGATTTGCTGAATAATCACTTTATTTATAAGAACGACGAGACGAGTTTGGCGAATTATTGCGCTTCGATAACGATGTATCCGTGGTTGATTGGCGGCACGATCGGGATTGGGGGGAATAGCAAGGCCCCGACCAATTTGAAGTCGTTTGCGGGCGGGTTTGTCAATATGGTCTTTATTGTTTCGTCGATGCTGTCGGGTGCTTGTGCAACGCCGGAGTTTTTGATGTATATGAATTACTTCATCGGGTTGGAGTATGGCCGCGATTATTGGAAGAATCCCGATGCTCAGGCCGATTTGTCGTTGAAGAGGCGGACGCTGGATAAGGTGATAACGGACTATTTCGAGCAGATAGTTTATTCGATCAATCAGCCGACGGGCGCGAGGAATTTCCAGGCGGTGTTTTGGAACATTTCTTACTATGACAGGTACTATTTCGAGTCGTTGTTCGAGAATTTTGTTTTTCCGGATGGGAGTGCGCCCGATTGGGAGGGTTTGAGTTGGCTTCAGAAGCGGTTTATGAGGTGGTTCAATGCCGAGCGGTTGCGTACGGTGTTGACTTTTCCGGTGGAGACTATGGCTATGCTGACCGAGAACGGCGAGCCGAAGGATAGGGAGTATGGCGAGTTTACGGCGCAGATGTATTCGGAGGGGCACTCGTTTTTCACCTATTTGAGCGATAATGCGGATAGTTTGTCGAGTTGTTGCCGACTGAGGAATGAGATAACGGACAATGAGTTCAGTTATACGCTTGGGGCCGGTGGGATTTCGACGGGCAGCAAGAGCGTGTTGACTATCAACCTCAATCGCTGTATTCAGTATGCCGTTCGTCAGGGTATTTCTTACCAGTTCTTCCTCGAAGAGGTTGTGGAGTTGGTGCATAAGGTGCAGATGGCTTATAACGAGAACCTCAAAGAGATGCAGGCTAAGGGGATGTTGCCGCTGTTCGACGCGGGGTATATCAATATGGGCCGGCAGTATTTGACTATCGGCGTGAACGGGTTGGTCGAAGCGGCGGAGTTTTTGGGCATCGAGATTTCGGATAATGACGAATATGCCAGGTTCACTCAGGACATTTTGGGGACTGTGGAGAGGTATAATAAGAAGTACAGGACGCCCGATGTGATGTTTAATTGCGAGATGATCCCGGCCGAAAACGTTGGGGTTAAGCACGCAAAGTGGGACAGGGAAGCGGGTTATACGGTGGGTAGGGATTGCTATAACTCCTATTTCTATGTCGTCGAGGATAAGAGTTTGAACATCATCGACAAGTTTCGGATGCACGGTAAGAAGTATATCGAGCATTTGACGGGGGGATCGGCGTTGCATATGAATTTGGATGAGCACTTGAGCAAGGAACAGTATGCCCATTTGTTGAAGGTGGCGGCCAGGGAGGGGTGCAATTATTTCACGTTTAACATTCCTAATACGGTTTGCAACGATTGCGGCCATATTGATAAGCGGCATTTGAATCGTTGTTCGCAGTGCGAGAGTGAGAATTTGGATTATTTGACGAGGATAATCGGGTATATGAAGCGGGTTTCTAACTTTTCGGCTGCGCGCCAGAAGGAGGCCGCCGTCCGCCATTATGCCTCACCACGACAGCTGGCGTAGAAAAAAGCCCTCTTCGGAGGGCTNNTTAGCGATTAGCGATTAGCGATTAACTCGCGTCGCATAGCTTGGGCGTCGCGTAGCCTAACTCTTAGTTCTTAACTCTTAACTCTTAACTCTTAACTCTTAACTTGCGTCGCGTAGCCAACTCTTAACTCTTAGTTCTTAACTCTTAACTTGTTGCGCGTAGCTTGCGTTGCGTAGCCTGCTAATCGCTAATCGCTAATCGNNGAATGCACCGGACGGAGACGCGATAAGTCTTAAGGATGTCATTGTTGCCCGGGGTGACGGTCGCGCTGTCGAAGTACAGGTAGTAGGCGAAGGAGGTATTGGATGGGTTCTGCGTAGCAGACCAATAACGACCGTGCGTGCTCTGATTGGAGCCGCCATTGCGGCCTGAAGCTGAGAAGAAGAGGGTGCTTTACAGCTTTTTCAGTGCACCGCGGATGACCTCTTCGACCGAGAGCGAGGGGTTATCTTTGAGGATTTGGCGCACAGCCTTGTCCGACGCGGCCCGACCGAAGCCCAGCATCGCCAGCGCGCTCATCGCTTCGCTATGGGTGGTGTTGTCCACAGCAAGTTCTTTGCCCAGAATCTCCGTCGAGCTGCCCAGCCCCGTGACTTTGTCTTTCAGCTCGACAATTATCTTTTCCGCCGTTTTGAGCCCCAGTCCCTTGACGTTTTTGAGCAACACGGCGTTTTCGCTCGAAATTATTGTCGCCAGCTCGTTTGGCGAGTAGGTCGATAGCACCATTCGGGCGGTGTTTCCGCCCACGCCCGAAACGCTGATGAGCCGCCGGAACAGTTCGCGCTCCGAGGGGGTTGCAAAGCCGTAGAGAATTTGCGCATCTTCGCGGACTATGAAGTGGACGAACAGCTTGGCCTCGGTTAGTTTTTCGATGGTCGAAAATGTTTGCAACGAGATATTGAGGGAATATCCCACACCGCCGGCGTCGATGACGGCATAGGCGGGGTTGAGTTCGGCCACGCGGCCACTGATAAATTCATACATAATGGTGCAAAGTTAAGAAATTTTTATTACCTTTGCCCGCTCAAATCGTTGTGTAAATGAAAAAGTTGTTGCTCTTTTTTGCCTTTGCCGCTGTTGTTTTTGCGGGTTGTGATGGTGTTAAAAATACTGGTTCTGCCGCCTCGGATGCCCCTTTGAGGGAGGTCGGTGCGAGCGATATTGCGTTTATCAGGATGGATTCGCTGGTCAGCAATTATAACCGTTATATCGACTTCGGGGACGAGTTCGAGGTGAAGGCGACCAAAATTCAGAGCGATTTGGAGTCGCGTGCCCGCAGGTTGCAGAGCGAGGTTGCCGACTTGGAGGATAAGGCGTCAAAGGGCTTGATGACGCGTTCGCAAATTGCCACCACCCAGGAGCAGCTTCAGAACAAGGCTGCCGCTTTCGAGAACGATCGCCAGAGCCAGCTGACCGAACTTGCCGAACAGGAGCAGGTGATGACCAATCAGGTGATGAATGCGATCAACGAGTATATTGCTCAGTATAATAAGGATTTGAGGTACAAGTTGATTTTGTCGACCAGCGGTGGGGTGCCGGTGTTGCATGCCGATCCGGCGATGGATATTACCCGTGAGATTTTGGACGGGTTGAATGCAGAGTATGCGGCTGAAACCGCAACCAAATAGTTTTTCATTTTATCACTTTTTAAATTAATGTCAGTAAAAATCAGATTAGGACGGCACGGTAAGAAGGGTTATCCCTTTTATCACATTGTCGTTGCAGACAGCAGGGCGCCACGTGANNGGTAAATTTATCGAGAAGATTGGCACGTACAATCCGAACACGAATCCTGCTACTATCGATCTGAGCTTCGAGAAGGCTCTGGATTGGTTGCAAAAGGGCGCACAACCTACGGACACTTGTCGCGCCATTTTGTCGGAAAAGGGTGTGATGATGAAAAAACATTTGCTTGGCGGGGTTGCCAAGGGTGCTTTCTCGGAGAGCGACGCCGAGGCTCGGTTCAACAAGTGGATGGAGGAGAAGAGCAGTAAGAATGCCGCTAAGACCACTAAGTTGGCTACCGAGGCGCGTGATGCTGCTAAGGCTCGTGCCGCAGCTGAAACCAAAGCTAAGGATGAGAAGGCGGCGGCTATAGCGGCGAAGAAGGCGGCGGCTGTGGCTGAACCTGTGGAGGATGTTGCTGCTGAGGAAGAGGTTGCTGAACAGGTTGCCGAGCCCGTCGAAGAAGCTCCGCAGGCTGAGAGCTGTGCTGTCGAACAGTCGCCTGCCGAGTCTTTGGCCGAGGTGATGGAAGAGGCTGCGACTGAGGAAGCTGCGGCTGAAGAGGCTCCTGCCGAGGAGTAGTCGTTTTATGGTTGCGGTCGGGAAGATCGGCACACTGTTTGGCTCCGATGGAGGGGTTTCGGTCGTGTTGTATTCTCGGGATGCGATTAATATGGAGGAACCCGTGTTCGTCAACATCGACGAGCTGTGGGTTCCTCTTTTTGTCTCTTCTTTTCGGAGCAGGGGACAGAGGGGTGCCACGGTGGTTTTTGAGGATGTGGATAGTTCGAGACGGGCGGAGGAGTTGCTGGGGTTGGAGCTTTTTGTCGAGGGTGGGGAGGAGGACTCTTCGGAGGATTTTGTCGGTTGGGGGGTCGATTTGGGCGATGGATTGGTTGGCGAGGTGGCGGGGTTTATTGATGGCGAGAATGCGTTGTTCGAGGTTGCGGTGGCCGAGTCTGGGGAGTGGGTCAGAAACACATTCTCAACTATTTTGATTCCTGCCGCGTTGGTTGTGGAGGTGGACGAGGGGAGGCGGACGATAGTTTTCGAGATACCGGATGGGTTGTTGGATTTGAATGGATGAAAAAGGTTGTCGTAGGGTTGTCGGGCGGGGTGGACTCGTCGGTTGCCGCGTATTTGCTCCAGCAGCAGGGGTACGAGGTGATTGGCTTGTTTATGCGCAATTGGCACGACACGACGGGCACCCTGAGTGGCGATTGTCCGTGGGAGGATGATCAGCTTTTTGCGGAGTTGGTGGCTAAGAAGCTCGATATTCCGTTTCATTGGGTCGATTTGTCGGAGCAGTATCGCGCGAGGGTGGTCGATTATATGTTTGACGAGTATTCGAAGGGCCGCACGCCTAATCCCGACGTGTTGTGCAATCGCGAGATCAAGTTCGATGTGTTTTTGCAGGAGGCTTTGAAGCTGGGAGCGGACTATGTTGCGACGGGACATTATTGCAGGGTGGAGCACTCTGAGGAGGGGTTTTATCGCTTGTTGGCGGGAGTGGACGGGAGTAAGGACCAGAGCTATTTCCTGTGTCAGTTGTCGCAGGCACAGTTGAGCAGGGCGATGTTTCCTATCGGGGGGATGCTGAAGAGCGAGGTGCGCCGAATTGCCGAAGAGCAGCGGCTTGCCACCGCTAAGCGCAAGGACAGCCAGGGGATATGTTTTGTCGGCAAGGTCGACCTGCCCACCTTTTTGCAGCAGAAACTTGCGGCCAGAAGGGGGGATATAATTGAGGTGGCCGCTGACGAATTTCGCAAAAACCCGAAGGCAGGCGTGAAGGTTGGCGAACACGACGGAGCACATTTCTACACGATAGGCCAGCGCAAGGGGCTCGGGGTGGGGGGTAAGGCCGAGCCGCTGTTCGTTATCGGCACTGATGTCGAGCGTAATATCGTTTATGTCGGCCAGGGGGATAGTCATCCGGGTCTGTATCGTAATTCGTTGAGTGTCGATGCCGACGATGTTCATTGGGTGCGGCCCGATCGTGCTTTGAGTGAGGGTGGGAGTGCGCGGTTCGAGGTGAGGATCCGCTATCGCCAGCCGTTGCAATGGGCGACGGTTCGGTGTGTTGCGGGTGGTGGAATTGTTGTGGATTTCGACGAGCCGCAACGTGGCGTGACCCCCGGACAGTTTGCGGCTTGGTACGATGGCGACGAACTGTTGGGTTCGGGCGCGATAGCGGCGTCTATTCTTTCGTGAACGAGTCGGTTCGGTAGATTGTTTCGTGTGGGGTGTCGTCCCAGACGATGGAGTAATCGGCAACCAGACTTTTATCATCGTCGGTCAATCGGATGCTCCACGGCGTGCTCTTGTAGAGCCGCCGCATAATTGTTATTCCTTCGGGGTTGACATAGTTGATGTTGACCAGCGACAGGCTGTTCCCTTCCAAAGTCCACTCGAATGTCCGGTCGATACGCTCACCGATGCTCTCGAAGCCCGTTCTGTCGGTGTTGAATGTGTATGTCGAGGCATAGAAATCGTCCCCTGTCAAACTACTTTCTCGATTTGTCAGCCGCCATTGGCCCACAATCTGTTCGGGTTCGTACTCCACCTCGTCCGCCTCGATATAGATTTCGAATATGAGGGGGGTGTAGGGCTGAATTTCGGTCACGATGGTTTGCTCGGTCTCCTCCTCGGTGGAGTACGATGGGCTGTAATTATAATATCCCCCCATTCCGCCATAATAACCGTTGTTATAATAGTTGTTATAGTATCCGCCGCCGTACATATTGTTCATCATACTGGCTTGCATATAATAGTCGGAATAGGCCTGATAGTACTCCTGCTGGGCTTGCAACGACCGCGACATTCCCGTCGCGCCGTAACCGTACGCCGAGGTGAAGACAATTCTGCTCCATTGCCCTTTGCGCAACGCCGGAATGGCGTTGTAGAATGCCGCGATGAACTTCGAGCGGTCGTTGGCCGGTTTATAGGTCAACGCCTCGAACTCCTTATCTGTTCCGTTGTAATAGTCGGCCCTGCGACCATAGAACTCGTTGTAAACACTTTCAATGTTGGTGTCGAAAATAAATCCGTCCAGAAACCGCCCCACAAACCATATTCGCGCCGTCGAGTCGACACCCAGCGAGTCGCGCCGCTCGTACGGCTTATTTGGGAAAGTGGCCAGCAACGAGGGTCGCGGCCTGAAATTCAGCGTGTCCACAAAAAAGCAGGTGGCAATCGTGTCGCGATCGCTCAACCCCCAGCGCACCTTGGCGAAATCGACCACCGCCTCCTCCTCCCGACTCAACGGATTGCGTACGACGCTTTCGATCTTTAAGTCCTCGATAATGATCTTCGTTCCGTCCAGCTCGAACTGTCCGCCATAGCCCTGGTCGTTGCTGTATCCCGACGAGCCGTATGCCAGATACGAAGGAACATAGAGCCGCACGTGGCTGCCTGCCCCGATCTTCATAGTCGATCCGTCGGGCTTCACAAGGTTGTTTTGCAATGCCCAATGCCGTCCGCGGATCATTCCATAAGGCGACCGACCGACATAAACGTACTCCGGATCGTAATGGGTAAAGGGGGTGAAACTTCTCTGCCGCAACGCCTCCACAGAGTCGCGCGTCGCAAAGACGTTGCCTTCGATGTCGGTGGAGGTGTAATTCATCCTCATCCACACCAGCGTATCCCTCGCCGAGAGGGCCTGCTGATTGCCATCTTCCACAAATTCGACATAAATTCCGCTCTGTTGCTCCACTGCCTCCACCCCGCGGTCGATGACGTACTTCTGCATCCACGCATCGAATGCCAGCTTCTCCAGCTTCGTCGTATCTTCACCTTCTGTCTTCGCACAGCTCGACAGAAGAATGAAAAATGAAAGATGAAAGACGAAAAACGCAACCCGCGCCGCAGTCCGTATAAGGTTTTTGATATACATCATAAGTTGTCTCTTAATTTATTCCACCACTTTTATCTCCGTCACTTCGAACACCAGCGTGCTACCGGCGGGAACGTTGTTCACTCGCGTGTCGCCGAAGCCGATATCAGGTGTTAGATATACTCTCACCACATCGCCGGCCAACTTTTCGTTGGTTTGGTTGCCCTCGTCGTCGACAATTATCCGCTCGCTGGCGGCGCGACACCCCACTAACGCACGTTGCACCGATTTTAGTATGTTGCTATCGTCGGGCAAAGCGATCCTCAATGGTAAAGTTGGCCACGCGCTCGGATCGAACTCAGGATTACCGCCCGCCAAGGCCGCTAAACGTGCCTCGATGTTGGTATAAAAAGTCGTTGAACTCTCGAAATTGCTCTTGTATATCCGCGCATCGAAAAAAACCTCGATAACCGAATCGTCCTCGACGATCGGAAGTTCGCCCCTGCCGTCCCGATCTTCGTTGACCACATAGCGGTACGCCCCGCGGACAATATCGAAATAGCCTTTCAGTTGGTCGCTGTCCAGGTCTTCCGGCAAATTTCCGCGTTCATAGATGCCGTTGCCTTTCAGATCGCGCTCTATGCTGTCCTTGGCGCGGTTGACGGTGTCGTCGTTAACCGGACTGCACGCCGCAACAGCCAAACAAAACAAAAACATCAACCGTTTCATACCGACGCAACAAAATATTTCTGACTCTTCAACAAATTCCGACTCTGGAGCACCATTGTCTTGGTTTCATTCAAAATGCCGAGATACAGCACGCTGGTCTTCGTGCTGCCGCTTTCGCCCTGAATGCGGCGCAGTTGGTTTTTTATCACCTCGCTTATCATCTCCATCAACCGGTCGCGCATTTGCATCACGCGCTCCATCTCCGAAAAGTCGTTGGTTTCGAGCATCTTGTTGATCTCGCCGTACACACTTTTCACATTGTCGTTCACCATCACCAGGTCTTTCACCTGATCTTTCGAAAATCCTTCGTGGTTGTTGTCGATGTGGTCGAAGCACGGACGGGTGATGTGAACCAACGCCTTGGTCACTTCGCTCAGGTAGTCCACCACCTGAACATAATAGTGCACCGTTTCGATGTCGCGCCCCTGCAACTTGTTGAGAACGGGCACCATTTCGTATTTTCTGTCGCGGGATTGATAAAAAAGCTCGTTGCTCTCTTTCACCAGATCCCTTAACGCTTTGCGGTTCTCTTTCATCACTGCAACCATAGTGCGATTGTAGATGCTTGTCACCCGCTCCATAACGCTTCTCACTTCCTCGCCGCACTGTTGCAAAATTTCGTGCGAAGCGGCACTCGAATCGAGCCAGCTATCCTCGCCGCTCTGGGTTTCCAGATTCTTCTTTTTCGCCCTCAGATTGCTCCGCACCAACAGGAACAGGGCCCCGAAAGACAACACGCCCACAGCCCACGCCCCGCCATACATCAACCCCAGCGCAATGGCAAACGAAATGACAAAAGCGCCCAGCCCCGTCACAAACCATCCCGCGATCACCGTCATCACCCCCGAAATGCGATAAACGGCACTCTCCCTGCCCCAGGCCCTGTCGGCCAGCGACGAACCCATCGCCACCATAAAAGTCACATAGGTGGTCGAAAGCGGCAACCCGAGCGAAGTACCGAAAGCTATCAACAGCGACGAGCAGGTGAGATTTACGCTGGCCCTTATCAAATCGTAATGAACCTGCCCCTTCTCTTCGCCCCCCAGCTGCTCGAAACGGCTATTGATCCACTCCTGAACCCTAAGCGGCACAGACCTCTTATAGCTGCTATTCATATTGACTGCCGCCCTGACGATAGCCCGCGAAAAGACCGTCGAGCCATACTTCTCCTCGCCTTCATTTTGCGAGGCGAGCTTAATTTCGGTCTCCGTCACGTGCATCGCCTTTTTGGATGTCCACAGCGTGACGATCATTATCCCTCCGGCCAGTATCAGCAACCCGAAGTTGGCCGGAACGCTGTCCCTAAGTCCGCCCATCATCATCGCCATATCGCCGCTCTGGGCCGCCATCTTATACGAATCGAAGCCGGCAATGGGCACCCCGATGAAGTTCACCAGGTCGTTTCCCGCAAAGGCCAACGCCAGCGAGAAGGTGCCGATGAGGATGGTGGTCTTCAAAATATTGACCTTCAACATTTGCAGGCCGAACATCACAACGGCAGATCCCACCCAAAGCAGTCCCAAAACCAGAAGCCGATGGTCGGCCACGAATGCCATAAACTCCGTCCCGCTCAACGGAGCTTTCAGCCCTTTGATGAGGACGAAGTACAATATGAACGTCGTCGTCAGGCCGCACCAGACCGCGCCCCAACGCCGGAATATCTTGTTGTAACGAAACGAAAAAATCAGCCTCGAAACATACATCACCACCGTACCCACCACGATAGCGATGGCCACCGAGAGCAAGATACCCGACACGATCCCCATCGCCTTTGCGGCATTGATAAATTGGCCGAGGCTGTCGATGGCGATTGCCGGATCTTCGGCGATCTTAAAGACCGAAACCGCAATGGCCGCTCCCAGGAGCGCAAAGATCAACGAGACGGTGGTCGAGGTGGGAAGCCCCAGCGAGTTGTAAACATCCAACAGCACTATGTTGCCCAGCATCACGGCCAGATAGAGCATCATCACCTCGTGGAAGTTGAACAGCTCGGGGTTGAACATCCCCGTTCGCGCCACCTCCATCATTCCGCTCGATGTGAGCGTACCAACTAAAATGCCGATGGAGGCCACCGCCAGAATGATGCGCATTGGAGCCGCCTTGCTTCCGATGGCAGAGTTGAGGAAGTTGACGGCATCGTTCGTCACTCCGACGAACAGCCCCGAAACGGCCGTCACGGCCAGAATAACAAGAACGACAGTGTATATTATTTCCATATAGGATACAAAAATAGTAACTTTTTGTCAAATTTCGCTATCTTTGTGTCCTGTTTAATTAAAATGAAACACTCGAAGATATGAAGAAGATTTTTTATGCTCTCATTGCCGTCTGTTGTCTGCTGGCCGGATGCGAGAGAGATAGCAAAAAGAACGACAAGCCCGAAGTGGCTTTGCTGATGTGCTCTCAGACCAATGATTTCCGCACCGCAATGACCGTCTATGCCAAGCGCGCATTGGACGAAACCCGCTTGAAATATAAGGTTTATGCCGCCGACAACGCCGCTGAGCAGGCCGCCCAGGTGCTGGATGCAATCGAACGTGGGGTTAAGGTGATGATAGTTACTCCCGAGGGGACCGATTTGGACGCTTTCACACCTGCTCTCGAAGCGGGGGTCCGGTTGGTGTTTGTCGAGGATAACGCGGGTGTTGCGAATTATGCGGCTTTGGTTCGAGTGAATAATACCGAGGTTGGTGAGAATGCGGGCGAGTATGTTGCTGCGAGCGATGCGTCGCTTGTTGCGATTTTCAATGTGGCTCAGGATGAGGCGGCGAGCGATCCGCGTGTGGCGGGCTTCAAGTCGAAGATCGGCGATATTGCCGTTGTGGATAAGGAGTGCGCAACGTACACCCGTGCGGCGGGCAAAGTTGCCGCCGAGGAGGTTTTTGCGAGCCATCCGAATGTGGATGCGTTTTATGCTCAGGACGACGAGATTGCGTTGGGTGTGCTGGATGCGATAGAGCAGGCTGGGCGTGACGATATTAAGGTTGTTGTGGGTTGCGCGGGTTCGCAGGCGTTTTTTGCCGCGATTAAACAGAGCGAGGTGCCGGAGTTGGCCACGACGCTTTATTCGCCTTCGATGGTGGTTGAGGCGGTGCATGTTGCGGCCGAGATAGTTGATGGCGACGATTATGTTCGCGAGATTATCGAGATGCCTGCAACGGTAATTGACAAGGATAATGTGGACGATTATATAGACGCCACGTCACCTTATTAAAAAAAGCCCTCTTCGGAGGGCTTTTTTTAGCGATTAGCGATTAGCGATTAAC
>DBDE01000039.1:333-46106 GCA_002293425.1 Alistipes sp. UBA940 | reverse complement strand
TTTTCGTGGTAGCAGGCCAACTGGCTCAGCATGGCGGACAAAATGGCCATCGGCGGCGATTTCGGCGGCAAATCGTTGAATTGACGTCGAATGCCTTCGTGCAAAAGCTCGTTGTCCGTCAGGCGGTCGCGAAATTCGCTCAACTCCTGACGGGTCGGCAAACTTCCAAAAATCAAAAGCCAGGCGACTTCCACGAAATTCGGCTTCGGGCGGTCGAACTGTTCTATTGGGATGCCACGGTAGCGCAGAATGCCCTTTTCGCCGTCAATGTAAGTGATCGTGCTCTTGCAAGCGCTGGTGCTGCCGAGCGAGGGATCAAAGGTCGTGATTCCGTGCTCGTCGAACAGCTTCGATATATCGATTGACTGATGCCCCTCCGTACCGGTCAGGATAGGCAATTCGATCCGCTTGTCGCCGATGGTCAAAATGGCTTTTTCTTCCGATGGACTCATAATTGCTACCCTTCATTACTGGCCTTTCAACTGACAAAAATCGGCACGCGCGGGGCCGCATTCACGGAACGCCGCCCAAAAGAAAGTTACTCCCCAAGCATAATGATATTTTTTTATCGAATGCCATTATAGAGGAAAATTTTGATTGAGAAAGAACCCGGTTGGAAAAAGGCCCATTTGCCGGTAGCCGTAACTCCGTCGAATCCGTATTCAAAACAACGGTTTGGCGAAATTGCGATGTTTAGCAAAAATGCACGATGATTTTCGGTTTTTCCGCTCGATCTGTTTGTATCGATTTTGCGTTTCGAATTTTCGAGAAAATGTGGGAATGTTCCGATTATTCGGATTTTTGCGACGGTGACGTTCGATAGTGTCCTACGGCGGAAAAGATATTGAATTTCGTGCCATCCAAACTCAGCGCACGTTGACGCTTTTGTTTGGTTGTGTTTGGCAAAGTCAAACGCCGAAAAATTACTTCGATGAACCGTGGCCAGCGGTCGCGGACGCAAGACGACGAACTAAGGAGAAACTAATGGAAAAACTCATGACCCCCCTTTTGAAAGGGACCTTGGCGGCAATGCTATTTGGCGGCTTGCTTGGCGGCAGTATGGTTTCCGCCAACGAGCCGGTTTCGGGCAATTCGGGCTTGACACCGCGAAAAGGCTTAACGCCCAAATCCACTGTGGTTCGGGCACAGCATCCAGCGCCGTCGGCTCCGATGGCAAAACCACCCGTGCTTGACGCCTTTGCCGAACAGATGCAGCAACCAATCGAACACCCCGTTTTGATTGAGGCGAGCCCGGCCCAGCCAATCCAGTCTGCAACGTCGTTCGTGGCCGCCGTGCCTACCCAGGCCATCGCCGACACCGGCACGACCGATGCGTTCGTCTACTCCGAATTGGATCGCCTGGCCGCCGAAGTTGCGGAACTGAAAGGCGGAGCGAAAAAAACGGATACGAAAAAGAGTTGGGGGGCCCCCAAGATATCGGGACAACTGTTCCTCGACACCTATGCCATCGATCAGGACGACCGTTCCTTTGACGAGTTTGGCAACGTCCCGAACAAGGCCGGCATCCGGGAAATGCGGCTCGCCGTTTCCGGCAAAGGTGATGGTATCGGGGGGAGGAATGGTTTCCAATTTGGCCCTCAACAGCTCCCGAACATCGCCGCGCGAATTGAACCGCCCGCCCGCACCCTCCGTCCAGCCGCATTCGCAGTAGATGCAATTGAAGTTGCACAGCTTCGAGCTCACGGGCAAAAGATTGACCCCCAACGAGGTGCCCAGCCGCCGCGAACGAACGGGCCCGAAAATCACATCGCCGAAAAGTGCAGTCATAAACGGAACAAAGGTACGAAATATGTTGAATCACGACAATTTTTTGTTATCTTCGCGTTGACAAAATCACATTGAACGACGATGAACACGAACTACTATAACCTGTCGGTGGCCGAAGCGGCCAAGAAGCTCTCCACCGACGTCTCCCGTGGTCTGACCGGTGCCGAAGTGATGCGCCGCCAGAAAGAGGTGGGGTACAACGAATTTGTAAAGGCCAAAAGAACCACCCTGGCCGAGAAGTTCTTTTCGCAGTTCCGCAGCTTTATGATCATTGTGCTGATAGTCGCCGCGGCTATCTCAGGCACGATAGGCTATCTGCACGGCGAAGGGTTCACCGACGCCATCATAATCCTGGCCATCGTCATCATCAACGCCATCGTCGGAACGGCACAGGAAGCGCGGGCGGAGAATGCGTTGGAAGCTTTGGAAAAGCTGTCGAGCCCCCACTGCAAAGTGGTCAGGGACGGGCAGGTGCGTACCATAGAGTCGAGGGATTTAGTTCCCGGGGATGTGGTTGTGTTGGAGACGGGCGACGCAGTGCCAGCCGACATGCGCCTGTCCGAAAGCATCAACCTGAAAATCGAAGAGGCGGCCCTGACGGGCGAAAGCGTGCCGGTAGAGAAGAACACCGACCCAATAAAAAAGGAGAAGACGTTGGGCGACCGGCTCAATATGGCGTTCGGCTCGACCAGCGTATCCTACGGTCGTGGGCGCGGCGTGGTGGTGGCGACGGGAATGAGCACCGAAGTGGGGCACATAGCCTCGATGATCCAAGGCGTGCCCAATACCAAAACCCCCTTGCAGGTCAAGCTCGACAAGCTGGGGCGGGTGCTGGCCGTGGCGGCGTTGACCATCTGCGTGGTCATCTTCGGCGTCGGGGTGCTGTATGGCAAGGACCTTTTGGATATGTTTATGACGGCCGTGTCGCTCGCCGTGGCGGCCATTCCCGAAGGGTTGCCTGCCGTGGCGACGGTGGTGCTGGCCGTGGGAGTACAACGGCTGGTGAAAAAGAACGCCATCGTCCGCCGCCTACCCTCCGTGGAGACGCTGGGCAGCACCCAGGTTATATGCTCGGACAAGACGGGAACCCTGACGCGCAACAAAATGACCGTGGTGAAGGTCTATGCCGACGGAGCGACAGCCGATGTGGAGGGTATGTCGACCGACGCTTTTCGCCCCTTCGCCCCTCTGGTGAAATACTCCATTCTGGCCAACGATGCGCGGGTGAGCGTGGTGGGCGAAAAGCGCGAAGTGACGGGCGACCCCACCGAAATAGCGATGCTCGACCTGGGGCTCAAATATGGCCTTGCCAAGGAGGCACTCGAAAAGGAGCTGCCCCGAGTGGCCGAAGTTCCGTTCGACTCGGAGCGCAAGATGATGACCACCATCCACCACTTCGAGGGAGGCACCCTGTTTATGGGAGGCATCGACCGCATCAAAGCCGACGGAGCTTTTCTGGTCGCCGTCAAGGGCGGAACGGACGAGTTGCTGGCGCGGTGCGAGCATATTTTGGAGAGGGGCAAAGTGCGTGCCCTCACCCCTGCCGACCGCGAAAAGATCAACGCCGTCAACCTCTCTATGGCCGAAAATGCGTTGAGGGTACTGGCGGTGGCGATGGACGAGGTGGGAGCCGTGCCGGCGAAGGTTTCGAGCGAAACGGTGGAGCGCGATCTGGTCTTCGTGGGGCTGTTGGGTATGATCGACCCGCCGCGGGAAGAGGTCAAAGTGGCCGTGGCAACCTGTCGCGCGGCAGGCATCAAGCCCGTGATGATAACGGGCGACCACAAGATAACCGCCGTGGCTATCGCCACCCAGCTGGGCATCATCTCCGAGGGCGAAGAGGCAATAACGGGTGCCGAGCTCGAAAAGATGAGTGACGAAGAGCTGTTGGAGGCGTGCGAGCGCATCTCGGTTTACGCCCGCGTCGCGCCCGAACACAAAGTTCGCATCGTCAAAGCGTTCCAATCGCAAGGCAAAATAGTGGCAATGACGGGCGACGGAGTGAACGACGCCCCGGCCCTGAAACTCGCCGACATAGGCGTGGCAATGGGCATCACCGGCACCGACGTCTCGAAAGAGGCGAGCGACGTGGTGCTGGCCGACGATAACTTCGCCACCATTGTCACCGCCGTCGAAGAGGGGCGAAGCATCTACGACAACATACTCAAAGTCATTCGGTTCCTGCTCTCGACCAACATCGGCGAGATTATCGTTCTCTTGGTGGCCGTTCTTTTGAATTGGGACACACCGCTGCTTCCGATCCACATTTTGTGGATAAATCTGGTGACCGACTCGCTGCCAGCACTCGCCCTGAGCGTCGATCCGCCCGCGGCCGGAATAATGAAGCGGCCGCCGATAGATTCGCGCAAAGGCATTATGACCGGTGGTTTCGCACTCAGGGTGGGATTGCAGGGGATAATGATAGGCGCCCTGTCGCTGGTGGCCAACCGCATAGGCATCGTCCAAAGCGCGGATGTGGCCCACACGATGACCTTTGCCGTACTGGCATTTTCGCAGATAACGCTGTTGCTCGCTTCGCGGTCGACCACAATGTCGGCCTTCCGCGGATTGTTCAGCAATCGTTGGTTGTGGGCGGCCCTGATGACGGTGGTTGCAATGATGATGGTGGTTTTGGAGGTTCCGGCGTTGGAGCGTGTTTTCAGGGTGGTCGATCTGTCGTGGGAGCAGTGGTGGTGGGTTATGGGCCTGTCGCTCGCCCCGCTGGTCATCACCGAAGTGGCCAAAGGGCTGGGCAGGATGATGAAAACTAAAAACTAAAAGTTAAGGCCGGAGAAATCCGGCCTTCGCTTTTCACTTAATCTCCGCATTCATCATATCGCCCGTTTCGAGGAAGGCGCGATGAAAGGCAAAGGCGTTATAGAGGTTGACCGGCGTCTGCCCCTTCGTTCCCGACTCCAAATATTTGCGCAACAAAGGCCGATAATCGGGATGGGCGCAATTTTCGATGATAAGTTCGGCACGTTCCCTGGGGCTCTTGCCACGCAGGTCGGCCACCCCGTATTCGGAGATTATCACCTTCACGTCGTGCTCCGAGTGGTCGGTGTGCGACACCATCGGCACAAAAGCACTTATCTTGCCCCCCTTGGCCACACTGGGCGAGAGGAATATCGACAGGTAAGCCGCCCGAGTGAAGTCGCCGCTGCCGCCCACGCCGTTCATAATCTTGCTGCCCATCACGTTGGTGGAGTTGATGTTGCCGAAAATGTCGGCTTCGAGAGCGGTGTTCATAGCGATGATGCCCAGCCGCCTGACAACCTCGGGATTGTTGGAAAACTCGGTCGTGCGCAACAACACCCGCTCCTTGAAGAAAGAGAGATTTTCGTAAATCTTGTCCATACACGGATTGCTCACCGTCAGCGAGCTCCCGCTGGCAAACTTCACCCGACCCGAAAGGAGCATATCTATCACCGCATCCTGAATAACTTCGGTGTAAACCTCCATATCGGGAATGTCGGGACTGTCGGCCAACGCGGCCAAAACGGCATTTGCAATATTGCCCACACCGCTCTGGATGGGCAGAAAACTTTGCGGAATCCTGCCACCCTTCATCTCGCCCACAAAGAAGGCCGCAACGTTCTCGCCGATCTTGCGCGTCACCTCGTCCACCGGAGCGAAATCGCTCCCCTCGTTGGGTTCGTTCACCTCCACCACGACGATTTTCGAGGGGTCGACCTTGATGTGGTCTTTGCCTATCCTGTCGCGCACCTCTTCGATGCCCGTATCTGTCCGGTGGGGAGGGTCCTGCACCTGGGTCAGGTCGTGAATGCCCCTCAACTGCCGCGGATGCCACGCGTTGAGCTCCACTATCACCTTATCGGCCAGGCGGCATATCGTGGGTGAAATGCCGACCCCCACGGTGGGGACTATTTCGCCGTCTTCGGTCACGTCGCACGCCTCGATGATGGCAACATCCACCGGTCCGTAGAACCCGTAGCGCAAATCCTGAGCGAGGGTCGAAAGATGGAGGTCGAAATAGGCGAACTCCTCGTTATTGATGGCCCGCCGCATGTCGCCGTTGGTTTGATAGGGGGTGCGGAACTTGACGGCCTGGGCCCTTGTCAACGCTCCGTCGATCGAATCACCGGTCGAAGCTCCCGTGAACATCCCGATGCGGAACTCCCGTCCGGCGCGATGCTCCTCTTCGGCCCGCGCAGCCAGGGCACGCGGCACGGCTTTGGGACAACCGGCGTGGGTAAAGCCGCTGAAGCCCACGTTGTCGTTGTTGTTGATCAGTTTCGCCGCCTCGTCCGCGGTCATCTTTTTGAGTGCCATAACGCGTGATTTTTTTATAAAGTTGCAAAGTTAATAAAAATTATTGTCTATTTGGTAGAATGACAGGTGACTCCCGTGAATATATATTTGCGGCTATGGACAAGGCAAAATATTTTTCCGTCGCCGAGTTGGTGAGCTCGGCCACGGCAACGGAGCGCGGCATCGACAACCTTCCGTCGGCGGAGGTGCGGCGCAATCTCGAAACGTTGATTGTGAAGTTGCTCGATCCGGTGCGCGAAATGTGGGGTGCGCCGCTACGGGTCAACAGCGGGTATCGGTGCGCAGAATTGAATCGCGCGGTCGGGGGGGCGCGTGGTTCGAGCCATTTGCGGGGCGAGGCGGCCGACATCACGACGAGTTGTCGCAATCGCAACAAGCAACTTTTCGATATGATAGTCGCGGCGGAAATGGAGTTCGACCAGCTGATCGACGAGCGGAACTATGCGTGGCTGCATCTGTCGTATCGCGCAGAGGGCAATCGCCGACAGGTTTTGCATTTATGAAGACACACCTGATTTACGCAGCTGTAATTGCGGTACTTATTTTTGCACTCTGTCGGCGTAGCCGGCCTCTGCCCGCAATGAAACCACGAACAGACACCGTGTGGATTCGCGACACGATCCGCGAAAAGGTGTTTCTTCCGCGTGAAGTGCAGATTGTGAGGGTAGACACGTTGATCGTCCGCGACACCATCCGGGTACCTATTCCGATAGAGCAGAAGATTTACGCTACGGATAGCTATCGCGCCGTGGTCGAAGGCTTTCGGCCAAACCTCACCGCGCTCGAAATCTACCGCGCAACACCCGTCATCACCACCCGCCCATCGCGCTGGGGCATAGGCGTTCAGGCCGGATATGGAACTGCCGGAGCATACGTCGGTGTAGGTGTTCAATACAATGTATTGAATTTTTAACTACTTTTGCCTCCGTAAACCCAAATCTATATGGATGCAATTATTCGTGCCGAGCGCATCATCAAACAGTTCGGCAACTATCGCGCACTGGACGACGTGACGGTCGACATCCCGCGCGGTTCGGTCTACGGTCTGCTGGGACCCAACGGAGCGGGCAAGACCACCCTGATCAGGATCATCAACCACATCACCGCGCCCGACAGCGGAACAATCCTGTTTAACAACAAGCCCATAACGGCGCAGGATGTAGACCGGATAGGCTACCTGCCCGAGGAGCGCGGATTGTACAAAAAGATGAAGGTGGGCGAGCAAGTGCTCTACTTCGCCCAGCTCAAAGGGGTGTCGCGTCACGAGGCGACCCGTCGGGCCAAGGAGTGGTTCGTGCGCTTCGGCATCGAGAGCTGGTGGACCAAAAAGGTCGAAGAGCTGAGCAAAGGGATGGCGCAAAAAGTGCAGTTCATCACCACCGTGTTGCACGAGCCCGAATTGCTCATCTTCGACGAACCGTTCAGCGGTTTCGACCCCGTGAACGCCGAGTTGCTGAAAAACGAAATGCTCAGGTTACGCGACGCCGGAGCGACCATCATCTTCTCGACCCACAATATGGCCTCGGTGGAGGAGGTTTGCACCCACATCACACTCATCAACAAAGCTCACAATATATTGAGCGGCACGCTGGACGAGGTTCGCCAAAAATACGGTGCGACCGAGGTGCGCGAAGTCGTGCGAATGAACAAGAGTATGAACGACATTTTCATCGAAGCGGTAGGAGGACAGGGCAATGAATAAGATCAATTTGATAATCCGGCGCGAATTTAACGAACGGGTTCGCAAGCGCAGTTTTCTGGTGTCGACTATCCTTGCGCCGCTGTTGATGATAGGACTGTTTGCAGGAATGATATTTGTGATGACCCTGCGCTCGGACGAGACGAAGACCATCGAAGTGATAGACAACAGCGGCATCGTTTCGGACCGGTTGGAGAGCACGGGCACCATAGTCTACAAGCCCGCCGACAGGACGCTGGAACAGATAAACGCCGACCACGAAGGCATTTGGGGGGTGCTGGTCATCGGCGATATTATGAACGACGCGGGGGACGTGAAGCTCTATTCCTATTCGAGCTCCACGGTCGAGATCGAGAGCTCCATCGCTTCGGCGTTGGAAGATATTGTCGAGGCGGAGAAGCTGAAACGGTACAACATCGAGAACCTGCCCCGAATTATGGCCGAGGTGGAGACCAATATCCGTGTGAGCGCCTTCAAGGTAGACGACAGTGGTCAGCAGAAGTCGTCGTCGAGCGCACTGGCAATGGGTTTGGCTTATGCGCTGGGGCTGTTGATGTATATGTTCGTGATGCTTTACGGCAACCAGGTGATGAACGGCGTGATCGAGGAGAAGAACAGCAAGGTGCTCGAAGTGGTGGTGTCGAGTGTGCGGCCGTTCCAGCTGATGATGGGCAAGATAATCGGGATTGCCTGCGTAGCCGTCACCCAATTCGTGATTTGGGTCGCGGTGCTGGGCATCGGAAGCGCGGCGGTGATGAACGCCTTTGTTCCGGCCGAAGTGATAGCCGTCGTCGGAGATGCGGGGGCTGTGGGTGCCGCTATGCCGGAGGGGCTGAGTCCCGAAATGATCTCGGCCATCGGCAACCTGACCGACCTTTCGTATGTCGGCAAGATGTTGGCGGTGTTTTTGGTCTTCTTTGTGGGCGGTTATTTGCTCTATGCGGCTATGTATGCCGCGGTGGGGAGTGCGGTGGATAACATTCAGGATGCCGGCCAGTTCCAGATGCCCATCACGGTGCCGTTGTTGTTCGGGCTCATCGGGATGATAAATGCTATGAACGACCCGTCGGGGCCGCTGGCTTTTTGGCTCAGCATCATTCCGTTCACCTCGCCGATGGTGATGGTTGCGAGAATACCTTATGGGGTTCCGATGTGGGAGTTGGGGCTGAGTGTGGGGTTGTTGATATTGACCTTTGTTGCGATGGTTTGGCTGGCGGGCAAGATCTACCGCGTGGGCATCTTTATGTATGGCAAAAAACCGACTCCCCGCGAAATCCTGCGGTGGGTGAGGTATAAATGATTAAACCGAAATGTCGATGATCTGGAACCGCAGGGTTCCGGCAGGAACGGAGATGTCCACCACATCTCCTTTTTTGTGCCCCAGCAAAGCGGCCGCAATCGGGGTCGTCGTAGCAAGTTTGCCCTCCTTCAAATTAGCCTCCTTCTCCGGCACCAAAGTGTAAACCACCTCCTTGTTGCTCCCCAAATTCAACAACGTCACCCGATTCAGGATCTGAACGGTGTCGGTGCCAACCTTCGAGCGGTCGATCAGGCGGGCGTTGGCCAGCATACCTTCCAGATTGGCGATGCGCATTTCGAGCATTCCCTGAGCCTCCTTGGCGGCGTCGTACTCGGCGTTCTCGGACAGATCGCCCTTATCGCGCGCCTCGGCAATGGCACGCGAAGCGGCCGGCCGCTCGACGCTGCGCAACTGTTCCAGCTCGGCCTTGGCCTTCTCGAAACCCTCTTCGGTGAGATATGTAACCTGTGTCGACATAAAACGAACTGCAAAGGTAATAAATAAATTAGGAATTAAAAATCAGGATTTGGGAATAGGTCGGCAGAATGCAAAAAACTCCTGTTCGTAATTCGTAATTCGTAATTCGTAATTATCTTTGCAGAATATGTCTGGTAGCAACTTTGTAGATTACGTCAAGATTTTTGCACGGTCGGGGAACGGCGGTGCCGGAAGTGCCCACTTCCGGAGGGAGAAATTCGTCGCTTTCGGCGGACCCGACGGCGGCGATGGCGGCCGCGGAGGCAACATCATTCTCCGAGGCAACTCCCATTATTGGACCCTGATACACCTGAAATACCAACGCCACATCTTTGCCGAGCACGGTGCGGCGGGCTCCGGAGCGCGATCGAGCGGCAAAAGCGGGGCCGACATCTACATAGATGTGCCGCTGGGAACGGTGGCGCGCGATGCCGAGACGGGCGAGATGGTGTTGGAAATCACCCGCGACGGCGAAGAGAAAATTTTGCTGCAAGGCGGCCGCGGCGGCTTGGGCAACTGGCACTTCAAAACATCCACCAATCAGGCACCGCGCTATGCCCAGCCCGGCGAGGCGGGAACGGAGCGCGCGTTCGTGTTGGAGCTGAAAATTCTGGCCGACGTGGGGTTGGTGGGCTTCCCCAATGCGGGCAAATCGACGTTGCTGTCGGTGGTCTCGGCCGCTAAGCCCAAGATTGCCGACTACGCCTTCACCACTCTGGAACCTAATCTGGGGATAGTTCAGGTGCGGGACGGGCTCTCGTTCGTGATGGCCGATATTCCGGGTATAATCGAGGGTGCGCACGAGGGTCGGGGCATCGGGACGCGCTTTTTGCGCCATATCGAGCGCAACTCCATTTTGCTTTTTATGATACCGGCGGACAGTGCCGACATAAGGGCCGAGTATGCGATTTTGCTCAACGAGCTCGAACTGTATAATCCCGAGATGCTCCATAAGGGGCGTTTGCTGGCCATCACCAAGTGCGATATGCTGGACGGGGAGCTCATCGGCCAGATGCGCCAGCTGCTTCCCGAGGGTATCGAGAGCGTTTTTATCTCCTCCGTCTCCGGCCTGGGAATTGCAGAACTGAAAGACAGGTTGTGGTCGCTTTTGCAGGAAAATAATTAAATTTGCGAGTATGAAAACAATAACATTGCGTTATGACGATCGCGATCCTGCGGTCAGGGAGGCTCTCAGAGATGTGTTGGCTATGGGGACTTTTAAGATCAGACGAGTGTGGCCGTTTTGCAGCATCGGGGCGTGGCAAACCCGTCGTGCGATACGCGACGTCGAGCGTGGAAAGGTAATCCACGCAGGGTCGTTTGAGGATTTTAAGAGGATGATGGAGAATGTTTGAGATCATCTATTCGGCGCGTTTCGTCAAAGATATGAAACGTATCAAGCGGCGTAACTTGCCGAAAGAGGAGCTTTTTGCCGTGGTAGATTTGATCGCCGCAGGCAAGCCGCTTCCCGTAAAGTACCGCGACCACTCGTTGCAAGGCGATTGGGAAGGTTATCGCGAGTGCCATATCCGCCCGGATTGGTTGTTGGTCTATCGGATAGACCATAATGTACTCACCCTCGTGCTTGTGAGAACCGGCACTCACGCCGATTTGTTTTAGGAGTTATGGCCAATATCCTCATCATCTACACCGGCGGGACCATCGGAATGGTGGCCGACCCTGTGACGGGGGCACTCAAACCTCTCGATTTCAGCGAGCTGGAAAACGAAATTCCAGCCCTCAAACAGCTCGGAGTGGAGATTTCGCACTATGAAGATTTCCAGCCGATAGACTCCTCCGACGTCACCCCCGCCGACTGGGTCGGGTTGGCCGAAGTGATTGCCCGAAACCACGACTCGTACGACGGATTTGTGGTGCTCCACGGCACCGACACTATGGCCTGGACAGCCTCTGCACTCAGTTTTATGCTCGACGGGCTGGCAAAACCGGTGGTGTTCACCGGCAGCCAGATCCCCATCGGCGTGTTGCGGACCGACGGCCGCGAAAACCTCGTCACGGCGGTGGAGATAGCCGCGGCGACCCCCGTGGTTCCCGAGGTGAGCATCTATTTTCAAAACCGACTGTTCCGCGCCAACCGGACCACCAAGTGGAGCGCCGAGCAGCTCAACGCCTTCACCTCCGAAAACCATCCCCCGCTGGCCGAGGTGGGGGTGACGATACATTACAACAGGGAACATATTCTCGGTTCGGGCCGCAATTTTCACCTCCGCACCGGGTTGTGTTCGGATGTCGCGTTGTTGCGTCTTTTCCCCGGGATGAGGCGCGAGGTGATGGAGGCGACGCTGGGCGTGGAGGGGCTACGGGGCGTGGTTTTGCAGACTTTCGGGGCGGGCAATACCCCCACGGCAGGGTGGTTTTTCGATGTATTGGAACGCGCCATTGCCGGAGGTATCGTTGTTTTGAACGTCACGCAGTGCATTGCGGGCGGGGTTTCGCCGCTGTATGAGAGTGGGGTGGAGTTGTCGCGGTTGGGCGTGGTGAGCGGGCGCGATATGACGCTCGAGGCCGCTATGACTAAGTTGATGTGGGTGCTGGGCCGGAACCTGCCGCACAACGAAACCGTGCGCTTGCTCGAAACACCGCTGAGAGGGGAGATGAGTTGAAAACTAAAAACTAAGCGACGCGACGCCCAGTTGTTAGTTTTTAGCTTTTAGTTTTCAGCCGTTCGGCATAGGCGTCCACGCGGCGCATCTCGGCCGGAATGTCGATGTTCTGAGGGCATTTGGGCACACACTGTCCACACTCCGTGCAAAACGAAGCCTGCCGCAACTTCGGCACACTGCGATCATAACCCACCAAAAAAGCCCGCCGAGCCGCCAGATAATCGGGATCGCCCGAACCTTCCGACAACAACAACCCGTCACTCACGATCTTGTTATAGTGAGCAAAGGTACTCGGAATATCCAGCCCATAAGGACACGGCATACAATATTGACAAGTGGTGCACTGAATGTAGTCCGAATCGACCAACACCTCCGTCACCGGACCCTCCAACAACTCCCTTTCGCCATCCGTCAACGGCTCCAACGGCGCATAGGTGCGAATATTCTCCTGCAAATGCTCCATATAGGTCATCCCGCTCAGCACGGTCAGCACGCCGCTCGGCGTTCCGGCATAGCGAAAAGCCCACTGGGCCGCCGTGTCGAAAGGCCGCACAGCCTGCATCATCTCCATAGCCTGGGCCGGAACCCGGGCCAACCGGCCTCCCAGCAATGGCTCCATAATGATGGAGGGCACATTCTTCTTCTCCAACTCGGCATAGAGGTACTCCGCATCGACATTCCGGCCTTCTTGCGCATTTCGCCAATCCTGGTAATTGAGCTGGATCTGGCAAAAATCCCACTGAATATCGCGATAAGCCAGCACATAATCGAACACCTCTCTGCGCCCGTGAAAAGACCACCCCAGATTGCGGATTCTGCCTGCCCTCTTCTCCTCGATAAAAAAGTCCAAAAGCCCGTTGTCGATAAACCTGGCGTGGAAACTTTCGATGCTGCCGCCGACGTTATGAAGCAAATAATAGTCCAGATAATCGACCTGCAACGCCTCCAACGAGCGGCGATACATAGCTATGCCGTTCTCGATGGGGCCCGGGCCGCCCGAAGCTTTGGTGGCAACAAAATAGCTCTCCCTCGGATGCCTCGCCAACGCCCTTCCCGTGGCCGCCTCGCTCCACCCGCGGATATAAACGGGTGCAGTGTCGAAATAGTTCACCCCGTGCGCCAACGCATAGTCCACCAGCTCGTTCACCAGCTCCTGGTCGATCGCACTGCCGTCCTCCGTCATAGGCCAGCGCATACACCCATAGCCCAACAGCGAAACCACATCTCCGGTGTGCTGATTGGTGCGATAAGTCATCTTGTCGGTCGGCACTTCGCCGATCTGCCCTCCTTCGGCCGAAACGACATTGCCCGACTTACACCCAATGGCCAACCCTGCGGCACCTACACCGGCCGCCTTCAGAAATTCTCGTCTTGTTATGTTTTTCATAGACTGTGATGTTCTTGGTTTCCTTCAACAAAAATAGCGGCATAAGGTCTGGCGGGGCACAGGTTTTCGCACGCGCCGCAACCCGTGCATTTGGTCTTGTCGACCACCGGAACACGCAACTTGTCGCCCTCGCTTCGGGCAACCAGCGTGATGGCCTTGGTGGGACAGTGCCGCTCACAAGCGGTGCACGGCAACTCGTCGCGGTTGACCACGCAATTGTCCGCCACCCACACCGCCGTCCCGATGGAGATGGCCGTCTTCTCCGCCGCATCGATGTGTTTGATCGCCCCCGACGGACACACCGCGCCGCACTCGACGCACTCGGGTCGGCAATAACCGCGCTCAAACGTCATCTCGGGCTGCATCAGCGTGGCCAACTTCGACGACGGGACCAACACCCTATTGGGACACGAAGAGATGCAAAGCCCACAAGTCACACACTTCGAGGCCACATTTCTCGCTCCCCGCGCCCCGGGCGGAACAACAGGCACCTTGCGCTCGGGCCTCTTCTTGTCGACAATATCGGCCAACCCTCCGTCGACCTTCAACAACGGCGCAGGGCTCTGGGCCTTGGCTACTCCGACCAAAAATAAACCGGAGATAGCAAGAAAATTGCGACGCTCTTTGCTCAACGCCGCCCGACCCCCCTCCGGGCGGGCGTTGCGACTTCCTGCGGAAGTCGGTTTTTTGCAAACAGAATATTTCAAAGCCCCGAAATTGCAAGCACCCAAACAATCGAAACAGGCCACGCAACGGCTCCGGTCGACATACTCCCTCTTGGAGTCTATGCACTCGCCCTTGCATCTCTTCTCGCAAACGCCGCACTGCGTGCACTTCGACTTATCGATACGGATGCCAAAAACAGAAAAACGGGACACCAACCCCAACGTCGTCCCCACCGGACAAATCGAGTTACACCACACCCGTCCCCTCCTGTAAGCCAAAACGGAGATGATAACCAGCAACGCCAACGCAAAAACAAGAGTGAGAAAAGACCCCGTCCACACCTCGGCTTCATAGAAAGCATAACTGTCCCACCGCTCGGCCATCCACGCAAGACCATTGTTGCCGAGCCTGTAAATCGGGGTGAACACATTTGAGGTGATCTTCCCGAAAATGCCCCACGGCTCGACCAAAGAAGCAACCGCGGTCAAGCCGAAAACCAGCAACAAAACAAACGCCGCCAAAACGCCATACCGCGACAACCGACACTCCTTCTTAAAGGAGTATTTCTTGCCCGAAAACGACATCACCCCGTCCTGCACGATCCCCAACGGGCACAGCACCGAGCAATAAACCCGCCCGAACAGGAACGTCAAAACAAAAACCGCCGCAACGATCCCCACCATTCCCGCCAGCACGGCCGGCACCAACTGAACGTGGGCAATCCATCCCAACCACGCGTGCAGCACACCCGTGAAATCGGCCAGCAACAACAGCGAGCACACAACAACCACCCACGCCAGAATAACTCTAATTCTTCTCATATATCGAACTTAATAAAAAACACATCACCACCTGGCCGCATCCAGAATGTCGACCACTGTCAGATTGTTCTCCAACGACGACAAATCGTTCGGCTCCACAGCTATCTCACCCCTGACCACCGCCCGCAAATAGTTGAACGGATTGTCATACGGAGCACTCCGCTCCACGAGCTTCACCGGAGCACCGTTCACCCTCATCTCCGACCGCGTGTCCTGATAAACATAACCGTTCTGTCCATACACGTGCATATCCTTGCGATTCATAGGCCAATTCCACGACGCCATTATCTGGACCGTCGCCCCTGGGTATTCTAAAATGATGGTCGCATCGTCATCCACCCGAGGATAGATGTCGGGCTTCTGTTGCTGAAGCACCGATTTGACATTCGTCGGCCTCTGCCCGCCCATCAGCCAGGTCGCCAAATTCGCCCCGTAACAACCGAAATCGACCACCGCACCGCCGCCGTTCAGCACCGGATCGGTCAACCACGCCAAAAATTCCTCTCCGCACCCGATCTCCACCGGCCCCTGATGACCGTCGAAAACGTTGATCCGTCGGATCACACCCAGCTCGCCGCTATCCACCAGCTCCTTAACACGATGAACGGTCGGATACCACGTGGTCTCATAATTAGTGAGTAAATGAATGTCGTGCTCGGCAGCCAACTCCGCCATCCGCGCGGCGTGAGCCCCATTGACCGCCAACGGCTTCTCCACCATCACGTCGATGCCCCGAGGAGCCGCGATCTCGACGATCTCCAAATGAGAAAAAACAGAACCGTAACCCATCACCGCCTCAGGTCGGGTGCGATCCAACAACTCGCCCAGCTCCTCATAGCTATCCCCCTCCACAACACCCACTATCTCCACCTCGCCCCTTCGTTCGGCGGCATACACCTCGCCCACGTGCCCGTGAACGGTTCCGGCAACGACGATCCTCAACGGCTGCGCCGTTGCAAATGAAAAATGAAGAATGAAGAGTGAAAAAAGAAAAACCAGCTTTTTCATAACCTGTCTCGATAATCCGGATGAGCGATATTTATAAGTGCCTCGCGCCGCGAGGCCAAACTCTTTCCCCTCAAATGTGCCACCCCATACTCCGTCACCACACAATCCACGTCGCCCCGCGAAGTGGTCACGGTCGAAAGCGACGAAACAACGCGCGATACCCCGTTTTTGGTCACCGAAGGCATAGCGATAATCGACCTGCCCCCACGCGACAACCGCGCCCCTCTCACAAAGTCGACCTGCCCCCCGATGCCGCTAAACTGCCTCGACCCTATCGCCTCCGAATTAACCTGCCCCGTCAAATCGACCTCGATGCACGAATTGACCGACACCATATTGTCGTTCATCCCTATCACCCGCGGATCGTTCACATAATCCACCGGCAACATCTCCACAACCGGATTGCCGTCGACAAAGCTGTAAAACTCGTCCGAGCCTATCAAAAAAGTGGCCACCGCCTTGCCCCGATGAAGGGTCTTCCTACTCCCGTCTATCACCCCTTTTCTGATCAACTCCATCGCCCCGTCCGAAAAAATCTCGCTATGCAACCCCAAATGCCTGCGGTCGCCCAAAAAACCCAGCACCGAATCGGGAATAGCCCCGATGCCCAACTGCAAAGTGTCGCCGTCGTCGATCAAACCCGCAACATTTCTCGCCACAGCCAGCTCCACATCCGTCACCGCGGGCTGAACAAGCACAGGCAACGGCTCGTCGCACTCCACGACATAATCCACATTCGACAAGTGTACCCCGTTCACCCGACCCCCGACCACGGGCATCCGTCTGTTGACAAGGGCAACCACAACCCGCGCCCGGGACAACGCGGCCGGCATATAATCGCACGACAAACCCAAACTGCACCACCCATCCTCGTCCGGCGGCGCGACAGAAACAACGGCAACATCGACAGCCACCTCCCGCCCCATCAACGCGGGTACATCCTTAAAGAAACAGGGAATAAAGTCCGCATCACCCCGTTCGACGGCCTCGCGCGATCCGGTGCCGCAAAAGGTGGTCACGTGTCTGAAATGACCCGCGCACCCGGGACTCAAATAGTCCGTATAGCCCAACGGCAAAACGTGAAAAATCTTAACATCGCGGAAACGCTCCTTGTGAGCGACCATCTCCCGAAGTACCGCCACCGGCAACGCTGCCGCCTGCGAGACCACAACGCTGTCGCCGCTCTTGATAATGGACAACACATCGCCGAGGGCTACAACTTTCGGCTCTCTGGTACGCGGCTTTTCGGCACAAAGCAACTCCCTCTTGCGAGCCGAACCCCACCTGTAACTCCCCACCTCGCCGCTCTTGGGCACAACCCTGTAACAGGGAACGACCCCCTCGATGGTGTTGGCACCGACGGCACTTCCCACAGCGCGCGCCGATCCGGGCCTGTTCAATTTAACTGCAATTTCGGAATACGAGGCCGTCCGCCCCTTTGGGATTTTGGCAATCTCACCCCACACCTCCCGCTGAAAAGGCGTCGATGGAGAGAATATCGTCTTAGGTTTAGACATCTGTGAAACGATGGTGGGCCCAGAGGGTCATGATCCCCCGACCTTCGGATTATGAGTCCGCTGCTCTGACCAACTGAGCTATGAGCCCTAAAAATTGCGTACGCAAAGGTACGCAATTTTTAATGAAAAATGAAGAGTGAAGAGTGAAGAATATTTTTTTTCGGCTTTATTCATTCTTCATTCATCATTCTTCATTATCTTTGTCGTTTATGGCAAAGATAAAAAGCCTTGCGGGCGACACGCTGGTTTACGGCCTGAGCACCATCGTCACCCGAATGTTGGGTTATCTGATGGTGCCGTTGCTCACGCGGGTGATGACCACAGGCGAATATGGGGCCTACACCGACATATATTCGCTGATACCCTTTGCCCTGGTCGTGCTGACGATGGGTTTGGAGAGCGGCTACTTCCGGTTTGCGGGGCGGGCGGCCGACGAGCAGGAGAAGAGGCGGCTGTTTTCCACGCTTTTTACGGCGGTTTGTTTTGTCGCCTTGTTGTTTTTATTGTTCGGGTTGCCATTTGCCTCGACCGGAACTTACCGGTTGATGTGCATCATCATTGCGCTCGATGTCGCCACGGCGTTGCCGTTTGCCAGATTGAGGGAGCAGCGGCGGCGAATGAGATATGTCGCCATCAGGTTCGTGACTGTTGCGGTCAACCTTGCTCTGTGCGTGTTGTTCTACACCGTGCAGAATCGCTCGGGAGTTGCGCCGGCTCTGTGGGCCAATATCGCGGCGAGCGGGGTGGCGTTTTTGATGTTGGTGCCCACGGTGTGGGGCATTCGGGGCTTCGACGGGACGATTTTCCGGCAGGTGATGGTCTATTCGTTGCCGCTGTTGGTGAGCGGGGTGGCGGGCACGGCGGGCGAGTTCATAGACCGGCAGATGATCAAGTGGTTGATGCCGGACGATATTGCGATGAGCTCGCTGGGCATTTACGGTGCGACCACAAAGTTGGCGGTCATAATGATACTATTCACCCAGATGTATCGGTTGGCAGCGGAACCGTTCTTTTTGGCTAAATTTGCAAAGGGCGATTTCGAGCGCACGTCGCGGTTGGCAATGTGGGGCTACATTGTTGTGGCGGTGTTGATTTTTGCGGGAGTGATGGTTTTTAAGCCCCTGATTATGCACATCATCGGTCAGGACTTCCGCGGTGGTGGTAATTTGTTGCCCATTTTGTTGCTGGCCAATGCGTTGGCGGGGGTGGTGTTGAACCTGTCGTGGTGGTACAAGAGGGAGGGTCGGACGTGGCTGGCGATTGCCATTACGGGCACGGGGTTGGCGGTTGCGTTGGGGTTGAATTTCGTTCTTGTGCCCCGCTTGGGGTATGAGGGTGCTGCTTGGGCGCGGTTGGCGTGCGAGGCGGCGATGGTTGGAGTGAGTTTAATTTTGATGAGACGATATGCTGGTAAAAGTTGTCAATGAGTCGCGGTTCGAGTTGCCGCGTTATGAGACCGAGTTGTCGGCCGGAATGGATTTGAGGGCGAATTTGGAGGGGAACATTGTGTTGAAGCCGCTTGAAAGGGCGATGGTTCCGACGGGGCTGTATGTCGAGTTGCCGGCGGGGTTCGAGTTGCAGGTTCGGCCGCGGAGTGGTTTGGCGGCTAAGCACGGCATCACTGTGTTGAATACGCCGGGGACGGTGGATGCCGATTACAGGGGCGAGGTTCGGGTGATTTTGGTGAATTTGTCGTCGGAGGCTTTTACCATCGAGCCCGGGGAGCGGATAGCTCAGGCGGTTGTTGCGCGTCACGAGCGGGTGGAATGGGAGGGTGTTGCGGCTTTGTCGGAGACTACCCGCGGCACCGGCGGCTTCGGAAGTACAGGGAAGTGAAAAACAAAGGAAATTATGGGTTACAGAGAAGATGACTTTTTGAAGGCGATCGAGGCGTCGTTCAAGGCTTACAAAAAGACCGGCGCAAGGAGTACCGAAAAATTGAAGCCGATCCACAAGTTTGTGGCCGAAACCTTGTCCGACATTTTTGGCGGTGGTTATAGTTTGCATTATATGTGTAACGACAATAAAGAGAAAAAAGTTGAAGGGAAATACTATCCTAAGGACATAGACGTTACAGTCACTAAAAATGATAAACCTGTCTTTTGTCTGGGTATAAAATTTGTGACTTCCAACTACAAACAGAACGCTAATAACTATTTCGAAAGTATGATGGGAGAAACGGCTAACATTCAGTCGCTGGGAAACTTGCCGTACGCCCAGTTGATAATCCTTAGACATCTGACGCCGTACTATCTGAAAAACGACTCCGTGTTGCCGTCGAAAATTGAAACCATAAAGGACAAAGATGTTTCGAAGTACATGCGCTTGATGTATGACCAACCTCAGGCGCACAGGCCCAATAATCTCGGCATTTTACTCGTCGATATCGACGAACCGAGCGGGAGTGTCTCAGCAACTGATTTGGGAAAATCGTTTTCTGAGGAGATTGTGAAATGTTTAAGTGGAAAGTTTTCATTGACCAAATTTTTTGACGAAATATCGGAATACCGCGATTATTTAAATACGCGAAAGTGATGGCAAGTTTGGCAAAAACATATTCTCAGGAGAAACTTTTGGGGCAGGTTTATACACCGAACTTCATTGTTTGTAAAATTCTCGATGACATCGGTTATAACTCTGTCGACGTTTTAGGCAAAACCGTCATCGATCCCGCGTGTGGAGACGGGCGTTTTTTGGAGGAGATCGTACGACGGATTTTGAAATTTTCTCCCAAAAATGAATTGGAGCAGAACTTGCTGTGTGTGTATGGCTGGGATATCGACGGAGAAGCGGTCGAACGGTGTGTTGTAAATCTAAACAGGTTGATTTCCGCCGAAGACATCGATATCCGGTGGAACATTTGTGCCTGCGATTCAATTAGAAAGTATGAAAAGACCGATCTGTTCTCGACGAACGTGATGCCGACTTTCGATTATGTCGTCGGAAATCCGCCCTATATCCGCATTCAACATTTAAACACCGAGCAACGAAATTATATTCAGCAGAATTATGAATTTTGTCAGAGTGGTTCGACAGATATTTATGTCGCGTTTTACGAACTTTGTCTGAACTTATTGTCCCCCGACGGAGTATGTGGACTGATAACTCCGAACACATTTATTTTTACCGAGACTGCCCGTTCGATGCGGCAATGTTTTGCAAAGAACAAGAATTTATTACAAATAACAAATTACGGAGACATTCAACTGTTCGATAATGCGACCACCTACTCGGCGATAACTATTTTCGACAGGAAACGACATCGCGATTTTGTTTTCCAAAAAGCCTTGACAGCAGAAACTTTCGAGGAGAAGATGTTTGACTTTTCGGAATTGCAAGAGCCGTTTTGGCAGTTGTCCACAGAAGCGGCGGAAACGGTAACTGGCAAAAAGTTGAAAGACATTTGCTCCATACATGTCGGCATAACGACTTTATGTGACGGAGCCTATATTTTCCCAATAGAGCAGCTTAATGAAGACTTGGTCTGGGCCGATACAAAATTCAAAGGTAAAGTAAAAATCGAAAGATCAATTCTAAGGGGAATAGTCAAAGGCTCCAAGCTGAAGCATTCCGAAGAGGCTGTCAGAGAGTACGTTTTGTTTCCGTATAAGCCGGTAAATGGTAAAAACACGATAATTCCAGAGGAGGAATTGAAAGAGAACTATCCGCTGGCGTACGATTATTTACTTTCAGTAAAACCCGAACTGGACAAGCGAGACAATGGCACACCTAACAGTGTTGCGTGGTATGCTTTCGGCAGAAGCCAGGGACTGGACACAAGTTTTGGAGAAAAGATCATTTTTTCGCCCATCAACGATAAGCCGAATTTCATCTATTATGCCAACCCCGAATGTACGTTTTATTCGGGATACTGCATAAAGTATGATGGTGATGTGTCGTTTCTTATTTCGCAGTTGAATTCCGAACGTATGGAAAAATTCGTCTCTATGTCGAGTCGCGATTTTCGCGGCGGCTGGAAGGCGTATAATAAAAAAGTAATCGAGAATTTTCAGATAGCCATACAATGAAATTCACCGACATACAGGGTCACGACGAGTTGAAGGGGCGGCTGGGGGGAACCATCGACGCCGGGCGGGTGAGCCACGCCCAACTGTTCAGTGCCGCCGGCGAAGGAGCAAGCGACGCTCTCGCCCTGGCCATCGCCTACATCCAATACCTGTTCTGCTCGGACCGCCACAACGGCGACTCGTGCGGAGTGTGTCCCAATTGCGTGAAAATCTCACAACTTGCCCACCCCGATCTCCACTTCGTGATGCCGGTCAACAAACAGGGCAAAAAGAGCGGCGAGACCATCACCAGCGACAGTTTCATCAAGGAGTGGCGCGAGATTTTTATGCGCACGGGAGGTAAATTCACCGAACAAAACTGGTACGACACCCTCGGGTTGGACAACCTGCAAGGGCTGATCTCGAAGAAGGAGGCCGACGAGATAATCCGTAAACTGAGCTTCAAGAGCTTCGAGGGGGGCTATAAGGCGGTCGTCGTTTGGCTTCCGGAGCGGATGAACTCCGAGGCGGCCAACACGTTGCTCAAAATTTTGGAGGAGCCGTGGGAGAGGACACTCTTTGTTTTGGTCTCCGCCCAGCCGCGGTTGCTGTTGCCCACCATTTTGTCGCGGGTGCAGGAGACGGTGGTTCCGGCAAGTGGGGCTATGGTGGGTGTGGACGACGAAGATTTCGAATTTTTCACCGATCTGATGCGACTGAGCTACAACGACAAGCATTTGGAGCTGGTGAAATGGGCGGAAAATGCGGCGCGTTTGGGACGTGAGCGGCAGAAGCGAATGTTGGAAAATTTCGTGCGTCTGGTCCGTGCAAGTTTTATGATAGGCGCGGGGCTCGAAAATATTGCTTATCTTTGGGGCGCGGAGTTGGAGTTTTGTCATAAGTTTGCGCCCTATATCGACTCGGAGAATATCGAGCCGATGGTCGCCGAGATCGAGACTGCGATTTCTCAGTTGCGCCAGAATGGGAATGCAACGATTGTGTTCACCCATTTTGCGCTGGCGGTGAGTAAGATGATTGTTAAAAAATAATATATGTCCAGAGTAATTTTAATCACAGGTGGCAACGAGGGCGATGTCAAGACGACGTTGCATAAGGCCCAGGCTATGATCAACGACCGGATCGGGCCGGTGATGCGCTGTTCGCACCGCTATAAAACCAGCGCGTGGGGCTTCGAGGGCGAACCGTTCTCCAATCAGGTGCTGATTGCCGACACCGATTTGACGCCGAGGGAGATTTTGCGGGAGGTTCAGAGCATCGAGGCTCAGTTGGGCAGGGACAGGGAGGCCGAAAATATCGAAAAGTCGCATACCGGACAGCCCTATTCGTCGCGGGTGATCGACGTCGATATTTTGTTTTACGACGACGTGGTTGTGGATGAGCCCGATTTGAAGATTCCCCATCCGTTGCTGCACGAAAGGGATTTTGTGTTGGAGCCGCTCAACGAGGTGGCGGGGAGCAAGATCCATCCGGTGCTCCACCAAACTGTCGGTGAACTGTGGAACGAGATAGAGGGAGAGAGAGGGGAGATAGAGTGAAGAGTGAAGAGTGAAGAATGAAGAATGAAGAAAGATTTTTTTCGACGAAAGTGTTGCGTAACTTCTGCGTGGCCTCATTCTTCATTCTTCATTGTTCATTCCTCGCTCCTTCGTGCACGAAGGTAAGTCCCGAGTGCGAGATTGTGGTTCGGCCGCGGTTGATGGTGACCGACGGCAGCGATCCAGACACTCCCGCTTATGGGGCGCGGGTTTATGCGTTCTATGTAGAGGGGAATGTCAGCGATATTAAGTTGTGGCGGCCCGATAGCCGTGCCGATGCCGAGGCGGGCATCGTGACCAACTCCCGAACGGGGGAGGTGCGCTCGTTCAATCTGGTGGGCGAGCAGGTGGAGAGCGAGGATATTTCGTTGGTGGTCAGTCGGTCGCCCGTTGTGTTGGTTGTGGTCGATCCGTCCAGCGGAATGTGGGCCCACCGAGGTGTGGAGTACGATATTCCGCTTGCACGGCTCTACCTGACCGCACGTTTCAGGCAAGAAAAACCCACACCGTATAATGAGTTGGAGTGGACTGTTGAAAGATGAAAAAATGAAATATGAAAAAATGAAAAAATGGATTTTCTTGCGCAACGTATGTTGCGCTTTCATATTTTCATGTTTTAATGTTTTCATATTTTCATTTTGTGCCAACCGCCTCACTCCTCAGGGCGGGCCGGTCGATTCGTTGCCTCCGATGGCCGTGAGTGCCACGCCGGAGAATGGGCAGAGGCATTTCGACCAGAAGCGGATTTTCATCGAATTTAACGAGTATGTTCAGCTGAAAGATCAGGGCAAGGAGTTTTTCACTTCGCCGTTGATGAAGACCAAGCCCACCCTCACTATTCGCGATAAGGGGGTGCGCATAGATATTAAGGACACGCTTGTGGCCGACCAGACCTATTCGCTCAACTTCGGCAACTCCATTGTCGATTTGAACGAGGGCAATCCGCTGTCGGGCTTTAGGTATGTTTTTTCGACCGGTCCCGCGCTCGACTCGATGCTGACGACGGGCTATACCGCCGATGCCGCTCGGGGCGACAGCATCAGCAGGGCGATGATATTTTTTTACGATGCGCGGGTGGACAGCTTGAATGTCCACGGCGGCGATTCGTTGCTTTTCAACGCCAAGCCCCAGGTGGTGGGACGGGGACAGGGCAACGGGATTTTCATTGCCCAGAATTTGAAGGATATAGATTATCGGGTCTACGCTTTCGAGGATAACAATAGTAACTTCACTTATGAGCCGGGCGTGGATAAGGTCGGTTTTTTGGACGAGATCATCAATCCCGCCACGTTGGAACCCATCTCTATCTGGCTGGACGAGTACCGACACTATCCGACCGCCGAGCCGCAGACCTACATCCGTCTTTTCAGCGAAACCCCCAGGCCGCGCCAGAACCTTGCGGCGAGCGAGCGCACGGAGAGACACAGGGCGGAGTTGCGCTTTTCGGCTCCGTGGCCGCAGATAGACACATTGACGTTCGAGGGCATCGAGCCCGGGCAGGTTATACGTGAGTATTTGACCGCAGACAGGGACACTATGGCGTTGTGGTTCAACGTTCCGCCCGAACAGTTGCGCGACACCATTCGGGGGAGAATATCTTATCTGCGTACCGACTCTTTGGGCGAGTTGCGTCCCGAGGGCAAGAATCTCGCGCTGGTGTGGCGCCTCGTCGAAACGCGCGAACAGGAGCGAGAACGGGAACGCGAGGAGCGGGAGAGGGAACGTGCATTGGAGCGGGGCGAAGAGTATGTCGGGCCCGAAAAGCCCAACCCGTTCCGCTTCAAGGTGGACGCTTCGAGCCAGGTGAACCCCAAGAAGAACATCCCCATCGAGTTCGGACTGCCGCTGGTGGAGTTGGACAGTTTGGGGATTTCGCTCACTTCGGTTCCGTTGAAGGGCGAGGGCGAGCGTGTGGCGGCTCCGTTCCGCGTCGTTCGCGACACGATGAACATTCGGCGATGGGTGGTGACGGCCGATTGGGACGAGGAGCGAAAATATCGGCTTGTGGTTCCGCAGGGTGCGTTTGTCAACGTTGCGGGCGAGAGGAACGACTCGCTGGGTGCCGACTTCTCGATAGTGCCGCGGAGCGATTTCGCGACTTTGGCGATGAGCGTCTCGGGTCGCGGCGCGAGCAACGAGAACTATATAGTCACCATTTCGGACGGTTCGGGCAAGATGATCGAGCGGCTGAAAAATGTCGTTCCGGGTAGCTACCTCGTCGATTACGTGCCGGAAGGCGACGTGACTATCCGCATAGTGGAAGATTTGAACGGCAACGGCCGGTGGGACAGCGGCAACCTTGTCGAGCGTCGGCAGCCCGAGCGGACGGAGATGTATGTCGGTGGTGGGGGCGATGCGGTGGTTCCGACGCGGGCCAATTGGGAGGTGGCGGTGACGCTCAATATGGGCGAGATATTTGCGCCTGTGTCGATGGATAATATTCGCGCTGCTTTGCGACGGGCAGAGGATATTCGCGTGTCGAAGCTCCTCGAAGAGCGCGCCAGGCAGGAACAGGAACGCCGACGCAACGGCGACGACACGGGTGGCGACGGCTCAATGGGCATTGGCAGCGCAATGGGCGGAATGAGAGACCGCGTGCAATCGACAGCGAGATAGAATGAATTACGAATTACGAATGACGACTTACGAATTTTCCACACGGCATTTTTTGCGTGTGGCGGTTCTTTTTTCACTCTTCATTCTTCACTCTTCATTTGTCCAGGCGCAACATTATGTCGGCGTGAAGGGCGGTTGGGGCGGTGCGACGGGACGGTTCTATCCCAAGTATAAGATGGCCACGAGCACCACCGGCCACAGCATCGACACCGAGATCGGGTGGGGGAAGAGCACCTTCGGAATAATGTGGAAGTACTATGGCCCCCAGCAGGTGTTGGGCGGCGTGGGTGCCGAGCTCGAATTTCAACAGCGCGGCTATTCGTTCGTTTATGACGGCATACGTGGCAAGGACACCGATTTCAGGGTGGAGACGCGGAGGGTCAATTCCATCACTCTTCCCATTATTTGGCAGCCCCACCTTTACTTTGCCAAGCGGCGGGTGAGGGTGTTCATCAATGCGGGGCTGACGTTGAGTTACAATCTGGACGGTGGGGGCAACACCTTCACCGAAGAGGTGTGGGAGGACGGGGCGATGGTGAGCAGCGTCACCACTCCTTATGTTATGCAGACGGCGAGGGACAATCGGTGGAACTATGGCTGGCTGGGCGGCTTCGGAGTGGGGGTGTTGGTCGGGCGGATGGAGATTTTTGCCGAGGGGCGGTACTATTATGGTATGGCCGACATTTTGCGCACCAAGACCAAATATATCTTCAACGAGATGGGGTCGATCAGGTCGGAGCTGGACAATGTTTACATCACCGTGGGGGTCTATTTCCGGCTGGGCAAGGGGGGCATCAAGGCCCCGCCGTTGCGTCGTCGTCCGCCGCCTCCGCCGAGCGAGAGCGATTTTCGGAATATAAAACTTCAATTTTAAACAATCCGTGTGTGTTTTTATGTTTTCGTCAGCGTGGTGCAGATTTTGCGCTGACCGAAGGGGCGAGGGAGGGAGCGTACTTTGATGTACGTGACCAACCGAAAACCGAGGAAGCGCAAAAGATGCCCACGATCACGGAAACAGTTATGGATAATAGCAGGCTTATAAAGATAGGTACCCATATCCGTAAAGACCTGGGCGAGATGTTGCTCGGCGAGTTCCGGCATTTGGTTCGGGGGACGGTGGTCACTGTGACCGAGGTGAGGGTGAGTCCCGACCTGGGGTATGCCAGGGTCTATTTCAGTGTGTTCCCGTTCGCCAGAGCGGAAGAGATTATGGCTGCTCTGAACGACAATATTCGCCAGATTCGCGGAACGTTGGGCCGCAGGATGAGGAACCAGTTGCGCATCATTCCCGAGTTGACTTTTGTGTTGGACGAGACGGCCGAACAGATTCAAAAGATTGATGATCTCCTTAAATAGCTTCATCGCGAAAAGGTTTCTCTTTTCGCCCAAATCCCACTCGGTGATCAATATCGTTAGCCGCGTGAGTATGTTTGCGGTGGGGATTCCGGTGGCGGCGATGGTTGTTTTGGTGAGTGTTTTCAGCGGTTTCGATTCGCTCATTCGCCGAATGTATGCCGATTTCGATGCCGACTATTTGATCCGTCCCGTTTCGGGTAAGGTTTTTGATGTTTCCGATCTCGATTTGGAGGCTTTGGGGCGTGTGGCTCCTTTCTCTGTCATTTTGGAGGAGCAGGCGTTGGTGGAGTATCGCGGGCGGCAGGTGATGGCGACGGTGAGGGGTGTGGATGATAATTACGAGACCGTGGTGCCTGTCGAGGAGATGACCTTTTCGACGGAGAGTAGTCCCGAGCTACCTTGGCGAGATGGCTCGGGGGTGGTGATGGGACAGGGGGTGGCCTATGAGCTGGGTTTGCGGCTGGGCTTTTCGGAACAGCCCCGATTTTTTGCGGCGCGGAGGGGAAGCTTTTCGGCGTTGCTGCCTGTGGGCGCTTTTTCCACTGCTCAGGCACCTGTCACGGCTATTTTTTCGATGGATGCCGACACCGACGGGACTTATGTTTTCGTTCCATTGGAGTTTGCGCGGGGGTTGTTCGATTATCGCGATCGCGCTTCGGGGGTGATGGTCGGGGGTGGGTCGCGGGAGGTGTTGTCGGCTATTGTCGGGGATGATTTCGAGGTGTTGACGCGTGCCGGACAGCGGCCGGGGATGTATCGGGTGATGGCGATGGAGAAGTGGGTGGTGTTTTTCATCTCGTTGGCGGTTTTGATTATCGCTTCGTTCTCCATTGTCGGGTCGTTGGTGATGTTGATACTCGATAAGCGGCAGGGGATTGCGTTGCTTCGGGCGATGGGGGCGAGCGCGGGATTTGTTCGGCGGGTGTTTGTCGGCCAGGGGGTTATGATAGGGATGATCGGGGCTGTTAGCGGGTTGGTGTTGGGGGTTGCGGTTTGCGCGGTGCAGCAGATTTGGGGCGTGGTGCCGATGCCCGGGGGCACGTTTTTGATCGACAGCTATCCGGTGTCGATGCAGTGGGCCGATCTGGGGGCGATTTGCGTTGCCTTCATTGCGGTGATATATTTAATGAGTATATTTACGGTCCGGTTTTCAATTAGGTAATTTGATAATTAGGTGATTAGATAATGGGCTACGCAAAACAAATAACGCAAAAGCTACGCAAAAAGAGCCTGCGGCATACGCCGCACGATAAGTCATTATCTCATTATCTCATTTTCAAATTCTCAAATTTATTTTATCTTTTAGTTTTTAGTTTTTCGTTTTTCACTTCATCTTGCGTCGGTCCGAAGATTGTGCCGGATGACGAACTGGCGGAGATTTTTCGCGACATCTATCTGACCAACTCCTATTTGGAGAGCCACCACTTTCGGCTCGATTCGTTGAGCGTTTACGAACCTATCTTCAAGGAGCACGGCTACACCAGCGAGGATATTCAGTACACCTTGGGCGACTTTGCAAAGCGGAAGAGTGCGAGCATTTCGGCCGATGTTGTTGCACCTGCTATGGAGATGCTCAGGGAGGATGGAGCAGTTTACGTGCGCGCGCTGGCGACTCAGGATACGGTGCGCAATATGGCGGGACGGCGGTTTCGCAAGGAGGTGTTTTTTCTCGATTCGATAGTGGTGAGGCGTGTGGCGGATACGGCGCGGTTGACGTTCCGGTTGCCGGCCGAGGCGGGCAGTTATCGGGTAGAGTTCGGCTATTTGGTCGACACTATCGACAAGAATGCCATTCTGCGGACCGACATCCATCTGCTGGACGCGAACGGTCGCCGGATGAACAACACAGCCTATCGCCTGGGCCGCTCGGGACGCGGGCACGCCAACCAATCCATCGAGGTCGACACTTCGGCGCGCACTTTGGTGGTCGACCTGAACGGCTATCCGAACAGGGATATTTCGCGTCCCTCGATGAGGATCGACTCGTTGCGCGTCACCCACTATTTGCCCGAAGCCGCTGCGCTGGATTCGTTGTACGGCGAGTTGTATGACTATTTTGTGTACCGCTATTTGCACCGATGAGACGTATTTCGGCACACAGGGTCTTCACTCCGAACGGATTTTTGGAGCGGGGCGTGGTGAGTGTCGGTGATGATGGGGAGATTTTGGGCATCGAGGTTTTCGACAGTCTCGATTCGCAGGCCGGGGTGGAGTTCTATTCGGGCACGTTGATCCCCGGGCTTGTCAATGCCCACTGCCATTTGGAGTTGTCGCATCTTCGGGGTTTGATCCCGTCGGAGGTTGGGTTCGAGGGGTTTGTGGCGGCGATGAAGAGTGCGCCGCGCACGGGGGGGGCGAAAGCGGCCGGCTTTTGGAACGATAAGATGTGGGCTGAGGGAGTTCAGGCAGTGGCCGACATTTGCAACGGCACATCGACTTTCGAGCTGAAGAAGATCAGCTCGGTTTGCTATCACAGTTTTCGTGAGGTGTTCGGGTTTAGTGCGACGATCCCCGCCGACACCTACAATATCACGCCTCACTCGCTGTACTCCCTCACACCGGAGATGTTTTCCGCCTCCATTCTTCACTCTTCATTCTTCACTCTTCATTTCCGCGAAAGCGAATACGAGGTGGAAAATCCTGCCGAAACTTTGGTCGAACGGGTGCCGAAGGACAAAAAAGTGATGCTGGTACACAATTGCCTGATCACCCAGCGCGATATAGATATTATTATGGAGCACTTTGTCGCGCCGCCGACATGGGTGGTGTGCGCCCGCTCCAATCGCTATATTTCGGGTCTGCGGCCGCCCATCGAACTGTTGCGAAAAAACCATCTCGACATCGCCATCGGAACCGACTCTTTGGCCTCAAACGAGGTTCTGTCAATGGCGGCCGAGATGGCTGAATTTGCCGATATCCCGACCGAAGAGGTTCTGAGTTGGGCGACCATCAACGGCGCGCGGGCACTCGGATTGGACCACACTCTGGGCTCGATCGAGGTGGGTAGACGCCCGGGGTTGGCGATTTTGAGCGGTGGCAATATCAAAAGAATTTTATAACTTTGTGTTATGAAAGATCTGCAACACCACTATAAGGAGATACTGAAGCTGTTGGGCGAAGATCCCGAGCGGGAGGGGTTGGTGAAGACGCCGGAGCGTGTGGCGCGGGCTATGGAGTTTTTCACGAAAGGTTATGGCGAGAGTCCGGAGGATATTTTGCGTTCCGCTATTTTCCGTGAAGAGTACCGGCAGATGGTGTTGGTGAAGGACATCGAGATATATTCGTTGTGCGAGCACCACCTGTTGCCTTTTATCGGCAAGGCGCACGTGGCCTATATTCCCGATGGACACATCACGGGGTTGTCGAAGATTGCGCGGGTGGTGGAATGCTTTGCGCGGCGGTTGCAGGTTCAGGAGCGGTTGACGGTGCAGATAAGGGACTGCATTCATCAGGTGTTGAAGCCGATGGGGGTTGCGGTGGTTATCGAGGCTGCTCATACTTGTATGTCGATGCGGGGGGTGCAGAAGCAAAATTCGGTCACCACGACGAGTGCTTTTACGGGAGTTTTTTTGTCGCAGCACAGGACGCGGGAGGAGTTTATCACCTTGATCAGCAATAACCTGCATTGATGGTTGTACGCATTTGGCCGGATAATCCCAATCCGAAACAGATAGCCCATGCGGCGGAGGTGTTGCGGGCCGACGGAGTGGTGGTTTACCCCACCGACAGTGTTTATGCGTTGGGGTGCTCGCTTCGCAATCCCAAGGCTGTTCAGCGGTTGGAGGCTATTCGGGGTAAGGGGGGAAATGAGTTTTCGTTGGTTTTCGATTCACTGGCCAGGGTTGCGGAGTATGTCGGGGTGGATGATGTGCAGTTTGGGGTTTTGAAACGTCATTTGCCCGGCGCGTTCACTTTTTTGATGGCTCCCTTGTCGCGGGTGCCGGACAGGGCGTTGGCTAAGCGGCGGACGGTTGGGGTGCGCATTCCGGATAATGCTGTTGCGCGCGCTTTGGTGGAGGAGTTGGGGTGTCCGCTGTTGTCGACATCGTTGCACGGGATCGAGAGCGATTATTTGGCCGACCCTTCGTCGATAGCGCAGTTTTTCGGCAAGAGGGTCGATATGGTCATCGACGGGGGCGAGGGAGGCGAGGTGCCGAGCACGGTTGTCGACCTGACGGGTGACGAGCCGGTGGTTGTGAGGCAGGGGGTTGCGGAATTTGATTTTTAACAACTATGTTTAACTATTTTCGTCAAAAGTGATCAGATGTTGCGCCGACCGCAGTTTTGAGGAAGGGAGTTTACTGATGCGTAAATGACCGACCGAAAAACAAGAAGGTGCGACAGATGAGTGCTTTTCACGGAAATCTAAATTTCATAATTATGCTTAGCAAGAAAGTTTTTTGGACCAGGGCCTTCGAGTGGGGTGCCTTGGGTGGCGTGGTGCTGTTTTTGATCAGTTTGCTGACGGTGTTGGCAGGGTGGCAGGCTGGGTTTGCGGCTACGCTCATCACCGTTTTGATCTATGCGGCTTTGATCTATGTGACGGGACGTCAGAACGCCGTCATTGCGGGTCGCGACGGGTATCCTTATGCTCGGGCGTTCGGGTTTGCTTTGGCGATGATGTTGTTTGTGGGCTTGGTTAGCGGCATCGGTGCCTGGTTTTTGCAGAACGTTATTGCGCCTGAATATTTTGCCGCGCAGGTGGCCGAGGCGATGGCGATGGCCGGCGGGGGCGAGATGTCTTCGATGATGGCGGGGATGATGGGCAATCCGTTTGTGGTGATTTTGAGCTCGGTGCTGTCGGCACTATTTATCGGCGGTTTGGTGGGTTTGGTGGTTTGTGCTTTTGTGACGCGCAAGCCCGATGTTTTCGGTGAATGATAGACGTTTCTATTGTTGTTCCGCTCTACAACGAGGTCGACTCGCTGCGTGAATTGGCGCAGTGGGTCGATCGGGTTGTGGGTGGGCAGGGCTTGAGTTATGAGTTGATCTTTGTCGACGACGGGTCGACCGACGGATCGTGGGAAGTGGTCGAAAGTTTGAGTCAAGAGTCAAGAGTCATCAGTCATCAGTCGGGCTACGCGACGCAAAAGTCTGCGGCATCTGCCGCACCGCAGACTCCTGACTCATCACTCGTGACTCATAACTATATTCACGGCATTCGTTTCGCGCGCAATTATGGCAAGTCGGCCGCGCTGTATGCCGGTTTCGAGGCGGCACGGGGCGAGGTGGTGGTGACGATGGATGCCGATTTGCAGGACTCGCCCGACGAGATTCCCGAGCTGAGGCGAATGATAGTGGAGGACGGGTATGATCTGGTGAGCGGATGGAAGAAGCACCGGCACGATCCCGTCTCCAAGAGGTGGCCGAGTAAGTTTTTCAATTTCACCACCCGCTTGGTGAGCGGCATTCGGTTGCACGATATGAATTGCGGCCTGAAAGCCTATCGCCGCAACGTTGTGAAGAGCATCGAGGTTTATGGCGAGATGCACCGCTATATCCCCATCCTGGCTCGGCAGGCGGGGTTCCGCAACATCGGGGAGAAGGTGGTCGAGCACCATCCACGCAGGTACGGCGAATCGAAATACGGGTTGGAGCGAATGGTGAAGGGCTATCTGGATTTGATAACGGTGATGTTCCTGTCGCGTTTCGGACGCCACCCGATGTACTTTTTCGGCAGTTTGGGCACCTTGATGTTCATCGGAGGCTTTGTCACGGCGGGGTGGATCATCGCAAATAAACTTATCCGTCAGGCGGCCAACCTGCCGATAAGACAAGTGGCCGACCAGCCGCTTTTCTATGTCGCCATAGTGACGCTCGTTCTGGGCGTGATGCTGTTCCTGACGGGTTTTTTGGGCGAACTTATCAACAGGAACGCACCCGGGCGGAACGACTATTCAAGAGACAGAGAGGTGTAAGATGCACTTCAAAACATCGTTCTTGCCGGAACATACTTGCTAAACCGCCGTCGGTGTTCCGACTATCTGAGACGGTTGCTGGTTTTGACCAGCATATCGTCTTTCAGTACCCCGCGCAACGCCAGCCAGTTGGTGACGAAGGCGGCGAAGATCAGCACCGGTGCATAGGCCCACATCGCGTGGGTGAACCACACGCCGTAGATAGTAAAGCCCGCACATCCCGCCAGCAACAGGAATTGGGCTATCAGCAAACTCGTCTGACGGGAGCGGTTCTTGTAGAGCAGCAGGGCGATCAATGGCACAAGAATGGCGATGCCGAAAAGAATGGTCATCCACAAATCTCCCCAATAGCCTGCTCCGGCCACCAGGCCCGCCGTGGCGAGCATCCAAAGGGTTTGAATCCGTTGTATCATTTCGTCAGGTATTTATTTGGTCGGTTATTAGAGGTTGTTTGAAATTTTCAACTTTCGGTCTTTTTGTTTCCGGCCGGCGCTTTTCGCCAACCGTCTCGCTCGCCATAGGAACCCCTATGTCTCGTTCGTCGGTTGCAAAAATCTCTCGGCCGGAAACAAAATTACTCTCGGTCGAAAAATCCAAACAACCTCTTGGCAAGTAACGTGTTTCGCATAAGCGATATGATGGTCATCGGCCCGACGCCGCCCGGAACAGGGGTGATATAGGAGCACAGGGGGGCAACCTCGTCGAACTTCACATCGCCTTTCAGCCGGAAGCCGCTCTTGGTTTCGGGGGCCGGCACGCGGGTGATGCCCACGTCTATCACCACCGCGCCGGGCTTTATCATATCGGCCGTCACGAACTCGGCGCGACCCAATGCCGCTATAACGATGTCGCCGCTTCGCACCACATCGGCAAGGTTTCGGGTCCTCGAATGACACATCGTCACCGTGCAGTCCCATCCCTTTTGGCTCAGCAGATTGGCGATGGGACGACCGACGATGTTGCTCCGGCCTATCACCACGCAGTGTTTGCCCGCCGTGGGAATGTTATAGTATTTCAACAGTTGCAATATCCCGTCGGGCGTGGCACTCACAAAGCTCGGCAGGCCCATAACCATCCGACCCACATTTTCGGGATGAAATCCGTCGACATCCTTGCTCGGGTCTATCGCCTCGATTACCTTTTGCTCGTCGATATGGCGAGGCAGGGGCAGTTGGACGATAAAGCCGTCCACCTCTGTGTCGCGGTTCAGTTTGGCTATCAAATCGAGCAATTCTGCCTGAGAAGTATCGCCCGAAAGACGCAACACGGTGGAGCGAAAACCCACCTCGGCCGACATCTTCTCCTTGTGGTCGACATAGGTTTGGCTCGCCCCATCGTCGCCCACCAATATGGCCACCAGGTGGGGAGCCCTCTCCCCTGCCCCGACCATAGTTGCGACCTGGGCCGCGATTTGTTTTTTCAGCGCCTGTGCAACCTCTTTTCCGTCAATTATCTCCATTGCTCAATGCTTGCTCTATCAAATGAACTCCCATCACATCTTTCAGTACCACCGTCTTGCGGGCGTCCAAAAGATAGATGGACGGAATGGCCTTCAGGTCGTACACCTCGGCTCCGGTCTCCATCAAACCACTCGCCCGGGCGTTGATCCAGATCGGCGGAATGTCCCCCGCATGATCGCGCCACGCCGCCAGGTCTTCGTCGGGATAGACGGCCAGAACTTCCAGCCGCCCGTCACCCATCATATCGGTCAACAGGGGCGAGGCCATAATCTGCCCGACGCTCTCGGCACACGCCGGACACCCGGGATTGTTGAAAAACAGCAACACCCACTGGCTCCTGAGCCCATACAAAGTGCCCGTATCCCCTCTCATCTCGGTATATTTAAAGTCCGCCGCGCGGGTTCCGACACGGTTCTTCCTGGCCAAAGTCAACAGGCTCTGCGGCCTGATCCGCTCATACTCATCCAACACCGTTCCCCCCAGGATCGTCTCCAACACAACTATGAAATACTCCTCGTCCCTCATCGGCGAGTTGGGGTCGTGCAGATACTCTTCGGCGATCTCGGCAAAGGTCAAATAGGCCTCCTTGTTCACCGACGCCTTCTCGAACAGGGTTGCCACGGACGGGTTGCCTATCTGGCGCGGAATATTGAGCAGCAACATATTGTAGTTCGCCCACGCGGTCTTGGTATACTCCTCGTCGTGAAGCGCATCGACGTCGTTGAAGTCATAGCCATCCCAGAAGTGGTCGGCCACCCAGCGCATCTGCTGCTCGGGATCGGTCATTGCGGCAGGGATTACCGGCATTGGATACTCGTCTCGTGATGGGGCAGCAACATCTGCAACCTCGGTACTTTTATTGGCCTGCCCGTTGCACGACAGGAAAATGAAAAGATGAAAAAATGAAAAGATGAAAAATAGTTTTTTCATAATCTATAAATTTTTAGTTTTAAGAAACTCCGCAAGATTGGCCATAGCCCTTCCGCGATGACTTATCGCATTTTTCTGCTCCGCACTCATCTGCGCAAAGGTTTCGCGGAAGCCGTCCGGCACAAAGATGGGGTCGTAACCGAAGCCGCCCTCGCCCCTGTACTCCCCGATTATCTTCCCTTCCACCGTTCCCTCGAAAAGATATTCGTTGCCATCCAAGATCAGAGCCACCACCGTTCGGAATCTCGCCCGCCTGTCCGCCACACCCTCCAAATTGCGCAACAGCAAACGGCAATTGTCGTCGTAACTGCACCCCACTCCCGCATACCGCGCCGAATAGACACCCGGAGCACCGCCCAAAGCCGCAACCTCCAACCCCGTGTCGTCGGCAAAAGTCGGAACGCCACTGTGGGCCGTCAACCCCCTGATGTCGTAAACATACCTCGCCTTCTGAAGCGCATTTCCCTCCAACGTTTCGGCCGTCTCGGGAATATCTTCCACGATGCCCAGGTCGGTCGGCGTGACCAACCCGACCCCCAAAATGGCCTCCGCTTCCGACAATTTATGTCGATTGTTCGTTGCAAATATCAACCTTTTCATAGCTTCTCCAACTCCACTTCGGCAGCGATCTTGTCGATGATCGTGCACACGATTTTGTCCAACGTCGTGCCCTGACGATAATCGGCCGGACAGGCAAAGTTCACCCTGTTCTCCTCTATCAAAAGTTCGGCCTCCTCGCGCTTGTCCTCCGCCGGATCGTACACCGCGATCGAATAGCCGCCCGACGCCTTCACCAGCCGCATACAGGGGATGTCGGTCGTACCGTCGCCGAAATATATCATCCGCCGGAATGGCACGGGACGCAGGTGCTCGGGAATAAATTTGTTGACCTCGCGGCCGTCCCAAACCGATTCTACTCCCTTGTTGATCTTATAAATAAATTGGGTTTTGTTGGTGAAGTTGACCGCCACCCCTGGCCAGTACGCCTCGCCGTTGTGGTCGTACAGAAACGAGCAGGCGTATATCTTCTTGAACTCGCCCGCAATGGCGCTCCCCTCGATCATCTCTTTCAGCCCCGAAGAGTTGATGTAGTGCACCACCCTCAACCCCTTTTCGAGACCATAGGCGTTCATCCGCCCGAACCACTCTTCGACCCCGTCGTACAGTTTGACTTTGCTGCCGGAGGTTTTGAAAAATTCGCGGGTCAGGGGAAAGCCCACTCTTCGGGCTTCGTGGACCATCCTTGCCATGTAGGTCAGGATCGGGTCGGCATCTTCGCGTCGTGCCAGGTCGGAGCTTTCGAACCAGAAGTCGGCGTTGTTTAGACCCAGGGCGGGAATAAAGTCGTACTCCTGCATGTTGCCTGCCGAGAGGGTCCCGTCGAAATCATACACCAGCGCAATGGTTTTCATAACGGCAAAGGTAGCAAAAAAATCGTTATCTTTGCAGGGCAAAATGGACAACTGGTTGGATAAAATAATCTGTGGTGATTGCCTGGACATTATGAAAAAAATGCCCGACAACTCCATAGATTTGGTCGTAACATCGCCGCCCTATAATCTGAAAAACTCGACCGGCAACGGAATGAAGGATGGCCGAGGCGGCAAATGGGCTAACGCCGCCCTGCAAAAGGGATATAGCCACTATGACGACAATATGCCCCACGAAGAGTATGTGGAGTGGCAACGCAACTGTCTCACAGAGATGTTCCGGCTCATTAAGGACGACGGTGCAATTTTTTATAACCACAAATGGCGAGTGCAAGACGGATTGCTACAGGACCGACAAGACATTGTGAGTGGATTCCCTGTCAGGCAAATTATTGTATGGAAAAGGAAGGGTGGGATAAATTTCAATCCAGGATATTTTTTGCCCACCTATGAGGTCATATATTTGATAGCAAAACCCGACTTCAAGCTCTCTGCAAAGGCCAACGGGGTCGGCGATGTTTGGGAGTTCACACAGGAAATGAAAAATGGACATCCGGCTCCCTTCCCCGTGGCGCTGATAGACAGGATAATCGGTTCAACCGAAGCACAAGTTGTTTTGGATCCGTTTATGGGCAGCGGAACTACGGCCGTGGTTGCAATGGGGTTGAAGCGACACTATGTGGGGATTGAGCTTTCGCCCGATTATTGCGAAATGGCCGAAAAACGGATTGCAAAAAACAAAGTCGAGAGCGAGTTGTTGAGACACAGAACAGCCACCTTATTTGATTTATGAAACTATACACCAAAGAACTTCTGATTGAAGAGTTTCGCAAAATTGCGGACCGTGGTTGGATCGAGAATGCCCGAAAAGGAAATTCGGGCGGAGTGGGCAATACGCTGGAAGATTTGTTGGGAATAGAAGAGAATAATTTGCCCATACCTAATGCTTCTGAATGGGAATTGAAGACACAGCGGTTGGGAACAAGTTCGTTGACCACTCTGTTTCATATCGAACCCTCACCGCGGGCGGTGAAGTTTGTCCCTCAGGTTTTGCTTTGCAATTATGGATGGGCACATTCAGGGGCTGGGAAAAGACATCCTGTGGGCGAAATGAGTTTCAGACAAACCATCCACGGGAAATCTCCCAGTGACAGAGGATTTATGGTTAAAATAGATAAAGCCAATAGAAAAATCTTAGTTTCGTTCGACCACACTTGTGTCGCAGATACTCATAGCAATTGGCTTGGAGAGGTCGAACGCAGAGCAGGTTTGAAAGAGTTGGAACCCCAACCTTATTGGGGCTTCGACGATTTGGCAAATAAGGCGGGCACAAAATTGCTGAATTGTTTTTATGTTCAGGCAGAGGTGAAGCGGGAGGAGGATAGAGAATTTTACAGATACTGCAAAGTTATGATGTTGCAGAAATTCAGTTTTGACGGATTTTTGAATGAGATTGAAGGGGGAAATATTCTTGTCGATTTCGACGCGCGGACGGGGCACAACCACGGGACGAAATTCAGGCTTCGGCAAAACTGTTTCCCGAACTTGTATGAAAAAGTTACCAAAATAATGTGAGTATACCACGGATGAAATCGGGTTTTGTGAACATAGTTGGCAGTCCAAATGTGGGTAAATCGACGCTGATGAACCGGCTGGTCGGAGAGCGCATATCCATCATCACATCCAAGTCCCAAACCACCCGACACCGAATCCTGGGAATCGTCAACGGCGAAGATTTCCAAATCGTCTACTCCGACACCCCAGGCATTCTGCGCCCAAACTACCGACTGCAAGAGTCGATGATGCGGCAGGTTCGCGGTGCGGTCGAAGATGCCGACGTTATCCTCTACGTCACCGACGTCACCGAACAGGGAGTATCGGAGCGGACCGAAGATATTGTGAGCAGAATTTTAAACTCCTCCGCTGCGGCGGTGGTGGTCATCAATAAAATCGATCTGTCCGATCCCGAAACGGTTAATGATCTGGTTCTGAAATGGCAGAGTGCTTTGCCTCAGGCGCGGGTGGTTGCCGCTTCGGCAAAGCTGGGCTTCGGGGTAGAGGGCATCCTGAGCTACATTTTGGAGCTTTTGCCCCAGGGCGAGCCGTTCTATGAAAGGGATGCGTTGACCGACCGGAGTTTGAGGTTTTTTGCAAGCGAAATTATCAGGGAGAAGATTTTGTTGAACTACGATAAGGAGATTCCTTACAGTGTCGAGGTGGTTGTGGAGAGCTATTCGGAGGGCGAGTCGCTGGATCGCATCCAGGCTGTGATTTACGTTTCGCGCCAGTCGCAGAAGGGGATCGTGATAGGTCATCGGGGCGAGAAGTTGAAGCGGGTGGGTACTGCGGCGCGACACGATTTGGAGGATTTTTTGGGCAAGAAGGTCTTTTTGGAGCTGTTTGTCAAGGTGGCGGACGGTTGGCGCGACAACGACAACGCCCTGAAAAAGTTCGGATATGAAGAGTAATCTAAATCTATGAAAAATATGAAAACATTGAAGATCAGAGATTTGACCCTGCGGGACGGGCAGCAGTCGGCTTTTGCCACGCGAATGACCCAGGCGCAGGTGGACAGGGTGTTGAAGCACTATAAAAATGCCCATTTCTACGCTATGGAGGTTTGGGGAGGAGCTGTCCCCGACTCGGTTATGCGCTATCTGGGCGAAAATCCGTGGGACAGGCTGGAGAAGATACACAAAGAGATAGGCAAGGTTTCGAAGCTGACAGCACTGAGCCGTGGGAGGAATCTGTTCGGCTATCAACCCTATCCCGACACCATCATCGAGGGTTTTTGCAAGGAGAGCATCGGTTCGGGGCTGGGCATTATGCGCATTTTCGACGCACTGAACGACACCGACAACATCGCTTCGACCATCAAATATGTCAAGCAATATGGCGGCATAGCCGACTGTGCGGTGTGTTATACTGTCGACCCGAAATATCCGGAAGGTGGGTTCTTCGCCCGCTTGCTTAAAAAGGCTCCGAAACCCGTCTTCACCGACGAATATTTTTTGGAGAAAGTCAAGCAGATGGTTGCGCTGGGGGCCGATATGATAACCATCAAGGATATGTCGGGGCTGATCCCGCCCAAGCGGGTGTACGATCTGGTGACCCTTTTCAAGCAACACACCAAAGTGCCCATAGATTTCCACACCCACTGTACGCCGGGTTACGGTCTTGCCAGCGTGGTGAGCGCGATTGCGGCGGGGGTCGACATTGTGGACACCAACATCTGGAACTTTGCGGGAGGTCCGGCCGCTCCGGCGTTGGAGCTGGTGTGGGTCTTTGCCCGCAAGCTGGGGGTGAAGATAGATGTCGATATGAAGGCTGTGGCCGACATCAACAGGGAGCTTGCATCTATTCGCGAGGAGTTGTCGGAGTTCGACGCGGTGAAGGGCACGGCTGTCTCTTTCGATCCCCTTGCACCCTTGCCTGCCGACATCGAGGCCCTTTTCGACAAGGCCGTCGAGGCGGCTAAGGAGGTCGACGAGGATGCGCTGGTGGAGGCGTGTCACCGGATCGAGGCTCGCTTTGGTTTTCCGCCGCCCAACGAGTTGGTGAAGAACGCCGAGATTCCGGGCGGGATGTACACCAATATGGTTGCGCAGTTGAAGCAACTGGGCAACGAGGAGATTTTGCCGCGGGCGATGGAGCTCATTCCGCCCGTGCGGCTCGATGCCGGTTTGCCGCCGCTGGTCACGCCCACTTCGCAAATCGTGGGGGCTCAGGCGGTCAACTGCGCTATGGACGAAAAGAACGGCAAACCGCTCTACACGACCAAGAGCGTGCAATTTGTCAACCTCGTGAAGGGCGAGTACGGCAAGACTCCGGTTCCGGTCGATCCGGCGTTTCGTGAAAAGATCACGGGCAGTCCCGTCGAGACCAATTACGACACTTCGAAGCACGTGATGCAGCCCAATCCCATCCTCGAATGCACCGGCAAGCCGCTGGCCGAGAACGAGAAGGAGGTCCTGCTACTCGAACTGTTCCCGCTGGTGGCCAAAGATTTCCTCACCAAAAGCAAGTGCGCCAAGGCGGAGGCTGAGAAAGCCAAGGCCGCTCCTGTGGCCGAGAACTCTGCCCCCGAGGCAACGCCCATTTCCGGCAACACTATCACCGCACCGCTCCCGGGCAAGATTTTGGAGTTTCTGGTCAAGGCGGGCGACGAGGTGACGGAGAACACGGACACTTTTGTGCTCGAAGCTATGAAGATGGAGAACACCATCACCGCCGAGACCACCGGTCGGGTTAAGCGGTTGTTGTTCAATGTGGGTGACAACGTTCCTGCCAATGCGGCGGTCATCGAGCTGGAATAGGAGCTTGTCGTGCCTCACAAAAAGCCCTCTTCGGAGGGCTTTTCTTAATTGAGAGTTGAGAATTGAGAATTAGCTACGCGGAACAAATTTCAGCTCCCCCCCCCCGCAAAAAACGGTCGGCGAAAAACGCCGACCGTTAAAATCCAAAACCTCCCCAAAAACCTACTCGGCCAACGGAGCCACACTGACATACGACCTCCCCGCACCCTTCTTAGTGAAGGTCACAGAGCCATCCACCAACGCGAACAAAGTATGGTCCCTGCCCATACCCACATTCTCGCCCGGATTATGAGTGGTCCCACGTTGCCTGACGATAATATTGCCCGCCTTGGCAAACTGCCCGCCGAACAACTTAACTCCCAAACGTTTGCTTTCGGACTCCCGACCGTTCTTCGACGAGCCCACACCTTTCTTATGTGCCATAACTGTTCAGCATTAAAAAGTAACATCGGTAACCTCGATCTGCGTCAAAAACTGACGATGACCGTTGAGCTTCTGGTACCCTTTCCTTCTCTTTTTCTTAAAAACAAGCACTTTGTCATCCTTCAAATGACGCAGCACCTTAGCATTCACCGAGGCCCCTTTTACAACAGGTGAGCCCACCTTAACCTGACCGCCGTTCTCCGTTAGCAGCACTCGGTCGAAACTTACGGAAGCTCCTTCGTCTTCCCTAAGGCGGTGTACATAAAGTTTCCGACCCTTCTCAGCTTTGAACTGCTGACCTGCTATTTCTACAATAACAAACATAAATTTTCTATCCCATTTCGGGACTGCAAATGTAAAACATTTTTTGTAAATAGCAAAATATTGACTAACTTTACCCACACTATGAAAGACGGACTTTATTTGACGGGCGAACAGCGGGAGTTTCTGGTGCCCAAAGCCTACAACGCCGCAGTGAAAGCGGGCGAAGTTATAATGGAAGATTACCAAAAGGGCGACTACACCAGCGTCAACCAACGGGCTCAAGCCACCATCAAAAACTATTTGGGCAGCACCCATATCCCCCTGCTGAGCGAGGAAGGGCGCGAAATGAGGTACGACGAGCGTAAGGATTGGGATATGTTCTGGCTGGTCGACCCGCTCGACGGAACCAAAGAGTTCATCAAAGGCAACAACGAGTTCACCGTCAACATCGCCCTGATGCTCAACCATCGGCCGGTGGTGGGGGTGATCTATGTGCCTTATTACAGGAAGATATATTTTTGCGAGAAGGGAAGCGGGTCGTATATGCGTGAGGGGGTGAAGCCGGGTGAGATCGGTTATGGCGATATGTTTGCCGATGCCGTGAAATTGCCTTTGGTCGACAAGCGCAACACTCCGTTGCGGATAGCGGTCAGCAGGTCGCATCAGACCCGTGAGACGGCGGCTTATGTCGATATTATGCGTAAGCGGTTTCCGGATGCGGAGATCATCGAGCAGGGTAGCTCTTATAAGTTTTGTTTGCTGGCGGAGGGGGCAGTGGACTATTATGTGAGAACGTCGGACACTTATGAGTGGGACACGGCGGCGGGTGAGATTATTTTGTCGGACACGGGCGGAACGACAAAGTCGTTGCCTAAGTTGGGTAAGTTCGATTATAATAAAGAGAGCCTGCTCAACCCCTGGTTCGAATGTAAGTCGGGTTTATTTGCCGAATAGGTTTTTATTTTCTGTGTCTATGACAGACGCTATCTGCCCTCGTATCTCGGGAACAATATTTTTTGCCACATCCCACACGATGCGATAATTGATGCCCATATAGTCGTGCACCAGCCGGTCGCGCATACCCGCCATATTCTTCCACGAAATATCGCCCCACTTCAGCTTCACATCGGCAGGAATTTTCTTCGTTGCCTCGCCGATAATCTCCAAACTGCGCACAATCGCACGCTTCAGAGTCTCATCAGCAAGAAATCCCTCCCACGTGGTCTGTGGAGTTATCACGGAGACAATATACTCGCACTCGGCAAGAATATGCCGAAGCAGTTCGACATAGTTCTTATACATAAACGACCTCTTTAAGAATATGTGGTCCGATATAAGGACTCAAACCACCCGCCGTAACTACATCCACCCGTTGCCCCTGCAACCCACTCTCCAACAAATCACACGCCGCCATAAAGTTGCGATAAGTCTCCCTGTCGCGGTCGAAATCTACCAAAATGTCGATATCACTACTGCCGGTAGCCTCACCGCGAACCGAGGAACCGAACAGGCCCACCCTCGACACACCATACTCGGCAAGCGCACCTTTGAGCCCGTGCAACGTGTTCAATATCTCTCCCTTGGGTAACATAATATGCAAATATATACAAATTTTATGCAATAACCCCCATCACGAACTCGCGGATGGAGATCAGGTGCAACACATCGGCAAGGCAGATCAGCACCACCACCACGACAAACCACCGCAAAAACTTTATCCCCCAACCGATCGCATAACGCGAAGCAACGTAGGCTCCGACCACGTTCCCCACCCCGTGGATCAGCCCGTACATCCAATCCACCTGGCCGTTCAAAACAAACACCACCAACGAGAACGACACCGACAACAGCAAAATGAAATTCTTCAACACATTGCTCTTCACAATGTCGAGATGCAACAAACCCAGCGTGGTCAGTAACACCAAATAACCGCTCCCAACGTAGATGTAGCCGGTGTAAAGTCCTATCAGGAAGAAACAAACATAGTGCACCCACCTCACCCTGTTCAGTTCGCCGCCACTGCGCCCCAATATTCTGTTGCCCGCCAGCATAAACACCAGCACCGAAACCATAACCACCGCCAGACACCATTGGAACACTGTGTCGGAGATGGTGGAGGCGATTTGCGAACCGACGATGGAGCCCACAATTGCGGGAATCCCCAGCTTCAGTCCTCCGCTCCAATCCATCATTCCGCGACCCGAAAAGGTGATGGTAGAGGAGAGGTTTTGCATTATGATTGCGACCCTGTTGGTGCCGTTGGCAATTTGGGGAGGTAATCCCAAAGCCATAAAAACTGTTAAAGAGATCGCGCTTCCTCCGGCTGCCAAAGTGTTGGTGAAGCCCACCAGCAGGCCCGAACAAATAAGTATGACAACAACACCCAACGACATTTCCGTGGGACAAATTTAGTGCAAGTTGAGCGCAATGCCAAATTTATTTGAGCATTGCCGAAACGCAGCCTAAATTCACTAACGCGATAGCGTTAGTAACGGTACGCTAAAATTAATGATTTTCCATAAAAAAAGCTCCCCGAGGGGAGCCATTTTTTATTTCGTGAACCTCATTGCCACGTCGCGGTCGGGTGCGCGGCGCTCATTCGATTCGGCTTCCGGAACGGTCGCATATTGCTCGCCGAAACCTTCGTAGGTCACTCTGTCCGCGGCAATTCCACCCGCTTCAAGAGCCTTCTCGATGTTCCTGGCCCGAGCTTCGGAGATAGCAAAATTCACCGCCCTGGTACCGGTTTTGTCGGCAAACGCCCCGATGCGGATTTTCACTTCGGGATGCTTTTTCAACGCCGCTGTGACGATGCCCAATTGACGCTCGGCACCTGCCATCAACTCGGTTGCACTGTTGTGCTCGAAGTCGATGTCGGAGAACTCGAACCACACGCTGCGAAGCTCCTTGTCGGTGGCATTTTTGAACTTGTCGCTCGCCAGGAATGCGTCGATGGCCGACTCAATGTCGCCTTTGTACATCGTGATGTGGGTCCCGTCCGGAAGGATCATCTTCTCCTCGGTGTACTTGGGAGCTTGATGAACTGTCCTCACTTCGGTCACAACCTGCTCGACAACGGGTTCGGGACGGCGACATTCGCACGAACGCAACAGCCACCACAGCAGCAGAGCCAGCAGAATTATTGCTATCAGCCACCACAACCAGCACCAACGGCACTTCTTTTTGCGCACCACTTCTTTTCTCGGGGCGGGGGCGTGTGCTGCTGCGGCGGGTTTACGATGGTGAACGACGTGTTCGCCTTTCAGTTCGGCGATCAGGGCGGTGAAGGTTTTTCCGTGGGCCATTTCGCCGGCGAACCAGGCGGCTATGGTACCTGCTATCCAGTTGGTGAGGCGGTCGACGTGCTCTTTTTTGAGGCCGGTTTTGGTGGCCACGGAGTCGCGATATTTGGTGCTGTCGACACCCAGGAGACGGTTTTCGAGCCTTTCGCCGATGTTGACGTGGGTATCGATCCCGCTTCCTTTCCAGATTCGGTCATAGTTTTCGTAGATTTTGAGCTTTTTAGCTTCGGCGAGTACTTGTTCGACCTCTTTGCTGCCGCCTTTGGCCATCAGGCGGTCGAGCAGATGGGGAAGAATGGCATCTACTCCGGCTTCGACTTTGTGGGGAGTTTCGCCCAGCTCTTCGGCGGCCGAGTTTACGCGCGCGGGCTTTACCAGGGCGAGGATGGAGTCGTGAATTCTTTTCATAACGCTATTAGTTTTAGTTATTAAAGTTGTTTTTTCAAGTCGTTCCAGACCTTCGCCAAGAGCAATTTCCATACCACGCTGGACTCGCCCGAGAAAGTTTGCTTTTGCGGGAAATAGTTTTTACCTTTGGGGTGGATTTACCAACTTTTTACTGATTAAACCTTCCAAATTATGAAGAAACTAATTTTCTACGTTTTCGCCGTCATT
>DBDE01000039.1:0-155 GCA_002293425.1 Alistipes sp. UBA940 | reverse complement strand
AATATTCCGACCACACGGGGCGGGGAGACGAGTGAGGATTTGTTTTATGTGGTCAATTTTGCCGATGAGGGCGGTTATTCGGTGATTGCGGCGGACGAGCGGATCGAGGACGAGGTTGCGATTTTTGTGGGGCACGGGAATCTCGATTTGGAGAA
>DBDE01000027.1 GCA_002293425.1 Alistipes sp. UBA940 | reverse complement strand
GCGGTGAGTTGCGCGAAAGATCCGCCTGTTTCGCCGCAAGCGCAGGAGCAGCAGGAGCCGCAAGTTATCGAGCTTCAGACCCGTTCGGGGTTGGTCGAGGCGGCGGTTTATGATGCGACACTCGATGTTTGGATGGCCCCGAATCCCGCTCCGCAGCCGTTCAGTTCGGGAACTCCGACCCATTATCAACTCAAAATATATCCTAAGACCGAGGCCGAACAGTGGGAAGTCGAGACAATGGAGGATGTCCGGGTTCAATATATTCCGTTCGGTTATCTGCAACTCACTGAGGATGAGCGAGTTAAGGTCGCTTCAACGGAGGTTCATTCCGATATTATTGAAGTTAGTCCGTACACCATAACTTACACCGATTATGAGTCGACCGACGGCGGCCCAACCGGCCCCGTAACGTTCCAACTGCCGATCCTCTACGCTACCTGGCCGATGGACAAGGCGTTGCCGGAGGGGATGGAATATGTCGTGGAGAATGAGATTCACATTCCCGAGCCTCTGATCACCAGAGCTGTGCCGGGTGATCAGATAATAAATCTCAATTATCCGCTAACCGGTCGGATTTTGGATTACGACGACCAGGTGGGCGGTAATATACCATTGGCGGGTATTCGAATAGATGTAGCCGGATACAATCAAGATAGCTTTATCACCGACGGGTATGGAGGATTCTTATTTTGGATATCTTTGCCTCGGCTTCACGTCACACCAACAATCGTTTCGACGACCGTTACCATAACGTATAATAATCCGACCAATAAATGGAAAATATCTGGCAGCAACAGCTTGGCTCCGTTGATGAAAGTGCTTGCTGTAACTTTTCGTGCCGACAACAACGACAATCCCATTCCAACCGAGATCGTGATGCCTGAGAGTAGTTTTTACGTCAGTGAAATACATCGAGCAGCCAACTATTTTTTCCAAAGACAAACGGATTTGCCGAAATACTCTCCGACGAGCGGGATCACGATAATTGCGCATGACGGAATTGCACCAGGCCAGCCAGGACTCAGAGGAGTATATAATTTCCCTCCGAATCGAACGCCGTGGATAGACATCTATAACAGTCCGGAATTTAGAAATTCAGACCTTAAACGAAGCCCTGTTGTTGTAGGTACCACTTTACACGAGTTAGGACACATGACACATCATCAGTACAGCCCGACAAACATCGAAAATACCGACGTGCGTATAGTCGAATCTTTTGCCCCTTATGTGGGTTGGTATATCGGCGAACAATATTATCGATCGATCGGTTGGACAAAATCCAGCTCCTCTCAGGATATTACGGATCAGGCAAGACAGGGTTGGATGGAGACTCTTTCGGGCCCATATTCTCCCCTGTTCATCGACCTGACAGACAACCATCACCAATGGGTGATCACCGATCGGGTCAGCGGATTGCCGGCATCTGCAGTGTGGAGCATCGTAACTCAAAGCCGCAATTGGGCTCAATGCAGGCCGAAAATAGAGAGCTATGTCGGACAATATTATTCGCAGTCTGACCTCGATATGTTTCTTGATCATTACGACTATTGGTTCGGTCGTCCATTAAACTGATAAGGGTGATGAAACGATATGTTTTTTTAATTGCATTGTCGGTTGGGCTTCTTGCCGGATGTGAGAGGGGCAATGAGACACCGCGGTCATTTCCTATTTTGTTGGGATCTTGGCGGACGACTCATCAGGAGTTTACTCTGGAGGTTACGGGAGCCGTACCGTCATCGAAATTGGAAGAAATCAAAAACGATAGAGAGCAACACACATCCATAAGCGTTTCCAATGCCGAATCTTACAGGTTGTCATTCAAAGGCGGCGGTAAAGGTTCCGGTTCCGGCGTTCGCCACGACGGGAACGGGAGGTTCGATTTTGGGTTTACATGGGAAATTTCGGACGGGTTTCTTTCGTACGTGGAGACCAAATCGGGATATGGAGGTGTGTTTATTTATCATAACGGGGTGGCGTTGGAAAGTATGAGCTGGGAAATAGAGATGATCACCCCTCGAAAAATGGTATTGAAGGCGGTCGGAGGGGCTAATTTGGATGCCGTAGACGCTTTTTGGACGGAAATATATACCTACCGCTATGTATTCGAGAAAATGAATTGATGATGAAAAAGTTGATATTTACAATATTGGTCACATTGCTTTTCGTTTCGTGCGAGAACGATGGGCACAACATGCATTATTGGGATACACGTGGTGGTATTTATGCAAGAAATTTCCACAATACATTGGGAATGCTTAGGGAGTCTTTCGGAGATTATGTAGGTTGGTACTTGGGTGAAAAGTATTATGTTGGGTATGGCTGGGAGAAGCCGAGCGGATTGTTAACGACCGGAATGATACAACCAAGTAGCAGTGATGTCGACATTACAGGTTGTGCAGATCAAGCATGGATTGAAACTACTCCCCCGGAGGAAGGCTGGTACTCGCCATTGTTCATAGATTTGACCGACGCGATAAACCAAAATGCGTATTTTACCAATAGCAGATATTATCAAGCCGAAACGATCCAAGGTGTTCCACCTTCGGTTGTGTGGAACATTATTTCGACCTGCACAACTTGGGGTCAGGTAAGGACAAAGATGGAGCAAACACTGGTGCCGCGATACTGCACGAGCACGCAGTTGGATGACTATTTGGAAGAGTATAATTATTGGTTCTTAATTTACACTGGGAGTATATCGAGATGAAAAAGTTGATATTTATACTTCTCATCCTCACTCTTGTTTCATGTGATGGGGAGTTTCAATGTACTCCGCAATCCGTGTCGGGAACATGGCGTACCACCCATCAGGAGTTTACATTAGAGGTTAACGAGGTTTTACCGAGATCATTGTGGGAAGCCCTCAAAGAAGCACGGGAGCAACACGTCTCTATCCGCACCTCTGCTACACCATATATACTGTCATTCAAAGGCGGTGGAAAAGGTTCTGGCTCAGGAATTCGTCACGACGGAAACGGAAGGTTCGACTTCGGGTTCGAGTGGGAATTGAGAGATGGAATACTTTCGTATGTCGAGACCAGGTCGGGGTATGGGGGCGTGTTTTTTACTCACGACTGGACTGCACTGTCGGGTGTAAGTTGGGAGATAAAGATGGTTACCCCTCAGAAAATGGTACTTGAGATGGTCATGTGGGCTAATGTGGATGGCACAAACGCTGCTTGGACGGAAACGTATACATACCGCTACACGTTTGAACGCATTAATTGAGACACCCTCACCGTGACCGACTCCCTGCTCTCCGAGCTTGCAGGTGGGGAGTAACTCGGGTCAAGACCTGTTATAAAGACAAATCAAAGAATAAAGGCCCTCAATCGAGAGCCTTTATCTTTATGTTGCGGAACGAAACGCGGTCGCCGTGGTCCTGCAACAAAATATGTCCCCGAGCAAAATTGCCAAAACCAGCCCAATCGCGATACTTGCTGTAATCCACCAACGCATCCCACTGCTGATCGCCCCGACGATACTCCACCAACCGAACCCCGTTCAACCAATGCTCCACCCGATTGCCACAAACCACAACCATCGCCGTATTAAAAGCCGACGGACGAAAATAGGCCTGCTCCTTATCGCGCGCCGGAATCAAATCGTAAAGCGACCCCAGCGTCCGATTGCCATTCACCCCCATCCCGGCGTCCGGATGCCGCTCGTCGTCGAGTATCTGGAACTCGCACCCTATCGCCGACCCCTCACCACGGTTCAGGTCGGGTTGGACAAAATATTTTATCCCGCTATTGGCCCCCTCGGTGATGCGAAAATCGACCTTCAAAACGAAATCGCCATAGGTCCGCTCGGTGATAATGTCGCCCCCATTGCCCGACTCTGCCCCATCGGCCTTCTCAACGACCAACGCCCCATTGTCGACAGACCAGCCCTTCGAAGGAAAACCATCCAACCTCGCACCCCTCCATCCTCGGGTCGAAACGCCGTCCCACAGCAACTCCCACCCCTCGGCCTTCTCGCGGTCGGAAAGGGTGTTGGCAATAAGATTTATCTGCGGTGCATCACTCCGCGGCGTGACATAACGTTCCACATCGTCGGTCGCTATCCGAATATTGCGCCACGCCACCTCCGCCCCCTGCATCGCGGCGTCATAAATGGAGTGCACCTGCAACCCGATGAATCCTTCGGCATACACATCGTCCAAAAACGATGCGCACTCCACCCCGTTCAACCACGTCCTCACACTGTTTCCCACCGCCTCGATACGCGCCCGATTCCACTCTCCCGCGCGATAAAGCTCCTGAGCAGACTGGTTGAAAGTCAACGGGTATATCCACCCTCGCTCCGTGGCCTCGTCGTACACCCCGCCGCTCCAAGCCCTCGGCGCGGTGTCGATCTCATACTGATAGCCGTGCACACGTCCGTTGCGATAGCTTTTCGTGCTTCGGCTGCGAAACTGCACCCCGCTGTTGATTCCCTCGTCGGCACGGAACTCGAACTCCAGAATAAAGTCGCCATAACGCTTTGTGGTGGTGAGGAACGCGTTCTCCTCCCCCATTTTCGACACTCCGACTATCTGCTGCCCTTCCGCCCGAAACTCGACATCGCCCCCAAGCTTTTTCCACCCGCTCAGGTTCTTGCCGTTATACAGCTCCGTCCACTGCTGAGCATTGACAGTGAAAATGAAAAGATGAAAAAATGAAAAGATGAAAAAAAGTTTTCTCATAACTATTATAATCTATAAAATTCTTCCCATTCACCCCGTGGCGGTGCTCCGGCCAGAAGTGCATTGGCGATCGGATCGCCCGAAATCGCTCCCGTGCTCCTGTCCACCGTCAGCTTGCGTCCCAACCTCTGCGCCGCAACGCCCAAACAGAACACCTGCGCCAATGGCCCGTGGATCTCGAACGGCGACCGCGTCCGCTCCTCGCCCCGAACCGCCAGCAAAAAGTTGGCATAGTGGTTCGACGGGCTGGGCGGAACCTCGGGCAACCCCGAACTGTCTCCCGAAATAATCTCCAGCGTGCTGCCGTGGCTTCCTCCCTTGAATATTCTCTCGCGGGAGTAGATGATCTTGCCCGGATTGAGCTGCGACGCCACGACGGTGTTGTTGCCGCTGGGCGGAATGTTGGGATCCAACTCCGAAGCCCCATAACCTTCGGGCAACGGGGGCAGATTGTCCGTTCCGTCATACCACATCACATCGCACGCCGGCATCGCACCCCTTGCAGGAAACTTGAAATTGATAGTGGAGCTCAACGGAAAGAAATAGTCGTTCCGTCCCTCCAACTTCACCGGATCAACCTCCGAGGGCAACCCGAGGTGCAGAAATTCGTGCACGGTGTCCAGAATGTGAGCCCCCCAATCACCCAGCGCACCCATCCCGAAGTCCCACCAACTGCGCCAATCGCCCGGATGATATTTCGGACTGAAGTCGTGCCACATCGCCGTTCCGAGCCACACGTTCCAATCCATACCGTGCGGAACCTGCTCGGCCTGGGGCGGACGGGAGGGATTTTGCGGATAGGCGTGCCACCTGCGCGGCGAATTCATATGGGCCACCACTCGGGTCACATCCCCGATTATTCCGGCATCCTGCCACGCGCGAAACTGAAAATAGTTGGCTTCGGAGTGCCCCTGATTGCCCACCTGGGTGACCAAACGCGGGTTTCGCCGCGCCGCATCCATCATCAACTGCACCTCATAGAACGTGCGCGCCATAGGCTTTTCGACATAAACGTGCTTGCCCATCGCCATCGCCAGCATCACCGCCGGAAAGTGGGCGTGGTCGGGGATCGCAATGCTCACCGCGTCGAACTCACCCGCAATCCGGTCGAACATCTCCCGAAAATCGCGAAACAGTTTCGCCTTGGGGTGCGCCTTTTTTGCATTGTCACAAAAGCCGGCATCCAGATCGACGTCGCACAACGCCACAATGTCGCACAGTCCGGTCTTTGTGAACTCCCTCACCAGGTCCCATCCGCGGTTTCCAATGCCGATACAGGCCAGACGCACCTTGTCTGCTCGGGCGGTTTTTTTCGGAGAACCGAACAGCTCCACCCCGGGAACCGCCGCCAACCCCGCCCCGACCAGCGAAGTCTTGATAAAATCTCGTCGCTTCATATTTTCTGATTGTTTATCCAATTGGTCAACTCGACAAATTCAGCGACCGACAGGGTTTCCGCCCGACGCGTAAAAAACGGATGCTCGGCCCCGCCCATATCGCCAAACACAGCCCGTAGCGCGTTCCTGAGCATCTTGCGCCGCTGTCCGAACGCCGCCTTGACCACCTTAACAAAAAGCTTCTCGTCACACCCCAAAGTCGCCACACCGTTGCGCCTCAACCTCACCACCGCACTCTTCACCTTGGGCGGCGGCAAAAACACACCCTCCGAGACGGTAAACAGATATTCGATGTCGTACCACACCTGCAACAGCACACTCAGGATGCCATAAGTGCGGCTCCCGGGCGGCTCGGCAATCCTCTGCGCCACCTCGCGCTGCACCATTCCCACCACCTCGGGCACCAGATCGCGATTGTCCAACACCTTGAAAAATATCTGCGACGAGATGTTGTAGGGAAAATTGCCGACCACGCGCACCCCGTCGGGAAACCGTTCTCCGATGTCGAATCGCAAAAAGTCGCCCTCTACGAGTCTGGGCGAAAACTGCACAAACCGTTCGCGTAGATACTCCACACTCTCCCTGTCCACCTCCACGCCCCAAAGCTCCACATCGTCGCGCTCCAACAGGAACTGCGTCAACACCCCCATCCCGCAACCGATTTCAAGAACGGTTCCTCCATCGACAGCGTCCACTATCCGCCGCGCGATGCCCAGGTCGGTCAGAAAATGCTGCCCCAAATGTTTTTTCGCCCTGACCATCAATGACCTTGCTCACAAATGAATTTTATGCGAACAAGCCGTATCTCCTCTTCGGTGAACTCGGGGCCCAGCTCCTTCAACGCCTCGTCAATCGAGTCGCTCTCCGCATCCTCGGCAAAATAGAGATATATCTCCTGTGCCTTCTCTTCGTCCATCGCATCGGCGATATAATAGCTGATATTCACCTTGGTTCCCGAATTGACGATGCTCTCTATCTCGGTCAGCAACTCTCCGAAATCGAGGTCCCGCGCCCGCGCAATATCTTGCAAATCCATCTTGCGGTCGATCGACTGAATGATGTAGACCTTGCCCTCGCTACGATTGGCGACGCTCTTGACCACCATATCCTGCGGCCGGACAATATCTTTCTCCTCCACATATCGGGCTATCAACTCCACAAACGGAGCCCCGAACTTCTTCGCTTTGCCCGCACCCACGCCGCTTATCGACTGCAACTCCTCGACGGTGATAGGATAGTTGATGGCCATATCCTCCAACGAAGGCTCGCCGAAGATGACGAACGGCGGAAGCGAGTGCTGCTTGGCCACCTTTTTGTTCAACTCCTTCAACATCGCGTAGAGCTCCTCGTCCGCGCCGCCGCCTTTGGCCGGCACACCGACCGGATCGCCGTCGGCACTGTCATAATTGTGGTCCAGCGTCACCGTAACAGGATAGGGTTTGTTCAGAAACTCGCGCCCCTTGTCGGTCACCGACAGTAGCCCGTAATTCTCGATATTCTTATCTATCAACCCCAATATCAGCCCCTGCCGGATCACCGCTCCCCAATAGCGTTCGTCATGGGCCGACCCCGCCCCGAACTGCTCCAACTTGTGATGGCGATAGCTCTTGACCAGGGTGGAGGACTTGCCGACCAGCACGCTCTCCAAATAATCTATCTTGAACTTATCGCCTATAACCCCGAGCGTTTCGAGAGCCAGTTCCATATCCCCCTGCGCCTCGACCTTCGGCCGCGGATTGAGGCAGTTGTCGCAGCTCCCGCAGTTGTCCCTGTCGTACGTCTCGCCGAAATAGTGCAACAGCGTCTTGCGTCGACATATTGACGACTCGGCATAGCTCACCGTCTCGGCCAACAACAGTTTGCCTATCTCCTGCTCGGCGATGGGCTTGCCCTGCATAAACTTTTCGAGCTTCTGAATGTCCTTGTAGGAGTAGAACGTCACGCATTTCCCCTCGCCACCGTCGCGTCCGGCGCGCCCCGTCTCCTGATAATAACCTTCCAGACTCTTCGGAATGTCATAGTGGATAACATACCTCACGTCGGGCTTGTCGATCCCCATCCCGAAAGCTATGGTGGCGACGATGACATCGACATTTTCGTGCAGAAAGTCGTCCTGATTGCGTGCTCTCGTCGCGGCGTCGAGCCCCGCGTGATAGGCGTGTGCTTTCACCCCGTTGGCCAGCAACAGCTCGGTAAGCTCTTCCACCTTCTTGCGGCTCAGGCAATAGATGATACCGCTCTTGCCCTGGTTGTTTTTGATGTACCTGATTATCTCCTTCAATTCGTTCACCTTCGGCCTCACCTCATAGTACAGGTTGGGCCTGTTGAACGAGCTCTTGAAGACCTGGGCATCGCTCATCCCCAGATTTTTTTGAATATCCATCTGCACCTTGGGCGTCGCCGTGGCGGTCAGTGCAATGATTGGCGCACTCCCTATGTCGTTGATGATGGGACGGATGCGCCGATACTCCGGCCGGAAGTCGTGGCCCCATTCGGAGATGCAGTGCGCCTCGTCGATGGCAAAGAACGAAACCCCCACCTTGCGCAGAAAAAGAATGTTGTCCTCCTTGGTGAGCGATTCGGGCGCGAAGTAGAGCAGCTTGGTCTTGCCGCTCAACACATCCTCCCTGACCGCCGCAATGGCGTTCTTGTTGAGCGACGAATTGAGAAAATGGGCCACCCCGTCGCTCTCCGAAAAAGCCCTCATCGCATCCACCTGGTTCTTCATCAGGGCAATGAGCGGAGATATGACGATAGCCACCCCTGGCATCATCAACGCCGGAAGCTGATAGCACAGCGATTTCCCGCCCCCCGTGGGCATCAACACAAAGGTGTCCCTGCCCGCCAGAACGTTGCGGATAACGTCCAGCTGGTTGCCTTTAAAAGCAGTAAAACCGAAGTACTGCTTCAGCCTCTCAAAAATCTCGGAATCGGTGTAGTTCATCGTTTTAACGATTAAAAGTAATATTTTTTTTATCTTTACACAAATTTTTCGGACAAAAATATGAGATTGTACACCAACAACCTGGTCAAGCAGTACAAGGCGCGCACCGTTGTCGATCACGTTTCGATCGACGTCAATCAGGGCGAGATAGTCGGTTTGCTGGGACCCAACGGGGCGGGAAAAACCACCACTTTCTATATGATAGTCGGACTTGTAAAACCCAACGACGGACAGATATTTCTGGAAAAGGAGGGCGTTTCGACCGACATCACCAAGCTGCCCGTCTATCGGCGGGCGCAAATGGGGGTGGGCTATCTGGCGCAGGAAGCTTCGGTGTTCCGCCGGTTGAGCGTCGAGGACAACATTCGCGCTGTGCTCGAAATGACCGACTTCACACCGGAGTATCAGCACGAGCGGCTGGAGGCTCTCATAGCCGAGTTCGGGTTGGGCAAGGTGCGCAAAAGCCTCGGCATTCAGCTCTCGGGGGGCGAGCGGCGTCGGTGCGAGATTGCGCGGGCGGTGGCCATCAATCCGGCCTTCATTCTGCTCGACGAGCCCTTTGCGGGCGTCGACCCCATCGCGGTGGAGGATATTCAGAGCATCGTGCGGTCGTTGAAAGAGCGCAATATCGGCGTCATCATCACCGACCACAATGTCCACGAGACGCTCTCCATCACCGACCGTACATATCTGCTGTTCGAGGGAAAGATCCTGAAAGCGGGCACGGCCGAAGAGCTCGCCGCCGACGAAAAGGTGCGCGAGGTCTATCTGGGCAAGGATTTTACGTTGAGATAGTTTGGACAAGATCGTTATACCTGCTCGTGTTTGCGGCACCGTCACTGCGCCGCCCTCCAAGAGCTATGCCCAGCGCATAGTGGCGGCGAGGTATCTGGCGGGGCTGTCGAGTCATATCGACCAGACAACTTGTGACGATATATCTGCCGCTCTCGGAGTTGTGGGATCTCTGCGTTCGGGAGCCGACACCCTGAATGTTAATGAATCCGGATTGTCTGCCCGACTTTTCACGCCCATCGCTGCTTTGGGAAACAAACCCGTCACCATCACCGGCCGCGGCTCGATACTCAACCGGCCGATGGGCCAGATGGCGGAGGCACTCAGGGTGTTGGGGGTGGAGGTTTCGGACAACGACGGCTTTTTGCCCATCACCGTTCGCGGACCGATGCGGGGCGGCAGGGTGGAGCTGGACGGGAGCGTTTCGTCGCAGTTTCTGACGGGACTGCTGATGGCCGCACCGTTGGCCACAGAGGATACTTTTATCAGGGTCACCGGACTTCGGAGCACTCCTTATGTCGATATTACGCTCGAAGTGTTGCGTGCGTTCGGGGTGGAGGTGGAGAATCGCGGTTATGAACAGTTTTCGGTTCGTGGTGGGCAGAGTTATCGGTGCGTCGATGTACCGATAGAGGGCGATTGGAGTGCGGCGGCGTGTTTGCTGGTTGCGGGTGCCGTGGCGGGCGATGTGACGGTGCGCGGTTTGCGCGCCGATTCGTTGCAGGCCGATGTGCGGATAGTCGATGCATTGCGGATGGCCGGAGCGAGGGTGGAGCAGGGCGAGGATTGGGTGAGGTGCCGAGAGCCGAAAAAAGCGTCCTGCCTGAAACCTATCTCGTTCGACGCTACCGATTGTCCAGATTTATTTCCTGCTCTGGCGGCACTCGCGGCGGCGGCAGACGGGGTTTCGACCATAACGGGGACAGACAGGCTTGTTCACAAAGAGTCCGACCGCGCCCAAGCCATTCGCACCGAGTTCGCCAAGCTGAATATCCACGTCGACCTTACCGAGGCCAATGTGATGAAAATACACGGGGGCGACAAAAAAATGTCGCGTAGCCAACTCTTCACTCTTCACTCTTCACTCTTCACTCACGACTCCGAAGGAGTCGTCGTCGACAGTCACTCCGACCACCGCATTGCGATGGCGCTGGCTGTGGCGGGATTGCGCGCCCAGGGTCCGTTGACCATCACCGGTGCGGAGTGTGTCGACAAATCTTATGCAAATTTCTGGAACGACTATGAACAGCTCTTGCAATAACTAACCTGTCATTAAGATGAACAGTTTCGGTAGAAATTTTAGAATAACCATTTTCGGCGAGTCCCACGGCGCGGCCATCGGCGTGGTGGTGGATGGCGTCGAACCCGGAATCACGCTGGGCCCGACCGATTTCGAGGCCGATCTGCTACGCCGTCGGAGCGGAGCTTTCGGCACCACTCCCCGCATCGAGAGCGATACTCCCGAGATTGTTTCGGGTGTGCTGAACGGGGTGACGACGGGCGCACCGCTCACGATCGTGTTTCGCAACGATAATACCCGCTCGGGCGACTATGCCCAATTTGCCCACCATCCGCGCCCTTCCCACGCCGATTGGGTCGCGAGCCAAAAATTTCGTCGATATAACGACTTAAACGGCGGGGGCCATTTCTCCGGTCGTCTGACCCTGGGGCTCGTGGCGGCGGGAGTTGTCGCAAAAAAGATGTTGAAGGAGATAACTTTCCGCTCAGCCACAATCGAAACGGGTGATATAGAAGCGGCCATAAAAGAGGGCGACTCGGTGGGCGGGATAATCGAGTGCATAGCCGAAAATGTGCCCGTGGGTGTGGGCGAACCATTTTTCGACTCGGTGGAGAGCGTCGCCAGTCACCTGTTGTTCTCCGTTCCCGGGGTCAAAGGTGTGGAGTTCGGCAGCGGTTTTGCCGCCGCGCGAATGAGGGGCAGCCAGCACAACGACCCCATCGTCGATGCACGCGGAACCACCGCCACCAACCACGCCGGCGGCATAGTGGGCGGCATCGCGAACGGCAATCCGATAGTGGTTCGCGTGGCCATCAAACCCACGGCCAGCATTGCGCGCGAGCAGTCGACATACAATTTCGACAGCGGCAGGATCGAACCCCTGCGCATCACGGGCCGCCACGACGCCTGCATCGCCCTGCGCGCGGCAGTGGTGTGCGAGGCGTGCCTGGCTATCGCACTGTGCGAACTAACGGCTAACCATTCACCCAAATGACCTTGTCGGAATCGTCCTTGGCGGTACGGGGACGGGGAGGTTCGGCGGCATAACCCAGCGCAACGACACACAGCGGCTCCCAACCAGCGGGAACAGGCAAAAAAGTGCGCAAATAATCGCCCGCCTGCTCGCCCTCAGGCTCGGCCTGCCTGCACGGTCGGCCATTGATATGCACCCAGCACGAAGCCAAACCGGCCTGCTCGGCCGCGAGTTGCAGGATGGTGGCCGAGATCGCCGCATTATCCACCCACAGGTCGGTCGCCGTATCGCCCAGCACAACTATCGCGCACGGAGCATCGGCCAGAAACGCCGACCCGAAATCGCGCATTCGGGAGATCTTGGCCAACGTTTCGCCATCCTCGACAACCATAAACCTCGTCGAACGGGTGTTCTTCGACGAGGGTGCCATAAAAGTCAATCGCAACAGCTCCTCGATGACATCCCGGCCTGGCTTGCGACCATCGAACTTGCGCGTGCTTCGCCGCGTCTGCAAAATTTCGGTCAAAGTTTTCATAGATGCAAAGATAGCGAAAAAATCTCTATCTTCGCGGTATGAGAATAGGGCACGGATACGACATTCATCGGTTGGCCGAGGGGCTGCCGCTGAGGCTGGGAGGGGTAACCATCCCCCATTCGAAGGGCTGTGTGGCGCACTCGGACGGCGACGTTGTGGTACACGCTCTGTGCGACGCGCTGTTGGGAGCCGTTGCCGCGGGGGATATTGGATTGCATTTCCCCGACAATGCGCCGGAATTTAAGAGCATAGATTCTATGGTTTTGCTCGGTAAAACTATGAATTTGATTAAGGATTATATTATATCTAATATTGATATAACCATAGAGTTGGAGGTTCCGAAATTGAGACCTTATATAGACCAAATGCGCGCCGAACTCTCCAAAGCTCTGGGCGTCGAAACCTCGATGGTCTCCGTCAAAGCCACCACGACCGAGGGCTTGGGGCCCATCGGTCGCGGAGAAGCTGTGGCGGCAACCGCCGTGGTGCTATTAAATTAGGTTATTAAAACAATGGCCTAAATTAGCATCAATTGGGCGCAAACACAGGCGTAAGAACCACATTGGCCGCAGGCATTTGGAAATCTGTTTCCGCCGTACTGTTGCTGAACGATATGGTCCCGCTGGTCTCCGTTGTCCATTCGATGAATACGTAACCGGATGCAAAAGTAAGTGCGTTGATGGCAACTGTTTCGCCCATCTTAACCCCTGTCGCCGCTACAACCGTACCGGTAGGTTCTGTTTCAAACTTGACAATTCGCGGATCGCTCGCATTGCCCTCGATAGATGCGACCTCCGCCCCGAGGTATCCCTCGCCCTCGGCGGTCCATACCACGCTGACGGTGTACGTCTTTTGCCGGAACTCGCCTTCGATGGAGACATCCCCGGCGGGCATAACAAAAGTAGTCGTCGCAGCAGTAGCACTCCCCAACGTAACATTCCCGCTCTTGACAATCCACTTTACGAACTCATAACCCTCCGCCGGCACGGCCTTTATCTCGACCGTCGTCCCCTCTTCTTCATAACCCGTGCCCGCGACACTCACAGTACCCCAATAGCCACTCTGTCCCTCGACGTAATTGACATTAACAGAGTAGAGAACAGGCTCGTATTCAAAAAAAGGCGTAAGAACCACATCGGCATCAGGCATCTCGAACGAATCGCCCGGAAGGTCCATGATCTCTCCGATGCTATTAATCATGCGCCACTTTTCGAATACGTAACCGGATGCAAAAGTAAGTGCGTTGATGGCAACTGTTTCGCCCATCTTAACCCCTGTCGCCGCTACAACCGTACCGGTAGGTTCTGTTTCAAACTTGACAATTCGCGGATCGTCCGTATCGCCATCGATGGAGACGATCTCCCCGCCGAGATACTCCCCTTCGGCGATCTTTTCCCACCAGATACTAACAATATGCCCCAATTCGGCGGCTGTCGCCGTCAACACAACGTTATTGGCCGACATAGTAAAAGTAGTCGTCGCCTCGCTGTCGTCCCCCAAAGTTACTCCCCCACTCACCACACTCCAACCATCAAACGTATAACCCGTCGCGGGAGTAGCGGTAACGGTGACCGTCTGTCCCTCTTCGGCCCGCGCAGGAACAGCCTTGAACGTTAAACCCGTAACAGAGGTAAAGGTAACATTATATGTAGGTGCCTCTTCCCGGGCAAACTCCGCCCGAATCTCCACATCGTGGGCAAGCATGGTGAAAGAGGTCTCAAGAGCAGTACTACTACTCAAAACAACACCCTCACTCACACTCCACCCCGCAAACTCATAACCATCGTTGGGAACAGCTGTAACGGTGATGGTCTCCCTCTCCTGGGCACTCTCAGAACTAATCGTAACACGCCCGCCATCGCCAGCGGTAGCCGTAATCGAATACAAAACCGGATCGGGGTCGCCATCCTCCCCATCGGCGGTGACGCTGTGGCTATAAATGGGCAAAACATTCCCGCCCGCGGTCAAGCCCGAAATAAGAATGGTGAATCCCTCGTCCAAATCGCCCAACTCCAACGTGAACGAATAGCTGAACTCGGCGCGCGTAGCGACGGCATCCACTTCGAACTCGTAATATCCATCCTGGCCATCGATGCCGACATAGAACTTTTGCAACTCGACCGAGCTCGAAACGGAAACGACAGACGACTCCACGTCGACATCGACTATATGCTCGCCCTGCTGGGCGGTCGGTTCGGGAATCTCCATCCCGACATAGGTGCCCCCATCGACAACAAACACACTCTCCAACGGCGAAGCCACCGTGACCGTACACTCTTCCTCGAACCCGCCCTGAACAGTTGTGACCGTGATCACCGCCACACCCGCACCGACGGCCCTCACCTCGCCCCGATTGCTCACCGTGGCCACATCGTCGTCGCTGCTCTCCCACTCGACGGTCACAATGTCCGCATCCTCGGGCGTAATCTCGACAGTGAGGGTGTGCTCATCGCCGATCTCCAAAGAGAGCGTGGCGGGCGAAACCTCCACCCCCGTAACCTCCACCGGCTCCGGCGGCGCGGGTTTTTCCGGTTTATCATCCTTACAACCCACCGTCATCATCACGGCGGCCAACAAAAGCACTGAAGCAAAGCGTCTCATACTCTGTAATACATTTAAGTGCAAAAATAGCTGTTTTTTTATTAATTTTGTACACCCTATGCAAAACGAACAAAAATATCTCACCCACGTCCTCTCCCGCATCCGCGCCGCAATAGGCGGTGCAAGCGAATTGGTCAAGGAACGTGCCGAAACCGTCGAAGAGCAAAAGCGATACATCTGGGAGAACAAAGACCTCGACCCGCAAGAGATCCGATCGGCGCGCGAAAACATCCTCAACATCAACGCAATGGGCGAAAACGCACTCGCCCGTCGACAGCGGCTCACCCGAATGCTCGACAGTCCCTATTTCGGCCGCATCGACTTCAACGGCGAACCCCTCTACATCGGCGTGAACACCTTTCACGACTTCGAAGCCCACCGAAGCTTCGTCCACGACTGGCGCGCACCCGTCTCGTCGATGTACTATGACTATGAACTCGGGCCGGCAGCATACACCTCTCCAGCAGGCGAAGTGACAGGCAACATATCGCTCAAACGCCAATATCGCATCCGCGGCGGGCGGATCGAATATATGTTCGACAGCTCGGTGACCGTGCTCGACGACATCCTCGGCCGCGAACTGAGTTCCAACGCCGACGAACGGATGCGAGGAATAGTCGCCACCATCCAGCGCGAACAAAACCGGATCATCCGCGACGCAGAAGCCCCCACCCTCATCATCCAGGGGGTCGCCGGATCGGGCAAAACCTCCATCGCACTGCACCGCGTGGCCTATCTGCTCTACACCTACAAAGACACCCTGAGCTCGAAAGACATTCTGATAATCTCGCCCAACAAGGTCTTTGCCGACTACATCTCCAACGTGCTGCCCGAGCTGGGCGAAGAGACGGTGCCCGAACAGGGTATGGCCTCCCTGCTGGCCGAAGTGTTGGGCGGCAAAGTGAAATACCAAACATTTTTCGAAGCCGTGGCCGAGCAGCTCGAAAAGCCCTCCGCCGGATTCACCGAGCGCACGGCATTCAAGTCCACCGTGGAATTTGCCTCCGCACTCGACCGATTTGTGCTCCACCTCGAAAACAACGGCTTCCGCGCCGCCGATGTGAAGATACGCCATATCACAATCCCCAGCGAATACATCGACGAGCAGTTCCGTCGCTTCCACCGGATGGCCATCCGCGAGCGGTTCGACCCGATGGCCGACTTTATCCTAAGCGAGCTGGACCTGAAATACGACATCCTCGCCACCACAGCCGAGCGCAATATGCTGAGGAGCGAAATCCGCAAAATGTTCGCCTCGGGGATGAACGATGCTGCCCTCTACAAAGAGCTCTTCGTCTGGCTCGGCCGGCCCGAGATGCTGAAACTGCGCAAAGGCAACGCCCTCGAATACTCCGACCTCGCACCGATGGCGTATCTGCACATCGCTCTGGATGGCACCCGTTCGCGCTCGGAAGTGAAACATCTGCTCATCGACGAGATGCAGGACTACACTCCGGTGCAATATCGCGTCATCCAGCGACTCTTCCCCTGCCGTAAAACGCTACTTGGCGACGGCTGGCAATCGGTCGACCCCGCCGGTTCATCCACCGCCGAAACCATTGCCGAGGTCTTTGCCGGTTCACGCGTGATGCACCTGCTCAAAAGTTACCGCTCGACATTCGAGATAACGCAGTTCGCCCAGCGTATTCGCCCCAACGACCGCCTCGAACCCATCGCCCGCCACGGCGAAGAGCCGCAGGTGATGAGTTTCACCAACGCCGACGACGAGCTGGAGGGGATAAAAAGGCTCATCGCCGATTTTCGCCTCTCCGACCAAACCTCGCTGGGCATCGTTTGCAAAACCGAGAGTCAGGCCATCGCGCTGCACGCGCTTTTGGCCGATCCCGAAATCGACCTGCTCACCAGCCGCAGCTCCTCGTTCGGCGGCGGGGTGGTCGTCACTTCGGCCCACATGGCCAAGGGGTTGGAGTTCGACAGCGTGATAATTCCGCGCGCCGACTCCCAGAACTATCGCACCGAGATCGACCGCGGGATGCTCTACGTCGCCGTCACCCGCGCTATGCACCGCCTCGTGTTGACCCACACCGGCTCACCGAGTAAATTTTTTGACAATTAAGATATGACAAAAACAATCTATCGGAGCATCTATGTGGTGCTGGTGGCGGCGGCGCTGATCGTCGACCTGGGATTTTTTGGATTCAGGATCAATTGGCCCTATTTGAATTATTACACGCTGCTGAGCAATATCGCCTGTATGATATTTTTTGCGGCGTTGCTTTTCGGGCGGCGGGATGCCCCGAGGGTCGAGGGTGCGATGGTTTTTTGCATCACCGTGACAGGGATCATCTACGCCACGTTGCTCGCTCCGGACGATCTGGCCGAGGGACATTTCTGGAAGTTCGACAATCTTGTGCTCCACTATGTTTCGCCGTTGATGGTGATTGCGGATTGGGTTGTGTTCTCGGCTCGGGGGCGCGTTCGTGCTGCGGATCCGCTTTGTTGGCTTTTTATGCCGTTGGGCTATTTCGGATATATTTTGTTGCGGTCGACTTTTGCGGGCGACATCGGCGATACCGGCAGCGCGTTTCCTTATCACTTTATCGATCCGGCGGTGCAGGGCGGTTGGGGTCCGATGCTACTGGGAGTGGGTGGTCTGGCCGTCGGAATGGCGGTGCTGGGATACATAATATTTTTTGTCGACAGACTGCTGACACTTCGTTAAAATTTATTACTTTCGTGCTTGTTATGAAGAAGAATTTATTGCTGTTATTTGTTGTTGTAATCATTGCTGCCTGCGGAAAAAAGGATTCGCCGCCCGACAAGCCGACGCCTAAACCTGTTGCGGTAACGGGGGTGAGTGTCTCTCCCGATGAGTTCGAATTGGAGATAGACAAAACACGACAATTGACAGCCTCGGTCAGTCCCTCCGATGCCGATAACAAAACCGTAACTTGGAGTGCCGAACCCAGTGATATAGCAAGCGTCAGTTCGTCCGGTTTGGTGAATGCGCTCAAAGAGGGTACGGCCGTGATAACCGCAACGACGATCGACGGAGGTAAGAGAGGTTCGGCAACAGTGACCGTAACGAAAAAGGCGAGCTCCCAGCCACCTCTCGAAGAAGAATTTCTCTCCATAACCGGCGCAACGTATATGGACGAAGAGTTTCCGACTTTTACGGTGGAGCAATCTTTCGAGGAGATCGTTGTGGAGGGAACGTCGGTCAGTATTGTTTCGCCTGTCGAGTTGAACACGATTTTTGTTGGTGTCGAAGGGGTAGAGGGATATTTGGAAGTGGATGCCGCAACGGCTCTGTTGACGCGTGCGGTTTTCGAATACAGCTTCGAGGTCGATTTACAGGAGGATTTGGAGGAGTCGTTTATGATGATTGTTTCAGCCAGCACATCCTCGGGAGATATTGTTTCGCCGTCCAATGTCCGCACCGACAAAGAGAATGTTCCGGAATCGGTTCGGGTGGAGGGAGCGTATATGAAACCCACCGAACTGACAATGAGGGTCGATGAAACCAAAGACTTGACTGGCAAGACGATTCCGGACAACGCCTATAACAAGAGTGTGAGATTCCAGAGCAGTGACCCGAGTGTTGTGACGGTGGACTATAAGGGCAAAGTTCTGGCCGTCGGCCCCGGTGTCGCAACTGTGAAAGTCATCACCGAAGAGGGCGGGTTCGAGGCGACGTGTGTTATTACGGTAGGCATTGCAAATCCGGTTTCGGTGGAAGATGTGGTGGTGTCCCCCTCGTCTGTGGAGTTGATAGTGGGAGACAGTAGATCTCTCACGGCCACGGTTTTGCCCGAACGGGCTACAAATAAAGCCGTCGCTTGGAGTTCGTCGAACGAAAGTGTCGCCACTGTTTCCGCTTCGGGTGTCGTGACCGCCATTGCCGCTGGTCAGACCGTCATCACCGCCACGACCGCCGATGGGAACAAAACTGACACCTGCAACGTGACCGTGAATGAATATGTTCCTGTGACCGATATTATTCTGGAGCAGACGGTTTATGAATACACTCCTCATATCCCGGGAGTTATCGAAGGCTCATTCCCGCGCCTGATAGCTAAAGTGTTGCCGGAGAACGCAACTGATAAAAACATAGTATGGTCATTTGCCGAAGGGGTGTTAATAGTAGACCGAGAGCTATTTGGGATCTCCGAAACAGGAGAGATTACCCGCATCCCCGATGCTTTAACTGTGTCCGATTTTCCTAAGATTTTGGCGACCGCCGACAACGGGAAATTCACTAAGGAGTTCGAAATTACGGTAAATCAATATTTTCCTGTGATAGACATAGATGTTTCGCCGACAAAAATCAGTGATGATCAGTATGCTCTCCGTGCATATGTTACCTATTCGACCTATGAGAACAGAGAGAATTTGATATGGACACGACCCGATTCCGCAGATAATGACTACCAGTTTGTCGATTCGTCCGGAACTGTTTTGTCCCAGGGTACCGGCTCGAGTGTCTCTATAAAGATAACCGATCTGACAAGTTCTTTCAACACTTCGGTGATCGTATCGACCACCGACGGCAGATACTCCGAAAAGATTCACTTTACGATCGAGGTCGACTAACGACTGCTGACACACTGTTGTCACGGGGCGGGCGTACCTTTGCGGTGTAAACCTTAAAAAATTTAAATCATTATGAAAATTACATCGTACCTGACATTCAACGGAAACGCCGAAGAAGCGGCAAATTTCTACGCCGAAGTGCTGGGAGGCAAATTGCAGTACCTGACCCGTTTCAACGAGTTCCCACCGATGTCGGGCTGGGAAGTGCCCGCCGAGTATGGCAACAAAATCGGCCACTGCTGCATCGTCTTCCCGGGCGGAGGAATGAGCGTGGCCGACACCCTGCCCACCGATCCGCGCAACTTCGGGAACGGGGGCTGTATGCTGACACTCTCTACTGACAGTGTCGCAGATGCTGAGAGTATCTTCGAAAAGCTGAGCTCGGGTGCCCAAAAGATCAACTGCCAAATGCAGGAGGTGTTCTACGCCAAACGTTACGGCGAGCTGGTCGACCGGTTCGGCGTGCAGTGGGCAGTGATGTACCACGAATAGAGGCTATGAAATGAACCGTCTGGATCGCATGTCGGCCATCCTCATCGCCCTGCAATCGCGCTCGGTGGTGAGGGCGGCCGATTTGGCACAACGTTTCGATGTGAGCATCCGCACCATCTATCGCGACATCCG
>DBDE01000042.1 GCA_002293425.1 Alistipes sp. UBA940 | reverse complement strand
ACGGCCATCTCGACCCCCGGCGTGGTGCAAAGCCCGGCGTCTATCACATCCGCGCCGCAACCCGTGAGAGTACCGACTACAAGTTGCCGAACCATCTCGCCCGACAGCCTCGCGTCGCGCCCGACGACTATTTTAATGCGCCGCCCCTTTACCCCGCCGCCGATATGGGCCGCGTAAGCCGAGGTGAATTTAACGATGTCGACAGGAGTGAGATTGTCGCCCACGGTGCCGCCTATCGTGCCGCGAATCCCCGAAATGGACTTAATTAAAGACATATTTAATTACGAGTTACGAATTACGAATTACGAGTTAAGAGCTACGAAATTACAATAAAATAACTACTTTTACCAAAAATAAACTCGTAATTCGTAACTCGTAACTCGTAACTCATGAGAACAATTCCTTCTTCCGAGCTGATAATCAACGACGACGGGTCGATTTTCCACCTCCATCTGAAACCCGAAAATCTTGCCGACACCATCGTTTTGGTGGGCGATCCGGCGCGTGTGGAGCAGGTATCGGGGTACTTCGACACCATCGAACTGTCGTGCCGAAACCGCGAATTTTGCACCGTGACGGGCACTTTCAAGGGGCGGCGGATGAGCGTGATCTCACACGGCATCGGGACGGACAACATCGACATTGTGGTGACCGAGCTCGATGCGTTGGCCAATATCGACTTTGCGACACGCACGGTAAAACCCACGCATCGGCGTTTGACCCTGCTCAGGCTGGGGACGAGCGGCGGATTGATGGACGAGTTGAAAATCGGCGACCTGGTCTTTGCGCGAACGTCCATCGGTTTCGACGGGCTGTTGAATTTTTACGAGGGGCGGGACCGCGTTTGCGATTTGGAGATGGAGTTCGATTTCACGAGCCGCGTGGGTTGGAACGAGCAGTTGCCGAGCCCTTATTTTGTCGATGCCGACGCCGAGTTGTGGGAGCTTTTCAGAGACTCGACCATCGACGGGATAACCATTTCGGCTCCCGGGTTTTATGCGCCTCAGGGTCGCTGGGTGCGGTTACGCCCGGCCGATGCGGACCTCAACGAGCGGATCGAACAGTGGAATTATCGCGGCCGACGGGTGACGAATTACGAGATGGAGAGTTCGGCTTTGGCGGGTTTGGCGGCGTTGATGGGACACCGTGCGGCGACCGTATGCACCGTCATCGCCCAGCGTGCCAAACTCGATATGGAGACCGATTACCGGCCGTTCGTTGAAAAAATGATAACTATGTCGCTCGAAAAGTTGGCTCGGTTTTAAGAAATTTTGTTTATCTTTGCTGGGATTATAAAACCACTATTAAGATTATGAAATTTACGGTTTCGAGTTCGGCTTTGTTGGGGTTGCTCTCCACCACGGGGAAGATCATCAGTTCTAAAAATACGCTCCCGATATTGGACTATTTTTTGTTGGAACTAAAAAATGGCCAGTTGAAGGCCACGGCGAGTGATTTGGAGACCACCTTTGTGGGATCGATCGAGGTCGACGGGGCCAAGGAGGGAATGATTGCCGCGCCGGCCAAGTTGATGCTCGATTCGCTCAAAGAGTTCAGTGAGCAGCCCATCACGGTGGAGACCAACGACTCGACGTGGGAGATCAAGATCACGTGGAAGACGGGCGAGGCGACATTGCCGGGCACGAGCGGGGCGAGCTATCCTGCGGTGCAGGCGCTGGGCGAGGATAAGAGTTCGATTTCGCTCTCTTCCGAGGTTTTGGAAAACGGCATTTCGAAGACCATCTTTGCCGCGGCGGACGACGAATTGCGGCCGGTGATGAACGGGGTGTTTGTCAGTTTCGAATCGGGCAAGGTCACTTTCGTGGCGACCGACGCCCACAAGCTGGTGAGGTACTCCTCGACCATCAAGGACGATGTGGCGGCCAATTTCATCCTTCCCAAGAAGCCCGCCAACCTGCTGAAAGGTGCGCTGGGCAAGGAGAGCGGCGACATCGACGTGGAGTTCGACAGCCGGAATGCGGTGTTCCACATCGGGAGCTACACGATGGTGTGCAGGCTCATCGAAGGAAACTATCCGAACTATAACGCCGTTATCCCGACGGCCAATCCCAATAAGGTTATTGTCGATCGCGTTGAACTTTTGAACGGCATTAAGAGGGTGGCGGTGTGCTCCAACCAGGCGACCAATCTCATAAAACTCGAGATTCGGGCCAATAAGATAGATTTGCTGGCCCAGGACCTCGATTTTTCGGTGTCGGCGCGCGAGAGTGTTGCCACGGCGTATGACGGCACCGACATCACGATCGGCTTCAAGTCGACCTTCCTTATCGAGATTTTGCAGGGGTTGGAGACGCCGAGCGTGGTGATGGAGCTGGCCGACTCTACGAGGGCGGGGGTCTTCAAGCCTGTTTCGGACAAGGCAGGGGACGACTTGTTGATGTTGTTGATGCCGATGATGATCAACGCTTAAAAAATCATTTAAAACCCCAANNTTGGGGTTTTAAATGATTTTTTATCTGATGAATTTATGAAATTAAATCTTAAGAATCCCATAATTTTTCTGGATTTGGAGACTACCGGCGTGGATGTCTCGCGGGATCGGATTGTGGAAATATCTCTGGTTAAGGTTTTGGTCAATGGCGATCGGGAGGTGAAGACCCGACGGGTTAATCCGGAGATGCCTATTCCGGCCGAGGCGAGTGCGGTGCACGGCATTTTCGACGACGACGTGAAGGACGAGCCTACTTTTCGGATGATGGCCAAGAGCCTGGCGGCTTATATGGAGGGGTGCGATCTGGGCGGTTTCAACTCCAATCGTTTCGACATTCCGGTGTTGGTGGAGGAGTTTATTCGGGCAGGGGTGGAGGTCGATTTCAAGAGGCGGCTGTTTGTCGACGTTCAGAATATCTATCATCAGAAGGAGCGGCGGACGTTGGAGGCGGCTTATCAGTTTTATTGCGGCAAGACGTTGGAGGACGCTCATTCGGCCGAGGCCGATGCCGTGGCGACGTTGGAGGTGTTGGAGGGACAGTTGGACAAGTATCCCGATTTGGAGAATGATGTGGCTTTTTTGGCCGATTATTCTATGCGGGAGCGTTTTGTCGATTATGCCGGACGGGTGGTTTATGACGACGACGGGACGGAGGTTTTCGGGTTCGGGAAGTATAAGGGGCGTGGGGTTAAGGCGGTTTTCGACAGGGACCCGAGTTATTATACGTGGATGATGGATGGCGATTTTCCCGGGTACACCAAGAAGGTGATAACCGAAATCAGGCTGAGGAGATGAAAGCGAAATATTTTTTCATTTTTTCATTTTTTCATTTTTTCATTCTGAGCGCAAGGGCGCAGGATGTGCCTGAGATTGCGCTTATGTTGCCGTTGGAGAAGGGGGGCGAGGTTATCGACTTTTATCGCGGTGCGTTGTTGGGGTTGGAGGATGTGCGGTTGCGGGGCATTGCCGCCGATGTGACGGTGTGGGATACGGCCGATTCGTTGGACAAAGTGTTCAATATCGTGGTGAGCGAGCGTTTCCGCAATACCGACCTTATCATCGGCCCCGTTTATGAGCGCGAGGCGGGTTATGCGGTGCAGTTTGCCGAGCTGATGAGCATTCCTATCGTGTCGCCGTTGGTGACGTTGCGGGAGCTGGATAGCGAGTACCTGTTCCAGATGGCGCCCGATCCGGCCAGTAAGTACGATAAGTTGCGTGGGTTGTGGGTCGACTCTCCTAACGTTATTTTGGTGTCGAGCGAGGCGGGCAACGATGCGGAGTTCGAGCGCGAGATGGAGGCCGAGCTGAGCGGGATGGATGTTGGTCGGTATACGGTGGAGGATGGCGTGGGCGCAGATCGCAGGTCGACGGGAAGCGGCATTGCGGGGTTGATAGATTGGGATCGGGAGAATATTTTTGTTGTTTTGGGCGCGGGCGAGGTTGCGGTGGATGACGCGCTGGCAACAATTTCGTCGTCGTACAATAATGCTTCGGCTCGGCAGAACCGCACGGCGCGTATTAAGGTCGTGGGGTCGTCGCGGTGGGGGTCGTATGGCAGGATAGATCGGAATTTGTATTTCAAGCTGGGGGTGAGGTTTGTTACCTCTTATTATATAGATCGGCAGCGGGAGGAGGTTCGCGAGTTCGACAGTCGATTTTTGTCGGCTTATGGGTTGGTGCCCACCAGGGCTGCTTTTCGGGGTTATGATGCGATCGTGATCTTTGTTCGGGCGTTGTTCGAGGATGGTTGGAGTTTCGACGATCGGGTGGAGAGTGCCACGGAGCGGGTTGCGACTGGTGTTCCTTATAACTTCGATTGGACGCCAGGTTTGCGGCGGCGGATTAATCGCGAGTGGCAGTTGGTGGAGTTTTCGGCCGATTATAATGTTACCGTTCGGTAATTTTGTCTAAATTAATTTCATTGCAGCTTTCGCCGCGTCAGGCGGCCGATCCCGGGCAGGTCGTCTCCATTGCGACCCGTCGGGCGGGTGTGTCTGATGGCGATGTTGCGCTGGTTCGCATCGTTAGTCGCTCGGTCGATGCTCGGCGCGGGGTGAAGGTCAATCTCACTGTCGAGGTTTTTGTCGATGGGGAGGGGTTGCCCGAGCCTGTTCGTTTCGATTTTCGGGATGTTGACCACGGGACGCCTGTGGTGATTGTCGGCGGCGGGCCTGCGGGGTTGTTTTGCGCTTTGCGGTTGATCGAGTTGGGGCTCAGGCCGGTGGTTTTGGAGCGGGGCAAGGAGGTGGTGGAGCGTGGGAAGGATATTGCGCGGATTAATCGCAATCAGGGCGTCGATCCCGAGTCGAATTACGCTTTCGGCGAGGGCGGTGCGGGTACTTTTTCGGATGGAAAGCTTTTTACGCGGTCGAAGAAGCGGGGCGATTATCGGCGGGTGTTGGAGACGCTGGTTCATCACGGTGCCAGTCCCGAGATTCTTTATGAGGCCCATCCCCATATTGGCACGGATCGGTTGCCCAGGGTGATGACGGCCATTCGGCAGACCATTTTGGATTGTGGGGGCGAGGTGGTTTTCGGGGCGAGGGTGAGTGACATTGAGGTTCGGGATGGTCGCGTGAGGGGTGTTTTTGTGGAGCCTGATACTTTGGTGGAGGGAGCGGCGGTGGTGTTGGCTACGGGTCATTCGGCGCGGGATGTTTATCGGGTTTTGCATCGGCGCGGTGTGGCTTTGGAGGCTAAACCGTTTGCTATGGGGGTGCGTGTCGAGCATCCGCAGGCGTTGATAGACCAGATTCAGTACCACGGCCACACGGAGTATCTTCCGGCGGCATCTTATTCGTTGACCGCGCAGGTCGGTGGGCGCGGGGTTTATTCGTTTTGTATGTGTCCGGGCGGGTTTATTGTTCCGGCGATGACTTGCTCGGACGAGAGTGTGGTGAATGGGATGTCGGCTTCGTTGCGCAATTCGCCGTTTGCCAATTCGGGGATCGTGACGGAGGTGAGGCTTTCTGATTTCGGCTTTTTGGAGGCTGAGTTCGGTGTTTTGGCGGGGTTGGAATTTCAGCGGCGGCTGGAACGGGAGGCTAAGGCGCGGGCTGGTGGCGGGGAAGATAGTGCTGTTGCTCCGGCGCAGCGGGTGAGTGATTTTGTGGCGGGTCGTGGGTCGGGTTCGCTTCCGGCGAGCTCTTATGTTCCCGGGTTGGTCGGGTCGCGGTTGGATGGGTGGTTGCCCGGGTTTATGTCGGATGTGTTGAGGGCGGGGATTGGCGAGTTTGGGAGGAGGATGCGTGGGTTTGTGACGGACGAGGGGGTGGTTGTTGGGGTGGAGTCGCGCACTTCGACTCCGGTGAGGGTTCCGCGGGATGGGGCGACGTTGCAGCATCCGGCGGTTGGGGGGCTTTATCCGGCGGGCGAGGGCGCTGGTTATGCGGGTGGGATTGTTTCGGCGGCTTTGGACGGTGCCCGTATCGCGGAGGCGATCGCAACAGCGATTAATGGTTAATGATTGCGTCGCGTTAGCCGGCCTGTGCGGTGGCACATTTTTCATTTTTCATTAACGCGCTTTGCACGTTGATTTGCTTGGCGTTTCGGCGATTAAAAATGATTTTTTCGTCGCGTCGCCTGACTCGCACATATTGGTGACGAGTTGGGCGAAGCAGACGGATTATCAGAAGATGTATGATGC
>DBDE01000018.1 GCA_002293425.1 Alistipes sp. UBA940 | reverse complement strand
AGTTCGAATCTTGTCACCCCGACCAAATTATTTGAGCAGAGAAGTCGTCGTCAGACGACTTTTTTGTTTTTTGCCAGACCCCGAGCCAAGCTTGCTTGCGCGAATGGGTCGGGTGAAAAATAAAAAAACTGTGCGTGGCGGTCGCTGCGAAAAATAATTTGAGTCATGCCCGCGCAGCGGCATCAGGATCATCCGAGCCGAAAGGCGAAGGGTAATCTTGTCACCCCGACCAAACTTTTGAACAAAAAAAGCCATCCGTTATGGATGGCTTTTTTTGTTTTCAGCACACAACTTGTTACTCCCCAAACCCGACCGAAATAAAGGTCAGCACGTCCTGCAAGCCGCTCTGCCAATACTCCCAATTGTGCCCCCCGTTGCGCATCCGAAACTGCAACGGAACCTGTTGCTTCTTCATAGCGGCAAAAAAGTCGACATTCGCCTCCCACAAAAAGTCGTCGTCGCCGCAATCAACCCACCAACGAACCGTCCGCAAAGCCTCCAACTGCTCTGGCGTGGCGTTCCGAACGAACAACAGAGGCGAACCACCGGCAGCACCGCGACCCATTCCGGCCACCGCACCGCTCAACGGACACGCACTGCCGAACATCTCGGGATGGGCCTGGGCATAGCCTGCGCTCCCGCCGCCGCCCATCGACAGACCGGCAACCGCACGATGCTTCTTGTCCGAAATTATCCGCCATGTGCTTTCTACGTGGGGAATAAATTCTTCGAAAAAGTGATCTTCAAAAGGCCATCCGTCTATATTGAAGTAGCCGCGATTCACCGGACGACCTTCCAAAACCTCGCCTGTTCCGCTTGCGTCGGGCATCACAATCACCATCGGCAACGCGCGACCACTCTCGATCATTTCGTCGGCGATGAGTTGCATTGTACCTTTGTCGCGCCAGCCGGTTTCGTCGTCTCCCGCGCCGTGGAGCAGGTAGAGGACGGGATAGTCGCGTCCGGAGGTGTCGTACCCGTTGGGCAGATAGACCAGAAAACGCTTGGTGGTTCCGAGCAATTTGCTTTCGATGGTTGCCTGCTCCACCCGACTTTGCGCCCACACGCCCGTGGTTGCAAAGAGAATAACCAACAACAATAATCTTTTCATAGTTTTAGGTATTTTTAGTTAAACAACATCTCTCTCTGCCCTGTCTTTTTCGGTTCTTTGGCTTTCACAAAAACCGACTGCGCTCGGCCATTCGTAACTCGTAATTCGTAATTTCAATCAAAAAAACCCTCCTCTTGCGGCGCCTCGACGATCTCGACCGTCTCCTCCGTCTCGCGGCAATTGATGGGCACGGCCCCGGGAGGAACCTCGAAAAGGTCACTCTGGCTAATCCCCAACGAGGGATCGGCAAAAACCTTCTTCATAAATATCCCGTAAATGGGCAAAGCGATCACGCCCCCCTCGCCCCTCGACATCGGGTGGACGCTCTGATCCTCGCCCCCGACCCACGCCCCCGCAACCAGCTTCGGCGTCACACCCACGAACCACGCGTCGCGGCTCTCCTGACTGGTGCCCGTCTTGCCCCCCATCTGCCCCGTGAAACCATATTCGCCCCACCGCAACCGTCCCGCCGTGCCTGCATTAATAACGTCTTCGAGCACCTGCAAAGTGGTATAAGCGGTCACATCGCTGATCGCATCGGTGGTCTGGGGCAGGAAAGAGGAGATGAGGTTGCCCTGATTGTCCTCTATCCGCGTAACGAATATCGGCTCGGTATTCACGCCCCTGTTGGCAAAAGTGGTGTACGCCCCCACCAGCTCCAACAGCGACACATCCATCGACCCCAACGCCAACGAGTGCACCGGATCTATCCAACTGCGGATGCCCAGGTCGTGGATGAAGTCGGCCACCGCCTCGGGAGCCTTCGCCTGCTTCATTATCCACGCCGTATAGTTGTTCCGAGAGTTCTGCAAGCCCCACTTCAAGGGGTGCATCACTCCGTCGTACTCCACATTGCCCGCCTCCTTGGGTGTCCACGGAACGCCCGTCGTGGTCTCGATGGTGACCGGCAGGTTGGGCACAGGCGTACAGGGGTCGATGCCCAACTGCGAAAAGGCAAAGGTGTAGACAAAGGGCTTGATGGTCGAGCCCGGCTGCCGCTTCGCCTGCGAAGCATAGTCGTACTTAAAGTACCTGAAATTGGGCCCGCCGACATAAGCCTTCACGTGGCCCGTCTGCGGCTCGATGGCAACAAACGACGCCCTGATCAGCTTTTTGAAGTGAACGATGCTGTCCCGCGGCGTGATGATCGTGTCGCGAATGCCCCGATAGGTGAACAGTTTCATCGGAACGGCCTCGTCCCACCCCTCCTTGCGGCCGCTATACCGCATTGCGTTTCGGATTATGCCGTCGATCTGCTCGGGCGTCTGCCGCTGGAACACCACCCCCGTCCGCCGGAACTGCGCCTCCATCACCGGCTGTATCTCGTTCTTCAACCGCTCCTCCACCGCGGCCTCGGCATACCTCTGCATCGTCGAATTGATGGTCGTATAGATCTTCAACCCGTCCGAATAGATATTGTACGGCTCCCCGTCCGCCTTTTTGTTCTTCTCCACCCACCCGTAAAGCGGATTGGTCTCCCACCGGTTCAGCGCGTAATCGAAATCGTAATCATTGGCATAATCGCCCCTCTTCGGCCGTTTGGCCTGCATCACCAACCGCAACATCTCGCGGAAATAGGTGGCCGTGCCTTCGTCGTGGCTCACGGGATTGTAATCGAGCTCGATGGGCAACGCACTCAGCGAATCGCACTGCGCCCGCGTGATATAGCCCACCCCCTGCATCCTGCGAAGCACCGTGTTGCGCCTGAGCAGCGAATTGTCGTAATTGATAACGGGATTGTACCTCGTCTGGGCATTCACCACCCCCACCAACGTGGCCGACTCCTGGATATTGAGCTCCTGCGGCGACTTGCCGAAAAAGGTGTTGGCCGCATTCTTTATCCCGTAAGCATTCGAGCCGTAAAACACGGTGTTCAAATACATCGAGATTATCTCCTCCTTGGTGTAGTTATATTCGAGCTTGATGGCCGTGATCCACTCTTTGAGCTTGTCCGTCACGATCCACCCCTTGCGCTTAAACAGGTTCTTGGCCAGCTGTTGCGTAATTGTGCTCCCGCCGCCCTGGCTCTGTCCGAGCCCCAGCGTCCGAAATGCCACCCTGGCCAGCGAAATGAAGTCTATCCCTGAATGGCCGTAAAACCTCACATCCTCGGTCGAAACCAACGCCGCAACCACATCGGTCGGCAGATCGGCATAGTCCACAAAGGTGCGGTTCTCGACATAGTACGTTCCCAGCAATTTCCCCTCCTCGGAGATTATCTCCGTGGCGAGGTTGCTCTTGGGGTTTTCCAGCTCCTCGAACGTGGGCAACTTTCCGAAAACCCCCAATGCGGTCAGTCCGAGCAAGGTCAAAAGGACGACGAACGGCGTCGCCACCACGATCCAGATCAGAGCTATGACTCTCCGGGAACCCATCGGTGCAAAGATAATGAAAAATGAAAAACGAAGAGCGAAGAAAGATGCTGTGCAGAGCTTTTTTCACTCTTCATTCTTCGCCCTTCATTCTATGTTTACATTCCCTGTTCGGCCGGCAACACAAACGCCCTTATCCCCTGCATCGGGGCCGAAGAGTCTATCTGCCGCAAAGCGTCGAGCAGCGGACCGACCTGATCGTCCTCCAAAAACACGAGGATGGACGAGTTCATACTCGGCCACGCGTGTGAGCCATAGTGGGGCTCTCCGTCGTTGCTGCCCCGCCCCTCGGTCAACGCCCACCGCGTGAAACCGCGAATGTTCAACCTGTCCAAAGCACTGTTGACCTCCAACGTGTGCGCCTGGTTATAACTTATAAATAGAGCCTTCATACGGTTAACGTTTTTTCTTCTTCTGGGTGCGCATCGCAAACATAGCGTACAGCACCGGAACCACAAACAATGTCAGCAAAGTGGAAAAGGTCATCCCACCGATAATGGCGATACCCATCGGTTGCCAAAGTTCCGAACCGTCGCCCAAGCCCAGAGCCATCGGCAACATCCCCAGAATGGTCGTCACCGAGGTCATCAACACCGGCCGCAAACGGCTCTTACCCGACGCAACCACAGCCCCCAGCGTGCCCTGTCCGCGCTCGATAAGCAGGTTGGCATAGTCCACCATCACGATCCCGTTCTTGGTCACGATCCCCACCAACATAATCGCCCCGATCATCGCTATCATCGAAAGCGGCGTCTGGGTTATCCACAACGCCAAAAATACACCCGTAAAGGCAAACGGCAGGGTGAACATAATGATGAAAGGCATCTTCAAACTCTCGAACTGCGTCGCCATCACGATATAAACCAGCATCACCACCAGGATCAGCAACGCCGCCAAATCACCCATCATATCCTCCAAGTCCTCCATCGAGCCGCCCACTTCGAGATAAATGCCCTCCGGAACCTCGAAGCTTTCCAACAGCTCGTTCACCTCGTTCACCACCGTTCCCAACGCAACCCCCTCGCCGAGCGACGACCGAACGGTCACCACCCGCTGCCGATTCTCGCGGTCGATCGTCGGCGCGGCAAACTGCTCCTCGATGGTGGCAACGTCGCGCAACATCACCGGCCGGCCCGTCGAGCTGTAAAGCGCGATCTGCTCCACATCCTCGAAAGCCAAACGGTGCGCCTCGTCATACCTCACCACCACATCATACTCATCCCCGTCCTCGCGATAGCGCGTCGCAATCAACCCGTTGATCCTGTCGCGGACAAACATCGACGCCGTCTGCGACGAAATGCCATAATAGCCCAACTTATACCTGTCGAACTCCACATTATACTCCGGCCTGAGGTCATCGCGCGTCAACTGCACATCGCGCGTACCCTCCAACTCCCGCATCCTCTCCCGCAAATCCAAAGCGACCGAGTTGGCCAACTCGATGTCATAACCGAACACCTTCACATCCACCGTCGGAGCACCGCCCATTCCACCGCCGCTGTTCCCCCCGGGCGTCACCGTAAACTGCCGCACCTCCGGAATCGTCGCAATATCGGCCCGCAACAAGTCGGCAATCTCGAAGATCGTCCGTCCGCTATCGCGCTCCGACAACTTGGGCACCCTCATCATATAGTTCACGATGTGCGACCCGTTCTTGTTCATCGCCGCAAAGACGTTGTCCGACGAGTTCTGTCCCGCCTCGGCCGACAAAATATAGATCTCCGGATACTTCTGTTCGATAATGGTCTCTATCTGTTTCGAGATGCGGTTGGTATAGTCCACGCTCACGTTCTGGTCCATCTCCACCGTCGCCTCGATGATGGCGTTATCCTGCGCGGGGAAGAATTCCATCGGCACGAAGTTCAAAAGAACCAGCGACAAAAGGAATATCCCCATCGTCCCGAACAGCGTCTTTCGGCGGTTCTTCACCACCCAGCTCAAAATCCCCGCATAGAAGTTATCCAACCACACTAAGAATTTGTCGATAGGCTTGTAAACCACCCCGATGCCCTTATAGGTGTGCACGCCCCCGTCGATCCGGAGCAGGAAAGCACTCAGCATCGGCGTGAGCGAAATAGCCGCCACGGTCGAGGTGACGATAACTATCGATACGATCCAACCCAGCTCCTTAAACATAATCCCCGCCATACCCCCCAGCGTCGTGAAGGGCATAAACACCGCAACCACCACCAGCGTCGTCGCAATAACGGCCAACCACACCTCGTTCGTCCCGTATATAGCCGCCTCCTTGGGCTTCGACCCGCGCTCGATATGGGTCGTGATATTCTCCAACACCACGATCGCGTCGTCCACCACCATACCTATCGCGATAGACAAAGACGACAGCGAAATAATGTTCAGCGTCGACCCCGTCACGTAAAGGTAAATAAACGAAACGATAAGCGAAATAGGGATCGTCAAGCAAATGATAAACGTCGCCCTCCACCTTCCCAGAAAGAACATCACCACCAGAATCACAAAGATAAAGGCGTACATCACCGCCTCACTCAACGACGAAATACTGTCCCTGATGCTCTCCGAACCATCCATCACGATGTCTATCTTCACATCGGCGGGCAAGCTCGCCTCGATCTCGGGCAAGCGCGCCATAATCTCGTCCACGATCTGCACCGTGTTGGCCCCCGACTGCTTCTGCACGAAAGCCACAACGCCCCGCTCGCCATTGATAAACATCGTCTGGGTCATCTTGGCCAGCGTATCGCGAACCGTCGCCACATCGCTCAGCAAAACCGTCTTCCCTCCCACGCTCGAAACCACCAATTCCCGCAGATCGTCGCTCGATCGGAACTCCCCGTCGGCCTTCACGTTATAGGTGTGGTTGCCAATATCCATCGTCCCCGCCGGAATGTTGGCATTCTCCGCCCCGATCATCGCCCCCAGACTTTCCACCGTCAGCCCATAGGCCGCTAACTTCGCCGGATCGACATCCACCTGCACCTCGCGCGTGGGCTGACCGGCCAGACTCACCGCCCCAACTCCGTCGATGCGGTTGAGGTTATTGACCAGCTTGTCGTCCAGGATCTTGGCCAGCGCGGCATAGCTCTCATCCGCCGTCACCGACATAAAGATGATGGGGATCATCGACGAGTTGAACTTGAACACCAACGGCGTATCGGCCTCGTCCGGCAGCAGGTTCACCGTTCGGCTCACCACGTCCCTGACATCGTTGGCCGCCTCGGTCACGTCCGAACCCCACTCCAATCGCAGGGTTATCATCGAATAGTTGTCGGCCGAGCGGCTGGTGAGTTCTTTCAGGTTGTCGACCGTGTTGAGCTGGTCTTCCAATATCCTGGTCACGTTGGTTTCGATGTCGCTGGCGTTGGCACCCACGTAGGAGGTCATCACGCTCAGGGCGGGATAGTCCATTTCGGGGTACATATCGATGGCGAGGTTTCGCAACGAGAACACCCCCAGCACGATCACCGCCACGAATATCATTATGGTCGATATTGGCTTTCTTACGGCCGATTCATAAATTTTCATCTTATTCCAATTTATTCAATTCTTTTTCGCTCGGTCTTTTTCGGTTCGTTGGTTTTCAAAAAAGCCGATGAGCCGCTCGCTACTTCACTCGGCCTAACACTGCCGCTGCCCGCTTCGCGCGGCTGACAAGACAGCCGGTCGGCTGCGGCGGGCGCTTTTAGTCCTCGCTCCGCTTCACGCTGCACGCCAAATCTTATTTTTGAAAACCACTCACCAAAGCCCTCGCGCTTATTCCGCGTAGCCCGCTAATCGCTAATAACTAATCGTTAATCGTTATCTTTACTCCCTCGCTAAGTCGGGCGAACGAGGTGATGGCCACACTCTCGCCGGCTTCCAGGCCCGACAATATATCCATCTGCGACCCGATGATCCGACCCACCGTCACAACCCGACGATGAGCAACCCCGCCGTCGATCACATAGACATATCGTTCGTTGGTGCCCGTCTGCTTCTGCACCGCCAGGTCGGGAATCATCACACCCTCGCGATCGCCCATGTGAATGGTCGTTCGTGCAAACATCCCGGGCCTGAGCCTGGAATCGTTGTTGGGAATGGTCACCTCGGCCCCGAAAGTCCTCGTCGCAGGGTCGATAGACGGATAAACCAGACTGACAGTCGCCGGAAAGGTCTCGTCGGGCAAAATATCGACACTCACCTCCACCGGTGTTCCGACGCTCACGCTCGAAAAGTATTGTTCCGACACGTCGACACGCACCTTCAAGCGGTCGATCTGCATTATCTCCAAAATGGGGGTCTGGGTGAACAGGTTGCCCTCGTCCTCACCCTTCTGGGTAACCACACCGTTTATCGGAGAGTACAAATTGACGTGGCTTTTCAGATTCTCCATAGCCTCTTTGGCCACCAGATATTGAGCCTCGGCACTCTGCATCATCTGCGCCGACACCCCGCCCACTTCATACACCTTTTTGGTGCGCTGATAGTCGGCTTCGGCGGTCTCGAACTGCACCCGTGCCGTGTTGTACTGCGTGGGGTCCATCTGGGCAACCAACTGTCCCTTCGTAACCCTGTCCCCGACCTTCACATATATCCGTGCGATCCGCGCGCCCTGCAATGCAGGCACGATGTTCACCTTTTGCCACGGTTCGATGTTGGCCGTGAACTCCACATTCTGCGGAACTATGCCCCCTCGGGCCTCGGCGACTTTCACCGCAACTTTCTGAGCCTGTTCGCTCGCAGCCTCGCTATTGTTGCCCTTACACCCGACCAGCGCAATGGCGGTCAGCAAAAAAACTAAACTCTTCCGTATCATACTATTTTCTTTTCCGTTTACCTACTCCATTTAGTTAACATCGATCTTCGACGAGGGCGAAATATAGCCGCCGTCGGCGTTCAGACCTGTTATTTTATCGTAATCTGCCTTCGCCGCCAAATAGTCGTAGATGGCTTGCGAGTGGTTCAACCGCGCCTGGGTCAACGCCAGCTCGGCCTGATTGACTTCCAACATAGTCCCCGCTCCCGCTTCGAAACGCGTGCGGGCAATGGTGTACGCCTTGTCGGCCTGCCCGACGGTCTTTTGCACGGCGAACATCGTCGCCCGGGCGGTGGCGATGGCGTTGATGGAGTTAACCACTTCGACCCTCTTGCTGTCTCTGAGATAGTCGGCCTGCAACACCAACTGCGACACACTGTTGCGGAGCTGCTTCACCTTGCTGGTGTTCTTGAAACCCGAGAACAGCGGTACCGACATCCGGAAACCGGCCGTTGCGGGGTGCTGCCACCACCACTTGTTTATCACGCCCGAACCCTGGCCGGTCATCAGCGAGCCGAAGTCGATGGTCTTGTCCTGCCCCGTGGCGATTATCTGGCCGTAACCCTCGATGGCGGGCAGTCGCGCCGCATTGGCCAGACGTATCTGCCGCTGTGTCAACTCGCCCTGCAACTCCAACTGCCGGACCTCGCTGTTTTCCGAGACATCGGCGGAGAGCTCGGGCAACTCATACACCTCGCCCTCGAAATCGACCAGACTGCCTACCAGCTTCACCGGCACATCTTCGGGAATCGACAGATACATTTTCAACATCTGCACCGTGGTGACTATGGCATTCTCGGCGGCTATCAGGTTGGGTTGCAAGTTGCTCAACTGCACCTCGGCGGTCAGATAGTCGTACTCCGAGGCGAGCCCTGCGCTGTACATCCCGCGCGTGTCCTCGACCGTTTGCCCTATCGTTTTTTCGCTTCGGCGCAACACCTCCAACGTGTTTTCGGCCAACAGCACCTGGTAGAAAGCTTTCTTGACGGCGTTGGTCAGATCTATCCTCGACGCGCGCGCTTGCTCGACGGCCAGAAGTTTCTGGGTCTTGTTCATCCTCAGGGTGGCATAGACCGCCGGAACGAACAGTGGAACGCTCAGATCGCCCACCGCCGAAGCACTCATATCGGCCCCCAACGACAATCCCTTGGACATCTCCTGCTGGATAAGGTTGAAAGTATATTGTCCGCTCGCACTCAGGCTGGGCAAGTGGTTCCCGACGGTCTCCCTCCGCACGTAATCGACCCTTTGTATCTCCAAGTCGGCAACTTTGACGGTCGGATTTTCCGAAAGGGCTATCTCCAACGCGGTGGGCAGATCCAAAACCAAACTGTCGGCGGACTGGCCGTAACCGATCCCCGCAGAACACACACAAAATATAAAAAACAGTCTCTTCATAGCTTCCAAATTTTGAGGCGAAACGAGCTTGCAAAGATACGGAAATTTGTTGAGTTTCCAAAAAAATGGTTAACTTCGCGCCCAATGGCAACTAACGATTGGAAAGCGCGGTTGGGGATGGTCTATTCGACCGATCCCGATTTCGAGTACAGGACCTCCTCTTCCGAACAGATCGAGACGCTCTCCCCGGAGCGGCAGAATTTGCGGGTCACGCTCGATCGGCGTCATCGCGGCGGCAAGCAGGTGACGTTGGTGAGCGGGTTTGTGGGATCGGACGACGATTTGGACGAGTTGGGCAAGTTTCTTAAAACCCGTCTGGGTGTCGGCGGCTCGGCCAAGGATGGCGAGATCATTGTTCAGGGAGACTTCAGACAGAAAATCACCGAACTCCTCCGCGCCCGGAACTACAAAGCCAAAGTATGAGAAAATTATTCAAATATCTTTTCATCTTTTCATCTTTTCATCTTTTCATTTGCGAAGCGCAAGCGCAGTATTATAGTTGGGGCGATCAGCCGGCATCCATCCGGTGGCGTCAGATGGAGGGTCGGGCAGGTGCACGGCTCATCTATCCCGACTATTTTGAGAGCGGTGCCCGACGGGCGATGTGGTATTTGGACACCCTTTCGGCCCATGTCGATTGGGGCTATATCCACGGGGTGATGCGCACGCCCGTTGTGCTGACCACCCAGAATATGGTGGGCAACGGAATGGTGATGTGGGCCCCACGGCGCATCGAGCTGCTGGCTTCCCCGTCGGCGAGCTATTCGGAGCCGTGGATGAAGCAGTTGGTGGCGCACGAGTATCGGCATAATGTTCAGTATAACAATCTCCGAAGAGGTACAAATAAGGTGCTGACGTGGTTGCTGGGCGAGCAGGCGGCCTTTTTGGCTACGGGCCAGTTCTCCATCTACGTGTTGGAGGGCGACGCGGTGATGGCCGAGACCGAGATGAGCGCGTTCGGCCGCGGACTGCAACCCAGCTGGACGATGCATTATCGCGCAGTGGGCGATGTGGGAGCTCGTAATCGCGCGGTGGATTATTGGTTCAGTGGGTCGTATCGCGATTTTGTACCCGACCACTATCGGCTGGGGTATCAGATGGTGCGGTGGCTCTACAACGAGCAATCGAAATTCGTGTGGGACGACGTGGCGCGGTACGTGGCGCGCAATCCGCAGTGGGTGATGCCGATGGTGATCAAGCTGCGCAAGGAGACGGGAATGAACCAGAGCAAACTTTTCCGCCGCACATTTGCCGACCTCAACCGCTTTTGGGATTCGTTGCCGCGGGTGGAGGACTCGTCGAGCAAGATACCCACCCCCTGGCGGTCGTACACCACTTACGAGTGGCCGCTGTGGCTGGATGGCGACACCATTGTGGCGTTCAAAACCGACCTCGACCGGACGACCCGCATCGTGAGGGTGAACGCGTCGAACGGAGTGGAGGAGACTCTGGCCAATATCGGCGCGGTGTCGTCGCGGCCGGTTCTGGCGGGCGGCGTGCTGTGGTGGACGGAGTATCGCACCTCAGCGCTGTGGGACGAGAAGGTGTCGTCGGTGGTTTGTTCTTACGATTTTGCGAGCGGGCGCAAGCGGGTACGTCGTTCGTGGGGCGAGCTTTTGTACCCCACGGCGGTGGGGAGCGGGGGCGAGATGGCCTTTATTCGCTATTCTCATACGGGTCGTTTTTCGGTGGTGAGCGCGTTGGCCAAGGATGGCTTCGGGCAGTTGGAGACGGTTTACGAATTTCCGCTCGACACCGAGGTGACGGGCCTTGCGTGGGACAACCGCACCCACGGACTATATTATATAGGTCTGGACGACGGGGGGATGTATCTGGCCGCCGTGCCCGGGATGAGCCTCGGGTACGATCCGCAGATGGGCATTCGCAAGATCACTCCTTCGAGGCATATCACCATCTCCGACCTGAGGGCGTCGAACGGGGTGTTGTTTTTTGGCTCGATAGTGTCGGGCAAGGATGAGGCACACGCTTGGGATTTGGCTCGGGGAGAGGAGTTCCGGTTGTCCACTTCGCGGTTCGGGTCGTTCCAGCCCTCGCCGTCGGTGGATGGGGGGCGGATTGCGCTGACCACTTACGATCGCCACGGCTATCATCTTGCGGTGCAGGCTTTGTCGTCGGCGGTAACCCAACAGCAACGGGAACTGCCCCTCGACCTTGTCAATCCTCCCTGGCGCAGATGGGATGGCATTGCGAAATTCGATTCGTTGGTCTACACCCCCGTCATTGCGGGCGAAACGCGGCAATCGGCTCCCAAAAAGTATCGTAAGTTCCTCAACATTTTCCGCCCCCACAGTTGGGTTCCGGCCGACTTTTATCCTCCCGGGGCAATCGAGGAGATGGATTTGACTATGCGTGCCGGAGCCACCGTGATGTCGCAGAGCTTGCTGTCCGACGCCACCGGTTGGCTGGCGGTGGGTTATGGTGGTTCGGCGGGATTGGATGGCGGGGCGATGGCTCGCGGCGGAATAAAGTACACCGGTTTGGGGCCCGAGTTGGAGATCGACTTCACGTGGGGCGGCTCTCCGCAGGTGCGTTACACCCAGCTTCCGGCGGGCATCGAGCTTAAAAAATATTTCAGCCTCACCACCCGTCTCAGCCTGCCTTTCAGCGTCAGTTCGGGTTATTGGAGCAGTGTGGTTATTCCCTCCGCCGAGTGGTTTTACACTAACGGGCTGATATTTAAGACCGTCGATGCTACGCGCGGCAGGTTGACCCGTGGGGTGGAACGGTTGTCGTTGTCGCTTCGTTATGTGGGTCAGACTCGGATGGCTCATAGGGAGTTTTTGCCTCGGTGGGGTTTTTCGGCGCGTGCGGGGTATGTTTCGAGCCCGACGAATGGTGATTTTTTCGGTCTTTGGTCGGCTTCGGTGGGAGGGTATTTGCCCGGGATCGCGAGGCCACATAGTTTGACGGTTCGCGCGGCGGTTCAGGGGGCTGATGAGCGGGGCGGGGGGCGGTTTGTTTTTCGGATGAAGGAGTTGTTTCCGCGGGGTGCGGGGTGGGATTTTGTTTCGCGGCGGATTGTTTCGGGCTCGGTGGATTATCAGTTGCCGGTGTGGTATCCCGAGGGTGGTTGGCGGAGTATTGTCTATTTTAAGCGAGTGCGGGTCAATCTTTTTGCCGATTTTGCTCGGTGGGAGGATTTTGGGGGTGTGGGGCATCGGGTTAGTTCGTTCGGGGGCGATTTGATTTTCGATGTTAGTCCTTTGCGGTTGCCTGCTTCGACTAAGGCTTCGGTGAGGGTTACGGTTGCTCGGCCCTCGGACCGCCGCGGCGTTTGGCTGGGCGTTGGGGTGGATATGCCGCTGTGAATTGTCGACGAACCGAGAGCAGAGCCGAACTTGTTCGGGCCGAGTTAGCGCGAGGAAGGCGAAGCCTTGCTCTGCCGAGGTGAGGATGACAATCAAGGCACGCAGTGCATTAATTGTTTCGGCCTCGCAGAGGCCGTCAAAATGAAAAGATGAAAAGGCTAACGCGGCGCTTGCGACGCGAAAAGGCTAACGCGGAACAAAAAAAGGCCGGAGAGAATCCCCGGCCTTTAACTCCTCACAGTTCCCGATGTGTCTTACAGCAAGCTCCACGCAACCGTCAACCCCGCCATAACAATCGCCACCATCGACATCAACTTAATGAGAATATTCAACGACGGTCCGCTCGTGTCCTTAAACGGATCGCCCACCGTGTCGCCCACCACATTGGCCTTGTGCGTAGCCGAGCCTTTACCCCCGAAGTTGCCCTCCTCGACATACTTCTTGGCATTGTCCCACGCGCCACCCGCATTGGCCATAAACACCGCCAACACAAAACCGCACGACAACGACCCTATCAACAGCCCCATCACGCCCGTCACCCCGAAGATAAGTCCGGTGACGATAGGTGTGATGATAGCCAACACGCTCGGCAGCACCATTTCCCGCTGAGCACCTTTGGTCGAGATGGCCACGCAACGCTGATAATCGGGTGTCGCCTTCCCCTCCATAATGCCCTTGATCTCGCGGAACTGACGCCTCACCTCTTCCACCATCGAGCCCGCAGCACGTCCCACGGCACTCATAGTGAGACCGCAAAACAGGAACGACATCATCGCTCCGATAAATGCTCCGGCCAACACTTTGGGGTTCATCAGCGTGACGTCATAATAGTACATAAAGTCGGTGAAGCCCGCTTTGGCGATGCTTTCCACGCCCGTTTTTTCCACAAAATCGGCCAGTGTGTCGCCACCCAGACGGACGATCCCGATCTTGATCTCCTCGATGTAGGAGGCCAAAAGCGCAAGTCCCGTCAGGGCCGCCGAACCGATGGCGAACCCTTTGCCGGTCGCCGCCGTGGTGTTGCCCAGGCTGTCGAGTGCATCGGTTCTCTTCCTGACCTCCTCGCCCAACTCGGCCATCTGGGCATTGCCGCCCGCATTGTCCGCAATGGGTCCGTAAGCATCGGTTGCCAGAGTGATCCCCAGCGTCGAGAGCATACCCACGGCTGCGATGCCGATTCCGTACAATCCCATTCCGACGTTGCCGAAATCGCCCTGCGCGGCCAACATAAACGACGCGATGATGCCCACGACCACTGCCAGCACCGGAATGGCGGTCGACTTCATCCCCACCGAAATACCCGCAATGACAACCGTTGCCGGGCCCGTTTCGCCCGACTTCGAGATCTCTTTGGTGGGCTTGTAGCTCTGCGAGGTGAAGTATTCGGTCGCCTGCCCGATGACGATCCCCACCAGCAGGCCGACGATAACCGCACCTGCGATCCAGTTCGCCCCCGGAATCTCCAACCAATTAAGGATGGCAAACGCCGCCCCGACGATCAAGATCGAAGCGAGGTTAGTCCCCCTGCCCAACGAACCGAGCAGTTGCTTCATCGTTGCACCCTCCTTGGTCGAAACCGCAAAAATTCCAATGATAGACAGCACAATCCCCACCGCCGCAATCAACATCGGCGCAACGACAAACTTATACTGCGTCGCAATATCGCCGCTTCCGGCCAATGCCGCAGCACCTAATGCCGCCGTCGCCAGGATCGAGCCGCAATAGCTTTCATAGAGGTCGGCACCCATCCCCGCAACGTCGCCCACGTTGTCGCCCACGTTATCGGCAATGGTGGCCGGATTGCGCGGATCGTCCTCCGGAATACCCGCCTCGACCTTGCCCACCAGGTCGGCACCCACGTCGGCCGCCTTGGTGTAGATGCCGCCGCCCACACGTGCGAACAGTGCCTGGGTCGAGGCACCCATCCCGAAAGTGAGCATAGTGGTGGTGATGATGGTCAGTTTATGCGCCGGATCTATCGCATCGGCGGGCACAAAGTGGTTGAGCACCACATACCACAGCGAGATGTCGAGCAAACCCAGTCCCACGACGACCAGGCCCAGCACCGCACCGCTTCGGAAAGCGACTTTCAGTCCGCTATTGAGAGACCTGCGCGCCGCATTGGCTGTTCGGGCACTTGCATGGGTTGCGGTTTTCATCCCGAAATAGCCTGCCAGCCCCGAGAAGAAGCCGCCCGAGATGAAGGCGAAGGGCACCCAGCCGTTCTGCAAATCGAACCCATAGGCCATAACCGAAAAGATGGCTGCCAACACCACAAAGACGATCAACACGACCCTGTACTGCTGTTTGAGATAGGAGTTGGCCCCGTCGCGCACATACTTTGCGATTTCCGCCATGCGCTCGGTTCCTTCGCTCTCTTTTTTCATTTGTCGAAAGAACCACCACGCGAACACCAGCGCAAGCACTGCCGCCGCCGGAATGATCCAAAAGATAGATGTAATCATAGTTTTTTATTAAAGTTGATTAGAAATTTCAAAAAATCGGTGCAAAGATAGTGAATTTTAGCGATTAGTTATTAGCGATTAGTTATTAGCAATAGGTTGTTCAGAAAAAGCTAATCCTTTATCCCAACTCCTTGTTTGGAAGCGTAAAGAGTGGCGATGGAGAGGCGGCAGTCGGGCACGGCGCGCACTATCGCCTCGGCACACGAACCGAGGGTGGCTCCGGTGGTCAGCACATCGTCGACCAGCAACACGCGTCTGCCCCGCAACCGCTCCGGCCGCCGAACCCGAAAAATGCCCTCCACATTGCCCCAACGGTCGGTCGTGCGCGTCTGGCTGAGGTTGTTCACGGTTCTGGTCACTGCTCCCGTTTCGACCTCGACGCCCATTTCGCGCGCCATTCCGCGGGCGATATGTTCGCTCTGGTTGTACCCCCTTTTCAGAACTTTTCGGAAATGCAACGGCACGGGAACGATCAGATCGACCCCCGAATACAAATCTCCTTTGGCCAATTCCCGCCCGAACCACCGGCCCAGCCCCTCGGCCAGATCGGGGCGGTCGTGATATTTGAACCGATGCACCACCCTCCGCGAGCCGCTCAGATGGATGAACCACATAAACGCCGTTGCATTATCGACCGGCACCAACCCCCAAAACCGCCTCGCCACGGGGTTGTCGGCCTCGTTCTCAAACCCCGTCAGGGGCATATCCATTTGGCATTTCAGGCACAGAAAACCCTCGCCGCCCCGCAGTGCTCCCCCGCACGAGGGGCACAGGGGAGGAAAGAACAGGTCCCTTAGATCGTGAAGAAACATTAAAGCCGTTTAAAGAAAAAAAACGGCCCCCGGCTGTTTACAAAACTCTCACATTTAGCAAACATACAGATTAGTTGACACAACGTACCTTACCGGAGACCGAAGTCACCGATACGTCGTATCAAGTAAATTGCCAAATGTGAGTGGGAGCAAAAGTAATAAAATTTTTCTATCTTTGCGGTTAAAGGAGACACAGTTATGTTTTTGACGGTAGAAATCAGCGACGGCGATCGCGCCACGATGCAAATCCTCGAAGGACTCAAAAAGATCGGGGCCCTGCGCTTCGGAAAACCGACCAATGACCCGAAGGTTGCGGGCAGGATTCCCGGATTGGCCTATACCCACCGTGAGCGTGTGGCACGAGTGCGCGAAGCGATAGCCCGCTTTAAGGAGACCGGACATGGATCCACCTCGGAAGAGATCACAAAAGCGATGCAACAATGGTAGTCAAATGGGAAGACGGAGCCAAAGAGTCGCTACGAAACGTGTATGACTACTATTTGGCTGTTGCAGGTCAGCGAGTGGCAACCGAGAGAATTTCAAAGATACTTCGTGAAGTGGACAGGTTAAACACGGGTCCTTATGTTGCTTCTGTTGAACAATCTCTCGAAGACGAAGAGGACGAGGTGCGATCGTTGGTCATTATGGGCAGATACAAGGCGATCTATTATATCGAAAAAGAGACGATCGTTATAGTCGACTTGTGGGATTGCAGGCAAAGTCCGTTGACGCTTGTGAAACGAATTTTCGGAAAACAATGAATTACAAAAGAGTTTTGTTGAAGTTGAGCGGGGAGAGTCTGGCGGGAGGGGCGGGGCACGGGTTCGACACCGAGGTGTTGACCTCCTATGCCGCTCAGATAAGAGAGGCCGTTCGGGCGGGTGTTCAGGTTGCCGTAGTCGTCGGCGGAGGGAACATTTTTCGCGGATTGCAGGGCGTTGGTCGCGGTTTCGACCGCGTCAGGGGCGACCAGATGGGGATGTTGGCCACCATTATCAATTCGCTTGCGTTGCAGGGCGCGCTTGTCGATGCAGGGGTTTGCTGCCGGGTGCTAACTTCGTTTGGAATGGAGCCTGTGGGGGAGTTGTTTTCGAAAGCCAGGGCGGTGGGTTATTTGGAGGGGGGCAGTGTTGTGATCATCGGTGGGGGCACGTCGAACCCCTATTTTTCGACCGATTCGGCGGCGGCGTTGCGTGCCGTGGAGATCGAGGCGGACGTTTTGTTGAAGGGTACGCGGGTGGACGGGGTGTATAGTGCCGATCCGGAGAGGGACCCTGGGGCCGTTAAGTTCGATGAGTTGAGTTACGACGAGGTGTATGGCCGGGGGCTGAAGATAATGGATTTGACGGCTTTTACGCTTTGTCGCGAGAATGGGATGCCGATGGTGGTGTTCGATATGGACACTGCGGGCAACCTTATGCGGGTGCTGAGGGGAGAAAAAATAGGGACAATGATTGAGTCAGGAGTCAGGAGTCAGGAGTCAGGAGTCAACAAGTAGATCGGTTATGTCGAAAAGTATTGTTGGCAGTAAAAGTTACGGATTTGCCGTACGAACCGTCAGGCTTTGCAAAATTCTCAGGGAAAAAGGAGTCGAGCCGGTGCTTTCTCGCCAGCTGTTGAAAGCCGGTACTTCGATAGGGGCCAATATCCACGAAGCGTTGAACACACAAACGCAACCTGATTTTGTAAACAAACTATCGATTGCACAAAAGGAGTGTGGCGAAACGCTCTATTGGCTCAATTTACTCAAAGATACCGAATGTCTGACCGAATCGGAATACTTTTCGATATATGACGATGCCTATGAATTACAAAAAATCATACGGAGCATTATTTTGACCTCGAAAGCTAATAGTGCTTCTAAAAAGCCTGCGGCATCTGCCACACCGCAGACTCATAACTCTTGACTCATAACTCATAACTGTGTTTTTTATGGAAACCACACAACAAATTCTCGAATCCTGCACTGCGAAGATGCAGAAGGGGTTGGATTTTCTGGACGAGGCGTTGCTCAATTTGCGGGCGGGAAAGGCTTCGGTCAATGTTTTGAATGGCGTGACGGCCGACTATTACGGCACCCCGACGGGGATCGACAAAATCGCGAGTGTCACCGTGCCCGACGCAAGAACCATCCTGATCAAGCCGTGGGAGAAAAATATGATTGCGGCTATCGAAAAGGCTATCGTCAATGCCAACATCGGCTTGACCCCGTCGAATAATGGCGAGGAGATTCGTCTTACCATTCCGGTGATGACCGAGGAGCGGCGCAAGGCGATTGTTAAGCAGGTGAAGGACGAGGCCGAAAAGGGGCGCATTTCGCTTCGCAATACTCGTCGCGATGCGGTGGAACTCTTTAAGAAGGCGCAGAAGGATGGTATGCCGGAGGACGAGGCCAAGAATGGGGAGGCGGAGATTCAGAAGATTTACGACAAGTTTTCTGCCAAGGTGGACGCTGCTGTCGCCGCAAAGGAGAAGGAGATAATGACGGTATGAGTGGGTTTTTGGCTTCGCTGTATATTCTCATCGGCACTTATACCGGAGGGGAGAGTAAGGGTATTTACGTTTTCGAGTTCGATCCCGATACGGCGCGGACACGCTATGTGGGTTTGACGGAGTTGGATAATCCGAGTTATGTCACTTCTCGGGGCGATGTTGTTTATGCTATTTCGGAGAGTGATCCGGGTTGGATGTCGACTTTTCGGTTTGGGTCTGGGGGCGAGTTGTCTCCTTTGGCTTCGCTTCGGACGGGTGCGGGCCCGTGTTATGTGGCCACTGATGGCCGGTTGACGGCAACGGCTAATTATGGCGGCGGGGACATTTCGGTGTTTTCTGCCGCGGGTGCGAGCCAAACCGAGATCCATTTGTCGTCAGCGCGGCTCTCAGGCCAGGCGGACGAGAATTTGGCGAGGGAGCGTACTGAGGCGTACGTGACTGAGTCAAATTCGATGTCCAACGCCGCATCGGAGCCGCGATCACGACAAAGAATGCATTGTGTCCGGTTTTCGCCGGATGGTCGCTATCTTTTTGCGGCCGATCTGGGGACGGACAGGTTGCTGAGGTGGGATATTTCGGCGGGGGCGTCTGGCGTCGACACCGAAAGTTTGAAATCTTTTTCTTTGCCGTCGGACAGTGGGCCGAGACATTTTGTCTTTTCGGGGGATGGACAGAGCCTTTATCTTGTTAATGAGTTCTCGGGGATGGTTATGGCTTTTGACTATAATGGTGGCGATTTGCGGCTGAGGCAGACGGTGGATGCCGATCCGGCGGATGGTGGCGGGAGTGCCGATATTGTTTTGTCGGGGGATGGGAGGTTTTTGTATGTTTCCAATCGGTTGAAGAACGACGGGGTGTCGATTTTTTCTGTGGACGGGGATGGGTTGCTCGGGTTGTGCGGTTATAAGACCACCGGGGTTCATCCGCGTAATCTTTCGCTTTCGCCGGATGGGCGGTTTTTGTTGGTTTCGTGTCGGGACAGCGGTGTGGTGCAGATTTTCGCGGTGGATCGGACTACCGGATCGCTCACCCCCACCCAGTTCGCCATAGACATCGATTCGCCTGTTTGCGTGCACTTTATCGAGGGTTGAGAATTGTCGACGAACCGAGAGTAATTTTCCATTGAAAAGCCCTACCCGGCCGAGATATAGAAGCTTTCGTCGCCCCGTCTCACCAGCGCGCGGCCCGAACAAAACGAGTCGGCATCGTCATACTGCGGCGCAATCACCTCCCGACCCGAAACATCCACATAGCCATACTTCCCATCCCGAAGAACCACCACCATCCCCTCCGAACACTCCCCCATCCAATCATACGGACGATCCGTCAACGGCCGATCATCGCCATCCAGCAAAACCCACTCCCCGTCGCGCATCGCCACCGTCACGCCCCAAACCGGATCGCGAACATACTCCTCATAATCGTTGCCTGCTTTGGTTTCGGGTTCGGGCAAAAACGGCAACGGACGTATCATCACATCCATCTCCACCGCCTCGCCTCCTCCTGAAAAGAGCATCAATTCGCGCTCCAGCAATCGCCAACCCTGTCGGGGAGCCTGTCTGCCGTCGAGCCGACATCGCATAACGCAATCGACCCCTCCGACCGAGACGTCGAAATCGACCGTTCGGGGGTCACGCATAGTGGGTTGGGGCGCAATCAAACGCACATTCTCAAGCGACCGGAACCGTCCGCCGTGTGTCAACGCCTCCGATATCGAATTGATGGTCGGCAGCATAACGGAACTAAGAGTTCTGTTCGGCCACCTCGAACTGGGTCATCCCCTTCGAGACGAGGATGTTGTACCACTGGATGATCTTTTTCATATCCGAAACGTGGACACGGTCGAGGTCGTAATCGGGAACGACGCGGGCAAAGGTTTGCAGAATTTCCGCTCCATCCGAGTGGTGGTCGATGGTCGGTTTGCCGCCGGTCTGTTTGAAGAAGGCCGCAAAAATATCGGCCAGCGAGCGATCTTCCGACGCGGTGAAGACCGAAATGTCGGCCATCGAGCTCACCCGTGCGTTGCTGGGCACATTCATCCTGTGGCCGTCCGCCAGACTTTCGACAATCACCCCGCGCGTGCTTTGCGCCACAAACCGCCACAGCCCCGGGTATCCCGCCACAGCCAATATTTCGTTCAGTTTCATTATTTCAATCCCTTAAAAAATTCTTCCAATGTTATTTCGTAATAGTCACACAGAGCGGATAATGTGCTGATGGTCAGGTTATTAGTACCTGCTTCGATTCTTCGAACAAACACGCCCGTGTCTTCGAAAACAGCATCTTGACTCAACCCGCGCACCTTTCGCAGTTCACGCAACCTTAGCGCAATCTGTTCCAGCAATTTCTCATCACGCCTCTGTGCCATTATAACACAAAGTACGCGAAAAATAAAATATTTTTCAGAGCGAATGTGCTCTGTTTCAAAAACTTTTCTTACCTTTGCAGTGCAGGTATTAGGGAGACCCTTGCTAATTTTTCACCGCCTTTCAGCCCGCCCGACCCCCCCTACGGGCGGGGCTGACGGGCTTCTGACGAAGCCCGAAAAAGGTCTCCCTGCCTCACATCCATCTCCTCCAATCTGCGCTCCAACATCGCCCACAGCTGCTCATTGCGCACCGCGCCCCACGTCGGGCCCGCCTGATGACGCGGCGGAGCCTCGCCTGCAAACCGCTCCACAACCAGCTCCGGCCTGAGCCGACGGAGCACCTCAACGAAAAAATCGACATACTCCGCCGCCGTCGCCCAAAACCGAAAATTCTCCGGCGCAGCCGCATACTCCGCCGCCATCGGCGTGTCGCGAAAAATCTGCAACTGATGGAACTTCACCGTGTCGAGCGGCAACGAATTTATCGTCTCCACCTGGTCGACAAGCATCTGAGGCGTCTCCCCGGGCAACCCCAGAATGAAGTGCGCCCCGACATGTACGCCGCGCGCCGCCGTCATCTCCACCGCCTTTCGCGCCGTGGCAAAATCGTGACCGCGACCGACCCGCCGCAACGTCTCGTCGCGCGTCGACTCGATGCCATATTCTATCGCAACATAGTGACTATCAGCAAGTTGTGCGAAATAATCGAGCTTCTGTTCGTCCACGCAATCGGGACGCGTACCCACCACGATGCCCGCCACGGCCGGGTGTTTGAGAGCTTCGTCATAAATCTCCCGCAACCGTTCGAGCGGCGCAAAAGTGCCCGTAAACGACTGAAAATAAGCGAGATAGCGTTCGGCCTTTCGATAGCGGTTGGCGTGAAACTCGATGCCCTCGTCGATCTGCTGCGTGATGCTTTTGGAGGGGGTGCAATATGAGGGCGTGAAGGCGGCATTGGAGCAAAACGTGCACCGGCCCGGGCAACCGAAACCGGCATCGACGCTCAGCTTCTGCACCCGCGCACCGAACAGGTTGCGAAAATAGTTTGAATAGGAGTTGAACCTCCGGCCGCCGAAATTCACTTTTTTAGCTCTTCGATAAAGTCTCCGAATGCGCTCCACAGGTGCTCGGTTTGGAGCCACAGCTCGCGCGCAAGGGCCGCCTGGGAGGGTTTGTCGCTGTCGATGTCGGCCAGATAGGCGTCGTCCACAGGGTGCTCGGCCGCCGTAAATTCGCCGAACCAGGGTGCAAACCGCGTCCGGAACCTCACCAGATTGCCCTCCGGAAGCACGCCGCCGCGCCGCCATTCGCTCCACAACATCAACACCTGCCGGTCGGGCAGTTTGTCCGAGATGTCGTTGATTATGTCGTCGAAGGAGTCGTACTCGCCCAGCGCGAGATAGGTGTATGCCAGCCTGACGGTCGCTTCGAGGTGATCTTCGGGGTCGATTTCGAGCACCAGCTCGAAGATTGCCGCGGCCATCTCCCAGTCGCCGATCAGAAAGTGGTCGATGGCGGAGTAGTTGGCAAGTTCGATGGCGGCTCGTTGGTCGTCGTCGGCCCAGTCGAGGTCCACTTCGTCGTCGGCGGGGAGGGCGTCGTAGAGCTCGCGGAACCCTTCGTAGCGCACTTCGCAGGCGGATTTGTAGTTTCCTGCGAGTTCGAGTGAGCGGGCTTTTTCTATGATTTTGCGGCAGTCGGGCATTTTGTGTTTGGTATTTCGAGTTTGCAAAAGTAGTAAATATTAATTACTTTTGCCCTCGATTTTTTGCCGCAATAGCTCAGTTGGTAGAGCGTTTCACTCGTAATGAAGAGGTCGCCGGTTCAAGTCCGGCTTGCGGCTCACAACGAAAAACCGCCCCTTGTGGGTGGTTTTTTCGTTGTGAGTTGTGTGGTCGGACGAAGAACCGAGGTTCAACCGACGAAGGAGTGAGTGCAGAGCCGAACTTGTTCGGGCCTCTGCCGAGCGACGAGGAGGAAAACGAGCCGCAGGCTCGTTAACTCCGGCTTGCGGCTCGCAACTCGCAACAAAAAAAAGGCCATCCTTGCAGAGTGACCTTTTTTGCAAAGTCCGGCCCAGCGGCTCTCAGTTGACGAATGCTCGGGCGACGTCCGAGGTGATCAGAAATTCATCCACGTCGACATCCTGTTCAGGGTCGCTGTCGAACAATCTCTCTTCCCAACGATTCTCATCGCCCAGGGGGTCCGCATAGTCGTTATTGTATGTCGACGACATGTGGCGGTCGAAAAAGCTATCCGCAAAGTTCATAATGTTAAATTTTTTAGTTTACTTTGCATTGTACTTTTTCAAATACAATGCCAAACTGTTGAAGCTATGTTGATGTCTGTGCCAATGGGGATGATAGGGATGCCCCAGATTATCGTTATCGTGTTGTTGATCATCCTGCTGTTCGGGGCTAAGAAGATCCCCGAACTGATGAAGGGAGCTGGTCGCGGCGTGAAGGAGTTCAAGGACGCCGTGAACAAGGACTATTCGAAAGAGGACGAAGAGAAAAATTAGTCAGGAGTCATTAGTCAAGAGTCCGGAGTCGGCTACGCGGAACAAAAGCCTGTCGCATTTGCGACACAAAAGACTCATAACTCATAACTTTTGACTCATAACTCGGGCGAGCCTATGGCGAGTAATGAGGAGATGACCTTTTTCGAGCACCTCGATGAGCTCCGCCCGCACCTTATGCGGGGGGCGGGTGCGTTGTTTCTTATCGCCGTCGTTGCATTCTTTTTCAAGGGGTTCATCATCGACACGTTGCTGTTCGAACCTATGCAGCCCGATTTTGCGACCAATCGCTGGTTGTGCCGGATGGGCCTTTTGATGCAAGAGTGGTTTGGGACCGATCCGGATGTGCTGTGTTTGAATAGCCAGCCGCTGACTATTATCAACACCAAGCTGGTGGGGCAGTTCAATTTGCATATCAAGGTGGCGATGGCGACGGGGTTGGCGTTGGGCATTCCGTACTTTTTGTGGGAGATTTGGCGGTTTGTTAAGCCCGCATTGACCGAGAGCGAGCGTCGGGGGACCAATTTATTCGTGCTGTGGGTTTCGTTATGTTTTTTTGTGGGGGCGTTGTTCGGTTATTATGTTATCACGCCGTTGTCTATCCATTTTTTTGCCAACTATTCGGCCAGCGACAGCATCAGCAATATGATCGACACGACCAGCTTTTTCTCGCAGGTGGTGGGGATCCCGTTGGGTACGGGGTTGATTTTTCAGTTGCCGTTGCTGGTCTATTTTCTCACGCGGATAGGCGTGGTCTCGCCTCTGTTTTTGCGTAAGTATCGGCGCCACGCGATTGTTGTGTTGGCGTGTGTTGCGGCTGTTATTACCCCGCCGGACATTTTCAGTTTGGTGCTTGTCACTTTGCCGCTTTATGGGTTGTATGAGCTCAGCATCTTTTTGAGTGCCAGGACCTATAAAAAATACCAGACCCCCGAGGAGTCTGGTATTGTAGAGGCCTAATATCTTTTACTTTCTTTTCAACAAGTCTCTGATCTCGGTCAGCAGAGTCTCCTCTTTTGTGGGCGCGGCCGGCTCTTCGGCTTTTTTGTGGTGAAGCATATTGATGAATTTCACCAGCAGGAAGACGCACAGGGCGAGGATAAGGAAGTCTATGCAGGTTTGGATGAATGCTCCGTACCGCCATAGTACGGGCTCGGCACCGGTGGCGACGTCGCCCGGGTTGAGGGTTACGGCGAGGTTGGAGAAGTCTTGTTTTCCCATTAGCATCCCAATGGGGGGGAGGATAAGGTCGCCGACGATGGAGGAGATGATTTTTTGGAATGCCCCGCCGATGATTACGCCGACAGCCATGTCCATTACGTTGCCTTTGAGAGCGAACGCTTTGAATTCGTCTAAAAATTTCATATCCGGAATGGTTTTAGAGTGTACCCTTGGGGGTATGCAAATTTGGTGCAAATTGAGCGCAATCGTGCAAATAAATTTGCACGAGGTTGCCGAAATGCAGCCTGGGATTCACTCACGCGATAGCGTGAGTAACTTTCGTACCCAAAAACCACTCGCATTTTTTGTGGAGCCGGAGGGAGTCGAACCCTCGTCCAAACAGGGAACCCGAAAGCTTTCTACACGCTTAGTTGTCGTTTAGTCCTTTTCCCGACAGCTGGCAGACAACAACCCACTGAAAGGCGCAGTCTCTAAATTTTCATTTTATGGCCGAGACGAACCGTAAAACTATCTCTTCATTGATTGATACCCCGAAAAGCCCTAAACCACAAAGAGCGGGAGGTTTAAAGAGCGGGATACTCGTCGGCCGACCCCTTGGGCCGGCGGATTAAGCTAACCGAACTGAGTTCTGGTTAGGCAGCGAGTGCGTAGCTGTTATCGCCATTTGAATTTTTGAGCATTCACTTTTACGAGCCTCCACTCAACGCTCGGCGTGCTTACCGACGAACTCTGACCTGCTGTCAAAACCGGTCGGCCCCAAGGTAAATCGGTGCAAAGGTATATATAAACGCCCTGAAATGCAAATTTAGTGCAATTTCGGCCTCTGCGAGGCCGTCAAAATGAAAAGATGAAAAAATGAAAAGATGAAAAGGTGAAAAAAGCGTCGCGTTGCGTTAGCTCTTTCGCTTCGCCGCCGTGGGGTGTTCGGCGGCTCCGCTCACGTATCTTGGGCGCTGCGTAGCTTGGGCGTTGCGTAGCCTAACTCATAGTTCTTAACTCTTAACTCTTAACTCTTAACTTGCGTCGCGTTAGCTCTTTCGCTTCGCCGCCGTGGGGTGTTCGGCGGCTTCGCTCTCGTAGCTTGTCCCGCGTAACTTGCGTCGCGTAGCTTGTTGCGCGTAACTTGCGTTGCGTAGCCTGCTAATCGCTAATCGCTAATCGTTGTTGTGTTGTTTGGTCCATTGCTCTTTACGCAGGGCGAATGCACCGGACGGAGACGCGAATGGACTTGTTGTTATTGCCGTGTGGGTCGACACCCGCACTTATGAAGTGCAGATACCAGGCGTTCGAGGTTGTGGATGGGTATTCAGTAGACGACCAATAAGATCCGCTCAAGCTCTGATTGCTGCCATTGAAGCCTGAAGCTGAGAAGAAGAGGGTGCTAAACCAGTGCGAGGTCGAGGACGTCGTTGTTGGTGCGGACAAAGTGGAACGTCAACCCGTCGACATATTCGGGCTTGATCTCCGAAATGTCCTTCTTGTTCTCCTCGCTCAGAATTATCTGCGTTATCCCCGCACGCTTGGCGGCCAAAATCTTCTCGCGTATCCCCCCCACAGGCATAACCCGTCCGCGCAGGGTGGTCTCGCCCGTCATCGCTATCCGCTCCCTCACCTTACGGCCGGTGTAGCTCGATACGATCGAAGTCACCATAGTGATCCCCGCACTCGGGCCATCCTTGGGAATGGCACCGTCCGGAACGTGGATGTTGATGTCCATCGTCTTGAACAACTCCTTATCTATGCCCAGCTCCTCGCTGTGGGCCTTCACCCATTCGAGCGCAATGGTGGCCGACTCCTTCATCACGTCGCCCAGATTGCCCGTCAAATGTAACTCGCCCTTGCCCGGCGTAAGGACAGACTCGATGTAGAGGATGTCGCCCCCGACCTGGGTCCACGCAAGACCCGTCACCACGCCCGTCATATCGCCCACCTCATACTCCTCGCGCAAATACTTGGGCGCACCGAGAATTTTCTCGACATCTCCGGCCGTCAATTCCGCCTTGAACTCCTCTCCGAACGCTATCTGCTTAGCCCTGTAACGCGAGATCTTGGCCAAATGCTTATCCAAAAGCCGAACCCCCGACTCGCGGGTGTATTCGGAAATTATCTTTTCGAGAACCTTGGGCGCAATAGACAAATCGCTCTCCGGTATGCCGTGGGCTCCGCGCTGTTTCGACAGCAGGTGGTTTTCGGCTATGCGGATCTTCTCCTCGATGAGGTAGCCCGGAATGTCGATCATCTCCATCCGGTCGCGAAGCGGCGGCGCAATGGCCGAAGTGTCGTTGGCCGTGGCGATGAAAAGCACCTTGGAAAGGTCATACTCCACATCGAGATAGTTGTCGTGGAAAGTGGTGTTCTGCTCCGGATCGAGCACCTCCAACAGCGCGCTCGACGGGTCGCCGTGATTGGCCCGCGACACCTTGTCCACCTCGTCGAGAATGATGACGGGATTACTCGAACCCGCCCGCTTAATGGTCTGGATAATTCGCCCTGGCATAGCACCGATATAGGTGCGGCGATGACCACGGATCTCCGCCTCGTCGTGAAGCCCGCCCAGCGAAATGCGCCCGAACTTGCGCCCCAACGCCTCGGCCACACTCTTGCCCAAGCTCGTCTTGCCCACACCCGGAGGGCCATAAAGACAAAGAATGGGCGACTTCAAATCACCTTTCAGCTTTATCACCGCAAGATGTTCCAATATCCGGTCCTTCACCTCGTCCAATCCGAAGTGGTCTTTGTCCAACTGCTCGCGGGCGCGGCTCAAATCCAGATTATCCTCCGTCGTCTCGCCCCACGGCAGGTCCAAAAGGGTGTTGAGATAGGTCATCTGCACCGAGTGTTCGCTCGACGCGGGGTTGAGCCTTTCGAGCCTCACCAGCTCCTTTTCGAAAAGGTCGGCCATCTCCACGCTCCACTTCTTCACGCTCGCCTTCTTGCGCATCTCGCCTATCTCCTCGGTGTTGCCTTCGCCCAGCTCGTCCTGAATGGTGGAGATTTGCTGGCGCAGGAAATAGTCGCGTTGCTGCTTGTCGAGCTCCTGCCTCACCTTGCCCTGGATGTTGTTTTTCAGCTCGACCAGCTGTTGCTCCTTGATGAGGACTTCGAGCAGATATTTCGCCCGGGCAACCAACCCGGGTGCCTCCAAAAGCTTCTGCCGGTCGGAGTCTTTCAGGTCGAAATTGGTGCAAATGAAGTTGATAAGTCCACGTCGCGTGTCGATGTTCTTAATCGCAAAGGTGGCCTCCTTGGGCATCCCCGGAGAGAGATTGATGATCTCCAAAGAGATGTCGCGGATGGAATCGACCAGCGCGTTGAACTCCACGTCGCCCTTGTCGGGCGCGGAGTCGCGGATGGGTATCACCGCCGCACGCAGATATGGCTCGGTGGTGACGTACTCCATTATCTCTATCTTCTCGATGCCGTGGATGATGACGGTCAGATTGCCGTCCGGCATCTGCAATATCTTCAGTATCTGCGCCGCGGTGCCCACACGGTACATATCGTCCGCCTTTGGGTTCTCGGTGGAGTGCTCCTTTTGAAGCACCACCCCCATAAAGCCGCCGTTCATCTCCACGTCGCGGATCAGCCTCATAGATTTCTCCCTGCCCACGGTGATGGGGGTGATGGCCCCCGGGAAGAGCACGGAACTGCGCAGGGTGAGTACCGGAAGGGTGTTGGGAAGTTTCACGTCGACCGGCATATCGTCCTCGGTGGATACGATGGGGATGACCTGATGCCCTCCGGCTTCGAGAATATCGTTTGACAACTCTATATTATAGATCTTGTTTCTTCTGCTCATTCTGCTCGGGTATGCTAACAATAATTGTGCAAAGATAGTATAAATGGCGAAAACACCGCTCATAATAGCAATAAACGACAAGAGGACTGACAAAATGTCAGTCCTCTTCTGTCAAAAAACCTGCCGGCTCTAAATATCGGTCAGCTCGGTCGTCTCGGCCACATTGTCGTGCCCGTCGAGCGTCTGCTCCTTCACCATACCCACCCCGTGGGCATACCACGACACTGAGTGCATAGTGTTCGAAGCTCCCATCATCGAAGTTGTAGCACGGTTCTCGATCTTGATGCACTGGAAAGTGCCCGCCGGAACGGTCACGCTCTCGTTGGCCACCACCCGCCACGAACCCGTCATCGAGCCGCTCAGATCGAGCTTCTGACCCATTGCCGCCATAGCTGCCATCGCCTCCCTAAGCTCCTGGGTGGGCGTGACGACGATCTTGACCGCAAAGTCGAAGTGGTCGCCAACCTTGACGTCGGCCGGAATGCGCGGAAAATAGCCATCCAACGAAACATTCATTCCCGCAGTGTCGCTCCGGGTAATAATGGCATTCATCGTCTCCCTGAGGTCGATCGCGCCGTCGACCACAACCATCTTCACCGGAACATCGGGCGTCACCCTGTCGCCGAAGGAGTAGATGTGGGTGGCGACGAAGTTCTGCGGATCGACCTTCTCCACCTTCTGCACAGTGACGGTGTAGGAGTCCTTCTCGCGTCCCTTGTCGTTGAGGATCCGGTACTTGGCCACGGTGCCCTCGGTGGACATAGCAAAGGGCTCGGCCGCATTGGCACTCGCAACGGCAAGCGCAAAGCTAAATAACAAAAACAGTCTTTTCATAATGATATTTATAATTTAACAAATTCGCTTCGCGGTTTCGTGGCGCGACTCGGCAATGAGCTCCGAACAAGTTCAGCTCATTGCTCTCACTGCTTCACGAACTCAACCCTGCGGTTCTTTGCGCGACCCTCGTCGGTGGAGTTGTCGGCTATGGGACTGTTCTGGCCCTTGCCCGACGCCGTCAGCCGGTCGGCCGAAATGCCCATCTCCACCAGCTTGGCGACGATGGCACCCGAGCGCGCCTCGCTCAAAGTCTGGTTCGACGCCGCACTGCCCGTGTTGTCGGTGTGTCCCTCGACGCTGAACTTCAAATTTGGATTCTCGTTCATCAACTGAACTATGCGGTTGATCTCGCCCATCCCCTCGGGCTTGATGACGCTTTTGCCCACATCGAACGTGATGCCATAGGTGATGAACTTGCCCTCCGACATCATCCGGTCATACAGCGGCACTGCACCTCCCGCGATGCGCGTATTTTTTATGAAGAGCCGATTGTGTCCGTCGTCGCCGTGGTTGTAGGTGGCTATCTCGAACCGGGTCGGGGCGTTGCATCGCGGAATATTCACCACACGCTCACCGTTGATGTAGGCTTTCATTGCCCGTTTGTTGAACGAAAAGGCGAAATGGTTGAAGTCGTCGAGCACGAATGGTGGATTTTCGCTATTCCCCTCACCCTCCGTTTCGCCGTTCATCCACGTCCAGTCCACGTCCAGCCGTGTGCCTTGACGTACTATGGTGAGGAGTCGAAACACTATCTTCCCCGAAGCGTCGAAAAAGTCGATGTAGAATTCGCGATAGTTGTCGAATCGGGCTTTGTATCGGGGGAGGAACATATCGAACTCCACCGTAAACTGGTCGGGCAGATAATTCTTCTCCTTAATATATGGCATAACAACGCCACCTTGCTCGATGTGGATTGCCTTTTTGCCCCCGACCATTGCGACTTCGGCATTACCGGCTTTCAGGTCCCACATCGAGGGGAACTCGCCCAGCTGTTCGGCGTCCACGGGGTCGTCGAAGATTATCTCGTCGCCCGCCACAAAGTCGCTCTTGGCGTAGGTCATTTCGAGCGACTGCTGCTGGGGCAAAATATCGCCGGTACGAACAGAAATAGGCTCCTGCCCGCCGTCCAACACACTCTCCTGCGACGATTGAGCAGGTGCCTGCTGAGTCTGAGACTGAGGTTCGGAATCGGGTTCGGACTTATAGGTGTCCGGATCGGTCACCTTGTCGACCGCTTTCTCGGCCGCCTGTTCGGCTTTGCGGGTCACGGC
>DBDE01000015.1 GCA_002293425.1 Alistipes sp. UBA940 | reverse complement strand
GGGACGAAAGACCGGGGCGACGAGTGGGTTCGCACGCCGATTATGTGGGATGCCGCGGGGCGCGATCTGGCCGATGGCGCGCTGGGCGACAGGATAGACCGCGGAATGTTGACGGCCGATATTTCGGTCGAGAGCCAGTCCTCCGAGGCGGGTTCTGTTTTGGATGTTTATCGTGTGTTTGCCCGTTTGCGCAACACCTATCCCGCGCTGGCCGATGGGGCGATGGTGCGGCACGAGGTGTATAACGACAGCAATTCTGCTTTTGAGCCCATTGCGGCGTGGTATCGCGAGTTGGATGGGCAGAGAATGCTGGTTGTCCACAATTTCGGGAGTGCGGAGAAGTTGCTCGCTTTCGAGAGGTTGGGGCGGCCTGTGGGCGTGTTGGGCGAGGTGTTGTGGGACCAACAGAAGGGTCAGGTGAAGATGGGAGGCTATTCGAGTGTTGTCTTTAAACTATAAATGTGTTATGAAGAGGATTTTTGCCGTTTGCTTTTTGGTTTTGGTCAGTTGTGCTTCGGGGTCCGATTTCGTTCCCGAGTCGGTTGCCGACCATACCGGTGAGGTTAGTCGTGTCGAGCCGTTGTCGTGGTGGGTGGGGATGGAGACGCCGTTGCAGTTGTTGGTTCAGGGCGAGAATATTTCGGCGTACGATGTGCGGGCAGAGGGTGGTGCACGTGTGACGGGCGTGCATAAGGCCGACAGCGCGAACTATTTGTTTGTCGATGTCGATGTCGATGTGGATCGGGCCGGGGTGTGCTATCTGGTCTTCTCGCAGGACGGGGTCGACAGGTTCAAGTATCCTTACACTATCGAACAGCGGCGGGAAGGCTCTGCCGACAGGGAGAGCTTCGGCACTGCGGATATGATCTATCTTTTGATGCCCGACCGCTTTGTGAATGGCGACCCTTCGAACGACGCGACCGACGACACCATCGAAAAACCCGCACCGGATGAGTTTTTCGGGCGACACGGGGGCGATATTGCGGGGATGATGGAGCACGTCGATTACATTGCCGACCTGGGTGCGACGGCGGTATGGTCCACTCCGTTGCTTTTGGACAACGAGCCTCGCGGGTCGTATCACGGCTACGCCTGCTCGGACTATTATCACATCGACCCGCGCTTCGGGAGCAACGAGCTATATCGCGAATTTGTCGCCAAGGCACACGAGCACGGGGTGAAAGTGATTATGGACATCGTCACCAACCATTGCGGCACGGCCCATTGGTGGATGGACGACCTGCCTTTCGACGATTGGGTGCATCAATTTCCGGAATATACGGGCACCAACCACGTCTTTTCGGCCAATATGGATCCCAACGCCGCGGTCGAAGATTTGAAGATACAGGAGAGCGGCTGGTTCGTGGGTTCGATGCCCGATATGAACCTCGACAACCCGTTTATGCTCCAATATTTCAAGCAGTGGGCGGTTTGGTGGATAGAGTATGCCGACCTGGATGGGTTCAGAGTTGACACATATCCCTACAACGAGAAGGTGCCGATGAGTGAGTGGAACAAGGCTGTTCTGGCCGAGTATCCCCGATTCAACATAGTGGGCGAGGCGTGGACGAGTTCAATTCCCCAGCTGGCCTATTGGCAGGGTGGCAATCCCAACAAGGACGGCTTCGATTCGCACCTGCCCTCCATTATGGACTTTCCGCTCAGGGAGGCTATCGTGGGTGCGCTTCCTGTCGACCATCCCCAATGGAACCAGGGGCTGAGACGGGTGTACGACTGCCTGTCGCACGATTTTGTCTATCACGACCTGTCGCGAATGATGATCTTTGTGGCCAACCACGACACGGAGAGAATAGGCGATTTGCTGAACAAAGACCCCGAAAGGTTGAAGATCTCGATGGCAATGTTGGCCACGATGAGGGGCTTTCCGCAGATATTTTCGGGCGACGAGATGATGTTCACCTCAGCCGATCTTTCGCAGGGTCACGGCGGTTTGCGGGTCGATTTTCCGGTGGAGCTGTTCACCGAACGCGATGGTTTACAGGCCGAACTGTACGACTATACGAAGAAGTTGTTCCAATGGCGCAAGACCAAAAATGTTATCCACAACGGCAAGACGCTGCACTTTTTACCGCGCGATAACGACACTTATGCCTATATGAGGTATGATGACCGCGAGGCGGTGTTTGTCTTTATCAACAACTCGCTCGAACCACGGGCCGTTTCGTTTGACGACTATGGTTTCGATGGCGGAGTGGATGTGATGAGTGGAAAAGCGGTGAACAAAAACACCACCATCCCTGCAAAAACAGCAATGGTGGTGGAGTATGAAAAGTAGGTCCCTGCGCCTACTTTGACGCCTCGCTCAGGCGCACGAACAATTTGTCTATCCCACTATAAAGGTCATCATTGATGGCCTTGTAGTGCTTTTTGACGAGGCTTTTGTTGTTTTTCTCTACCGGATTGTTGACCCTGTCGTACAGTCGGTTGCGAAGTTCGACCGCATCCTGAATTATCTTCACGATGGCGTCTTTGGCTTTGGGATTGAAGTAGAGCGACAGATAGCTGTCCGTCACCACTTCGTCCATCAGGTAGTCTATGTCCTTTTTCAACACTCTCAGGCTTGCCATAATTTTGTTTTTTAATTAGGGAACAAAGGTAGTTAATTTTTCCTAATTTTGTATCACGTTATGAAGTTGACTTTTTTGGGTACGGGCACTTCGCAGGGAGTGCCGATGGTTGCTTGTCCGTGCGAGGTTTGTCGTTCGACGGATGTGCGCGATCGGCGGTTGCGGAGTGCGGCGTTGATAGAGGCGGACGGATTGGTTGTGGCGATAGATGCCGGGCCCGACTTCCGGGCTCAGATGTTGGCGGCCCGGGTGACCCATTTGGATGCCATTTTGCTGACCCACGAGCACCGCGATCACACGGGCGGGCTGGACGACGTGAGGGCGTTCAACTATTTCGGCCAGAGCGCGATCGACGTTTGGGCGACGGCCCAGGTGGCCCGAGCTGTGAGGCACGACTATGCTTATGCGTTCGAAGAGCACCCCTATCCTGGCGCACCACAGATAGCTTTGAGGCTTATCGGCAACGATGTTTTTAGGGTCGAACCCCATCCGGACGAGCCCGTTCCGGAGAGTATGCCGGTCGAACTCAGGCCTCGGAATGCGGAGCGTCGGGCGGTCGGGATGGATGTTTTACCCATTTTCGGGCAGCATTCGTCGCGCCTTCCGGTGACTGGATTTCGGATGGACAGGTTGGCATATTTGACCGATTTCAACTACATTTCGGACAGGGAATTGGAAAAGCTCGGCGGGTTGGAGGTGCTGGTTATCAATGCTTTGGGTCATCGGCCGCACCCTTCGCATTTCAATTTGGAGCAGGCGGTGGAAATTTCGCAGCGGGTGGGCGCGGTGCGAACATATTTGACCCACGTTTCGCATCGGATGGGTTTTTACGCTGTCGAGCAGCCGAAACTCCCCGCCGGTGTGTGGTTTGCGTACGACGGATTGAGCATTGAGATATGAAAAATTTTGATAATAAGGTTGTAATAATCACCGGCGCATCGTCCGGCATCGGCGAAGCATTGGCGCGAGAGTTTGCGGGTCTGGGCGCGCGAGTGGTGCTTGCGGCTCGAAATGCGGCGAAGTTGAAGGAGCTGGCAGCCCAGATTCCAGATGCGCTTGCTGTTAAATGCGACGTGTCGCAAGAAGCTGACTGTCAGCGACTTATCGCCGCGACAGTAGATCGGTTCGGGGGCATAGACGTGCTCGTTTGCAACGCCGGGATCTCGATGCGCGCGGTGCTGGACGATGTGGAGACGGATGTGCTGCGGCGGTTGATGGATGTCAATTTTTGGGGCACGGTCTATTGCGTCAAGGCGGCGTTGCCGTGGCTCCAAAAATCACGCGGGAGCATTGTGGGTGTTTCGTCGGTCGCGGGACTGCACGGGTTGCCCGGTCGAACGGGTTATTCGGCCTCCAAGTGGGCTATGACGGGGTTTTTGGAGACCGTGCGGATCGAAAATCTTCGCCGCGGGGTGCACGTTATGGTGGCTTGCCCGGGCTTTACGGCAACCAATGTGCGCTTTTCGGCACTCACGGCGGATGGTTCGGCACAGGGTGAAACCCCGCGCGAGGAGGGCAAGATGATGACGGCCGAACAGGTTGCGCGGTGCATCGTGAAGGGCGTAAGAAAACGCAAGAGGCTGCTTCTGATGGAGTGGGAGGGTCGCGCAACGCACTTTATCAAGAAGTTTGCACCCCGATTCCTCGACCGGATGTTCTACCTGGTGATGTCTCGGGAACCCGATTCACCGTTGAAATAGTTTTTTGAGTTGTTCGAGCCCGCCCGTTGGAGGTCGGGCGGTGAGACAAAATATTTAAGAAAATGAGCCATTCGCACAATCACGATTCCGCAAGCAAAAACATCGTCACAGCCTTCATTCTCAACCTCGTTTTCGCGGTGGTGGAGCTGGTGGGGGGCCTTTTGACCAATTCTGTTGCGATACTTTCGGACGCGCTGCACGATTTTGGCGACAGTGTTTCGCTGGCTGTGGCTTGGGGGTTGCAGCGCAAGTCGAAGCAGGGTCGCGATGCGCAGTTCAGCTATGGTTATCGGCGTTTTTCGCTGTTGGGGAGCGTGTTTTTGAGTGGCGTTTTGCTGGTCAGCTCGATTTTTATCGTTTCGGAGGCGGTGGAGCGATTGCTGAATCCGGCCGAGGTGCACGCTCGGGGGATGCTGTGGTTGGCTTTGGCAGGGATTTTGGTGAATGGGCTGGCGATTTTGCGGTTGCAACGGGGCAAGACGTTGAACGAGAGGGCGGTTTGGCTGCATTTGATGGAGGATGTTTTGGGCTGGATTGCGGTGTTGGTGGCCAGTGTGGTGATGCTTTTGGTGAGGGGGGCTTGGGTCGGATTGCTCGATCCGATTTTGTCGCTTTTGATCACGGCTTGGGTTTTGCGGGGGATTTGGCGGAATTTGCGGAGCACGTTTCGGATTTTGTTGCAGGGCGTTCCTGCGGAGTTTGATATGGAGGGGTTGGGGGCCGATATTTTGGGTGTGGAGGGGGTTGGTTCGTTTCACGATTTGCACGTTTGGTCGCAGGACGGGACGACTCACGTTATGACGGTACATATCGTTTTGGAACGTGGGCAAGATGCTGATATTCAACGAGTTAAGCGAGCTGTACGGAATGTCGGTCGGGCTCACGATGCGGACCACGTGACGGTCGAGGTGGAACTCCCCACCGACCCGCCCGACTGCGAGTATATCGGTAAGTGTGATTGAAAAATTATTTGTATATTTGCACTGAATCAAAAACTTTTTTGCCTATGGTTAGTTAGATAGAAATCGCCACCACATAAAAGCGTTAGCTTTATTTCTTGCTTTCTGAAACTTCGACATTTCAAAAGTAACACAAGAGTAAAGTGTAAACGCTCACGCAGCCGCGTGGGCTTTACTCTGAGTTTGTGTTACAAGGTTGTCGAAGACCTCAGGAAGCAAATGAAGGTACTGTCCCACGTTTTTTATGTGCTTATCTCAAATAGTATAACCGCCGCAGGGACACGGCTCAAAAAATCATTGATATGAAAAAAATTAGATTTTGGATGCTGTGCCTGTGTCTGGTAATAGCGGCATCCGCATCGGCACAGGATCGGTTGTTGACCACCCATCTCGGCATGGGGATCGATTATGGCGGTTACGGTGCCAAAGTCACCTTTCAGGGCAATTCTCGATTCGGATTAACCGCCGGATTAGGCTACTATTCGGGCCCTCCACTTATCGGATGGGGCGGCGAACTGGATAGTGGAGAGATAGAGTTCAATTCCAAAAATATGAGGGGACTCGGATACTCGATAGGTGTTGATTTTTGGTGGTCGGGGTGCATCTATTCGAGCCTCCAGTTTGTCGGAACGGGCAATTATTATTCCCACGACGGCAGCCACAGTCCGCTGTCGGGGCTAAACTGGACTGTTATAGGCACCCAGATTGGATTAGGGCAAGGTTTTTTCTTGGATTTAAGCGGAAATTGTGCCTGGCCATTTACTAAGACCGAAATGAGTGCAGGGATACTCGGGCTATCGGTAGGCGTCGGGTGTATGTTCGGACTGTAAGTCAAAGCCCTCTCCGGAGGGCTTTTGTTTGACAAGCGAGCAAAGCTCGCGTAGCCGGCAGCAGAACAAAAAAAGGCCAGAACTTTCGTT
>DBDE01000016.1:10055-16666 GCA_002293425.1 Alistipes sp. UBA940 | reverse complement strand
ACCCTGTGCTCGCGGGAGTAAAATGTCTGGAGTATCCTCCCCGCCCAGGAGTAATACCCGTCGAAATGGAGCCGGATGTAGGTCACGGTGTTGTCCGGTTCCAATTTGCCGATAAGTGCCGATGTAGCCATATCTGTGTTTGATTTAGTTAATACTGATTAAGAATAGTTCGTATTAAGATTGAGGGTTTATGAAGCGAAAAAAAAGCCGCCTAAACCCAAATGGAAGTTTTTGGCGGCTCTGCCATCATGGCCGATGATGTGTCTCTAACCGAAGTAACCCTCGATCAGTTCCCGGCAGAAATGTATCGAGTGGTAGATGTGATCGGGGACTAACTCCGGGTCGTAGACGATATTGCCATTCATCTTCTCGAACCCCTCTTCTTCGTACTGTTCGTGGACACAGCACTCCCAATCTTTACGCTCATGGTCGGCGTTGTACTCCACAAATTGATGGATGGCGTAGTGAAGGTGAAAAGGCGCCCCGAATTTTATCGTTTGAGGCTCCCCGTCTCCAATTTTCATCTCCGCCCGGAGTGATGACGTCAATGTGATTTGGACGGGTTCACTGGGTTCCTGAAACTCCTTCTCGAAAAGCAACGGCGCAAGGAACGCCATCGCGTACTTGATTTTTTCTTCTCTGGTCATAGCGGTTGATTTTTCTATAATGAAAACACAGCTCCCTCGGCGATATATCTCTGGAGAGCATCGTCATCGAGCCTTGCGTTGTCTTTTGCCGAGTGTGGTGGCATAATGTCGTTCCATTGCTCATAATCCTTGGGAGTTCCGTATTGTCTGTATGGCCGAAATAGTTTGACCATCTTCTTGCCGTTTTTGAGGAAAAACTGTTTGATAACAATCCGGCTCGCGTTGTCTGTCACCACACAGAGACTGCACACTCCCTGTGGCATGGCGCTGAGTGTGGTGTATTTCTCCCGATGGTCGGCCAGAAGCTCCAATCTCCTGGCTCGGGCGTCGGCCTCATCCTTCTCTCGCTGCTCCCGTCGCTCCCGCTCCCACTGTTCACGTTTCAGGCGGTCATCCTCTTCTTGCTGTTTCTCTATGGCGGTAATTTCCTCGTCCGACTTGCAGCCGAGCAGCCGTAAAAACTCGGGGATGTTCTTCTCCGGGATCGCGTTCACAGTAATGGCGAGCTCGACATAGTACCGGCCCCAAGCCTGGTAGCCGTAAATGTCGATTCTGCCGTAGATCAGGGACCGAAGCGCTGTGTAGTCGTATTTCGACTTCATCTCTGCTATATACTCAATCGCATCCTCACGTTGGGAGAACGCCTTGTTTATGACAAAGGCGTGGCGTGAGGAGTCCCTGACGTACAGGAAACCCTCGTAGTGCAGGAATCTCGCCAGTCGGCGGCGCTTAACCTCGTCGATGGCTCCGTAGCGAACGCCGACCGAGCCGTTCCCGTTGTTGGTCAGATAGGCGTATCCGTTCACCCTGCCGGCGACCTCACGGGGAAACACCGCGTGAATGGTGATCTGGGTGCGATACCTGAAAATTTTGGCTTTCTTTGCGAACAGACCGTCGAGGTCTTCAAGGGTGAGATTACCCGAATCGAGCCGGTTGACTTCATCTTCGGTCAGGCGGGCGTCGGATTTCAGCAGTTTGTTCTTCTTGTCGCACTCACCCTCGATGCTGAACAGTTGCTCTTTGTTTTGTGGTTTCATAGATGTGATTTTTAGTTGTCCTGTCGGTTTTAATTAAGAATAGTTCGTAGGAAATAGTACGGTTTAAGCGGATGGGGTTAAATCGAAACCTGTTCGTAGACTCCATTCACTTCCTCCTGGTAAATGCCGAGATACAAGAGGGTTGTTCCGATACTTTTGTGCTGAAATGCCCTGTTGATGAGCACTATGGAGTGGTCGCTTCTGCCGTGGGTATTGTATATCCTTCGGCCAAATGTCTTGCGGAACGAGTGTGATGAGAAATGTTTGACGGGAAGTCTGTATCTAACCTGGATATCCTTCAGCTTCTGATTTACCCGCTGAGGAGTGTAAACCTTGCCGTTCTTGGGGTTTGTGAAGACAAAACTATCCTCATGCGGTCTCCCCATCAGGGTGTATAACTCCTCGATCCTCGTGAGATTTCTTTGTTCGAGCGGGATTTGGCGAATCTTTCCCGTTTTAATCTCGGTGACCATGCAGTAATCTCTGCGCAGAAGATCGCTCCACTTCAAGTTGAGCACATCGGAAATGCGCAGTGCAAGAGTGCAGGAGACGAGACAGAACAGCTCCCACCGGTATTCCCCGTTTGCGTGAAGCCCGTCGATAAGTCGCTTGAAGTCGTCAAATTCCAACGCCTCCGAGCGTGTAGAAACACCTTTCGTTGCCATAATTGAGAATATGAAAGGGGCGGTGAGCCATGCAGCCACCGCCCTTGGGTTAATTGTGCGTATATGTTTAGCTGAGTGTTGCCAACAACTTTTGGGAGCCTTCGTTGTCGATGAAGTTGTAGTCCTCGACAGGTGTCAAATTCCCCTCTGTCATAGGGATTTCCCTGTCGGTGAGGATTGTCCCGGTGTGATTGATTGCCACAAATCTTTTGATGGCGACAAAGTCTTTATTGCCGCCGTCGCCCTGAATGTCGTAGGCGTGGATGCTTTCGGGCAATGTCGCCCTCTCTATGCGGAAGTTCGTGAACAAGCCCGGTATGTCGTTTACGATAATCGGTTCGTAATCGGAAACTTCTTTGAAAAACATTGGTGTCATAGATGATATATTTTTAGTTTTCTTCTTTCGTTACTGTTTCTCCCGTGTAGGGGTTGAAGATTTCGATGTTATCCGCCGTCTCGGACTCGACGGCGAACAGGCCGCGCCCGATGTCATAGTACACCTCCAGGCAGATCGGCGTAGTCCGAACGTACTCCTCTGCCTCTTGGCGGGACATCCCGCCGCTCATTACGCAGCGGACTTTGCGCTCGAACGCTGTCGGGTATTTCTCCGGCGTGAGGAGAACATCGATGGTCTCGCACTACGCCTCGCGGATTATCAAGTCACCACTCCCGCCATCCTCGGAGGCGAGTATCTGTTCGAGTTCCGTTTCCGGTCCAGCCCATTCAACGGCATCCATGACGCGATCCGCCAGCGTCATGTCACCTTTACAAAGCTCGATAATGTCCGAAACGGACCAGGCATCGTAGTCGCATCCTCCATCTTCGGGAACTGTTCGCTCCGTCTCCTCTCCGTCTATGTCGGAATGCTCGGGGAGATAGAAAACCCTGTCCCTGAAAAACGCTCTGGCGATGCCGTCGTAGTAATAACACCCCTCGCCATGATGGTCTTTCAGAAATTTGACTTTCTGATCCACGCTATCCTTGCGCTCGCCGACCATCCGGTACTGCCGGAGTTCATCGGTAGAGGCGAGGTGTTCCCTGATGGCATCGTACACACGGGTCTCGTCGTAGAGACTGTGAACGATCTCATTGGAGCCGGATTTCACCTGCCAAATGTCGATGTAGGTTCGATCCACTCCGTATTCACGGGCATACTTCTCGTAGCAGGCGGCGACCTTTTCAAAAGTATCGCCACTTTCGACGGTATGGGTGCCCGCCTTTTTCCCCTCGGAAACGAAGAGTTCGTACCATTGTCCCGGATTGGCGTCCGCTTGGGCGATTACCTCTCGGTAGGTGCTTTTCATCATCTCGATGATGGCTTCATACACATTCATAATTCACTTGTTTTCAAAGTAGAAACTAATTTTTTCATCTGTCGTCTTGCCGTTCCACCACTCGTGGCAGGCATCGACAAATGCTTGGTACCCCTCTTCCGGGGAGAAATCTATCTGGCGGTAGCCCGTGATGCGCTCCATCGCTTTGAAGTCGGCGGCACCCCACCATTCTTCGGTAGTCTGCATCAGCTCGTTCTCCTGAACTTGCCAGGAATGTTCCATGCAGTTATTACACCAGAAGTCGTTGCGGTCGCCGGAACCGGTATCTGTGTACTCTACATCGAGAGAGCCGCATTCGGTGCAGCGCCACGGGTAATCTTTCTCGACATAGCTCTTCCCGACGAGCCACTCGACGATCTGGACAAGACCATCGGTTTGGATGTTCTCGATCAGCTCGTCCCAATCCTCGCCGGCTTCACCGTTCAGGGTACACACCAACGTGTCTTCGTCGAGGAAGAGGTCGAAAACGGTAGCCGCCTCGAAGTTGCCGTATGTTCGGTTGTTATCGTTCCGGGAGACCACGATGGGCGAATCGTCATACTCCTCTTCAGTTCTGCCTGCGGTATGATGCTCACCGAGGTTCTTGTAGAAGGTGCCGATACACCCGTTCTGTTTCTTAACCGCTGCCCTGATCTTGCCGATAAGGGTCTGGCGGATTTTGTCGATTTGTTGTTTTTCTTGCATATTAGTTGCATTTTTAGTCGATGTCGTAACCGATAAAATAGTCGTCGTTTATGAGCAGGTAATAATATCCATTCAAGCAGTTACGGTATTCTTTGTTGAAAAATGCCCTGACATCGCCCGGTTGCATATTATCGTTTTCGTGAACCTCCACACTCAGTGAGCCGTCATATCCACGGAAATCGAACCTGCCGGAATAGTAAGGCCGCTTATCAGCCAGGGCACGCCTGAATTCGTTCATCGTACCACTGCCGGCGTATTTTTCGATAGCTTTCAGGGATACGAGTTGTCCGTCGATCCTGTTTCCGGTCGAGATGCCGTTTTCATACGGGGTCTTACAGGGGTTGGCCGCCAGACATTTTCGGATGAAGGGATTGGTGTGCGTGGCTTTGAGGGCCTGTTGAGTATATTTCACACTTATCCGATGCTTTTTCGCAATAGCGTCACCTTCAATGTCAGTGACTTTGGGGTAGAACACTTTCGTGATCCCGCTCCAATCGTGGAATTCTGTGCCTTTCCTTCGGCACCCTTTGTTGATGATCCCGATTCTTTCGCAATCAGGGTTGAAGAAAAGCCGCCGCCGACTGCCGCCGTATTGAACGTACAGACTATTCGGTGTATCGGGGTTTCTGAGGTATTGTTCCGCTTCGTGCATAGTTGTCAGTGTTTTATGATGAGACATGGCCATCGCCGACAACCTCGAATTCCTGTATGTCCCCGCAACCACAGCAAAAACATGTGCCGCCGTCCGATAGGTAGGCGTCCGTGAAATACTTCCGGATCGTGTTGTCGTCGTTCGGGTTCAGTTGTTCGACAATCAAAAGGTCGTCCGAGCCGCACGTTTTACACACCACTTTTTTCGTAGTAACTCCTCTTTCCTCTTTCTGTTCGTCGAACACCCGTACCCAATGGTAGGTCAACTTGTCCAATCCGTCTTTGTTCAGCAGGTCTTGCAGTTGCTCGAACCCATTGAACGAATGGTTGTAATTGCATTTGTGGATGCACTCCTCATAGCCGAACGTCTCCACTGTGTCCTTGTCGAACTCATCGACATTGAACATAAAAATCACTCCTCTCATCGTGCTTATGGGGTTACGGTTATATAAAATGGAGCCTCGCATTTCTCGCAGTTGCTCCTCGTACCCATCTCGTCCTCCAAAAGATCGGATGGGTCGATAAGATGTTCCTCGCCGCACTGCGGGCAGAATGCGTGGTGCTTGTACATGAAACAATCCTCAAGGTCGTCCTCGTCTTCCACGCCGCTGTCGCGCAAAAATTGTTTCGCCTCGTCGATGGTCTTGAAGTGAATGTAGCCTCCTTGTTCATCGAGGGCGTATTCAAGCCCGTTGAGCGATATGCCTTCGATGGGACGGCCTATCACTATACCTGTTTTCTTATCCATAGTTCGTTTAGTTTTGATTTATAACATTAGCATCCCCGCCGCAGCAGGGGCACAGTAATTCGGTTTGCGAGTTCGGGTGGATAATGTCGGCAGAGCACCACGCCTGACGAGCATCCGCACCCATAATCTCTCCGCATTCCCGACACTTGCAGGGTGTTTTGTCATAGTTATTCCACATAATTTCCTGTCACTGTTTGATGTCGAACGAAATGTCTGCCGGGAGTTTGGAGTAGTCAACCCTGTTAAGGAATGAGACGAACTCCTCATGAGAGAGATTTTCACCACTTGTACAGCGCCAGTTGAATACACCGGTGTTCGTGTGGTCATAGTAGATGAAATTGTCGAGGGACATTCCCATTTCGAGGAGATAAATCTCCACTGCCAGGGCGGTTTCAATTCTCCGTATGGCTTTCACCGCATCCTTCCGTATATCGTTGATTTTCTCTTGAACGGCTTCCAATCTTCGGCTTTCGATGGCCTCCGGTTGGTAGTATCCCTCACTCATCCGGCGCTCAATCAACTCCGTCTCTTCCCCCGTGAGCGGAGTGAGTTGGTATCGACGGGAGTCATCCGTGAACGTCTTGCCCGTCAATTCCTCCAACAATTTGATCGCTTCCTTTGCCTCCCGCTCCCACCGGGCAACGACGCCCATGTCGTAGAGCAAATATTTTAGGCATAACCGGTCGGAGGCCGTTGCTTTGATCCGTTCGTATTCCGGCTCGGTTAGGCGCAGATAACGCTTCGCCACGTCCTGCTTATTCTTCTTTTCGAGGAAATAGAAACCGTTGGCTTCGGCGTACATCGGGGCACCTTTCGCATCGCAGAGGTGGAGATCGACAAAGGGC
>DBDE01000016.1:2878-10009 GCA_002293425.1 Alistipes sp. UBA940 | reverse complement strand
GTGCCTGTTATGGCAAAGTCGTTGTGTCCATTACGGCAGTCGTCGGACAGGCGTATTCTTACACTGACTCGGATATTCCCGACTGTCCGGGTATCTTTATAGTACAGGGAGCTCGTTTTCATAATGTCATCACTTGATGTTATGCAGTTTCTCGTCGTAGCATTGCAGAGCCTGCTCGACGAGGAGTTGCTGGTTTCCCATATCGAGTTCGGCGTAGAAACACTCGGCGGCACCGGAGCTGAATTTCTGCTGGTGGTAGCACCACTTACCCCAGAAGTGCTTGTAGTTCCATCCGAAAACCAGTTTGCACTCCTCCTCGCACCAGCGATTCCACATGTAGTGGAAAAAGCTCGATACGATATTGACGGGCGTCCGTCCGGCAACAAATCCTTCCGGCAGTGGCTTGAAGAACTCGCCGTATTGCTCGGTTCTGGGAGCGAACCATACCTTGTCACTATTGTTGATGCACTCGTTCAGGTCGTGAGTGGCATCGCGGATGAAATAGACGAGGTTGGGTTCATGGTCTTGCTGGTAGTTCCAGAAGCCGACTATCCCCATGAACGTTTTTATCACGGGTGTGGTGAACGGCAACAGTTCCGCTCTGGTGGCGGTTTTCTCGAAGGCCCCGAGCATATCCTTGTCGTACTCGGTTTTTATCGCTTCCCGAACCAGGTCGATACAGTGTCTCCTTAGTCCGACGAATGCTGCCGGGGTCATTTGTCTGTCATACTCGTTATTGCTCATATTGATTATGCTTTATTGTGCTTGACTGAAGGACTACACGAAGTACACGGCGGCCATTTTTTGCTCATCGTCATACTCGATCTTAGCCGGGAGCCAGCCGCTCCAGTAAATAGAGATGACAGGCCCACGGAGAGCATCGTATTGCTCCCGGGAGACTCTTCGTGGCTGCACCCTGTAACAGAACACCACCGATTGATTCGGGGAATTGCCGGGAAATACCTTTGCCTTGTAGGTGCTCAAAAACCGGTTGTACTCGCTCTCGGTGCGGAAAGCCATAGTGCAACCCTCGCTCGACAAAGCCTCGTGTGTCAGATAGAGATAACCGTCATGGCTCTCCCTGTCCTGTTCACTCACTTTGGAAACGTACATCTTGCGCCATTTCTCGGTGGTGTAATCCTCATAAAGAGGCTCGGGATGGATGTACTCCCAGATGCTCACCTCGGCAGAGAACTCAACCGCACCATTGCCACGAGCTCCACAATGCCCCCAGTCACAAAAGCATTTTTCTTCCCGACCAATGTAGACGAGGTGGTCGGAGGGGATATTCGCCCATGTTCCACCGCTGGCACTGCACTTGATGCCGTTGTCTCCATCGAACCGGATGAACGGGACATAAGGTCTCTCGCAGATATTGCACTCCCCATCCCTGTTGTATTCGATGTGGGCTTTCCCGTAATAGTCGCCCTCCTTTGTCGTGTATCGGACACGATCACCCGCCTTCGGCACAGTGTCGGAGCGGGTTCGCTCGATGTGTCCGACATACTTGTTTGCCATATCCACATCGGAGAGCGTTACGCCCCAATCACTGTGGTAGGAGCGATTGATCTCGATGAGTGAATCCTTGACGTACTTCATGCCTGACTTGCGTTAAGAAGAGGCAGAATCGAACGGTTGAATGCCCACACCGCGTTGCTGGTGAACTGACGCTGCCACGCACCCTTGCTCGGTGCCCACTTGAAGGCGTTCCTTTTAAGTACAGCGATGATCTCCGCCGACGGCTTCTCGTCGAAGAATATCTGGAGACGATCCTCAGCGGTGTTCTCGACGACGCGGCAGCCGGGGAAGGTGGTCTGGCCGCTCTCTTTGGTCGCCACCTCCTCCTTCTTTTTGCGGTTCTCGGCGGCAACGGCGGCAAGGCCGAAGAACTTGTGACGCTCGGTGATGATGGGCTTGGGGGCCTGAGCGTTCAATTCCCGGATGTAGGCTACGGCTTTCTCGACTATTTCGACTCTGCCGTGGCCCGCATGGGTAGCGACTTTGTTGAAGATGCTGCTCACAAATAATGCGCGAGAGTAACCCGCTTCACCCCGGTCGATGGCGATGATGGTGGCGGCACTGCTCTCTATATCGGACCTGAGCCGTTTCCACGCCTCGTCCTGCACCTGTTCGGCGGGTTTGGCAGCCTCTTTTCGTTTGGCGATGGCCCTCAGAGCCTTCCCGCGCCACTCGATCAACTCCCCGTACCGCTTATGCTCCACGTTGTTCGCCTTTTCCGCACGGCGGACATTGAAGCCCGAGCCGCCGGTGATCGCTGAACTCGCGCAACGGGATTGGGCGGACAACCACGCCGAGAAGTGTTGCTTGTAGCCTGCGATATATCGCTCCTTTTCCTCTTCCGGCATATCTTCGAGGTCGCCGTTGAGTTGCTGCTCATGTTCGGAGATCGCCAGCGCGCCCCGGCGTTCGGGATCGAAAGACGACCAACTCCAGGCGCGGGTGGCCAACTCGTCGAACTCCTCCAGTGTCACCCCCGGACGAAACTCCACGATCTCCCAATTCTTGTAGTCTCGGACATAGACGATCATCTCGTCCGGCCCCTCTCCCACAATGCTCGCATGGTGCATCGGCCCGATACGGTGGGCGTTGTGGCGAAAGGCTATCGCACCCGATTCCGGGGCGGTGATGCTACGCACGGTCACAGCCCTGTGGGCGTTCCGTACTGTTAAAATTGTTTTTTCCATACTCTGTTTGTGATTATTTTTGGTTGTTCTCAATTCTGCGTCGGTCGCGGCACGGCACATTGATCTTCAAATATTTGAGGCAAAGCTTTTCTTTGCGAAACACCTCGACCCAGCAGTTGCCGGTGCGGTTGTCGAAGGCAACCCACCGATCTGAGTCGAGAAAGTACCCGCAACATCTGTCGGCGGGGTCACCGAGTTGGTATTGTGATTTGCCCGGACTGACTTCTGTGAGCAGGTGGTTCACTTTATCGCGGGCTTCATCGCCCGTATAAACAGGATATTCCATGAGTGACCGGCTTATTTTCGGATTATGATGATACTGGCCGCCACCATTGTCCCCGAATCTTTGAATGTTCCCGCTTCGATGGGGATAATCACGGCATTGCGCTCGGACAACCATTCTCGGAACGCTTGTTCCTTTTTTCCGCTTGCGGACTGCCAATGAACAGATGCAATGGAAACGAGCCTGCCGCCGGGATTGAGCCTGTCGTACATGTGGCGGATGTGGTCGATGTCCTGGTTTTTGGCGAACGGAGGATTGGCGATGATAACATCGAAGTGGCCCCTGCACTCGGTCAGGAAGTCCGAACCGAGCAGGGAAAAACTGTCGAGTTTAGCGAGGAAGCTCCGGTTCAAGCCCATCATCTCGTAGCCAAAAACAGTTCGGTCGGGGAATTTCCGGTGAATGGCTTTCACGATAGCGCCCTGGCCCGCGCTGGGTTCGAGGATCGTATCGCCGTCCCCGATGTCGGCAAGTTCGACGAGTCGGTCGGCCAATTCCGCCGGGGTCTCGAAGAATTGAAACTCTTTTTTCAGGTTGCGGTTTTCCCCTCCGGCAAGTTGAGCCAGCAGGTCGGTCGGGTCCTGCTCGAAAACGAACCCCTGAGTTTTTCCGCTCTTCCATTTTCCGCCGATGAGTTCGAGGGCTTTTTTTACCTCCAGATAGAGGTTGCGATCCAACTGAACGGGCGGCAATTTGACAATCGTACCCTCCACGGTACATTGCCGCAGCACTGCAATTTTATCCATATCGTTATCAGATTAGTAATAGTTGTTTCAGCAATGCCGCCTCCGGGGAGTCCAAAGGGGCGAGGGCTTCCCTTAATTGTTGGGGCTTGTCTTTGCAGTACCACGAGAAATAGCTCCTCATTCGTTGATAGACCAGAGAAAAATCCCTCTCCACGATGGCTCTCAACGGCACATAAAGGTTTCCCGATGCTGTTTCGAGGTATATTTCGTAGTCGTCGGCTCCCCTTGTCGCGTATATGACGAATTTCGATGCGGTGATCTCCCGCTCGATGGTCGCAAATTCGGAGGCTCTTCGTGTCGCTTCACAAATGGTCATATCTCCATATTCCCTGATGAACTCAGAGAGCGGCAATTCACGCCCGTCCACCTCCACCCGCTTTTTGCGGAAGAAGTCCGGGTGACAGAAAATGTGCGGGTATTTCTGTTCGAGGAAATAGCGGATGATCTCGCCTTCGACGACACTGGCATATTGGTATGTCACCACATAGGAAGAGTAATTGTCTATGCGGTATTCGTCCCGCTTGCCCTCTTTTACCCTCCTTTGGGCAGCTTTGTCTTCCAGCAAAGCGCCCCATGTACTGCCCGGCGGAGAGTAGTCGATATCTATCAGACTGCTGTTGCGTATTTTTAGAGCTTTACAGGCTTCGATGCACTCATCGGTCGATACTCCGAAGAGTGCGCCCAACGACTTGAACGTAGATACGACATGGGCATATTTCGACAAGTCCAATTCATTGATATCGTACTGCTTATGACTGATAAAATTTTGTCGGGTTGTTGTGGTGTATGGTTGCATATTCGTAATCTTTAGTCAGTTCTACTATATGATTTCCCAGGCGGCATTCGTGTACGCCGGTAGTCTTTCTACGATGTATCTTGTGAGGTAGACGCGGAACCTATCGAAGAAATCCAAACAGTCACGCTCATCGGTAGTGAGGGGGTGATCCTTTTCGACCTGCCATGTGTCGATCTGGTAGAGGGCGCAGTCGATGGCTTTGAATAACGGGATGGGCTGTAATGTCAGCGGTCGCCGGGACGGAAGCCCCATTATCTCTCGCTGATCGGCGATGGCGACAGGTATGCCGCGCTCCGAGGGGTAGCGGTAGCACACGGACACAATCTGTATGTCGGCCAGCCGTGCCACCAACTCGTCAACGCGCTTCATGTCTGCGAATGCCCTGTTTAATCCCACTTGCGCGATGTGTTTTCGTACCTCGTCGGGTGGGCTGAAGTCTCGGCGTGTCAATAATTCCTTCATACCGGCGGCAATCGAATCGAAGTGCCTGCGGGTGGTGATATAGCAGCTCATATTCGTTTCGTGTTTTGTTAGATGAACGGGAACAGGTCTTTGAAGTATTCCCGCCCTGTTGTCTTGCAATACAAGTTGTGCAACTCCGTGACGAACATGACGCTATCTTCATTGCACTCATCTGTACGGGAATGCGCATAGTTGTTGAGCCAGGCGAAAACAAGCTCTGCAAATCTCTGTTGTTGGGCGCTGTCCAGACGGTTCATCTGTTCTGTAAACTCGTTCCTGTCGGCACGATTGTAGGCTTCGATGAAGTCGGCGGCGATTGTGCTGAGGTTGTTTTCCATATTATTCTTCCTTTTTTGAGATTCCGAGGCTACTCATCGTGGACTCCAAAGCATCCCTGAAGCCATCTTCAATGAAATAGTCCAACAATTCAGTAGCGATAGTCTCAAGGTCTTCGTCCGATATTTTATCGGAATCATAGCCGAAATCGTCGAGGATCGAACGGCTAATTATGGTTCTTTGGATTTCTCTGTCTTCCATGATCGTTGCGTTTTTGATGATATGTGGGTTTTGGCCCGCGGTACGGTTTCTTGACACTCGCCAGCGGCAAGCGTATCGGATCGGTCAGTTCGTCGAAGTAGGTAGCCCGCTGTAACTTTCGGACGATTGGGAGGTCTTTGAGGCGATACACCTCAAAGCGGTATAAATCCTCGTCACAGGCACAGCATTGGAACGCATAACCTTTGGTCCGGGACTTTAGCACAGGCCGCCCGCATTTCGGGCAGAATTTTCGAGTTCTCATGGCAGTTCAATTATATCGACGGTGAATTGAGAGAATCGCTTGTCCGGGTCAACTATCCAGACATAGAAGAGTTCACCTTTGACGGCGTGTTGTTCCACCAACCCCTCCCTCTGCCAATTCCAGGTGCATTGGCGGTATCGTTCCATCTCGGTCTTNNGTGGAGCGTTTTACTCAACTTACTGCCGTGTTTGGTATGCACCTCATCGGTATCGGCATCGAGAGCGGCGTTAATCATTTTGCGGTCGAGTGCGGTCAGGTGCGTCCCGGCGACCATCGTTATTCGTCGTTTCATGCCGCCATCCCTATTATGCGCTTGAGATTATCGGTGAAATCATCCAGCAGGGCGTACATATTCACCCCGCCGGTGTAGTCTTTTCGATGCAGGGCCGTGCGAACCAGAAGTTTCAGTTCTCCCATCCAGCGGACGTCGCCGATATTGAAATACCACAATCGGCCATCGGGGGCGCTGAAGAAGCCGCTGATGTAGAAGTGTCCGTAGGAACACTCCAGGTCGGTGCAGCCGAGTTCGCCGAGAACCTTTTTGAATTCGGACTTGAATGTCCGGCAAAATGACTTGAACTCCCCGGTCTTATAGCACGAGGATACGAATCCGCATTTCAACAGTGTAATGGTCTTGTTCATGGTAGTTTAGTTTTCAGAATTTCACGATCGGTACGAATTGCAAGTGGTGGTTAATGTCCGCCTTCGAGAGGATATTCCCGTCAAGGACACCCTCGACAAGTTCGTGCGCCACCACGAAGGCATTACACGGAAGATCGTCGCCGGCCGTTCCGTGCGAAATCCCCTCGTCGTCCACCGTTTCGAGGTTGAACAGGGAGGCGATGGAATAGAGCCTGCGCCACATTTTCAGGTCTTTCACCTTGGACGCGAAATCCGCGTCGTGTTCGTTCGCCCAGTCCTGAAGGGCGCTGTTGCTGATGTTTGCCATATTTTTATATGTCATTGATGTTGCAGGCAACTATCCACACTATGTATTCGATGGCGTCCTTGCGGGACGTCAGCTCCGGTTCGTCGCATAGGGCACGAACGGCATCGAAGAGTTTCTCGTCCGAAACATCGGCGAGTTGGTCAATCACATACTGCTTGTCGGCAATTTCGTCGCAGGCATCGTCGGCACAGCCGGACAGAGGAACCATCGCCACATCTTTGGGACGCAGTCCGATTTCCATGTGCAGATAGTCGAGGTATTCGTAGATCAGGCCATCTGTGGCAATCATTTCGTCGGCATTGATTGTCTCGGAGATTAGTTTTCGCAACCCTCTGCGGGTGTCGGCTTTCAACGTCTGAAAGAATGTCTCCCAGTGGCATTGGAAATGGGC
>DBDE01000016.1:811-2854 GCA_002293425.1 Alistipes sp. UBA940 | reverse complement strand
ATCGGCAAACCGTACTGTGTGGTATTTTTTACTCATACGCATAGAGAGTTTTTGCTGTGTCTGAAAGAATAGGTGGAGTTAGTGGGAAATGATTACAAGTCGGATGAAATTATTAGGGCACGGAATTTTCGCTCCGTGCCCCATAAGTCCAAACATATTCTCCGCTCATGTCGATCAAGTATGGGTTTGCCAACCTATCGTCGGGTCGAACGTGATGGATCTGGAAAGGTCCGGGCGACCGTGGTAGATTAGTCCGCCGTTAATGGTAGTGTTGCCATCGGCATCACGAATCTCGAACAGGAACGAGAGCGGGGAGCGATCTTTCGTCAAGATGAGTTCCCCATTATCTTTATCCGCCCACTTTTCCAACTTATCCAGACACTGCCGGAGAGTCGGGTTTTTCGTTTCTTCGGCATGGGCAAGTGCTTCCCGGTACCGTTCTTCGCATTTTATCTGCATAGTTTGTGGTTTTTATGTGTTAAGCCCTAATGTAGTGGTGTTACCAACGGATTCGATTATCTCGGACAATGGAAGTTTTTCGGTATAAAAGTTTTCTCCGGTATGACTCCCGGATGCCTTGTATCGACCACAGCCATCCTTGTAGAGAGTCAGTGTGTAGAGTTCCAACGCACTTTCCGGCTCAAGGAACCTATCTTCTTCTCCATCGTCAAGTTCCACGAATGACCAATCCTTGTTACCGGGCAATACGTCGCCCGTTTCCTCATAATTGATTCGATAGAACGACGCACTGCTGTCAAAATACCGTGTGGAAAAAAAGTTGGGATTTTCATGCAGGGCGCGGGCGATTTCCAGTCTTTTACCGATTTCTTCTGCCCAACCCTCACGAAGAGTAATGACAGCAAAATCGCAGTTATCCCATTCGCTGTTGCAATCTGCCCTAACAATAATCTGATTGGTTGGTTGTTCTGATAATTTCATAAGTAATTGGTTATTAAAAACGCAGCCCGTTTGGGACTGCGTTGAATTATTGTCGCAAGGATTCGATTAATTCAGGCAGCGGTAAGTCTTCCGTAATAAAATCTTCCCCTGTGTGTTTCCCACAGGCTAAGAATCGAGCAGAACCATCCTTGTATATCTCAAATATAGGTGTATCCAGATAAGTCTCGGGAACACCCAGTTTGTTCAGCTCACCATCATCCAACTCCACGAACGTCCATGCTTGGTTTTCGGCCAATAATTCGTCCTTGTGGAAGTGGTCGTTCGACTGATGAAAGGACACACTGCTGTCAAAAAAGAGAGACTTGAGGTAAGTGTCGGTATCACGGAGGTGCTGAACGGCTGCCAGTCGTTGTCTTATCGACTCGGCCCAGCAGCCACCGCAGTCGATGATGGCATAGTCGCAACAATCCCATTCGCTGCCAGTATACGCCTCTATTAAAATGTGTGTTGTGGGACGTTCTGAAATCTTCATGATCTACAAATTTTAGTTTGTTTTTGCTTTGCTGTTTACTATTCCGGCCACATCGCTTCCAATAGTTTGGCGAGCCGTTTGGCCTCACTTCGCACATAGGCACGGGTACACCTTTCGGGTGTATCGAACGCATGGGCGGTGTCGAAGCCGACCACCCAGCAATCCCGCTCTTCGGGTAGAATCTCCGGCCATTCCATATCTCTGGCAAAGGCACTCCAAGTCATACCGCCGTGGACGTCAATATCGAGGCATTCGTCGCCGTACCGTGGATGTCCTGGAGGTATGACGGCATAGCCATTCCCCCAACCCTTTGTCAGGGCTTCGATAAGGGCCGGGAATCGGTGTATCTTGTCCTTGCCAATCTCTTCGATGGCGTGTTCCAACATCTCCGACTTGCGGATGAAATAACGGATTTTACGGTTCATTGTTTCCAACAGAATATGGCGGAGGTCTCCCGGCCTCCGCGAGTGAATAAAAAGTCGTGCCGCTCGATATGGTCGAGGTATTTCATCGCCGGATCGTTACGGTGGGTATTCAGGTTGCCGACCATTAGGTATTCGGGTACCGAGTGAACAAGTTTCACGGTATCCACACCCCACCAGTTGCCGCTC
>DBDE01000016.1:0-769 GCA_002293425.1 Alistipes sp. UBA940 | reverse complement strand
CGATGATGTCCGGCGGGTACTTGATCGTGGGTTGCCCCATCATTTCGTAGGTGATGCGGATTTCCGGCCACTCCTGCATTTTGTTGTCGGTTAGCGGGATGCCCAAAGCACGCCCGATAACACCCAAACCGGCTCCGATCTCGATGGCGGATTTACCCGCAATTTTGTCGGCCAGGTACTCGATCAGTTCGGTCGTCGGCATTGTGTACAAAGCCCACTTGTGAAGGAAGAGCCGGAGGGTCAAAAAGTCGAATTTTGCCACATCTTTGGCGGGTATCGGACGGATCGATCCGGTGGCCGCACCTGTCAATTCTTCAAGTTCCGAAATGTTCCTATGTGAGGAGATATGGTAGTCCATCGCTTATCAGCATAAAATTGCAAAAACAGCACTTTAACTGCCTCTAATATAAGCAATTACACTGATGTCGCAAGATTTTGTGCGATATTTTTTCAATAGAACACGATGGCCAACCGCATTCAGAAACACAAAACGGGCACAAAGCACTATGCCCTGCGCCCGCATGGTTTTCCTGAATTATTCGTCAGTCGCCGCTCTTGATATGCGGGATTATCTCCCACTTGCCGTTCTTGTCGGCCCCCTGGCGAGCGATGATGCCGCGTTCCTTTAATCTTTTCAGGTTGTTTTCTACTGTTCGGCGAGGAGTGGCGGTTTGTTCTGCGATTTCAGACGCCGTGACGTGCGGATTTTGTTTGATAAGAGCGAGTATTTGACTTTGCAACGCACTTACACCACCATTTGCACCACCAT
>DBDE01000008.1 GCA_002293425.1 Alistipes sp. UBA940 | reverse complement strand
CCCCGCCCAAATCGCCCTCGCCGCCGCGTCGCCCGCCCGAGCCGCCGCCGCACACTCCTTGCCCGTCGTCCGGTGCTCGTCAATAAAGAACTCGCTGCTGCAAAAATGCTCATAATTTCCCGACAGATAAGGCACCGAACTCAACTCGCCCGCACCGCAATTGCGCCCGCTATACAACTTGCCATCGAACACCAACCCCGCTCCGACCCCCGTCCCGAGCGTCACCCCCACAACATCATCGTACCCTTTCGCCACCCCGAAAACCTTCTCGCCCAGCGCAAAACAGTTAGCATCGTTATTCACGTGAACCGGCACCCCGAACTCCCGTTCCAACTCGGCTTTCAGGTGCACCTCCTTCCACGACGGAATATTGACGACATTATAAACGATCCCCCGCTCGACATCGACAACGCTCGGCACTCCGACCCCGATGCCCGTGACGGCAGACGAAAAAACCTTGCCGATAACGCTCTTGATATGCTCCACCGACTCCTTCACCGGCAATTCAGCCCGGCTGGGTTCCGAAATTTTGTTCACCAACCGTCCCCCATCGACCGCCCCCGCCCTCACGTTCGTTCCCCCCAGATCTATCCCTAAAATCATAAAGTCAAAATTTAAAAAGCAAATTTAACTAAAAGAATAGAAAAAAACAACCCCCCGACTATTCATCGAGGGGCTGCTCCGAAAAAACTTCTTCAAAAAACTATTCCTTAGCCTTAAACATCCAGAAAGTACCTTCGGCCCAGCCGCCTGCACCCGTCGGCGCCGCTTCGAGAACCATCTCGGTTTCGGTCAACTTAATGATGTTGTAAGTGCTGACGGGAGTACCTGCCCAGCAAATAACACCCGTAGGCATCGTCAACCCTGCCAACGTCAGCTGACCGTCCGACCAGGGCTCGCCATTGTCGGTGTTCGGGGTCTTCTTCGACATATCGAACGAATAGGTCCCGTTACGCGTTGCACCATTGTCGGTAACGCTGATGGTAGCCAAAAGGCCCATGCTGAACGACGCATTGGGGTCGACGTAACCGCCCGTACCCAACGTGTCACCCACCTTGGCAACGCTCCAACCCGGAGCCGTGCTCGCCAAGTGACCGGCCGTACCCCAAACATTGCCGCCATTAGCCGTAGCATCCCAAACCCACGTCTTGGGCTCGTCCAACGAGTAACCCGCAAACAGGTTCCAAATCGGATCGATGGGCTCCGTCATCTCGGTGATAGTGGCCGTCACGGTCTTCGAAACCTGACCGTTAGGACCCACAGCGGTGAACTTAATGGGTATCTCGCCCGTAGCCGGGAAGATAACCGTCAACTCGTCCGCCGTCGTAACACCCGTCATATAATCCCACTGAACCACCACCCCGGGCATCTGGCTCGTCATCCGGATCTCGTTGCTGCCCGGAGAAGTGTTCTCAACCGTGAACCTCAAATCTTCCGGCCCCCAGGGATTGTTCTTGGGAGATTCGCTATTGTCGATGGGCTCACACGCGCTCAGCAAAACCGCAAAGGCCGCAAACACCATCCATATCAATCTTTTCATAATATTCAATGTATTAAAAAAACAACCACAAACATTAATTACCCCAGCCCTTGCTCTGGGTCAACACGCCTTCCGACTTGGTGATCTCCTCGGCCGGAATGGGGAAGAAGCCGCCCGTGCGAGCCAACCCTGCCGCCACATCACCCAAAGCCATTGTCGCCGCAACACCTGCGTTCTGAACATTCACCCCGTTCTGGGTCGCCAAAGCCGTAGCCGCATCGCCCCAACGAAGCAAGTCGTAGTAACGTACGCTCTCAAAAGCCAGCTCCCAACGACGCTCCTGCTTCAAAGCATCCAGACTGTAAGCCGTCAGATCATCCAACCCTGTCCGCGCACGCACCTTGTTGATAAGCGACACGTCCTCCTTCAACTCGGCCGCCATCAACAGCACATCCGCAAAACGCATCGTCACCAGGTCCTGAGTGTTGCTCAGCTGGTAATCGGTATTCACATAAGTGCCATACATCAGCCTCGAATAGCTGGTAATAGCTCCGTTATCATACGCATTGATACAGATATACTTCTTCTGAATATAACCCGTTTCGTGCATCTGATTGTCCATACCCCAGCTGTAAGCCGGCATCTCGTCCGGATCGGTCACGTCGGCGATAGAACCCCTCTTGCGCACATCGGCATCCGGCCAAGTGTTCCACAACTGGGGATTCACCGTACCAAAGCCCCAACCAGTCCCGAACGGGAAAGTGTCCTCATTGGGCTGGATACGCATCGAGAAGTAAAGATTGATACGGTTGGCATTGCTCGACGGGTCGGCGCTCGAAATATTACCCCAACCCGCAGCCGAAGGTGCCGAAGAGAAAGCAAACACGGTCTCGGTATTAGCACCCTTCTCGCCGATCCACTCCAACTCGTTCTTCGCAGCATAAGGATAATCCGGAGCCGTCAACTCGTTGCAATAAGGCCACAAACTGCGGAAATCATCCAACAATTTATGACCCGAATTGTTGATGCAATCGTCCAACCAGCCGATAACCTGCGTCTTGGTGATCTCGCCACCTTCCGCCAACGGCATACTCGTCTTGCCATAATACCCCGTATAGAACATCCACGCACGGGCCATAAACGCCTCCGCAGCCCACTTGGTAGCCCTAACACGGTCCGGAATAGGAATCTCATTCGCCGGCATCAACTCGATAGCGGCCTTGAAGTCCGATCCGATCTGGGCAAACAACTCGTCCGCCGTCGACTTAGGCAAATTCTGCGGATCGGTCATCAAAGGCATAGGTGCCTCACCGAACATACGCGCCAAATAGAAGAACGCATAAGCCCGCAAAAAGTAAGCCTGGCCCGCCGCATAATCGCGATTCTCCTCGCTCGTCCAATTTACAATATCCAACTCCATCGCGTTAATAATGTAGTTGGCCCTGAAAACAGTCATATAAGCCGCTCTCCAAGCCTCCGCCAAAAAGTTGTAATTGTCACACATGAACTGCTCCAACTTTGCAAAGTCGTCATCATCCGGTGCACCACCCGCAAAGCGGTCATCCGACATAAACTCCGAAATAACGAACATATTGTTCCCCTGCATCTCCATCTCCATATTGTGAGCGGCATAATACAACCCACTCAACAAATCGTTCATCTCCGTCTCATCGCCCGGATAGTTCGTCGTGTTCTTGTGCGTAAGGTCCTTGGTATCAAGGAAGTCCTCGCACCCCGTCGTCAACATCACTCCTAAGAGTGAAAATACAATCAATATCTTTTTCATATCTTTCTACTCTTTTTAGAATTTCAAATTAACACCAACGATCCAAGTCCGAGGGCTGGGATAGAAACCAACATCCACACCCGAAGCCCACTCTCCTCCATCACCCCAACCGATCTCGGGATCCATACCCGAATAACCGGTGATGGTAAACAGATTCTGAGCGGTAACATAAACCCTAACCTGGCTCAGCCAGTTAGCCTTCGGCAACAAGTACTTGAAGTCATACCCCAAAGTGATGTTCTGCATCCTCAAATAGTCGCCATCCTCGATGTAGAGGTCCGAAATCCACTGACGGTTCGGGTGCGAGCTCGCGCTCAGCCTCGGCGCCGTATTCGAAGTACCCACACCGTGCCAACGATCGAACGCCTCCGAAGCAACATAGTTACCCTTCGGGCCGTCGGGCCACGAACGCCAAGTGCGCAAAATCTGGTTGCCGAACACCCCGTGCATAGCAATATTCAAATCGAAACCTTTCCAACCGAAGTTCAACCCGATACCCAAAGTAACATCCGGATTGGGATCGCCGATCATCGTGCGGTCAGCATCCGTAATCTCGCCATCCTTGTCGTGATCCACCCAGATCATATCACCGGGACGCGGAGCGTAATCGCCCTTGATCTTGGCACCGGTGTAGTTGTCGATCTGCTCCTGTGTCTGGAACACGCCTGCGGTCTTATAACCATAGAAGAAACCGATCGGGCGGCCCACCTCGATGCGATAAGCACCGTCGTGAGGACGATACAACACATCCGCCGGACCTTCGATAAAGCCCCTGTCACTCGCAATACGAGTAACTTCGTTCTTATTGTAAGCAAAGTTAACATTAGCCCCGTAAGAGAACTCACCCGCCTTGTCATCCCAGCTCAAGCCGAGTTCGACACCGCTGTTGCGAATATCGCCACCATTGATATAGGTGGTGTTCGTCGCACCATAAGAGGTCAACTGAGGTGCATCCACCAACCAATCCTTCGTATTCTTAACATAATAGTCGAAAGCAACATTCAACCTCGAACGGAAGAACGAAGCGTCGAACCCGAGGTCGATCTGCTCCGAGGTCTCCCAAGAGATCTCCGCGTTGGGGAAGTTACTCGGATAAGACGCCATCGAAGGATTCGACTTGTCGTCGCCAAACACATAACGTCCGCCGGTAGAGATAGAAGAATAGTACTGGAACGAGCTCACGTCCTGGTTACCGTTCTGGCCCCAGCTGGCGCGGATCTTCAGGAAGTTCATCCAATTGCGTGCATTCTCCATCCAAGGCTCTTCGGTCATCACCCAACCTGCCGAAACCGAGGGGAACGTACCCCACCTATGACCGCGTGCAAAGTTGTGCGAGCCGTCCGCACGAACCACTGCGGTCAACATATACTTATTCTTATAGTCATAGCTAACACGACCGAAGAACGAAGCCAAACGACCCATACCGCTCTGCGGACCACCCGAGATAGTCGTCGCGGCACTCGCCAGGTTGGCATTGTCGATATAAGCGTGCTCCAAATCGTGGAAACGCGGATTCTCATTGCTCACCCTCAGGCGATCGCCCATCGAACCACCCCACTTTTCGATAGTGTTCCCGATAAGGGCGGTGAAGTTGTGATTGCCATTGATGTCGAACTTATAAGTAGCCGTGTTCTCCCAAGTGATGGACTGGCTATTGTTCATCTCCTGCTGTACAGAATCGACGTCACGAACCGACTGCGGACCCAGGTTCATCTTCGGAGTGTAATTCCGTCTCGAACCCGCGCCATAAGCGTAACCGAACGTGCTCTTCAAAACCAGGTTCTTGATCGGCTCGACAATCAAATACAAGCTCGAACGCAGCGAATGATCCCTGTCGATGCTGTTATCCCTCGAATTGGTCGAGTAAACATTCTGAGCAATGGGGTTCACCTGACGCAAATCCCAATCGATAGCCTTATGATACTCTCCGTCCTCGTCATACATCGGAAGGAACGGAGTGGTACGCATCAGGTTCGCAATGTCGTTCGAGTACTGATTGTCCATACTCATACGACCCTGATTCTGGTTGAAAGTGTAGGTCAAATTCTCACCGAACTTGATAATGTCGCGATCCCTGCCTTTGAACAACACGTGCTCAGTGTTCAACCTGGCCGTATACCTCTCATACTTCGAGGCCACCGGAGCACCGAAAATACCCTCCTGAGAAGTATATCCCAAACCGATAGAGTAAACCGACTGTTCCGTACCGCCCGTTATATTAAGGGTATAGTTCTGGATCGGAGCGTTCTTGTTTCTCGACTCCTCCAACCAATTGGTACCCTTCCAACTACCGTCGGCAATCCTGTCCCAATTCGGAACCATCGACGCAAAATCGAAAGGAGCCAAACCGTCCATAATATTGGCCTCGTTCATAATGTCGGCATACTGCTGAGCATTAAGCGTCTGGGCCAGCTTGTAAACGTTCTGGAAACCATAGTACCCGTCCAACGACACCTGAGCCCTCTGACCGGCACGGCCCTGCTTGGTGGTAACCAGGATAACCCCGTTCGCCGCACGCGAACCATAGATGGCAGCCGAAGCGGCATCCTTCAACACGTCGATCGACTGAATGTCGGCCGGATTAATGTTGCTCAACGCGCCATTGCTGTTACCCGCCGGAATACCGTCGATAACGTAGAGCGGAGCCGCATTGTCCTTGGTACCCATCCCACGAATATGCACCTTGAAGCCATACTGGGTACCGGGCTGACCCGACCCCTGAGTGATGTTCACACCCGGTGTCTGGCTCTGCAATGCGCTCAACGCGTTCACAGTGTTGAGCTTCGCAATATCGTCCCCGCTCACCTGCACCGTCGCACCCGTCACGAGCTTCTTCTGCTGAGTACCGTAACCGATAACCACCAGGTCGTCGATCCACTCGGCGTCCGTTGCCAACACCACGTCGATAACCGTACCGGCACCAACCGACACGCTCTGAGACGCAAAGCCCAACAAACTAAACACCAACACATCGCCCTGGGAAGCGGAGATAGTGTACTCCCCGACGGCATTGGTCGTTGCATAGGAGTTGGTCCCTTCAACGAGCACCATCACCCCCCCGACAGGCGCGCCATCGGCCTCGGACGTCACCGTCCCGCGAATGGAATGCACCTGCGCATTTGCCGCGAAAGCAACGCAGCAAAGCAGTAAAGCATAGATTTTTTTCATAAAAAGAATTTTGTTTTGGTTAGAAAATTAAGTCTCAACATTTTTTTCAATACAAAAAGCTTAACAAAATTATAACATTTTATTTAAACCGCCAACTTTCGGCGCAAAAAAAAGTTTACACCTTTTCACCTCAACCGTGCCGTCGAGTGAAAAGGTGTAAGCGTTATTAAATAATTTTATGAAATTTAGTAAGGAAATTAGATTAATTCCCTGTGCCCCACTAAATCTTCATCAGCTCTTTCAGTTCGCGATACGACAACCACACGCTGGTCGAGCCGTTGGCATAGCACGCAACCTCGTACGGATTGAACTGGAACAGGATCGCATCGCCCGTCAAATAAAAATTCTCCGTCGCAACAACCTCGCTCTCTTCCAGCCAACACCCCTTATCCCGCAGTTCGGCCCAGCTCGACACATTGTTGTCCTCCAAGATCTTGCGCCGGATCTCGTTCGCCAACCTCGCCTTGCCCTCGGGCGTGAACAGATCGTCCAGAGTCACCCGCTGACCGGTCCGCAGATCATAGTTGGCATACATCGTCGTTTCCAGACCGTGCGCGCCTCCGCTGTACTCCGCCCGTTCGATGGTGTAGACAATGTACTTGCCGTCGATGATCTCCATTCTCGCCAGCACATTCAGAAACTCCCTGTCGGGACCTTCCGATGAGAACTTCAGCGTTCTCGAATGCAAGTTGCACCCCGTCATTGCGGCGGCACAAAGCACCAAAAGCATAATTCGTCTCATAATCCAAGAACATTAAAAATTTATCACTCCGACAATCAATTTCCATACCAAATATGAATTATTTTGTTTATCTTTGCAGGCTCTAATTATACACAAAGATGAAAGTTTGCGAAATCACGGGTAAACGGGCAATGACGGGAAACAATGTCTCCCACTCCAATGCCAAGACCAAGCGCAGGTTTAATCCCAACTTAAAGATTAAACGGTTTTGGTCGGAAAACGAGGGCCGGTGGATCACCTTGAAGGTGTCTGCGGCCGGAATGAAAAACATTAACAAGTGGGGCCTCGATGCTGCTTTGAAGTGTGCGGCGGCTCCCAAAAAAGTTTATTAATCCACTATGGCAAAGAAAGAGGTCAGGGTTCAGGTCATTTTGGAATGCACCGAACAGCGCGAGAGTGGCGTGCCGGGAATGAGCCGGTATATCACCACCAAGAACAAGAAGAATACTCCCGATCGTTTGGAGCGTCGGAAGTATAATCCCTATTTGAAGAAGGTTACGCTTCATCGGGAGATTAAGTAATTTTTTAACCCATTTGAGTTGTTATGGCAAAGAAGGTAGTTGCAACGTTGAAGACTGCGGGCGCGGGTAAGAATTTCACCAAGTGCATTAAGATGGTGAAGAGCGACAAGACCGGTGCTTATGCTTTTAAGGAGGAGGTCGTGGCGAGCGATCAGGTGGCCGAGTTCTGGAAACAGAAATAGGTTATTTATACCTTTATATAATAAGGTATAAATAAAAAGCGACCCCGATTTCGGAGTCGCTTTTTGTTTTATCAAACCATTGTCGACCTCAACGAGCCATCTTGGCATGAAACCTAATCATGTTTTCTATTTCACGCTGTTCTGATTCGTACAGCTGTTTTATCACACAAGAAATCTGTGCCTGATTTTGTTTACAATATTCGACAGATGAGACAGGGGCTTTCGCCTTACCAACATTTACAATTTTTGCGGAATTCCCGAAACCTAATCGAGAACCCATATCTTTATGGGCTCTTCCTCTACTCGCTCTTGCTAAACTCTGCATAACAAACAACTTTTATATGTACAATCGCACAGGAGATATGCCATCTGAATCTACTACTTCAGGACTCACACCACTTGTCGACAATTTACCGAATGAGCTAAAAATGGCTGCCTTCTTATTATATTCTTTTAAACGATAGTACGAAATCAAGGGATCATTGCCATACCCGTCAAAAATCAGACTCAAGGGGACATATCTGCCGGTCTTTTCAAAGCGCTTAATCGCCCTTATCGTAGCTATCCGCCTATCCACTTGCACAAGGACCAAGTGCACCTCATAACCAAGAATATTTTTCCAAAACTCGGCTAATTGTAAAACCCCTGCCAAGTCATTGCCGGTTTTAGACATGCACACATTATATCCCTCTTGAGAGCACAAGGCGTATAGTGGCCTAAAACACGATGGTGCTCCCGCAACAACCTTGCCATATACAATGAGGCTGGACTCTTCGTGAACCAGAGATGCTCCTCCATGTGGTAGATTCGGTTTATACTCCGGTAGTTTTCTCTTAGCATAATCTACATCCAACACAACAGAGCCCGTCTCATCTGAAATAAAATTTGCAACCACAGATTTTCCTGAAGCGGGCAATCCTATAATTATGTAAGCTTTTTTTTCTCTGATTACAGGCGTTCTCGGCAATGCACCCCCTCTTCCTAATTTAATAGAGTCGTCATCCTCTATCCTTTTATATGCAAACAACTCATCGGCTATTTTTTGTCGTAATTTCCATCTTTCAGGATCAGATCTGTATCTTGAAACCCTATTTACCTCATGTACCAGAGTATCTTTCTTTTCACTGTTTTCGGGCAACGCAATTTCACTATTTGATATAGCTATATACAGACTACTCTTCGCCACATAACCCAAAGCTTTTTCCAAAAAAGTCTCGGCTAAGTAAACGCTATTCAAAGGACGAGAAAACTGCGACGACATAATTCAAGGACGAATAATTAAAGCAATTTCGCTAAGACAAAGTTAATCAAACCAAACTAATTTACAAATTTTTTAGACAAAAAAACGACTGTTCAGTAGTCAGATATACCCCATCGTAATTCTTGATCTTCAATCGGTATTTACACCAACCGCGCAATGTTTTCTTCGCGGGTGCCTGCGAGCAGGTCGACGGGTGGAATTTCGATCATCGTCCTGGCTCCGAAATCGCCTCGGTCCCTGGCCCGCACCGCCGCACGGGCGCACGAAACCATAATCTGTGCAGTCAGAGCGGGATTGTTGATCCTCATCGTGAACTCGAAACGCTGCCCCTCGGTCGTGCCGCTCGCGCCCGTCCGCTCGATCTTAACCCCGTGACCGACATTCACCAGCGAACACACATCCTCCACTTCCACCACCGAAGTCTCGTCCCGTGCGAAATACGGATCGGCCTTGATCGCCCGCGAAACATCCTCGAAATCGGCCCCGTCTTCCAGCTCGACAAACACTTCGCGCCTGTGCACACCGCCGCCCACCGGAATGGTCATCGACAAAGCGTCCACGACACCCGCCGCAGCCCGCGCCGCAACGGAATGGCCCATACTCATCCCAGGGCCGAAGTTGGTGAAGGTCGTCCCCTGCGGCGCACACGCTTCGAGCAACGCACGAACCACCGAGTCGCTGCCCGGGTCCCAGCCCGC
>DBDE01000020.1 GCA_002293425.1 Alistipes sp. UBA940 | reverse complement strand
TCAAACTCTCCATTGTAAAAAAAATAGAAATAATTTTGTCTCTGGCCGATAAACCAAAAAAGAATTGATTTGAAAATCAAAATAAACTTTAGCTGCTCAAATTCCTCAAAGATCGTCTCCCGAAAAAGAGTTATACCTCTCGATTTGGGACTGCAAAGATAGAGACATTTTTCTTATCCGCAAACTTTTGCTAACTTTTTTGTTATTTTTTTCGAAAACCATCCTTTTATACATTACATTTGTGTTTTCAAATTCAGCACCCTTATGGAGTATAATTTTGCACATATAGAGAAGAAGTGGCAGCAGAGGTGGGTTAACGATACCTCTATTTCCGATAAACCCAAATATTATGTCCTCGATATGTTCCCTTATCCCAGCGGTGCGGGGTTGCACGTCGGCCATCCGTTGGGATATATCGCTTCGGACATCTACACGAGGTATAAGAGGTTGTGCGGCTTCAATGTTCTGCACCCGATGGGGTTCGACGCTTTCGGGTTGCCGGCCGAGCAATATGCCATCCAGACGGGCCAACATCCGGCCATCACCACGGCGGAGAATATCGAGCGTTATAAAGCCCAGCTTCGCAAGCTCGGTTTGAGTTACGATTGGTCGCGGGAGGTGGAGACCTCCGATCCCTCTTATTATAAGTGGACCCAGTGGGTGTTCCTGAAGATGTTCGACAGCTATTATGACACGGAGCTGGGGCGGGCTATGCCGATTTCGGAACTTCGCAGCAAGCGTCCCGAGTTGACCGAGGACGAGTTGATGGATTATCGCCTTGCTTATCGGGCGGAGACGACGGTCAATTGGTGCGAGGCGTTGGGCACGGTGCTGGCCAATGACGAGGTGGTGGGCGGATTGAGCGAGCGCGGCGGCCATCCGGTGGAGCAGCGGCGGATGAAGCAGTGGCTTTTGAGGGTCAGTGCTTATGCCGAGCGGTTGCTCGACGGGCTGGATGGTTTGGAGTGGAGCGAGTCGTTGAAGGAGATACAGCGTGGTTGGATAGGCAAGAGCGTTGGGGCGCAGATGTTTTTCGACATCGAGGGGAGCGAACAGAAGTTGGAGATTTTCACCACCCGGCCCGACACCATTTACGGGGTCACGTTTATGGTCGTTGCGCCGGAGCACGAGCTGGTGGAGAAGTTGACCACTCCCGAACACTTGGGTAAGGTTCGTGATTATCTCGCCGCCGCAAAGAAGCGTTCGGAGCGGGAGCGCATTGCCGATACGCGCAAGGTGAGCGGGGTGTTCACGGGCAGTTATGCCCTCAATCCGTTTACGGGCGAGCAGATACCAGTTTATGTCAGCGATTATGTTTTGGCGGGTTATGGCACGGGGGCGATAATGGCTGTTCCGGCGCACGACGAGCGCGACAGGGCTTTTGCCGAGCACTTCGGTCTTCCGATTATCGAGGTTGTCGACGGCAAGGACCAGACGGTTATAGACCGGATAGTCGCCGAGATTGTCGACAGGGGCATCGGAAGTGCAAAGATCAATTATCGCCTCAGGGACGCCATTTTTTCGCGGCAGAGGTATTGGGGCGAACCGATTCCCATATATTATAAGGACGGGGTGGCTTGTGCCGTGCCGATGGAGGAGCTGCCGTTGCGATTGCCCGAGGTGAGCGATTTTTCGCCTACCAGGTCGGGTGAGCCGCCCCTTGCGAGGGTCAAAGGGTGGGAATACAAGGGTTATCCGCTCGAGACCAGCACTATGCCCGGGTTTGCGGGTTCGAGCGCGTATTATCTGCGCTATATGGATCCCCATAACGACACTGCTTTGGTTGGCAAAGAGGCGGACGAATATTGGCGCGATGTCGATCTGTACATCGGGGGGATAGAGCACGCGACGGGACACCTTATCTATTCACGGTTTTGGAATAAGTTTTTGTTCGATCTGGGGTTGGTGGTGGAGGCCGAGCCGTTCAAAAAGCTGGTCAATCAGGGGATGATCCAGGGGCGGAGCAATTTTGTTTATCGGGATGTCGACAGCGGCAGGTTCGTTTCGCACGGGTTGATTGCACATTATGATGTTCGGCCAATCCACGTCGATGTCAATATCGTTCACAACGACGTGTTGGACATAGATGCTTTTCGCGCTTGGCGGCCGGAGTATGCCGATGCCGAGTTTGTGCTCGAAAACGACAGGTATGTTTGCGGTTGGGCGGTGGAGAAGATGAGCAAGAGTATGTATAACGTGGTCAATCCCGACTATATCGTGGACAATTATGGGGCGGATACGCTGCGGATGTACGAGATGTTTCTCGGCCCGTTGGAGCAATCCAAGCCGTGGGACACCAACGGCATCGACGGGGTGCATAAGTTTCTGCGAAAGTTTTGGGGATTGTTCGACGGGATTAACGACGATGAGCCCACGCGCGAGGAGCTCAAAACGCTGCATAAGACCATAAAGAAGGTCAGGGAGGATATAGAGAATTTCTCGTTCAACACCTCCGTTGCGGCCTTTATGATATGTCTGAACGAGTTGAAGTCGTGTGGTAAGCGGACTGTTTTGGAGCCGTTGACCATTTTGCTCGCCCCCTTTGCACCCCATATTGCAGAGGAGGCGTGGTCTGTTATGGGTCACTCGGACACCGTTTTTAACGAAAAAATGCCGGAGTTCCGTGCCGAGTATTTGGTGGAGGATTCGTTCGATTATCCCGTTTCGGTCAATGGCAAGGTGAGGTTCAAAAAGACTTTGCCTTTGGGCATTCCGGTGGGTGAGATCGAGGCTGCCGTTCTGGCCGACGAGCAGGCACAGAGGTGGTTGGAGGGTCGTGCACCGAAAAAGGTGATAGTGGTTGCGGGTCGAATAGTCAATATTGTTTTATGAAGCAGGCGATAGACATTAGGAGGTTGTCCAAGGAGCTCATTTTGATGCACATCGGGTGTGTGCTTTACGCTTTTTCGTGGGCGAGCATTGTCGAGAGTGCTAATGGGATCGGTGGCGGGTCGAGTGGTTTGGCGATGTTGGTTCAGTATGCGACGGGGTTGCCGATGGGGATTGGGTTTGTGATTATCAACTCCGTTTTGTTGTTGGTGGCGTTGTTTATTATTGGACCGTCGTTCGGGTTCAAGACGGTTTGGGGGATAGGGTCTATTGCTTTGTGGCTCAATCTTTTTCCGGCTATTTTGCCGCACGATTTGCTGGGGTTGGCCGATGATAAGTTGTTGTCGGCTATCCTTGCGGGGGTGTTGAGCGGTATCGGGGTGGGGTTGTGTCTTTTGCAGGGGGGCAGTACGGGGGGTACGGATATTGCGGCGATGATTATTAATAAGTTCCGGCGTGTGAGTTATGGTCGGATAGTTATGGCGTCTGATTTTACGATTATCGGGTGTTCGTGGTTTGTTTATCACCTCGATCCGGGCGTGGATAATGCTTTGACTATGATTATTTATGGTTATGTGATGATTGGGGTGTTTAGTTATACGGTTGATACTATTCTTGCGGGCAATAAGCAGAGTTCGCAGATATTTGTTTTTTCGCGCAGGCACGCTGAGATTGCTCATTCGATTACTCACGATTTGCATCGTGGGGTTACGATTTTGGACGGGACTGGGGCTTATACGGGCCATCCGAGTAAGATGTTGTTGGTGATGTGCCGGAAGGTTGAGAGCAATAATATTTTGCGGGTTGTGCGGGATATTGATCCGGATGCTTTTGTCTCGGTCGGTTCGGTGATGGGCGTCTACGGCAAAGGCTTCGAAGCTATCGAGGTACGTACGAAAAAGAAGAATTAAGATTGATAAAATGACAAAAATCGAACTGTTTTTAGATCTTGCCTCGCCCGACGAAAAGGGTAAGAGTCGTTGGGTTAATGTCACCGAGTTTGTTGGTAAATATGGCGACCTTCAACTCGGCAATGGCGGTAGTTGGTGTAGGGGAAATTCGGCTCTCGCTGCGAAATACCAGATCGAGATGGACAAAAGTGTTACGTCGGGAAATCGAATAGACCGTATCAGACTTGCCGGACATAACAAAGAAAAGATGTTCAGGCAAGCCGTCCGCAAGGATATAAAAGATTTTTACAAAACACAGAATTGTGTGATGCTGGGGGTGAACGGTGTTTCGGAAAACACCACGATTGAGGTGGATCACAAAGACGGTCGAAAAAACGACCACCGGATTTCCAAGTTGGCTACACAACGTCTCGAAGATTTTCAACCCCTGAGCAAAGCCGCCAACGATGCGAAGAGACAGATATGCAAGCATTGCAAAAGAACGGACAGGCGTTGGAATGCTAAGAACATCAAGGGAAATCCTTATGAATTTTACGAGGGGGATGAGACGTACACGCCTGAGCTGGGATGCGTGGGTTGTTATCAATATGATCCTGTGGAATACCGCATGGTGAGCGTGCGCAGGATAGCTGCGGAAGCTGCAGATTTTGTGACGGCAAAACTCTATTCAGGGAAATGAACTACATCGGCTCGAAATATAAGTTGTCGGAATTCATTTCTTCGACTATCGGCAAAGTTGTCGGGGAAGAGCTCTCCGGAAAGGTTTTCTGTGATATTTTTGCGGGGACGGGTATTGTTGGTAGAACCTTCAAGAGCCGGGTTAAAAAAGTTATCTCCAATGACTGCGAATATTATAGCTATGTTTTGAACAGAAATTATATTGGCAATCACACCGAGATAGACGACAAACATGAGTATATCGACGAATTGAATGCCTTGCCTCTCATAGGGGATGGTTTCATGTACAAAAACTATTGCCTGGGCGGCGGAACGGGACGACAATATTTTTCGGACGATAATGGTAAAAAGATAGATACTGTTCGCAAAACGATCGAGCGGTGGAGGAGCGAAGGGCGCATCTCTTCTAATCTATACTTTTTCCTGCTTGCAAGTTTGTTGGAGAGTGCCGACAAGGTTGCTAATACGGCTTCGGTTTATGGGGCATATTTGAAGTCGCTGAAGCCGTCGGCTCAAAAGGGGTTGGTTTTACAACCGGCGATTTTCGACCTCAATGACAACGAGCACGACGTTTTCAACGCGGCGAGTAACGATTTGATCTCGCGGATAGAGGGCGATATTTTGTACCTCGATCCTCCTTACAACGAACGACAGTACGGGGCTAACTATCATATCCTCAACACAATAGCTATGTACGACGATTTTGTCCCTATGGGCAAGACGGGAATGCGTGAGTATAAGCGTTCGAATTATTGTAGCGCGGCTAAGGTGGTGGATGAGTTCGAAGATTTGATTAGACAGGCTCGGTTCAGATATGTTTTTCTATCTTATAACAACGAAGGATTAATGTCGGTTTCTACCATACGCAGCATAATGGAACGATACGGGCATTACGATTTGGTACAGACCGATTATCCGCGGTTCCGGGCGGATAAAGTCAATGCGAGGAACCACAAGGCTGACAGAACGAGAGAGTATTTACACATTTTGGAGAAAAAATTATGAAGCAATATAAACGTCATTTGATTACGGCGGCGTTACCGTATGCCAACGGGCCGATCCACATCGGTCATTTGGCCGGGGTTTATGTTCCGGCCGACATCTACGCCCGATATTTGCGTTTGCGGGGCGAGGAGGTTATTTGGGTTTGCGGATCCGACGAGCACGGCGTGCCCATCACCATCAAGGCGCGCAACGAGGGGGTTTCTCCGCAGGATGTGGTCGACAGGTACCACGCCATCATTAAGCACTCTTTCGAACAGTTCGGGATGTCGATGGACATCTATTCGCGGACAACGTCGGCAGTTCATCGTGAGACGGCGAGCGACTTTTTCCGCACTTTATATGACAGGGGCGAGTTCATCGAGCACACTTCGAAGCACTATTTCGATCCCGAGGCGGGGATATTTTTGGCGGACAGGTATATTGTCGGCAAGTGCCCCAGGTGCGGGGCGGAGGGTGCTTATGGCGATCAGTGCGAGAGGTGCGGATCGAGTTTGGCGGCTACTGAGTTGATCGATCCGAAGAGTGCGTTGACGGGGTCCGAGTTGGAGCTCAGGGATACGCTTCATTGGTATTTGCCGCTTGACCGGCACGAGGCGTTTCTCAAACAGTGGATTTTGGAGGAGCATCGGGAGTGGAAGGGCAATGTTTATGGTCAGTGTAAGAGTTGGTTGGATGGGGGGTTGCAGCCTCGGGCGGTGTCGCGTGATCTCGATTGGGGCATTCCGGTTCCGGTGGAGGGGGCCGAGGGCAAGGTGTTGTATGTTTGGTTCGATGCGCCGATAGGGTACATTTCGGCCACTAAGGAGTTGACCCGAGATTGGGAGCGGTGGTGGAAGAGCGATGATACGCGGATGGTTCATTTCATCGGCAAGGACAATATTGTGTTCCATTGCATTATGTTTCCGGCGATGTTGAAGGCTCACGGGGGGTATGTTTTGCCTGACAATGTTCCGGCCAATGAGTTTCTCAATCTTGAGGGGGACAAGATCTCCACTTCGCGCAATCACGCGGTTTGGCTGAATGAGTATTTGGAAGATTTTCCGGGCAAGCAGGATGTTTTGCGTTATGTGCTTTGCGCCAATGCGCCGGAGACTAAGGATAATGACTTTACGTGGCGCGATTTTCAGGCTCGGGCTAATAATGAGTTGGTGGCGGTGCTGGGCAATTTTGTCAATCGGGTGATGGTTTTGACGGGGAAATATTATGACGGGGTTGTTCCGGAGCGGGGTGGGATGACCGATTATGACGGCACCGTTTTGGAGGAGCTCTCTTCGTTGCGTCCGACGATAGAGAGGAACATCGAGCGGTTCCAGTTTCGCGAGGCGTTGAAGGGGGTTATGGAGATTGCTCGGTTGGGGAATAAGTATTTGGCCGACACCGAGCCGTGGAAGGTCGTTAAGACCGATCCCGCCAGGGTTCAGACCATTATGAACATCGCGGTTCAGATTGTGGCCAACCTTGCGATAGCTTGCGAGCCTTTTATGCCGTTTACGGCCGCGAAGATAGGGGCTATGTTGCAGGCCGCGCCCGCTTGGGACAGCTTGGGCGGCGACAGTATCATTCCGGCCGGGCATAAGGTCGGCACGCCAGAGTTGTTGTTCGAGCGGGTGGAGGATGCCGAGGTGGAGAGGCAGATAGAAAAACTAAAAAAATAGATAATGGAGACCAACATCAAATGGGCCGAACTGGGGTTCGGGTACGTTAAGACGGATTACAACATTCGTTCGGAGTTCAGGGACGGGCGGTGGAGCGAGCCGGAGGTTCACGACAGCGAGTATATTCCTATGCACATGGCTGCCACTTGCTTGCATTATGGCCAGGAGGCGTTTGAGGGGTTGAAGGCTTTTCGCGGCAAGGATGGGCGGGTTCGCATTTTTCGGATGGTTGAGAATGCGCGGCGGATGATTCGTTCGGCGGAGTATACTCAGATGGTTGCTCCCGACGAGGAATTGTTTTGTCGGGCTTGTGTCGAGGCTGTTCGGCGCAATGAGCGGTTTGTTCCGCCTTATGGCACTGGGGCGTCGCTTTATATTCGTCCTACTCTTGTAGGTACGAGTGCTCAGGTTGGGGTTAAGCCTGCCACGGAGTTTTTGTTTGTTGTTTTTGTTTCTCCGGTGGGTCCTTATTTTAAAGAGGGTTTCCGACCGATAAGCGTTATTATCGAGCGGCACCACGACCGCGCTGCGCCGTTGGGTACGGGCAAGGTGAAGGTTGGCGGGAATTATGCGGCCAGTCTTATTTCGGGCGAGCAGGCTAAGGCGGCGGGTTATTCGAATGTGCTTTATTTGGATGCTAAGGAGAAGAGGTATATCGATGAGTGTGGTGCGGCGAACTTTTTTGCTATTCGTGATGGGGCTTATATTACGCCTAAGTCGTCGTCGATATTGCCGTCGATTACCAATATGACGCTTCGGGAGTTGGCGGCTGATTTCGGGTTGCGGGTTGAGGAGCGTGAGGTTGAATTTTCGGAGATGTCGTCGTTTGAGGAGGCTGGGACTTGCGGGACTGCGGCGGTGGTTTCGCCTATTGGGAAGGTTTTTGATCCGGATGAGGGTCGGACTTATGTTGTGGGCGATGGGGAGAGCGCGGGTCCGTGGACGGTTCGGCTTTATGATGCTTTGCGGGCGATTCAGTTTGGCGACGCTCCTGATCCCCGTGGCTGGAACACCGTTCTTTTTAATGAAGAATGAAGAAAGGTTTTCGACTTTGCTTAGCTTTCCCCTCCTTGCTAAGGAGGGGTGCCTCGAAGAGGCGGGGTGGTAGACTCTGCGTCGCGTAGCTAGTTCCCGCGTAGCTTGGGCGTTGCGTAGCCTAACTCTTAGTTCTTAACTCTTAACTCTCCATTGCGTAGCGCGTAGCCTGCTAATCGCTAATCGTTAATCGTTAATCGCTGAAAACAGCTTTCGGCCTGACATCAGCGCGTTGACCTCTTTCCGAACTGCGGCGATGTTGTCGGCGTTTTCATAGTCGCTTAGTACCTTGTCGATCAGCGCCACAACGATATCCATTTCTTTTTCGCGAAGCCCGCGGGTGGTGATGGCCGGGGTGCCGAATCGCAGGCCCGAGGTTTGGAATGGCGAGCGGGTGTCGAAGGGCACCATATTTTTGTTTGTCGTGATGTCGGCTGCCACGAGTGCTTTTTCGGCGGCTTTGCCGGTCAGGTCGGGAAATTTGGTGCGCAGGTCGACCAGCATCAGGTGGTTGTCGGTCCCGCCGCTCACTATTTTGTAGCCTTTGGCGGCGAATGCTTTGGCCATCGCTTGGGCGTTTCTAACCACTTGTTTTTGGTACTCTTTGTATTCGGGTTTTAACGCTTCGCCGAATGCTACGGCTTTGGCGGCGATTACGTGTTCGAGCGGCCCACCCTGGATGCCTGGGAAGACGGCCGAGTTCAGAATGGCGGACATCATTTTCACTTCGCCTTTCGGGTTGGTCGCTCCCCAGGGGTTTTCGAAATCTTTGCCCATTAGGATGACGCCTCCGCGGGGACCTCTGAGGGTTTTGTGGGTTGTGGAGGTGACGATGTGGGCGTGTTTTACCGGGTTTTCGAGCAGTCCTGCCGCGATTAGTCCCGCGGTGTGTGCCATGTCGACCAGCAGCAATGCGCCCACTTTGTCGGCGATTTGCCTCATTCGCCGATAGTCCCATTCGCGCGAGTAGGCCGACGCTCCGCCGACTATCATTTTGGGCTTGTGCTCGATGGCGAGTTGTTCCATTCCGTCGTAGTCTATTGTTCCGGAGGTTTCGTCCACTTTGTAGCCTATGGCTTTGTAGAACAGTCCGGAGAAGTTGACGGGAGAGCCGTGCGAGAGGTGTCCTCCGTGCGCCAGGTCGAGCCCCAGAAAGGTGTCGCCGGGCTTCATACAGGCGACGAAGACGGCCATGTTGGCTTGTGCTCCGGAGTGCGGTTGGACGTTGGCCCACTGGGCTCCGTAGAGTTCGCACAGGCGTTCGATGGCGAGGGTTTCCACTTTGTCGACCACTTCGCATCCGCCGTAGTATCGCGCGCCCGGGTAGCCTTCGGCGTATTTGTTGGTTAGTACGCTCCCCATTGCGGCCATTACGTCGTCTGATACAAAATTCTCGGAAGCGATCAGCTCGATCCCACTTTCCTGCCTTTTCCGCTCCTGGTTTATTAACTCAAAAATCTGGTCCATTTTAATTAAGTCTATAGAAAATAAAACACAAACCCTCTTTCAGCTCCCCCGACCCCCTACGGGGGAGCTGACGGCCTCTACGAGGCCGAAACAACACTCTCCACTCTCAATTCGTCAACAATTACCTCGCTCACAAGACGCCTCCACCGCCTACGGCGACGGTCGGCGTTCGCTCGGTGATTGTTATCCTCGCCTCGGCATCGTGAGCTGGGCTCACGTGCCCTCGGCTCGTCAACAATTCATCGCCCCGCAGACGTGGAGTGTTTGTCCGGAGACGTATGAGGCCAGATCGCTTGCCAAAAAGACCGCAGCTTTGGCTACATCTTCGGGGGTGCCGCCGCGCCGCATCGGGATTTGCTTTGCCCATTCGTCTTTTACTTCTTGTGGCAGTTGGTCGGTCATCTCGGTGATTATGAAGCCTGGGGCGATGGCGTTGGCCCTGATCCCGCGAGAGCCGAGCTCTTTGGCGGTGCTTTTGGCCAGGCCGATCATACCTGCTTTCGAAGCCGAGTAGTTGATCTGCGAAGCGTTGCCCGAGACCCCGACTACGGATGACATATTGATTATCGAGCCGCTTTTTTGCTTCATCATCACGGGGGTTACGGCGTGAATGTAGTTGAATGCCGATTTGAGGTTGACGGCTATAACGGCGTCCCATTGTGCTTCTGACATTCGCATTATCAGGCCGTCTTTGGTTATTCCGGCGTTATTGACCAGAATGTCGATGCGGCCGAAGTCTTTAACCACTTCGTCGACCACTTTGTGAGCTTCTTCGAAGCTTGCGGCGTTGGATGCGTATGCTTTGGCTTTGGCGCCGAGAGCTGTTATCTCTTTTTCGGTTTGTTTGGCATTTTCGTCGATTGCCAGGTCGGTGAACGCAACATCGGCACCTTGTTTTGCCATTTCAAGCGCGATCGCACGGCCGATACCTCTTGCTGCTCCGGTTACCAGTGCAACTTTTCCTTTCAACAGTTCCATATACTTTGTCGTTTTTTTAAGTTTTATCGTATCTCAATGTTTACCGGCATTCGCGCCTGGATGCCCTCTTCGTCGAGCATCTCGCGCATCCGTTCGTAGTCGGCGTACATTGTACCCAGCTCATCCCGCAGAACGGCGCTACGCACTTTTGCCGCCATTCCGCTGAAGAACGCTTCGAAGCCTGTGGGGGTCGACGTCACCTCATAGATACGGAAATCGTCTGCCACGCCCACTCTTTCCGCCGCCAGCGAGATAGCCTCCACCAGACCGCCATACCCGTCGATAAGGCCGATCCCTTGTGCATCTGCTCCGGCCCATACGCGCCCTTGACCGATGGTGTCCACAGCTTCGAAACTCATATTCCGCCCGTCGCTCACGTGGTTCACAAATGTCGCATAGGTGTCTTCCACCCCTTTTTGGAAGTATGCGAGTTCGGCCGCCGAGGGGGTGTGGAATGTGCTTCCGATCAGAGCGTTGTTTGCCGTAACCACGGCGTCGTGGGTTATTCCGAGTTTGTTTTTAAATGTTTTTTCGAAGTTGGGATAGAACATAAACACCCCGATAGAGCCGGTCAGGGTCCCGCGGTTGGCGTAGATCGCGTCGGCCGGAGCGGCTATGTAGTAGCCTCCCGAGGCGGCGTAGTCGCCCATCGAGACGATGACGGGTTTTTCGGCTTTCAGCAGACCGATCTCGCGCCACATCACTTCGCTGGCCAACGCGCTTCCACCGGGCGAATTGATGCGCAGCACGACTGCTTTCACCTCTTCGTCTTTTGCCGCTTTTTGGAGCTTTTCCACCATCGTTTCACTGCCCACCTGCCCTGCCTGGCCGCGACCCGAGACGATGGTCCCTTCGGCATAGATGACGGCGATCTTGTTTTTCGACGTTATCTTTTCGGGCACGATTTGTCCTGCATAGTCACCGAACGATACGAATTTCGGGTCGTCGTTTTCGCCCTCTTCGAATTTGGTCAGCCCTTCTATCTCTTCGTACACTTCGTCCTGGTATTTCAGTCCGTCTATCATTTTCATCTCCACCGCGGCCTGGGGCGAGTCTATGGCGAGTTCGTCGGCCAGCAGTTGCAGTGCCGCGACTTCTATTCCGCGCGATTTCGACACACCTTCCAGCACTATGCTCCAAAGCGAACCCACCATTTTTTCGTATTGCAGCCTGTTTTCGGGGCTCATCTTGTCGAGAATAAAGGGCTCTATGGCACTCTTGAAGGTACCGTGCCTCACGATCACCGGTTCTACATCGAGCTTGTCCAGCAACCCTTTGTAGAACGACAGCTGGGCCGCCAGCCCCGTCCATTCCATTCCTCCGGCGGGGTTGGTGTAGATTTTGTCGGCCACGCTTGCAAACCAGTAGGCCATTTGGCTCCACGCTTCGTCGTAAGCCACGATAAATTTCCCGCTCTCCTTGAACCTTTCCAGCGCCGCCCTGATCTCCTCCACACTGCTGAACGACACTCTTGCTCCATCGCCCAGGTTGAAATAGATGCCTTCGATCCGGTCGTCTTTTGCCGCCGCGTCGATTGTTTGGATCGCTTTGAGAAGCGACATCCGTTCCGACATTGCGAACGATCCGGTCAGCGGGTTCACTTCCAGTCCGTCGAACGGGCTTCCGGCGGGCGAGTCGGTTATTGCGCCCAGGTTCATTTTCAGTACGCTTCCGTTAGCCACCACGGTTTTCGATCCGCCTCCGAAAGCGGCGACCATTCCCACCAGGATCATTGTCCACATGAAGGCCATCACCATACATCCCACAACGATGGCCAATAGGGCCGCCAAAAATGTCTTCCAAAAATTCATAATCTTCTAATATTTTAATTTGTTTGTTTTTGTTCTTTCGCGACTATCCTGCGCGCTTGCTCCGTCAATCGCGACCGTCTTGCACCGCTCAAGGCTCCGTCGGTTGCGACTGCCTTGCGTACATCCTCTCCTGAGTGCTCCGAGCGAACTTCCCTCGTATCGTTGCGCGAATATACTCGGGTGATTTCCTCTCCGCACTCTACCGCCACACAGGCCGCGGTACCGGCTCGGCCACTACTGCGGCAGTTCGCACCCGACTGCGCTATGGCCTCTTCACTCTTAGTTTTTAGTTGTTAATAACTGCCCCATTCCCGTGCACAAAGTTACAACATATTTTGTTATTGTTGTTTTTCTTACTATTTTTCGACATTATATTAACACCTTTTCCATCCCTAACCACGTCGCTTTCAACCACTTAACACATTCAACACCCATTATTATTGTTATTACTTATTTATAGTTTATGACAGAAAAGATAAAGCATTTGAAAACTGTTCATAACGCCATCATTTTGGCCCACTATTACACTTTGCCCGAGGTTCAGGAGATGGCCGATTTCGTGGGCGATTCGTTGGCGCTGAGTATCGAGGCGGCAAAGACCACTGCCGACGTCATTGTTTTCGCGGGTGTTTGTTTCATGGCCGAGACGGCTAAGATACTTTCGCCCGATAAGCGTGTTCTGATCCCCGATCTTGCGGCGGGTTGTTCGTTGGCGGAGAGTTGCCCTGCGGATGCTTTCGGAAAGTTCAGGGCGCAGCATCCTGGGGCGGTGGTTGTGAGTTATGTCAATACGTCGGCCGAGGTTAAGGCGTTGACCGATATTTGTTGCACGTCATCCAATGCTTTGCGGGTTATCGAGTCGGTTCCGGCGGAACGGGAGATTATTTTCGCTCCGGACCGCAATTTGGGGGCTTATCTTCAGAAGCAGACTGGGCGGCGCAATATGATCCTTTGGGACGGTGCTTGCCATGTCCACGAGCAGTTTTCGTTGGAGGCCATTTTGGAGCTTAAAAAACAGTATCCTGATGCTCCGGTTTTGGCGCATCCCGAGTGCCCGCAGCCGATATTGATGGTTGCGGATTATGTCGGGAGCACTTCGGGGATTATTGCCGAGGCGGGCCGGAACCCGGCGGAGACCTTTATCGTTGTTACCGAGTCGGGTATTCTTCACGAGCTCAATGAGCGGTATCCGGGTAAGAGGTTTGTTCCCGCGCCTGGGGTTGATTCCACTTGTGGGTGCAACGATTGTCGGTATATGAAGCTGGTGACGCTTGAGAAGATTGCGGCGGCTTTGGAGACGGGAGGGCCGGAGGTTGAGGTTTCGGAAGAAATTCGCGTTCGTGCAGAGAAAAGTATCCGGAATATGCTCGAAATTTCGTAGCTTTGCGAGTTAAGAACTAAGAACTGGGCTACGCGGAGCAAAGCCGAGCGTTGGCAATAGGTCACCTCGGCGTGTCAGACGAAAGCGGAGGCCATAGCGTAGGCAATTGCGAACCGTCGCAGTTGTAGCCGAGGCCGTTAAGAGTCGCGAGAGCGAGATCACCCGAGGTATCGTGTACCGAGGGAAGCCTCGCGGAAGCGACTTAGGCCGACGCGGTGCAAGACGGTCGCGATTGACGGAGCCTGTGCGTGGCCAACGCGCAGGGAAGAAGACAACAAAGAAACAATTTATAACAAAGCATAACTATTATGAAGAAGCTTATCTTTTTGTTTTTATCTTTTTTCACGCTTCATTCTTCACTCTTCATTTCGTCGGCGCGCGCCGACGAGGGGATGTGGTTGTTGCCCTATTTGGACCGCATTGCTCACGATATGAAGGAGCGCGGGCTGAAGATCGACACGAGACATATTTATAACGAGAATGGTCGCTCGTTGAAGGACGCTATCGTTATTTTCGGGGGTGGGTGCACGGCCGAGGTGGTGAGCCCGGACGGGTTGCTTTTGACCAACCACCATTGTGGTTATGGCAATATCCAGAGCTTGAGCTCGCCGGAGAACGATTATTTGCAGAATGGGTTTTGGGCTATGAGTCGGGCGGAGGAGATTCCTGCTCCCGGGCTGAAGGTTACGTTTATCCGCCATATCGTCGATGTTACGGAGGATGTTTTGGAGGGTGTACGGGGTATGGCCGTGGGGAGCGAGAGAGACGGGGTTGTGGCGCGTGGTGTTAATAATGTTAAGGAGCGGTTCCAGGATCGGTATCCCGATTTTAGGGTTGTCGTTCAACCTTTTATGGGCGGCAATCAGTACTTTATGGTGGCGATGGAGGTTTTTTCGGATGTCAGGTTGGTTGGTACGCCTCCTAATTCTATGGGCAAGTTCGGCGGCGATACGGACAATTGGATGTGGCCGCGCCATACGGATGATTTTTCTATGTTTCGCATCTATGCCGGCAGGGACAATAAGCCGGCGGAGTATTCGGTGGAGAATGTTCCTTATAAGGCTCCGGTCCATTTGAAGATTTCGTTGAAAGGGGTCGATGAGGGCGATTTTTCTATGATTTTGGGTTTTCCCGGGAGTACGGATCGTTATATGACGAGTGCGCAGATGAGGCATCTTATGGACGTTTCTAATGCTAATCGCATTTTTGTTCGTGGGGAGCGGTTGTCTTTGATTTTGGAGGATATGGAGGCCGATCCGGTTGTGCGGTTGAAGTATGCTGCTAAGTATGCTTCGTCGGCTAATTATTGGAAGAATTCCATTGGGATGAATAAGGCTTTGGTGGATAATGGCGTTCTTGCTCGGAAGGCGGCTTTGGAGGCGCGTTATCAGGCTTGGGCCGAGGGTCAGAGCGATGTGGAGTATGGTATGGCTTTGGAGAAGATTCGTGAGGCGGTTGAGGCTATGAGCGAGGTGGATGGTGCGCGTCAGGTTTTGGGGGAGGCGTTGTGGATGGGGAGCGAGATTTTGGGCGTTGCTCAGCGGGTGGGTTCGTTGGTCAGGTCTGAGGAGGGTAAGGTTGTTAATAAGGCCGAGGTGATGGAGAGTGTTGCGGGCTTTTATAAGGATTACAGTGTCGATACCGATCGCAGGGTTTCGAGGCGGATGTTTGCGTTGGTTCGCGAGGTGTTGCCGGAGCGTTATTGGCCTTCTGTTTTTCACGATATGCCGGAGGGTTTTGTGGACGATATGTTCGATCGCTCGGTGTTTACTTCTGCGGAGAGGTTGTCGGCTTTTTTGGATGATTATGACGAGGAGAGGTTGTATTCCGATCCGGCTTATGTTGCTCGGGGCTCGGTGCGGGATCGGATCGTTGCTTTGCAGTTGCAGGTTGCTCCTTTTGCTCGCCAGGCGGATGATTGGCATGGGGTTTATATTCGCGGTTTGAGTGAGATGGATCCTGGGTTGGTGGGTTATCCGGATGCTAATTTTTCTATTCGGTTGACTTATGGCAATGTTATGCCTTACGATCCACGTGATGGGGTTACTTATCACTATTATACCACTTTGAAGGGTGTTTTGGAGAAGGAGGATTTGTCTAATCCGTTGGAGTTCACGGTCGATCCGAAACTCAAAGTCGCTTATGCGGCGTCGGATTATGGCGTTTATGGCCAGGACGGAGAGTTGCGGTTGAACTTTTTGAGCAATAATGACATTACGGGAGGGAACAGTGGTTCTCCGGTGCTGAATGGCAGGGGGGAGTTGATTGGGTTGGCTTTTGATGGGAATTGGGAGGCGATGAGTGGCGATGTTATGTTTGAGCCGGAGTTGCAGCGGTGTATTAATGTCGATATTCGTTATGTTTTGTGGACTATCGACCGCTTCGCCGGCGCAGGTTATTTGCTCGACGAGATGACGATCGTTAGATAGTTGATAGTTGATAGTTGAGAGTTGTTTCGGCCTCGTAGAGGCCGTCAGCTCCCCCGTAGGGGGGTCGGGGGAGCTGAAAATGAGCGTTGACCATAGCGGAGGAGGTCGGTTGCGAATCGAAGCACTCAGGCGAAGGATAACCTGCGAAGAGTCGCATCCGACGGAGCAGGTGCAAGGGGCCGAACGAAAGAAAAACAGAGTTTATGGAAGAAAAGAGTTTAAATTTTCTTGAGGAGATAGTTGAAAAGTATATCGCCGAGGGCGGGACGGAGCTGCAGACGCGGTTTCCGCCTGAGCCTAATGGGTATTTGCATATTGGCCACGCTAAGAGTATATGCTTGAATTTCGGGCTGGCTGAGAAGTATGGCGGGAAGTGCAACCTAAGGTTTGATGATACTAATCCGGTGAAGGAGGATGTGGAGTATGTTGATAGCATTAAGGCGGATATTAGTTGGTTGGGGTTTGAGTGGGCGGTGGAGAGGTACGCCAGTGATTATTTCGAACAGTTGTATGAGTGGGCTGTTTTGCTGATACGGAAGGGGTTGGCTTACGTCGACGATCAGAGCCAGGAGGAGATTAGGGCCAGCCGGGGAACTATTATGGAGGCGGGGACGAATAGCCCTTTTCGCGATCGTTCGGTGGAGGAGAATCTTGACCTTTTTCAGAGGATGCGGGCTGGGGAGTTTGGGGATGGGGCTAAGGTTTTGCGGGCACGGATCGATATGGGGCATCCTAATATGATGTTTCGCGATCCGATTTTGTATCGCATTTTGCATACCGAGCACCATCGTACGGGTGATCGGTGGTGCATTTATCCGATGTATGATTACGCTCACGGCCAGAGCGATAGCATCGAGCGGATTACTCATTCGATTTGCACGTTGGAGTTTGCGGTTCATCGGCCGCTGTATGATTGGTTTATCGAGCAGTTGGGGATATTTCCGAGCCATCAGTACGAGTTTGCGAGGTTGAATCTCACTTATACGATGATGAGCAAGCGCAAGTTATTGCAACTTGTTGATAGTCAGGCGGTTAGCGGTTGGGACGATCCTCGAATGCCTACAATTTCGGGGATGCGCAGGCGGGGGTATACTCCCGGGTCGATTCGCGCTTTTGCTGAGAGGGTTGGGGTTGCTAAGCGGGATAATGTTATCGATTTGGGGTTGTTGGAGTTTTGCGTTAGGGAGGATTTGAATCGGACGGCCCAGCGGCGAATGGCGGTTTTGGATCCGTTGAAGGTCGTGATTACCAATTGGGACTCTTCACCGATTTCTCCCTCTTGCGAAGGGGGAGTACCCCGAAGGGGGGAGGGGGTAGACATTGCCGCGGGCGGTCGTGTGGAGATGATTCGTTGTGTTAATAATCCGGAGGATGAGGGGGCGGGGGTGCGTGAGGTTCCGTTGTCGCGTGAGATTTATATCGAGCGGGATGATTTTATGGAGGATCCGCCTAAGAAGTTTTTCCGGTTGTCGCTTGGGGGCGAGGTTCGGTTGCGGTATGGTTATCTCATTAAGTGTCAGGAAGTTATCAAGGATGCTGATGGGAATATCACGGAACTTCGATGCACTTATGATCCGCTTTCCGGTGGAGGTGGGTCGAGTGATGGCCGCAGGGTTAAGGGGGTGATTCATTGGGTTTCGGTCCCGACGGCTGTTGAGGCGGAGGTGCGACTTTATAACCCACTTTTCACCAAAGAAAACCCGGAAGATTTGTGCGATTTGAATCCCGAATCGTTGGTTCGGACGACGGTTTTTATGGAGCCTTCGCTTGGTGGTGTGGTTGTTGGTGAGCGGTTTCAGTTTGAGCGGATTGGTTATTTTTGCGTTGATTCCGATTCGCGTTCGGACGCTTTGGTTTTCAATCGCACGGTTACCCTGAAAGATTCCTGGGCAAAGCAACAGTAGCCCCTGCTCCAACGTGCCTCTGAATGGGTTGGGGGAGCTTAAATTAGTGCCGCCATAGCGCGAGGGGCTGGGGCTTTTTTTAATGAAGAGTGAAGAAAGTTTTTTCGACTTTGCGAGCAAAGTCGTCATCGCCCGCCCGTAGAGGGGGGTCGGGCGGCGATGAAAAAGTGCTCGAGCCATAGCGCGAGAGGCTTTCCTTTTTTCGGCCTCGCTTAGCTTTCCCCTCCTTGCTAAGGAGGGGTGCCTCGAAGAGGCGGGGTGGTAGACTCTGCGTAGGCCGTCAGCTCCTCATCGTCATTGCGAGGAACAATGTGACGAAGCAATATGAAGATTGCCGCGCTTCGCTCGCAATGACGGCGACGGGCTTCAGCCCAGAATCAGTCGCTGAGATTCATCCAAATAGAACACCCCATCGCGCCAAAACCGTGCCCGCTGAGCAACTCGCCGCCGCCACGAAAGCAAACATCGCGATAGTTGCCGTCCTCCGAAATCTCGACCCGCCACCGACCTGGTTCGTAATCGTACATCCTGATCCATTCGCCTTCGACAAAATAGTCGAATCCCAAAACGTCATAAGTCTTCATAAAAAAGGTGTGGTTAAACAATCTCCTTGTTGGAGGCCTCACGAGCCTTATCAGAAAAGATTGCACCACACCCAGAGCCGCTTTGGCACAATGCGCGCCAAAGCAAACCCCGAGCCGAACAATCTTTTTTCTCTGATAAACACCGTCCACAGACGGTTCGTGAGTTTCCAACAAGAAAAAAGTATTGTTAATACTCAATATGTCGATACAAATATAGTACAAGGAGAGCGGAAAACCAAACAAACTTTGAGCGAAATTCCGAACAGGAGTTATCTTCCGAAATAGATCAGCAGCACGTTGATGTCTGCGGGGGAAACTCCCGGGATGCGGGACGCCTGGCCGATCGTCGCGGGACGGATGCGCGTCAGTTTTTGCCGCGCTTCGGTGGTTAACGAACGCAGAGATTCGAAGTCGAAGCGCGCAGGAATGGGAATCTCCTCGAGCCGGTGCAGCTTTTCGGCGATCATCCGCTCTCGCTCGATATATCCCCGATACTTTATTTCTGTATCAATCAAATCAACCTCGTCGGGAGTTATATTATTTTCGATCACGAAGGACGATATTTTCTGCCAAGTTCCTCCGATTTTTGAAATTGTTCCACGTGGAACAATTTTGGTTTTCGCAATATGGTCGGATTTCAAATTGTTCCACATGGAACAATTTGAAAAATTATTGCTCACTTCCGAACGATGTTCTTCGGACGAGGTTTTTGCCAAACCGCCGTCGGCGTTCCGACTGTTCCACGTGGAACAATTTTCGTTTTTGCCAAAACCAAAAGCGTACTCAACAACCTCGCGTAAAATAATTTCGCCTCGCGCCAACAGAAAACTGAGCCTGCGGGCCTGCGAAAGAGGAGCAGAATTGTGCAAAACCAAATAGTCCTGAAAATCGGACGGAGAGACCGACAGGTCGTGAACGAAACTTCTGAGCGATTCTACGCGCGCTTTTTTTTGCTCGAAAAAAGCCCACCTCTCATCATCGACAAGCCTAATTTTGCGACCCCGAGGAGTCAACCGAAAATCGGCATTGTCGCCCCGCAACAAAATGCGATACTCCGCACGACTCGTAAACATCCGATAAGGCTCATCGACACCCTTAGTCACCAAATCGTCAATCAATACCCCAACGTAAGCCTCGTCGCGCCGCAACACAAAAGGCTCCTGGTCGCGCAAAGCCAAAACAGCATTGATCCCAGCCATAAGCCCCTGAGCACCAGCCTCTTCGTACCCCGTCGTGCCGTTGATCTGACCCGCAAAATACAACCCGCCAACCAACTTGGTCTCCAAACTATGACGAAGCTGAGTGGGCGGAAAATAATCATACTCAATAGCATACCCCGGGCGAATAATATGAGCACCCTCCAACCCCGCAATCCGCGAAATAGCCGCCGACTGAACCTCCCACGGCAACGACGACGAAAACCCATTCAAATACCACTCATTAGTATCACGACCCTCCGGCTCCAAAAAAAGCTGATGCGAACCCTTGTCGGCAAAAGTGCGCAACTTATCCTCGATCGACGGACAATATCGCGGCCCAACACCCCGAATCGTGCCATCAAACAAAGGCGAATCGGCAAACCCCGAGCGCAAAATCTCGTGAACCTCCTCCGAAGTATGAACGATAAAACAAGGCAACTGGTCGTCAACAGGACTTGTCGCCGGTGAAAACGAGAATTTCGAAGGCTGCGCATCACCCTCCTGACGCTCCAACCGCGAAAAATCAATAGTCCGACCATCCAACCGAGCAGGCGTCCCAGTCTTCATCCTCCCAACCTCGAACCCGAGAGCTAACAAGCTGTCAGTCAATCCGTTAGACGCCGCATCGCCCGCCCGTCCCCCCTCGGTACGATTGCGCCCGATATGCATCTCCCCGCCCAAAAAAGTACCCGCTGTGAGTATAACCTTGGGGGCAAAAAAAGTTACGCCCAGGGCTGTCCTCACCCCTCGGATTTCGCGTGATAGCGGCACATCTGTCGCGCTTCCTCGTTGCTCGTCGGGGTCTGTACTTTTTTGTACTATCCCCCTCCTCGCACCTTCGGTCAGCGCAACACCTGCACCACTCTGACGCGAAATAGGCAACTCTAATTTTGACGACAAATCCCCGTCCGCACAGCACTCGACTCCACAGGAGTCGTCAGTCCGTCGCCGACCCCGCGGCGCGGACTGCACTGCGTTTGTCCGCACCTCGGCTCCGGACCGAAAAGAACATCTCTCAGTTAACTCGCTGTCAACCAGCAAATTAACCACATTGTCCTGCCACAAAAAAAGGTCCGGCGTGGAATGAAGCACCCGGCTCCAAAGCCGCGAAAAAACCTGCTTATCGCACTGAGCGCGTGGACTCCACATCGCCGCACCCTTCGACCGTCCCAACATACGAAACTGCAACGTCGACCAATCCGCAACAACCCCCATCATACCCCCCAAAGCGTCAATCTCGCGGACAATCTGCCCCTTAGCCACCCCACCAACCGCCGGATTGCACGACATAGCCGCCGGCTTCGAAAGATCCATCGTCACCAAAAGCGTCCGAGCACCCATCCGCGCCGCAGCAACAGCCGCCTCGCACCCGGCATGACCCGCACCAACCACAATTATGTCGAAACGATTGTTCACGGGTGCAAATTTAGCGAAAGCGTTTGTAAAGGTAGCGAATAATGGTTAATGATTAGTGATTAATGGGCTACGCGGCGGCCACTGTGCGGGGCTGTAATCGGTTCGTTGGTTTTCAAAAAAGCCGATGAGCCGCTCGCTATTTCGGTCGGCCTAACGTTGCCTGCGCATGCTTCGCACATTTGCAAGCAAATGGTCTGCTACGGCGAAACTTTCTGCATCGGTTTCTCACCGCTCGCTATTCACTCGCGGCGGGGAAACCTGCGCGCTCCCTCTCATTTAACGCTCCGCGCCAAATCTCTTTTTTTGAAAACCCCCTTCACCTCACGACCCCCCCCGCCTTGCGGGGGAGCTGACGAGGTCTGCGACCTCGAAAAACTACTTCTGGCGGAAAAATATTTGGACCGGTACACCGCTGAAATCCCACTCTCCGCGCAACCTATTCTCCAAAAAACGACGATAAGGCTCCCTAATATACTGAGGCAAATTGACAAAAAACGCAAAACTCGGCGTAGGCGATGCCAACTGAGTAACATACTTTATCCTAACATACTTCCCCTTTATACTCGGCGGAGGAGTATCCTCGATGATCGGCAAAAAAAAGTCATTCAAAGCCGATGTCGAAATCTTACGCGTCCGATTCCCATAAACCCTAATCGCCTCTTGCAAAACATCCAATATCCGCTGCCTATTCAAAACAGATGCGAAAATAATCGGCACATCGCTATAAGGAGCCAGCTTCCTCTCCAAAAACTCGCGCCACTCCTTCATCGTATTAGTCTGCTTCTCCACCAAATCCCACTTATTAACCACCACCACCACACCCTTCTTATTGCGCTCCACAAGCCGAAAAATGTTCATATCCTGACTCTCGATCCCCTGCTGAGCATCCAACATCAAAATGCAAACATCGCTTCCCTCAATAGCACGAATCGAACGCATAACCGAATAAAATTCCAAATCGTCCATCGTCTTGCCCTTCTTGCGCATCCCCGCAGTGTCGACAAGGTAAAAATCCATCCCGAACTTATTATACCGCGTATAAATCGAATCGCGAGTCGTTCCCGCCGTCGGATTGACAATATGACGCTCCTGCCCCAACAACGCATTGGTCAACGACGACTTACCCACATTAGGCCGACCGACAATAGTGATCTTAGGCAACTCGTCCAACACCTCCCCGGCATCGTCAGGCAACAACCGCACAACCTCGTCCAACAAATCGCCCGTACCACTCCCTGACATCGACGAAACAGCAAACGGATCGCCCAGCCCGAACGAATAGAACTCGTGGGTGGCATACATCTGGTCGTTATTATCGACCTTATTCACCACCAACAAAACCTTCTTGCCCGACTTTCGCAGCAACCCGGCAACAACCTGGTCGAGGTCGGTGATGCCCGTCGAAACCTCGACCAAAAACAATATCACATCGGCCTCGTCGATGGCCAACATCACCTGGCGGCGAATATCGGCCTCGAACACATCGTCCGAACCAACCGAATAACCGCCCGTGTCGATGACCGAAAACTCGCGGCCGTTCCAATCGGTCTTGCCGTAATTCCTGTCCCGTGTTGTGCCCGCGGTGGCGTCGACAATGGCCTCGCGCCCGCCCACCAAACGGTTGAAAAGTGTACTCTTGCCGACATTCGGCCTACCAACTATTGCTACTAATGACATAAGTTATTTTCTCTTTTTCAATGCTTTATTACTCTCCGAAGTCAACCTGCGCTCCACCTTCTTCACATCCTCGGCCGCAGGCAAATTCTCGGGAACCAAACCGCGCTCTATCATAATCCTGCGAACACCCAAATTGTTGTCCACGTGCTCCCGTTCAATGGCGGGAACCCCGGAAAGACTTTTCAGCTGAACATTCTCAGCCGTCATAGCCGCCGCAAAATCCTTGGCCTTGATGCTCACCGTGGGCAAAAAATCGACCACCGGACGATTGTCAGGCACTCCGAACCTGCGCTTAAGCCCAGCCGTATCGAGCCGAAAAAGAGCCCTGTCGCCCTTCGAACGAATGGCCGCAAAACCCATATTATCGACCCCGCGCTCATACAAAACTCCCGACAAACGTTTTTCGGTCTCGGCAAGCTTGGCGCGCGCTCTAACCCTCTCTGTCTCCAACAACCGTTGCATAACCAACTCGGCCCGACGCGTCTGGACCGCAAAATAGTTCTGCGCAAAAGCTATCTCGTTCTTCTTCGGATCGCCGTTCTGGGCTATCAAATAGCAGGCATAGCGGGTCAACAGAATGTCGGTCATCTCCTTTTCAGCCCCAGAGCCTATTGAGACCATCTTCCTGACTTCGGGAAAATGGTCTGAGAGCACTGCGGAGGCATTTTCAGAATTTTCGGCGTTTTCAGCAGCTTCCTTGGCCTTGTTAATCACATTTACGAAGTTCTCCCACTTGGAATAACCCAGCAACGGTTGCAGCTCGCGCGCGCTCCAACACTCCACGCCGTGGTACTCCGATGCCGCCGCCTCGAACCGCTCAAACAGGGCCGTTATCTCGTTCTCTTTCATAAATTATCTAAAATAAATCGGACAATCAGGCGGCGGACATGATGCTCACCGCCAGGACGCATCGAATGATCGGCGTCCGGATAAATCATCATCTCGAACTCCCGATCTGCCGCAACCAACGCCCGAGCCATCGCAAACGTATTGTCCGGATGAACATTATCATCACCCGAACCGTGAACCAACAACAACCTGCCCCGCAAAAGATGGGCATAATTAACCGGCGAATTGTCATCATAACCACCAGCATTATCCAACGGAAGCCCATTATAGGTCTCCGTGTAAATGGTGTCGTAAAATCTCCACGAAGTAACCGGAGCAACAGCAACCGCCGCCGCAAAAACATCCGCCCCCTTCAAAACAGCGTTCAAAGCAACGAAGCCCCCATAGCTCCACCCATAAATGCCGATACGCGCCGGATCGACGAACGGCAGCCCCCCCAGATAACGGGCAGCAGCAATCTGATCAAGCGTCTCCAACTCGCCCAACCTGCCATAAGTGCACTTCTTGAACGCCTCGCCCCGACCACCAGTGCCCCGCGGATCGACACAAGCAACAACATAGCCCGCCTCCAACAACGGCCCGTAAATTGCCATATCGCCCCGCGAAATACTCTCCACAAAAACGCTCTGCGACCCCGGGCCGCTATACTGAGTCATCAACACAGGATACCTCTTCGCGGGGTCGAAATCCGCCGGCCTCATCAACCAGCCATAAAGCACCACGCCGTCGTTGGTGAACTCGAAAAACTCCCGCTCGTCCCTGCCATTCCAGAGCGAAAGGTCAACCGAGCCAATTTCGGCCGGCTCCAAAGAGTTCAATTGGCCAACAAATCCATCGTCGACACTCCACAAATCCTCGACCCACCAACCCGTCCGCGTCTCGTTGCGAACAACAAAATGGCGGCCGTCCTGTCGAAAAGTCACAGTCGCCGCATCGGGCCTCTCGACGTAGGCAGGCGAGCTTTCGCGATAAACCACTCGGCCACCCGAAACCACCTCGAAAACATTCTGAAGCCGATTGACGCGGTAGAAATACAATTCGCCCGTGGGGGTATAACCCAGATGGGGTAGATAATGAGTTGAGAGTTGAGAGTTAAGAGTTGAGAGTTGGCTACGCGACACTTTTTTGTCGCCCCCACCCCCCTCGGGGGCGACACGACTTGCTGAGCAAGTCGAAAATATTTCGCGGGTTTTGCCCGAAACAAAATCGTGAACCCACAAACTCACCTCCGAGTTGGCTTCGCCCGCCCGCGGATACTTATAGGTGTAAACCGTCGGGGAGCCCTCTGTGCCATATTTCAGCAACGAATACTCCGGAACGGCACTCTCGTCGAAGCGCAACCACGCAACCTCACCCCCGTCGGGCGAAAAGGTCCACGCACGCGTGAAGCCATACTCCTCCTCGTAAACCCAATCCGTCGCCCCGTTGATGATATGATTCCTTCGGCCGTCATTCGTCACCGCCCACTCCCGCCCCGAAGCCAAATCCTTGATCCACAGGTTGTTGTCCCTCACATAGCCCACCCTTGTGCTGTCGGCGCTGTACGCCACCTCCCGAATGGGCTCTCCACCCGCCAAGCCCTCATAACGCGCGGTGAACGAATGCCTGTAAATGGGCGTGACGTCGACCTGCGCAAGCGCATCGGATATGAAAATATGAAAATATGAAAATATGAAAAGAAGGACAAGGATTTTTTTCATTTTATCATTTTTTCACGTTTTCATTTCTCAGCCTTCAGGCTGAGATCGACCGACTTGATCTGGTGGGTGAGCGCGCCGACCGAGATGAAATCGACGCCGCACTCGGCATAATCGCGCAAAGTTTCATAGCGAATGCCGCCACTCGACTCGATCTCCACCCGAGAGTCTATCTTCGCAACCGCCCGACGGGTCAGTTCGAGGTCGAAATTGTCGAGCATTATGCGATCTATCCTGCCGCCCTCCTCGAACACCCTGTCGATGTCGTCCAGCGTCCGAACCTCGACCTCGATGGGAAGATCCAAATTGTGGTTAGCCAAATACTCCCGCACCCCGCGAATAGCCGGAACGATGCCGCCCGCGAAATCGATATGGTTATCTTTCAGCAAAATCATATCGAACAACCCCATCCGGTGGTTCTCGCCGCCGCCCAACCGAACCGCCATCTTGTCGAGCACCCGAGCCCCGGGAGTGGTCTTGCGGGTGTCCAAAATGCGGCAACCCGTCCCCTCCACCAACCGGACATAGCGCGCCGTCTCGGTAGCAACACCCGTCATTCGCTGCATAATGTTGAGCACGATGCGCTCACTCTGCAACAAAGTCTGAACCCGACCCTGGACGTTGAAGACAATATCGCCCACCCCGACCGGCGTGCCGTCCGGAATAAGAACCTCCAACCCGACCGACGGGTCCAACCGCCGAAACACCATCCGGGCAACCTCCACTCCGGCAATAATGCCCGCCTCCTTAACCAACAGGTGCATCCGCCCCGTGGCCGAACGGGGAATAGAGGCCAGCGAGGTGTGATCGCCGTCGCCAATATCTTCGGCAATAGCGAGGTCGATCAACTTGTCGACAAAAGGAATATACTCTTTTTTCATAAATTATTAGTTAATAATTTATGATTTTCGTTCTCGCCTCGGCAATTCTTGCATTGCACTCGGCTTGTAGAAAATTCATATCTTTGCAGAACTAATCCGGACAAAGGTAGCGAAAAATAGTGAAAATTGCGATACAGGGATACGAAGGCAGCTTCCACGAAACGGTGGCAAGGCAATATTTCGGCGACGATATTGCCATTGTTCCCTGCGACACCTTTCGCGAGGTGGCACGGAGTGTCAAAAGCGGGCGGGCGGCATACGGTGTGATGGCGGTGGAAAACTCCATTGCCGGAACCATCATCGCCAACTATGGCATCTTGCAGGAATCGGGGATGCAGGTGGCAGGCGAAGTCTACCTGCACATCACCCAAAACCTGATGGCCCTCCCTGGCGTGCGGATGGAAGAGATAACGGAAGTGGCGAGCCATCCGATGGCACTTATGCAGTGTCACAACTTTCTGGACGACCATCCTGCCTGGCGGCTGGTGGAGAGCGAAGACACCGCCCTGTCGGCGCGACGAGTGGCCGAAAGCGGATCGAGGAGCAGTGCCGCCATAGCGTCGAAGCGCGCCGCCGAACTCTACGGGCTGGAAATAGTGGCGCCGGAGATCAACACCATAAAAAACAACTACACGCGGTTCGTCGTCATCAAGGTGCAAGACCTGCTCACGCCCGCCGGAGCCGACAAAGCGTCGCTCTACTTCAAAACCGACCACCGGCAAGGCTCGCTGGTGAAAGCGCTCGGGGCGTTGGAGGGGGTGAATATGACCCGCTTGCAATCGCATCCCATTCCCGCCGAGCCGTGGCACTATGTGTTCCACGTCGATGTGGAATTTCCCTCGCCGGAAGTCTTTTCGGCCAGCCTCGAACAACTGATAAGGGCCACCGAAGAGGTGCACGTCTACGGAGTTTACAAAAAAGGACAATCATAAAAAACCAAGAGATAATGAAAAAGGTCAACATCAGCTGCGCATCGCGCCTCGACACAATCAAGGAGTACTATTTTTCGGCAAAGAACAAACAAATAGCAGAGCTGAAAGCTTCCGGACGCGACATCGTTGCGCTTGGCATCGGCAGCCCCGACCTGCCGCCGCCCGCAAGTGTAATCGAAACCCTGCACACCGCCGCCCTGCGTCCCGATGTACACGGCTATCAACCCTATCACGGCAGCGATCTGTTGAGAAATGCCTTTGCGGGGTGGTACAAGAAGTGGTATGGGGTGGAGCTCAATCCCAAAGACGAAATACTTCCGCTGCTGGGCTCAAAGGAGGGCATCGTGCACGTGTGTATGACCTATCTGGAAAAGGGCGACCGCGCACTGATCCCCGACCCTGGCTATCCGACCTACAACGGCGGCGTAACGCTGGCCGGTGCCCAGCCGGTACCTTATGCGTTGAAGGCCGAAAATGGCTATCTGCCTGACTTCGACGCGCTGGAAAAGATGGACCTGACGGGGGTCAAACTGATGATATGCAACTACCCCAATATGCCCACGGGGACGGTGCCGACCGTGGAACTGTTCGAGAAGTTGGTGGCATTCGCGGCCAAACACAACATACTGCTACTGCACGACAATCCTTACAGCTTCATTCGCAACGACATCAGGCTCAGCATTCTGAGCGTGGCCGGAGCAAAAGACGTTGCGCTGGAACTCAACTCGCTCTCGAAAGGGCACAGTATGGCGGGCTGGCGCGTCGGAGTGCTGGTGGGCCGGGCGGATATGGTGAGTGACGTGCTGCGGTTCAAAAGCAATATGGACTCGGGGATGTTCTACCCCATTCAAGCCGCCGCGGCGAGCGCATTGGAGCTCGACCACGAATGGTTCTCGGAGCTGAACGAAATATACTATTCGCGCGAAAAAGAGGGCTACAAACTGCTGGACGCGCTGGGCTGCAGCTATCGCGAGGGCCAGGCGGGGCTCTTCATCTGGGCGAACTTGCCCGACAGCTTTAAGGGCGACTGCTTCGAGTTTTCGGATATGGTGCTCGACAAGTGCGACGTCTTCGTCACTCCCGGGGGTGTGTTCGGAAAGCAAGGAACGAGGAACATCCGCATCTCGCTTTGCGTTCCCGCCGAACTGCTCGCCAAAGCGACCGGAAAGATAAAGGCGAAGTTATGACAGCGGCGGTTTTTGGGTTGGGGCTCATCGGGGGGTCGTTCGCGCTCGCCCTCAGGGACAACTCGCTGGCGGGCGAAATAGTCGGAGTGGACAGTTCCGAAACCAACGCCACACTCGCACTCCAACTGGGGCTGGTAGACCGGATCGTCGATTTCGACCAAGCGGCCAAAGCCGACCTGATCGTGCTCGCCACACCAGTCGACGTAACGCCCGTGCTGGCAACCAAGATTTTGAACCAAATCACCCCACACCAAGTGGTGATGGATATGGGTTCGATAAAAGAGGAGCTGTGTGAAGTGATAGCCCAGCACCCCCAAAGGAGCAGGTTCGTGGCCACCCACCCGATGTGGGGAACAGAATTTAGCGGCCCGAGTGCGGCAGAGCACGGCGCATTCAAAGGGCGCACGGCAGTGATATGCGACGGCGAAAAATCGGCTCCCGACGCCCTCGAAACCGTGCGCCGAATCTACCAAACCCTTCAATCGCCCGTCATCCCGATGTCCGCCGCCGAACACGACATCCACGCCGCCTACGTCTCCCACATCTCGCACATCACCTCGTTCGCCCTTGCGTTGACAGTGCTCGAAAAAGAGCGGGAAGAGGAACGAATCTTCGATCTGGCAGGCGGAGGTTTCGAAAGCACCGTGCGCCTGGCCAAGAGCTCGCCCGACACCTGGACCCCAATCTTCACAGGCAACAAATACAACGTGCTCGACGTCCTGCGCGAACACATCCACCAGCTGGGCGTCCTGCGCCGAATGATAGAGAAAGACGACAAAGAGGGACTGCGCAAAGCGATGAAAAAAGCGAACGAAATTAAAAGAATCTTAAAATGAACCGTTTTCAATTAGGAACCAAGCGTCCGATGATAATCGCCGGTCCGTGCAGCGCCGAAACGCGCGAACAAACCCTCGATACCTGTACCCAACTTGCCGCCACAGGCGTAGTCGATATGCTGCGAGCAGGAGTGTGGAAACCGCGCACCTCGCCCGGAACATTCGAAGGCGTGGGGCTGAAAGGGCTCGCGTGGATGGCCGAAGCAAAACGCACCACAGGGCTCCCATTCGGAGTGGAAGTTGCATCCAAAGCCCACGTCGAAGCCGCGCTGGAATTCGAAGCCGACTGCGTATGGATCGGTGCGCGAACCACCGTCAGCCCATTCGCCGTGCAGGAAATTGCCGAAGCGTTGGCAGGAAGCGGCGTGGCGGTGCTGATAAAAAACCCGATGAACCCCGATATCGACCTGTGGGCGGGTGCGGTGAAGCGGTTTATGGGTGTGGGCATAGCGGCCGAAAATATCGGCCTGATACACCGGGGATTCTCGTACTTCGGCCACAGCCGCTATCGCAACGCGCCGATGTGGCCGCTGGCGTTCGAAATGCGCAGCCGCTTCCCCGAAATGATGATGATCTGCGACCCCTCGCACATGGCCGGCAACCGAGAATATATAGCCGAACTGAGCCAGGAAGCGGCCGATCTGCGGTACGACGGGCTGATCGTCGAAAGCCACATCTGTCCCGAACAGGCGTTGAGCGATGCGGGCCAGCAACTGGTTCCGGCGGAACTGGAACGCCTGATACGCGGAGTGAACTGGCGCAAGGAGGCGGTGGACGATCCCGAATTTGTGGGCGAGCTGGCGCGTTTTCGCGACGAGATAGACCGGATAGATGCCGAGGTTTTCGGCTTGCTGAGCCGCCGGATGAAGGTTTCGGAGAGCATCGGGCGGGTGAAAAAAGAGAACGACGTGGCGATCCTGCAAAGCAGTCGATGGGGGGCCATCAAGGAGCGAATATTGTCGCAGAGCGACGGGTTGGGACTTTCGACAGAGTTTCTGACGGCCATTTTGGAAGCCGTTCACCTCGAAAGCATCGCCCGCCAAAATTCGGTGATGAACAGGGGTTAGTTTCGGTGTCGTTCGATGCTTTCGAGCAACTTCGATCCCAGTGCTTCGACTATTTCGCTTATTTCGCCGTCGGTGAGGACCTGGTGATACATTTTGGTCAGGACTTTGTCGTTAGCGGAGGTGGAGATTTTGTATGCATGAGAGAAAAAGTTGAATTCCACACCCTCTTCCCCCAATCCAACAGAGTCGTCAAGATTGATTATGCCCCGTGCTGACATAGTCATTAAGATGGAGGGATTCGGGGTAGAGAAAACCCTATCGCTAAAATCAGTTAGTTGTTCGGTGAGTTTATTTATAATCTTGTCGAAACTATCAGTATTGTACCCTCGATGTGCTTCGAAGCCTAAAAAAGCTGTTCGTTCAAATACCAGAGGATCGAACTCTTTCAAACTTCTTTCCCAAGCCTGCATTAAAGGAATTACCGCATTTCCCATCATTGTCTGAACAGCTTCGGGCGAAAACTTCATCTGTACTTCTTCGGATGTTTTCATCTCCCGTTTTAGCAGTTTCAGTTTTTTGTCCAGATCGCCTGGTTCATCGAGGCTTTCGCCGCGGGCGGCGCGTATCGAAAGGCGAAGCGAGTACTCCATTTGCGCCTTCATATAGTCGACAAACGGTCCGATCTGTGACAGAGCGGCATTTGCTCCATCGCTCGGAGTGAGCCCGACACTGAGGTCGGCTCCGTGCAATGCCCGAAGATAGTCGTCCTTGGAGTCGCTTTTGATAACTATCATCGGATAATCGTGACGCAACAGGACATAGTTGACCAACAAACGTGCTATGCGGCCATTTCCGTCGTCGAACGGATGGATGCGAATGAAGCGATAATGAAGCAGGCTTGCCAACTCCAACGGATGGAGCTTTGCCGAAGCCTCCTGCCGGTTGAACCAATCGACCAACGCCGTCATCATTGCAGGGGTTTCTTCGGGTTTGGCATAGTGGAATGTCTCTCCGGTAGCCGTTCTGACGTGGTTGGGTCGGGTTTTGTAGCTCCCGATCTCGATCTTTATCCGCGACGGCGAACCATCCGTCGTTTCGGCATCCTTATAGAACGGTTTGACAAGGATCAACTCGTTCAGATCGCGAATCAGTTTTTCGGTCAATGGCCTGGAATGGTCGGCAGCCTCTTCGCGGATAATTTTCAGGGCCACATCGTGAGCCTTCATCTCTTCGTAATCGCGCAGGTTTGCATTGCCGGAAGTTTCGCCGAACATCAACAGCAGTTCTGTTTGTCCATAGGTGAGGGTGTTGCCTTCCAAATGGTTGGAGTTGTAGTTGAACTCGAGGTTGAACTTGCGATCGAGCCGAGTTTGATTTTCTTCGGAAAGGGGCTGAAGCGATTGCCACTCGCTGTAGAGTTGTCGGAGGGTTTTCATATTTGCAAAAGTAGGAAAAAATGTGTAATTTTGAACCCTTAAATTATCGACGAACAGGAATTTATGGCAGAAGAGACTATACAGAACCCGGGCAAGGTGGTGGAGGTGAGCATAACCGAGCAAATGAAAAGCGCATACATTGACTATTCGATGTCGGTTATCGTCTCCCGAGCACTGCCCGACGTGCGCGACGGAATGAAACCCGTCCACCGAAGAATACTATACGATATGTCCAACGAGCTTGGACTCTACTCCGACAAACCCCACCGAAAAAGTGCCCGTATCGTAGGGGACGTACTCGGCAAATTCCACCCACACAGCGACGGAAGCGTCTACGACGCAATGGTGCGTATGGCCCAGGACTGGAGCCTGCGCTACCCACTGGTCGACGGGCAGGGTAACTTCGGCTCGCTGGACAACGATCCCCCCGCGGCAATGCGTTACACCGAAGCAAGAATGCGCAAAATCGCCGACGAAGTGATGTCCGACATCGAAAAGGACACCATAGACTTTGCACTCAACTTCGACGACACATTGCAGGAACCCACCGTGCTTCCGACTCGCATTCCCGTGCTTCTGTGCAACGGGGCCGCAGGTATCGCCGTCGGGATGGCAACCAACATGGCCCCGCACAACCTGAGCGAAGTGATAGATGCCTGCGTAGCCCATATCGACGACCCCGAAGCCGATCTGCTTCAATATGTCAAAGGGCCCGACTTCCCGACCGGAGCGACGATATACGGTTACGAAGGGGTGCGCGAAGCCCTCACCACAGGTCGCGGACGAGTTGTGATGCGCGCCAAAACCGAAATAGAGCACACGGCATCGGGCAGGGAAATGTTGGTGATAACCGAAATCCCCTATCAGGTGAACAAGGCCGAGCTGGTGAAGAAAATCTCCGACCTGGCCAACGAAAAGAAGGTGGAAGGTGTAGCCTACGTCAACGACGAGAGCGACCGAAAAGGGATGCGCATCATCGTCGTGCTGAAGCAGGACGCGATGGCGAGCGTGGTGCTCAACACACTGTACAAGATGACGGAGATGCAAAAATCGTTCGTCGTCAACAACATTGCCCTGGTGAACGGCCGGCCCCAACTGCTGAACCTTCGCGATATGGTGCACCACTTTGTCGAGCACCGGCACGAAGTCGTGGTGAGGCGCACGCGGTTCGACCTGAAAAAGGCCGAAGAGAGGCTCCACATAGTCGAAGGACTGCTCATCGCACAAGACAACATAGACGAAGTTATCGCCATCATCCGCGGTTCGGACAACACCGAAACCGCCAAACTGAGGCTTCAGGAGCGGTTCGGCCTGAGCGAAATCCAATCCACGGAGATCGTCAATATGCGCCTCAGAGCGCTCACGGGCCTCGAACGCGGCAAATTGCAGGGCGAACACGACGATCTGGTGAAAGTCATCGCCCACTACAACGACATTCTGGGCGACACAGCCCTGCAATACGGTGTGGTGAAAGACGAACTCGTGGAGGTCAAAGCCAAATATGGTGACGAGCGCAGAACCGAAATAGTCTACTCGGCCGAAGAGTTCAATCCCGAAGACTTCTTCGCCGACGAAGAGATGGTGATCACCATCTCGCGGATGGGATATATCAAGCGTACGCCCCTGACCGAATATCGCACCCAGGCGCGAGGAGGCGTCGGGGCGAAAGGCTCGGCAACCAGAGACGAAGACTTCATCGAGCACCTCTACGTCGCAACGATGCACAACACGATGATGCTCTTCACCGAAAAGGGACGGTGCTACTGGCTGAAAGTCTACAACATTCCCGAAGGACCCCGCTCGGCAAAAGGACGGGCCATCCAAAACCTGATCCAGATAGAGCCCGACGACAAGGTGAGGGCCTATATCAATGTCCGCAGGCTGGACGACGAAGAGTATATTTCGAGCAACTATCTGATAATGGCCACCCGAGAGGGAGTTATCAAGAAAACGCTGCTGAAAGCCTACTCCAACGTGAGACAAAATGGGGTGAATGCGATAGATATTCGCGAAGGCGACCGTTTGTTGGAAGTGAATCTGACCAGCGGCTCGGCCGAAGTGATGATAGCGACCAGCGGAGGAAAAGCCATTCGCTTCAACGAAAGCACCGTGAGAGCTATGGGCCGCGTGACGGCGGGTGTGCGCGGCGTGACGTTGGGCAAAGACGAGAATGTGGTTGGTATGATTTGTGTGGAACCGGATAGCGGTAAAGATGTGCTGGTGCTGAGCGAACGGGGCTACGGCAAGCGCACCGGGCTGGACGAATATCGCATCACCAACCGCGGCGGCAAGGGAGTAAAGACCATCAACGTCACCGAACGTACGGGAGCCCTGGTGTCGATCCAGGCGGTGAGCGACGAGGACGACCTGATGATCATCAACAAGAGCGGGATCACCATCCGAACCGCCGTGTCGGGCATTCGTATGGCCGGTCGCGCAACCCAGGGAGTGAAGGTGATCAACCTGCGCGAGGGAGACGAGATCGCAAGCGTTGTGGCGATCCCCAAAAACGACGACGAAGAGGAGATTGTTAGCGATTAGCGATTAACGATTAATGATTAATTAGCCGACGCGCAAGGCCATAGCGGAGGCGGTTGCGAACTGCCGCAGTTGTAGCCGAGCCGGTCGCGCGGCCGGTGTGGCGCGGGAGTGCGAAGAGGAGCGAAGGAGAAATTATTTAACGATTGAATTTAACTAATTCTAAAAATACTATGAGAAAGCTTGTTGTATTATTGTTGTCGCTGGCGGCATGGGCCTCCGCGGCTGGTCAGGGCATCGCCGCCGAAAAAGTAGACGTGGCAAAGCTCAAAGAGATGATCTCCAAATCCGATGCGGAAATTGCCGATCCCAAAAAAGCATCCAAAGCCGCCACCTGGCTCAAACGGGGCGACACCTTCTACGAAGTGGACGGCAAACCCGTCAACAGCCTCTATCCCGATATGCCCGAGCTGATGCTCTTCGGCGCATTCGGCAAAGCCCAACCCACCGAACAAACCGTCGGCGGAACAACCTACAAGGTGTATGAATACGAACACTTCACCGCCTATATGAACGGCGATGCGGTGTCGTTCTACGCGCCCAAAACGGTGGTCGACCCCACCGCACTGGACAAAGCGATGGCGGCATACGAAAAGGCCTACGAACTCGACAAAAAGAGCGAACGCAAAGTTGCAGGCGGACTGGAAAATGTTCGCAGAAAAAGTGTCGAAGATGGCGGAACAGCCTACACGCTGGGCGAATACAAAAAGGCGTCGGACAGTTTCCGTCGCGCATACAAGGCGAGCACCCACCCCTCGATGGCGGCCGTGGATACTCTGTCGCTGTACTATGCGGGGATGATGGGGGTTTATTCCCAGGATTGGGAACCGGCATTGGCCGACATAGAAAAGGCTATGGCGATGGGATTCGATATGAACGGGGGTGCGTACCTGATGAAGTTCCACGCCCTGTACGGTCAGGAACGGAAGGAAGAGGCGTTGGCCGCTTTGCAACAAGGGATGCAGAGGTATCCGGGCAACGAGGACCTGATCGATATGACGATGCGCTATTATGCCGAAAACGACGGCGACCCCTCGTCGATGATACCCGTGGTGGAGAAAGCCATTGCCGAAAATCCCGACAATGTGAGCCTGCGTCAAGGTTTGGCACGGGTGTACGACAAGCTCGGGCGCAACGACGAAGCTATTGCCGCCATCGAAAAGGCTGTCGAACTCGCTCCGAACGACTTCCTGTCGCACTATCTGCACGGGCTGTTCATCATCAAGAAGGGCGACGCGCTGGACAACGAACTGCGGGAGATGACCGTTACGAGCCGCGCACAGTACAATGCGGCGTTGAAGAACGTGATCGACACGTTTGCGCTGGCCCTTGCGCCGCTTCAGCGTGCCCACGAGCTGCAACCGAACGAAGCCGCAACGGTGGAGTTGTTGAAGAACCTCACGTTCCGCTTGCGCGAAGATCCGGCAATGAACGATCTGTACGAAAAGTACGACAAGATGTTGCAGGAAATGTGATTTGAAAAAGAGCCCCTCGCGAGAGGGGCTCTTTTTAGAAAGGATAGCCGATAGCAAGGTGCAAGCCCAGGCCATCGCGAAAACGCGGAATATTATAATACCCGCTCCGGCCCGTATCATAAGGCAAATGGATCCCCACCCCCAAATCGAACCGCAAAACAAGAAACGAAAGATCATACCTCACCCCGACTCCCGTCCCCGTCGCAACCTGCCCAAAAAACGGTCCGCTCCCAATCCGCCCCAAAGGCCGCGTCTCGTCCTGCTTCTGCAACCAAATATTGCCCGCATCGAAAAACACCGCCCCATTCAACGGCCCCGCAATGCGGAACCGATACTCGACATTGAACTCCAACTTCAAATCACCCGTCTGATCGAAATAACCATACTTCCGATCGCCTGTCGGAACATAACCCCCGGGCCCGATCGAGCGAATCGTAAAAGCGCGAATCGAATTTGCCCCCCCGATATAAAACTGCTCCGTATAAGGCATCACCGTCGAATTGCCATAAGCGTGACCCGCGCCCGCAAAAAACCGAAAAGCCAACTGCGACCAAGAAGTCAACGACTTGAAATACCTCACCTCAGCCGTCTCGCGAAAAAACTGAGAAAGCGGCTGGCCGAAAAGCTTGTTCGCCCCCAACACGCCCCAAATATTACCCGCCGTAGTGGCCGAGGCCTGAAAAGTCAACCTGTCGCGGCGGCGGTAACCCAAAGAAGAGTCATAAGTGTAGGTGTACGAACCCGAGGGAATAAACTGGTCGGCAAAACTCATCGCAATAGCCGGATTGGCAGCCATCGTAGCGTCGAAATCGGCAGTGGTGCTCAACAAACGGTTGTAAACCATCTTGAACGGCACCAAAGTGTGGGTGACGGTGCGCGAAGTGCGAAACTCATAAGTGTTGGTGAAGTCGAACGACACCATTCGGAAAAACTTGGGGCGGTTCATAAGGTTCGCCCCGACGGCATAAGCCGTGCTGCCCCCGCGCCTCAACCGACGGCCGATGAAGTCGGGGGCCAAAATGCGCGGAAAAACCAGCGACCCCGTCAACCCTATCTCATAGCTGTTCACCGCCGTCGAGTGCGCCCCCGCCGAAGTGTTGCCCGTCTGCCACTCATAGGAGCCGTTGAGGCGCAAACCAAGCACCTCGCCCCCGCCGAAAATGTTCTTATGGCTCAGCCCCAACGCGAGCGACGGGCCGAGAAAACTGCTCGACTTATAGGCCAGATCGGCCTCGATGGTCGCCTCCATCGGGGTATCCATTGCCGCCGAAAAAATCAGATCGAGCGGCGCGCCGACACCGAGCGAATCGACCGACGGCACTTCGAGATTGACATAACGGAAAACACCCAACCGCGTCAAATTGCTCATCACGCGGTCGATCGACCCCAACCGCGCCGTCTCGCCCTCGTGAAGCGTCAAAGCGCGCCGCAACACATTGCGCCGTACTCTCAGCGGCTCCTGATAGCTAACCGTGACGCCGTGGATGTCCACGGTACGGAACTCGCCCCGATTGTCGGCACTGAAAATCCGAAACGAAACATTGCCCACATTGTAAGGCACCAACGCCGCCTGGGGAATGCCGCCCGCCAGCCTCACCCGCAGGTCGACCCCATAAGCCGTGCGAGTGGTGTCGGCCTGATACTCGACATATTCGGGCCGAAAGAAATAGTATCCGCGGCGGCGATAAAGGTTGGCGATGCGCACCTTCTCGCGCGTCAAAGTGTCGATGTTATACTGTTCTCCTGCCTTAACATTGCTTCGGGCGGCCAGACTGTCGGCCCAAAAGTCGACCGAGGTGTAGAACCACGGACGGGCCAACAGAGCGCGGTAACTCACCTTGCTCTTTTTGGGGTTGTGTTTCGGTACCAGCTCGTACTCGGCCGATGAGCCGAAATAGCCGTGGTTGTCGAGAATATCACGAACCATTCCCACCCGCGCCGCGGGCTGAACGTCGCGCTCCATCAGCACCGGTTGTTTTGCAAAAGTGCGATACATCCACGCGCGGAAACCTTTGGTCTTTTCCGTATAAAAAGAGTTATACGCCCACAGCCCTATCGGCAACGGGGTGCGCACCCACGGGCTGAACAACGGATTGTTGGGCTTGACGCTCAGGGGCTCGCGGACCGCCGCCTCGACGCTCGACGGAACTTTCTGCGGCTTACCTTTTTGGTCGAGTACGGAGTTCTCCACCCGCATCTTCCTCACACCGGTATAGAGCGTCTCGTTCTCCGATAATCTTTTCGTGGTCGAACAACTCATAAGGAGAATGAAGAAAGTAGCTAACGCGACGCATTTCATCGCCGCCCTATCCATTCGGGGCCGCCGAGCCTTGCTCGGCACTTTCTGCTCCGGCTTCTCACCGCTCGCTATTCGCTCGCGGCGGGAAAGCCATCGCCCCCACGGGCGGACGATGCGAGTTTCACAGAAGTTCGAAGAAAAACTTTTTTCATTTTTCATTTTTCGTTCTTCATTTTTCGTTTGAATATGTCGCCTATCTTGTTGACCTTCTTGCGCATTATGAAGCCGCCGCCGGTCTCCGTCACCTCGCCTTCGAGGATACTCTCGCGGGTGTTATAGTGGTAGAGCTTCAAAAGCATCGTCCCGCGATCGTTGATGCGGTACTCCAACGAAACATCCTCCAACAGATTACCCGCAAAGTTGTCGCCCGTCGCATTGTCGCTCACACTGCCGCCCACCGAAAGCTTCACCCGATCGGAAAACAGGCTCTTCGACACACTGTATGAATAGTCGGTGTGGGTACCGCCCGAAATGCCATCGGTGCGCCGGTCGATTCCCATCGAAAAATCGACTCCCCGCAGATTGTTGCGCGCCCACTGGTTGACCTCGCGCGAAATGAAGTCGGCTATCTGGCGGCGCGCATCGAACGACGCCCCCTTGCTCGAAACACCCGGGCCCGTATACTGACCATAAAGCAACAATGTGAGCGACTGGCGCATCCGCTCCTCGGCATCCATCCCGAGCAACTGGTTCTGGATGGCCAAATTGCTCGGTGCGGCCAGATCGAAGCGCATATCCATCCGGCCCAACGTGCCCGAAATGTCGACCGAAATGTCGAAATCGACCTGCTCGCCCGGGCCGTCGTCGTAGGTGAGTTCGACCTCCATACTCTGGGTTGCCGAAACGTGGAACTCGGGGTTGGCCGCCGTCCCCGTCCACTCCACATAACTGCCGCGCTGGACCGCAAAAACTTTCTGAGCTATCATCGGGGGGCGATAATAAACCGTTCCGCCGCTCAACTCATAACGCCCGCTGAGGCGAACATCGCCCTGGGTATTCATCGAAAAGGTCAGATCGCCCCCGCCGATGAGTTCGACGCGGTTCTCGTTCTGCTCGTCCAGGCTCAGCGTAGCCTCCAACCCGTCGGCGATATTCACCCCCACCAGCATATCTATCCGCGGCTTCAAACCCGTCACCGCCGCCACATCGGGTGCGGCCGTGTAGAGCGAATCGGCAAACTCGACGAACTCGACGATATGCTGCTTTTCGTCCCTGACCCGCGAACGGTTGCGCATAATGTAAACAATATCGGTGGAGGACAAAAGGTCGACATCACCCCTGACCGACAGCGACGACAAAGGCCCGCGGAGAGTGATGTCGGCATCGAAAGCGGCATTGCCATAGACCTGCGAACCGCCGATATGGGTCGAATTGACGAGCTGGAAATTGTCGGTGCGAATGGTCATATCGGCCCTGGGGCGACCCGTGTCGGTCAAATCGAACGTGCCCCCCAAAGTGAGCTTGCGATTGTTGGGAGCGATGATGCCTATATCGTTGAAGGCCAGCGTACGTCCGTCGAGGGTGATGCGCTCGGGCGAAATGCGCAGGGTCGTTCCCGTCATCCCGACATAGGCCGAAGCGTCGACAAACCCCACCTCGCCCGCAAGCAACGGCTCGGCGGCCGTGCCCCGAACACCGACGTGGCCATCCAGATTTCCGGCAAAGCGCACCCCCGCCTCGGAGGGCACAAAACCCTCGACAAGGCGCAACGGAAACTGAGGAATGTCGAGCGCAAAGTCCATCTGCTCGCCGATGTATGTCCCCTTGGCCGAAATGCCCACCGTCCGGTCGAGCAACAAATTGGCCTCCAACTCCATCGCTCCGCTCGCCCCCGACTGGAAATCGACCTGCGCCTCGACGTCGGCAACCCTGCGACCACCATAGCTCAACCCCTCCACCCCCACCGAACCGATGGCGACGATATTGCGCCGACCCTCCTCCCGAAGCAACCCGAAAGTGGCGTCCGAAAAGAACAACCCCCCGAAGCTCTGCGGCATAGTGGGGAACAAACCCAGCGCGGCAGCAATATCCAGCCCCGCGGCATCCAACCGCAAAGCCGCATCGGGCGTATCGGCCAACGTTGCCGACGAAAGGTTGATATACTCGCCCGGAGTGGTGCCGGTCAATTGCAGGTCCGCGCGCAACGCCCCGTCCAACCCCACCTCCAACCAATCGCCGCCCATCCCCGCGCCGTCCACCGTCCACTGCTCATAAGCCAAAACGGGATCGAGCGGGGTCATCCTGACATTGAGAACCGAATCACGCAAAGTGGCCAACGCGCCAAATCGAAATCCGGTCTCCCCGCGGCGGTTCTGCTGCAAAACATCCACCGACAACTCATTGCCGCCCACACTGCCCGAAACCTCCACCAACCCCAAATGGTCGCCCACTAACGCATTGCGCGACCGCCGGCCTGCCATCCGAAGCCCATAATCCAACGCCGCACCATTGCGCCGAGCCATAAACGAAATGGTGTCGAGCACCACCTTGGCCGCCGTGAAACCTGTCACCCGGGCATCCACCTCGAACCGCGACCCCTCAACCGTCGAAACATCGGCACGCAACTCGGCAAAATCGACCCCCGATGCCCGCGCAATCTCGCTCAAAAAGTTCTGCCGACCCGCCCGAGCCGTCAACCGAATATCGGGAAACGCACTCTGTAAACTGTCGGCACTGAAATGACGCGCCCCGAGCTGCCGCCTCACCTCGGTGTTAACCATAGTCGATGCCCTCACCAACGAGTCGATGGGCAAAGGCGAAAAAATGTCGACCGACAAATCGCCCGTACGAACCCACGCCTCGGTGTGCTCGCGCGAAAGCAACCCCGCCGCACTCAACTCCATAGAGAGCAACTCGTTGGCCGACGACACATCGGCCTCGAACCTGCCCCCATCGACCGAAGCCGAAAGCGTCACATCGTGCAGATCATAGCTCTTCCAATCCAGCCGCCGCACATCGATCCGCGCCCGGGCCCTCATTCCGCCCACCGGATCGAACCCCGCGCCTCGAACCGTGGCGAAAAGAGTGACCACACCGAGCGAATCACGCGGCAAAAAGTCGCCCACCGGAAAATTCAACACCCGCGCCGAAACCGAATAACCCTGCCGTTCGAGATCGACCTGACCGCGCGCCACGATCCGACCCCCGTCCGCGACAAGCGAAAGGTTCTCCACGTCGAAAGAGCGGGCCGTGAAGTCGCCCACAGCCGCCAAAGTCATATTCTGCGGAATGACGATGCGGGTCGTGTCGGGCAAAAAAGCCGTTACAAAACCAATGTCGGCAAGGTCGGCATCCACATCGGCCGATCCCTTAATCAGGGCAGGGGTCAAAACGTCTTCGACCACACCGCGCGCCGTAACCCGCAAATGGTCGGGCAGCTCGGCGGTGAAGCGGTCGAGGGTCAACCTGGACAGATGTCCATTTAACGAAACGTTAAAATTCAGAACGTCGCCGAGCAAGGGCGAAACTTGTTTCAGCCCGCCGCTGGGGGCGGCGACGGGCTGACGAGTTTCTACGAAACTCGATACATCCTCCGCCGAAACTGCTCCGTCGAGGGCAATATCGACAGGCGTTGCGGAATCGAGCGACACTATCTGCGACCCGGCCCGAGCCGTGAGCGAAAAGTGAGAACGGGCCGTCCGGGCCGAAAAATCCTCCACCGCAAACTCCGTCGAGGAAGCCTGCAACCTGCCCGACGCGCCCTCCAAAACCAACCCCCACCGTCCATCACGAAGAGTCAAATCGCGCAAATCGACCTCCACCGCCCCATCTCGGTAAACCACATCGCGCGCCTCCAACCCCACCTGCTCGAAGTCCAAACCGGCAACACTCAACCGACTATCCGAAATATCTATCCGCCCGACATCGAAGCTCCAATCGAGCACCGGAATCAGCCCCTCATTCCTCGGTTCCGACGGCAAACTGTCCGCCCCCGCCGAATCGGGAATCCGCACATCCGCCCCGACGATAACTATGCTCCGAGCCCTCACCAAATGCTGCCGCAACCGCCGAAGCGACACACCCGTGGTCACCCTGTCCGCCCTCACCAAAGTGTCCCCCGCAGGACTAACCACCGTCGTTCCACGCAGCGACACCCGAAGCGGAAACCGCAACCGAAACCGCTCGACGGAGACCTGCATCCCCGTCTTTTCGGCCAACAAAGTCGACGCCTTCCCCACTGCAAACCGCTGAACAGGAGGCAAATAAACAGCCACGAGCACCGACACGACCAACACCAGGGCAACGACGATCACCCACGCCAGCAACTTGGTTATGAAGCCGATGACTCTCAAAAGAAAAAACGGATAGTGCAAAATTTATGCCTCACCGCCACTCCGGTCCAACATCGCAGGCGTAACCCCGAACGGCTCGCGCTTGTGACGAAAACCGAGCGGCTCGATGTGCACCTCGATGTCGTACACCCGCTCCACCTCCGAGCGAATGTTCTCCTCCACCCGCTCGGCGATCTCGTGCGCCCGATCGACACTCAGCCCCCCGTCCAGCTCGATGTCCAGATCTATCATCCACGCCCCGCCTATCAACCGAGCCCTGACGTGATGGGGATGATGCGCCTCCGGAACCCGCGCCACGGCGTCGAAAATCTTGCGGTAAACCTCACCGTCCTTCACCCCATCCACCAACTCGAGCGTCGAATCGAGAAAAATCTCGATAGCAGTCTTGATGATAAACAGCCCCACGGCGCACCCCACAACCGCATCCAACACCGGCAACCGCAACACATAAGTGAAAAACAATCCCACCAACACCCCGCCCGAAATGATCACGTCGCCCTGCATATTGCGCGCATTGGCCACAATAAGCGAGCTCTCGACCCGCCGTCCGACCCGAAACTGATACCACGCCAAAAGCAACTTCCCCGCAATCGACCCCGCCGTCACCCACAACGCAACCATCCCGGGCAAAGCCCGCTCCTGGCCCGAAACAATAATGCCGACAGAGCTCGCCAGCATCCGACCACCGGCGTAAAAAATGATCAAACTCAGCACCAACGTCGCGACATTCTCCACTTTATCCAGCCCGAACGGGAACCTGCGGCTGGGCGGACGCGCCACAATAACCGACGCAACGACCATAATGAGCGAAATGATCACATCCGCCATCGAATCGACCCCGTCCGCCAACACCGCCATACTCCCCGCCACCGCACCGACCCACAGTTTGGCCGCCGCCAAAACGGCATTGCCCGCCATACTCACCACCGACGTGGTGCGCAACGCTTTGTCCTTATCGCGTTTTTTTACTACTTTTGCCATTCTCACACAAAAATACGAAAATTTATGGCACTGTTCGATATATTCAAGAAAAAGAAAACCCAACCCGAAACTTCACCCGAAGAGGCATCTTCGCTCTCGGCCGGCCTTCAAAAGACAAAAGAGGGTTTTATGGGCAAGCTGTCGCGCGCCGTGGCAGGTCGTTCGACGGTCGATGCCGAAGTGCTCGATGAGCTGGAAGAGGCCCTGGTGGCATCCGACGTCGGGGTCGACACCACCGTCGAGATAATCGAGCGCATCGAAGCACGCATCAAAAGGGACAAATATGTGAACACCTCGGAGCTGCAAGGTGTGCTCCGGGACGAGATTGTGGCGTTGCTGGAACAGAGTTCGTTCGAGGATGACATAAAAGAGGTCGCCGGACCCTACGTGCTGATGGTGGTGGGGGTGAACGGGGTGGGCAAAACGACCACCATAGGCAAGCTGGCCGCTAAACTCACGCGCCTTGGAAAAAAGGTCTACATCGGTGCGGCCGACACCTTTCGCGCGGCGGCAATCGACCAGCTGGAAGTGTGGGCACAGCGTGCCGGAGCCGTTCTGGTGAAGCAACAAATGGGTTCCGACCCCGCCTCCGTGGCCTTCGACACGCTGCAAAGTGCCGTCGCAGGAGGTGCCGATGTGGTGATAATCGACACCGCAGGCCGGCTCCACAACAAGGTGGGCCTTATGAACGAGCTGTCGAAAATACGCTCGGTGATGGCCAAAGTGATCCCCGACGCGCCCCACGAAGTGATGCTGGTGCTGGACGGCTCGACGGGCCAAAACGCTTTCGAGCAAGCCAAAGAGTTCACCGCCGCGACCAAGGTCAACTCGCTGGCCATCACCAAGCTGGACGGCACGGCAAAGGGGGGCGTGGTGATAGGGATAAGCCACCGTTTTCGCGTGCCCGTCCGCTGGATAGGCGTGGGCGAAGGCATCGACGACCTGAGAGTGTTCGACCGTCGCGAATTTGTCGAAACGCTGTTTTCGTGAAAAATCTGAACATCATAACCCTCGGTTGCTCGAAAAATCTGGTCGACAGCGAGCACCTGGCGGCACGATGCGAAGCGGCGGGATGGCGCGTGGTGTTCGACGGCGAAGTGAATGCGGCCGCGACGGTGGTGATCAACACCTGCGGCTTTATCGGCGACGCCAAACAGGAGAGTGTGGATATGATATTGGAGCTGGCCGAGGCAAAAAAGCGCGGCGAGATAGAGCGGCTCTACGTCATCGGCTGTCTGAGCGAGCGTTATGGCGACGAACTGCGCGCCGAAATCCCCGAAGTGGACGCCTTTTTCGGAGCGAGATCGTTGGACGATATTGCGGCGGAATTGTGTGCCCAGCCCTCATCGTTGCGCAAAATCTCTACCCCCGCCCACTATGCCTATCTGAAAATCTCGGAGGGGTGTGACCGCAGATGCGGCTTTTGCGCAATTCCGCTCATCAGGGGAAAGCACGTTTCGGTGCCGCCCGAGGTTCTTATCTCCGAAGCCCGAAGCCTTGCCGCGCAGGGAGTGAAGGAGCTGATAGTCATCGCGCAGGATATCACCCTGTGGGGGCTCGACATCTATGGTGAGCGGCGACTTGCAAAGCTGCTCAAAGCACTCGCACAGATAGAGGGCATCGAATGGATAAGGCTCCACTATGGCTATCCGGCCGGTTTTCCCGACGACGTGGTGGAGCTGATGGCCGCCGAGCCGAAAATCTGTAAATACCTCGATATTCCGCTTCAACACATCGCCGAGGGCCAACTGCGGTCGATGAAACGCGGACTGGGAGGCGAAGCGACGCGGCAATTCATTGGCGAGTTGAGGGCAAGGGTTCCCGATTTGGCGTTGCGGACGACGATGTTGGTGGGCTATCCGAACGAGACGGAAGAGGATTTCTGCGAGCTGCTGGAATTTGTCCGCCAGACGAGGTTCGAGCGGCTGGGGGTGTTTGCCTATTCGCCCGAAGAGGGGACTTATGCGGGAGACAATCTGGCGGACAATATTCCCGACGATGTCAAGCAATCCCGCGTCGAGCGGTTGATGGAGTTGCAGGCAAGGATCTCGGCAGAACTAAATGCGGTCCGGGTGGGCACCACGATGCGGGTTGTGGTCGACCGGCGGGAGGGCGATTTTTGGGTGTGCCGTTCGCAGTGGGACTCGCCCGAAGTGGATGGGGAGGTGCTGCTTCCCTGTGCCGAAAATATTCGGGAGGGTCAATTTATAGATGTCTTGATAGCCGAAACGGCGGGGGATTACGATTTGCTGGCGCAGATGATATGAAAAATGAAGGAAGTTTTTCTTTTGCTTTCTTCACTCTTCATTCTTCACTCTTCATTATTTTTAGTTATCTTTGTGGAAAGTTATGGCCGGCAAAGGAGTTTTGGAGAGTTTGGAACGCAGTGTCAGGGAGTTGATCGCTGACAACGGGCGGTTGCGGGACGATGTCGAAAAGCTCAGGGAGGGCCGCGAAAAACTCAAAGAGGAGAACAAACGGTTGGCCCGAAAGGTCGGAGAGCTCGATAAAAAGCTGGCGGTCAAGGAGCTGGCCCACACCTTCGGAGACGTGAGCCGCGTGGATGCCGTCATCCGGCAAGTGGACGGGTGCATTAAATTACTCAACAAATAACCAAGGTGGCTAAACTATCCATAACGCTGAAAATCGCGGGTTCCACCTACCCCTTTCCGGGCATCGAGCGGGAAGACGAAGAACTCTACCGCTACGCCGAAAAGGAGGTCAACCGGCTCTTTATGGCAAACGCCCACCCCAATCTGCTCCCCAAGGACCAGCTGGCCCTGGCGGCACTGGAACTGGCGATGGAAAATGTGAGATTGAAGGCGGGGGTGTCGGTGGATAACGACGTGGAGAGGCTGAGGAAGCTTGGCACGGAAATTGAAAATTACTTAAAACGAAATATTTGAGCCCGCACAATGGTTTCGTCCGAGATTTTGCGAAACTTAACATTTTAAACCAATCAGGGTTTAGTTGAGCCGTCAAAAGCAGGCCTTAACCTCCAAAAAGGTGCACCACTTCAAGATCGAAGCTTCGATTGGGTGCCGTTGGAAGTTTGCGATGGATTCACGGACCCCGTACAATGACGATCTTTTGAGTATTCGTCGAAAAAACCGGACGGAACCACGGGCTTTTTTTTCAAAACAGACCTGAACTTAAATTTTAATACAATATGTTGACAACCATAATCGTAGGTGTCGTGGCGGCAGGAGCCGCGGCGGCAATAACGCTTTTTGTGAATAACAAAAGCGTCGACAGCAAACGCGCCCGCCTGCTCAAAGAGGCCGAAGCCGAAGGCGAAATGATCAAAAAGGAGAAAATCCTGCAAGCCAAAGAGAAGTTCATCCAAATGAAAAGCGAGCACGACCGCAATGTGAATGAACGCAACCAAAAAATTGCCCAAAACGAACAGCGCGTAAAGCAAATGGAGGGCAACGTGGAGAACAAACAACGCGAGCTGGACAAAGAAAAAGAGAGATACGCAGCCCAAACGGCGGCGGTGGAGAAACGCAAAGAAGAGCTTGCCACCGTCATCCGCGAGCAAAACCAGCGGCTGGAACAGATCGGCGGAATGAGTGCCGAGGAGGCCAAAAACATTCTGGTGGAAAATATGAAGGCCGAAGCGCGCGGCGAGGCGGCCGCCTATGTCTCCGAAACCATCGAAGAGGCCAAAATGACGGCGGGCAAGGAGGCGAAAAAAATTGTCGTGCAGTCCATCCAGCGGGTGGCGACCGAAGCGGCGATAGAAAACTCGGTGACGGTGTTCAACATCGAAAGCGACGAGATCAAAGGCCGCATCATCGGTCGCGAAGGGCGAAACATTCGCGCATTGGAAGCGGCAACCGGGGTCGAAATCATTGTCGACGACACCCCCGAAGCCATCATCCTCTCGGGTTTCGACCCGGTCCGCAGGGAGATCGCCCGACTCGCACTGCACCAGCTGGTGACCGACGGACGCATCCATCCCGCACGCATCGAGGAGATAGTGACCAAAGTCGAAAAGCAAATCGAGGAGGAAATTGTCGAAGTGGGCAAGCGCACCACGATAGATATGGGGATACACAACCTGCACCCCGAACTAATCCGGCTCATCGGCAAGATGAAATACCGCTCGTCGTATGGGCAAAACCTGCTCCAACACGCTCGCGAAACCGCCAACCTGTGCGGAATTATGGCCGCCGAGCTGGGGCTGAACGCCAAAAATGCCCGTCGCGCCGGACTGCTGCACGACATCGGCAAGGTGCCCGACGACCAGCCCGAACTGCCCCACGCCATAATCGGGATGCAGCTGGCCGAAAAATATAAAGAGCGGCCCGAGATCGCCAACGCCATCGGTGCCCACCACGACGAAATGGAGATGAGTTCGCTCATCGCCCCCATCGTGCAGGTCTGCGACGCCATTTCGGGTGCGCGGCCGGGTGCGCGGCGCGAAGTGGTGGAGAGCTACATCAAGCGGCTCAAAGAGATGGAAGACATTGCGATGGCCTACCCGGGCGTGATGAAAACCTACGCCATTCAGGCGGGTCGCGAACTGCGCGTGATAGTGGGGGCGGACAAGCTGGACGACGTTGCAAGCGACCAACTGGCCCACGACATAGCCCGCAAAATCCAGGAAGAAATGACCTACCCCGGGCAGGTGAAAATAACCGTCATCCGCGAAACCCGCGCGGTCTCGTACGCGAAGTAAGTTAAGAGTTAAGAACTAAGAGTTAAGAGTTGGCTACGCGAAAGAAGCGGCTGGCTGAAACATAATTTAAAAACAAAATAACTGAGTATTAACAACTTTTTTGTCTTTACTGTAAACTTAGGAACTGTTCGACCAGAGCAGTGTTTGACAAAAGACGAAAGGTTGCCAAGCTCGGGGTTGGCTTTGGTGCAGATTGTGCCAAAGCGACTCTGGGTGTGGTGCAATCTTTTTTGTCGAGGTTTCCTAAGACCTGCAGTAAGGAGATTGTTTAACCACACCTTTTTTATTATGAAAACAAATGAAATGGGGACGAGAGTCTACGACGTGATGGCCTACGACACCCTGATGGATGGCGAATGGATCGAAATGTACACCTATCGCAAAGGCGAATGGCAAATAGAAATAGCCCCCGACGGCACCTGGCGCGACCTGTTCTTCCTCAACCCCGACTTCGAACGGCTCCGCGGAAAAGGCTGCCTGAAAAGCTCTCCCAAAGGCGACACCCTCCACCCAACCCCGAACGAACGACTAAGGCTATTTGCGTAACCGCTCGTCGCGAAACTCAACGGCGTGGGCAGGCAAAGGTTCGTTGCGGTCTATCCACATCCGGTTGTCGATCAAATACTTGCGCCGAGTGTCGATGCGCGCCGCAATAGGAAACAACGGACCCGTCAACGACTCATACCACTCCCGCAAAGAAGGCCGCCAAAGACGCGCAAACACATCCTCCAACGCCGGACGCCGGCCCGAAAACCACGCAAAACCCTGCAACCGAGTCGGCTCCGAAACCGGAATCTCATCCATCGGATAAACCGTTGAACGGGGCTGCTCGCGCGAAACAATATAGCGCACAGTCTGCGCCGCCGAATCGATAAGAAACGAAATCTCCGACGAAGACAACGCCACAAAAGCTATGGGCGAAGGGTCGAACACGGCAGTGGTGTCGGCCGGAGGATCCTCCTGCATATAATAAACCGCCTCGGCGTTGCCCACCGCATCGTGACGCCAAAGCTGGCCATCGCGAAAATGCGAAACCATAGTGCGGCTCTTAACCTGATTGAATCGATCGTCATCCACCATCATCGACATAATAGGCGAAACGTAAAACTCCGCCCGCGAAGGCTTCTGATTAGCAGTCCACACCGTCATCGAGTCGCTGGTAATCTGGTTGTCGCCGTGCCACAACACGGGACTTTGATAGAGATGAAGCGTGCTGTCGGCCGAAAATCCCACGATCGAATCGGCCACGGCCTGCATATCGCGCCGCCAAATCTTCACATTGCGCCAACCGCGAAAAGTGCGCAACACGGTATCAGGCTCGGCCGGATCGACAGTCCGAACAGCAACCGGCACAGGCTCCGGCGTGGGCAAAGAATCGGCCATCGCAACAGAATCTTTGGCCGCCAAACTATCGACCACCGCCACAACCTCTCCGCGCTTAGCCCTTCTGGCGGCGGCTTTCTGCTCCGCCCTCACCTCGCGCAACGAATCCTTTACGAACCGCTGCCGATCCTTCTCCTTGCGCCGAAGCTCGCGGGCAAGGGCCTTACGCTCCTTTTTGGACAATGCGGGAGGAGGAACCGTATCGACGACGGGCGCAGGCAGCGTATCGAAAACAGGCAACGAATCAACAACCGGAACAACCGACAACGGCACACTCTCCTTTTGAGGAAGCGTATCGGGGGTCGGTCCCTGCAACGACCGATAGCCCACATACATAAACAACGTGTCGGCACGCAAATACAAAGTATCCACACGACCCTGTTGCTCCTGATAATTCACCACCGTGGGCCGCCGCGTCATCATTCCCTCGCCCTTCTCACGCCACCGACCCGCCAGCGAATCGAACCCCGAAGTGCCCCAATATCGAATATAGTCGCCAAACAGCGACGAGCGGTTCTCGCCGTCATCCACCTGAGCATTGCCCGTCAAAACAACATTGCCCGTCAACCCATTATAATCTATCGTGTCGGCCCACACCTCGCGCGTCGGGGTGAGGACATAAGCGTTGTCGTGGAAAAAATAGAGACTGTCCAGCCCGAAATATTGCCCCTGTCGGGCACTGATGATCTCGTCGTTGTTAGTCCAAATATTTGTGGGCGTGTAAAAAGTGGCAACCCGGGTGTCGGTATTATATCGCACGCTGTCGCTCGTCAGCCGGTGAGTATCGTTGCGCATCTCCACCGCCTCCACCGCCACCATCTCGTGCAAATTGGAGTAATAATATCCCCGCTCGCTCTCCAACACATTGTCGTCCTGATAAACCACTCCGCCCCCAAACCAACGCCCGATCCGATCGAGAGTGTTGAACGAAAACCCATAAGTGTACAGCGTGCTCGTCCCGTCCACCACCTTGATGACGGGCGAAAAGACCTGAGCGAAATTCTCCTCGCCATTATACACCGCCCTGTCGCCATAAACGAAGGTCGAATCCTGGTTGATGATCACATTGTCGAAGCACTCGATGTGCCGCGCCGAGTACTGAATGGCACTGTCGCAAGAAATCACCGCGCCATTGTGGTGAAAAACCACATTGCCAACCAGAAACATCGCCTGCTCGGGCAGATCGTACCGCTTGTTGACAACATCGTCGTGATAGCTCCTATCCGTCCTCACATCGACAGGGGTCTTCTTAGGCTCCGGCGGCGGGACGGCATCTACCACGACCACAGGATCGGGAAGCTGGGAAACGACCTGACCCAGCAAACTGCCCCCGAAAAGAAGAGCAAACGCAATTAAAAGATAGCCCCGTGTAGACAAATTAAAAAATCAATATTTAGGGAAACGTTCGTAAATATCCTTTCGGTGTTCCATAATGGCAAAGACCACCGTTTTGTTTTCAATATAAACACCCACCTTGTAATCTCCGATCCGGATGCGATAGGCCGACGGGTGACCTTTCAGTTTTTTCAATCCCGAGATATTTGCAGTCGACCCCGCAACCATAACTTCCTTTACGGTAGCCCGCAACTTCTCACGCAAAGCATCGTTGCGCAACCCGTCCAACTGGCGCGAAAAATGTTTGGTAAATTCAACCTGCATCTACAGCCCCAATTTAGCCAATGTCTCGCCACGGTCGGCAAGACCTTCGGCGCGCGCAACATTCATCGCGCGGAGCAACTTTAACTCCTCGATCTGTTCGATCTCGCTGTCCGAAAGGGGCATCACACCCACATTGAGTTTCTTTGCCAATTCTACTATCAAACTCAGATCGGCTCCCGACGGAGAGTTCAGTATCACGGAATTCATATCTGACATTTTTTTATTTAAACCACCTTGGATTTTCGAAATCCTCCTTGCGGAACATCGGATCGATGCGGACATACATCTCATCTATCCGCGCATCCAGCCACCGATCATAGTACTCCTGCTGCTTACGCGCCAACGCCATCGCCTCGACATCCAGCCAATCCTGCGACAAATCGGCCTTATGCGCCGGAATCACCTCCACCAACTTCAAAATCTTGCCCATCTCGTCCATATTGAAATCGCGACCCAAATAAGCACGCGAAATCTCCCCCTCACTCAACCTCACCAACTGCTGAGCATCCTGCTGCTCAAGCGCATCGCGAACAAAGCGTGTCCGCGTCTGCTTCGGATCGCTATTGCCCGTATAACGGAACAACGCCTGCTGATTGGTCACCACGCCCCCGTTCTGACGCGAAGCCGCATCGTCCGAATGCAACAACGCCGCCTTAGCAAAAGTAATATCACCCCTGCGGATAACCCCCGCCAACGAGTCCAAAAACTCCAAAGCCCCGGCCTGCTCCTCGGCGGTGTAAGTGGGCTTTATCAGAATATGACGAAAACGATAATAATTCTCCGACGGCTTCTCCAAAAGCTGAATGATGTGGAACCCGCTCTCGGTCTCCACCACGCCCGAAACCTGATCCACGTTGAGCTTGGCCAACGCGTCGCCGAAAGGCTGGTGCCACTGCTCGCGCGTGCCCTCATACTCGCCCCCGTTCATCGCCGAGCCGCCGTCGACCGAATACATCCGCGCCAACTGGTCGAACCTGTCGCCATCCAAAATCCTCTGGCGAAGAGCCAAAAGCCGCTCCCGGGCCCGCTGCTTAGCCAGCTCGACATTGTCGGGAAACTTGGTTATCTGGGCATAAACATATTGCTGGGCGACGATGGGCAAGCTGTCCTTGTCTATCCGGCGATAGAACCTGTCCACCTCGCCCGGGGTGATCTTGACCTGGTTCGAGAGATAGGACCGCATCTCCTCGGCACCATAATACTCCTCGATCTGGTCGATCATATCGTCCTTGATGGCAAACAGCGCGCGATGCTCCTTCTCCTCCAACGCCTTGATCGAGCCCGCCTCGTCGACCATCTGCTGGACATTCTGCTCGGCCATCTGAGCAATGCGCGGGGCAAGAGCGTCGATGCCTATCGAGTCGATCTGCGCCCTGAGGTACAACAACTTCTGGGTCAACAACATCTCCAACGCCTCGGCCATCGGCTCGCGCGGCGAAGTGTAGTTCTGGGCCCTGTACTGCTCCCTTATCAGCTCTGCCTGCTCGACCACCTCGGAGTAGAGAATGGGTTCGGAGCCGACCACCGCAACGACTTTATCTGCGACATAGGTCTGCTGCGCTTGCGCTTCGCAAATGAAGAATGAAAAGATGAAAAAATAAAAAATATACTTCATACTATTGAGCTTTCTTTACACACCTGACGGAATATTTATGCGACTTTTGGTTGATGAGCATCCGAGTCCCGTCCGCATCGAAATAAAAAACAGAAGCATTGGCCCCCTCGCCCCCGAACTCCGACGATGTAGCCGACCAATAAACCCCATATTCGCCCCTGTCATGCCCCGAAGCGGTGAAAAACAGATTCCCATCCTCGCCCACAAACTCATACCCGTTAACCCCCGATTCGGCATAATTCTGCCACCACCGAGCCCCCGCATTGGAAGACAACAGATCGGCATACTCATCGTCGTCCGGCAAATGCCACCCGCTGGGACACGCCGTAAGAGCATCCTGCCAACTATACTGCTCGTCCGGCTCGTCATAACGAACAGGAACAGGGTTCAAACTCTTGGAACCCTCCGAGCCGACCGCCCGCACCCCGCAACCGGCAAGCGACAAACAACAAAATATGGCAAAAAGAGACCTCACAGCCCACAAAGGTAGAAAATTATAAGTTAATAATCGCCCTTTTCTCCAAAATGGCATTGTCGTAAAGGCTGTCCTCGGCGGCACGCACTATCTCGCCGCGGCGCAAAGTGGCCACCGTCTGGCGCACGATATCGCGAACCAGCTCGTAAGGAGCACTCTGACCTGTGGTGCGCGCATCGGTGATGACAAAAAAGTAGACCACCCCGCCGTCCTCCATCTCCTGCAACCCCCCTCGGGTCGCCAACTCGTCATAGCTCTGATTGCGACGCGTTGGCAGCAGGACAAGAAACTGGGGATACTCGGTCCACTCGGCAAACTCGCGCAACACAAATCCATTCTTCTCAGCCATCGCCACAGCCTCTTCTCTTCTGTCGCCCGAAAAGTCGGCAAACAGCGACCGGATGTCCTTCAACTGGCGAAAATCTTTGGGCACGGCAACCACGCGACCCTTGACTATGGTGCGGTCCAAAACAAAGTCGCGCTGATGAGAGGCATAATACTCCTCCAAATCGCCATCGGTGTACAACGAATCGCCAACCTTCTCCCTGACGAAATGCTGCTCCAACCGGCGATTCTTCAAAATATTGCGATAGGAAGCCAACAACTCCTCGTCCTCACGTTCCTCCTTTTTGAACAACCGGTCGGCCATCTGCAACTTCAACTCGTCCCTCACCCAGCGATTGACATAGTCGACCACCCACGCCAGCGAATCGGTGCCCGAAATGTCCTGTGGCACCACCCGCTCGACATCCATCTGCCGCAACACCTCGCGCCCCGCACGAGCCACCACCCGCTCGCCCTCGAACGGATTGGGAAATCTCTTGCAACTCGCAAAAGCGAACAGCAAAAAGATGAAAAGATGAAAGGATGAAAAGATGAAAAGATATTTTTTCATATTATCATTTTTTCATATTTTCACTTCCAACGCACATGCGTTGAAAATATTGTGCAACTTCCACATTCCCCACGCAAACACCGCCGCGCAAACAGTCCACAGCAGCCAATAAACGCCACCACCGCCCAGCAAAGTGCGAAAATCCATCATCGGGTTCTCAGGGAAAAGCTGCATCGTGCCCCACGCCAAAAGATTGTTCAGCACGTGGATGGCGACCGGAACCCAAATCGTGTGCGAAATGCGATAGGTGTAGCCCAAAATCAACCCCCCGACAAAAGCGTTCGGCACTTGCGGCCAAATGGGATAGTGGGCAAACCCGAACAGCAACGCACTCACCACGATGGCCCAAAACTCGCTCCCGAGCAAACGCACCGAAAGGCGCAAAATACCCGCCCGAAAAATCGCCTCCTCGATCAGCGGAACGAAGACGACAGTGGTCAAAAATGCCAGAACACCCGTCCCTATCACATCGTTGAGCTGTTCCCAATAATGGTCGGGAAAGAGTGCCAGCACCGGTTCCAACACCACGCCCGCCGCCGTGATCACGACTATCCCCAGAGCTATCATACGCCATTTCATAGCGACAAAATTACAAAAAATATATATCTTTGCGGATTATAGCAAGTTGTATGGGAAAAATTGTTGCGCTGGCCAATCAAAAGGGCGGAGTGGGGAAGACCACCACCGCCATCAATCTGGCGGCAAGTTGTGCCATTCTCGGTAAAAAAGTTCTGCTGGTCGACGCCGATCCGCAAGCCAACGCCACCTCGGGGCTGGGGTTGGAGATCAACGGGGTCAATCTTTACGACTGTATCGCCGGCCGAAAAAGTGCACAGGATGTCATTCGTTCCGTCGATAAAGTTGCCGGACTATCCGTTCTGCCATCCAGTATCGACCTGGTGGCGGCCGACACCGAACTGCCGCAAATGGACGAGGGGCACTTTGTCATCAAAAACATTCTGGCCCCCGTGAAGGAGAATTATGACTATATTTTTGTCGACTGCTCGCCTTCGCTCGGTTTCACGACGCTGAACGTGCTGGTTGCGGCAGACAGTGTGCTCATTCCCGTTCAGTGCGAATATTTCGCCTTGGAGGGGCTGGGGAAACTGTTGGCCACCATCAAGAAGACGCGCGAAAAGCTCAATCCGCAGCTCGCCATCGAAGGGTTCGTCCTCACGATGTATGGCCACAACAGGTTGTCGAACCAGGTGGTGAGCGAGGTGAAGAGACACTTCGAAGGGTTGGTGTTCGACACCGTCGTCACCCGCAACATCCGTCTGAGCGAGGCACCGGGCTATGGTTTGCCGGTGATGCTCTACGATGCGGGAGCGACAGGGAGCACAAATTACCTCAACCTGGCCAAAGAGTTTATTAAAAGAAATAATTCCTAAATTATGAAAAAAGGTTTAGGCAGGGGACTGGATGCGATTTTCGAGAGCGGCTCGCTTCCCGAACGCAGGATCGAAACCTCGGAGCTGGACATTGCGGTCATCAGCCCCAATCCCGACCAGCCGCGTAGGTTTTTCGACCACGAAACATTGCAGGAGTTGGCCGACTCGATAGCTGCTCTGGGGGTCATTCAACCCATCACGGTAATGAGCGATGGCGAGGGCGGGTACATCATCGTCAGTGGTGAGAGGCGTTGGCGCGCGGCGCAGATGGCGGGGTTGGAAACCATTCCGGTTTACATTCGCGAAACGAACGATCAGGCGATGCACGAAATGGCACTGGTCGAGAACATCCAAAGGGAGGACCTCAACCCGATGGAGGTGGCGCGGTCGATGCAACGGCTGATCGACGAGTGTGGCCTGACGCAGGAGTTGCTCTCGGAGCGCATTGGGAAGAAACGCACCACGATAGCCAACTATTTGCGCCTTTTGAGCCTGCCGCCTCAGGTTCAGGTGGCCCTGGCGAAGGACCTGATCACTATGGGGCACGCCAAAGCCATTGCCGGAGCGCAGAGTGCAGACATTCCGTTTATCCTCAGAAAGACCGTCGACAGGGGACTGTCGGTCAGGCAGGTCGAAGATATGGTTGCCCGCGGAAGAGCCCCACGGATGGAAGAAGAGCGGGAATTTCCGGATAGCTATGCCCGTCTGGTGGAGCTGTTGGAGGGCATCTTTTCGAGCGACATTTCCATAAAGCCCGGAAAGATTGTCATCCGGTTCGAGGATGGCGATGTGGAGCGGTTTATCAGCTCGTTGAGTGAAAAGTGAAAAATGAAGAGTGAAAAAAGATTTATTTCGGCAAAAATGCTGCGTAGTTTCTGCGTGGTCTCATTCTTCATTCTTCATTCCTCAATCTTCATTTGCCAGGCACAGAACGTTCAGCCTCGGCTGGGTGAGCGCATCACGGTGAGCGGCGGTTTGGCCGAGGTGAGGGCGCAAAACAGGGCAGGGGTCGATCTGGCGCAAATGACGCCCGACTCGCTTTACAAATATATGGCCGCGATAGACTCGTTGCGGGGCGACGGGGTGAGGTTCGACAGGCGGGGTGTGGATTCGCTCGTCGTGTCGCTCATCGACAAAACTTCGCCCACGGGCGATACGCTCGATGCACGGCAGTTGGCCCAGATGATCGCGCGGCGCAAGGCGTTGCCGCTCAATCCGCAGACGGTGCGCCACTTTATGGACGACCCGCTCTTCATCTCGCGCTATATCGACGGCGGGGTGGACACGCTGGTCGACAAAATCCCGAGGTACGACCAGCTGTCCCGTCGCGAGTTGCGCAGGATCAAAAGAGCCGACAGTGTCCGGTACAACAAATTTTTCAGGGACTCCATTCCGTTGAGCCGCACGGTGGCCATTTCGCTCGCCGTTCCTGGGTTCGTACAGTTCTACAACGAGGATTATTGGAAAATTCCGGTGGTGTGGGGCGGAATGGCGGCCGGAGTGGGCATCTATGCGTGGCAGAACAAGGAGTACAAGCCGCTGAAGCGCAGGTACGACGATCTGATGCTGCGCCGCGTGAACATCGGCGACCCGAATTATGAGGCGTACAAGGCCGAAATGACCGATGTTCAGACCCAAATGATCCGCCACAACACCTATCGCCAAATGGCGATGGGGTTCGCGCTTGCCTCATATATGTATGGGCTGGTGGACGGTACGATGAACCACCCCGGTTATGCCAACGATGTGAAGAAAGCTACCACGCTGGCGATGGTTTTTCCGGGTGCGGGCCAGGCGTACAATCGCAGTTATTGGAAGATACCCATCGTGGCGGGCGGCGCGGCGGTGCTGATGTACTGCATAGATTTCAACAACCGATATTATCAACGATACAAGATTGCGTATAATGCCCTCACGGACGGCATCGACGAAACGGTGGACGAGTTCGAGGGACGGTGGGATGCCCAGCGGTTGATGAATAACAAGAACATTGCGCGGCGCAATCGCGACCTGTGTATTATTCTGACCGGACTGTTCTACGTCATTCAGGTGATCGACGCCCACGCCACGGCCCATATGAAGACCTACGATGTGAGCGACGACCTTGCGCGGGTGAGTTTCGAGCCGATGACCGACCGCTTCTATTCGCACCGCTATGGCACCGCGGTGAACACTTTTGGATTCTCCTTAAATATGACATTTTAACCTATGAAGAGGCTTCTTTTTTTATTTTTCATTTTTTCATTTTTTCATTTTTTCATCTTGCCTGTAAAGGCGATGCCTGTCGATTCGTTGCAGGCCGACAGGTTGGATTCGCTGCTGCACGTCGTGAGGGGTCAGGACGCAACGGAGGCTTTTCAGCGATATTTCGACGAGTTCATATCGGTAGACAGTACCGAGGTTTTTGTCTCCGATATTCCGGACTCTGTTTATATCAAGCGGTTGAGCTCTATTCTTTCGCCTATCGCCTTGCCGTGGAACGACGAGGTGAAGCGGCGCGTGATAGCCTTCACTACCAATCGCCGCGGAACAATGGCCAATATTCTGGCGCGGTCGCAATACTATTTCCCCATCATCGAAGAGGAGCTGGCCGCGGCGGGGTTGCCGCTGGAGCTGAAAATGCTGGCGGCGATAGAGTCGGCACTCATTCCGAGTGCGCGCTCGCGGGCTGGCGCAACGGGGCTTTGGCAATTTATGTACGCCACCGGTCGCGAGTATGGGTTGGAGATAACGTCGTTCGTCGACCAGCGGCAGGACGCCGTAGCCTCGACCCGTGCCGCCTGCAAATATCTGGCGCGAATGTACAAGATCTATGGCGATTGGGGGCTGGTGCTGGCGTCGTACAACTGCGGCCCGGGCAATGTCAACAGGGCCATCAAACGGGCCGGCGGGGGCGTGAAAAGCTACTGGGACATCTATCCCTATCTGCCCACTGAGACGCGCGGGTATATTCCGTCGTTCATCGCCGCCACTTATGTTTACAACTTCCACAAGCAGCACGGATTCGAGATTCCCGAGTCGCCTATGCCCCTGGCCGTCGACACCATACAGGTCCGGCGACTGATGCACCTCGACCAGATAGCATCCACGCTCGATGTGCCGCTGGAAACGCTGAAACTTCTCAACGCCCAATACATCAAGGACATCGTTCCCGCGCTGGACAAGACGTGTGCCGTGGTGCTGCCCCAACGCTCGTCGGTGGAGTTCGTCGGGCGCGCGCAGGAGATCCACGAGAAAGATTCTTTGTACCTTGCAGAGTATCTTCATCCCGACAACCTCGATGCCACGCGGGCGATCATAGCCCAAACCACCACCGTCCACCGTGTTCGCAAAGGCGAAAATCTGGGCACCATTGCGCGCAAATATGGGGTCACGACGTCGCAGATCGTGCGCTGGAACGGGCTGAAAAATGCAAATCGACTATCCATCGGTCAACGGCTTGAGATCAACAAGTGACGATATTATCGTAGCCAAGGCTTCGGGTCAGGGCGGGGCTATCGCGGTCATCAGGGTGAGTGGCGCGGGAGCCATATCGCTGGTCGACTCCCTCTTTTCGAAATCCATTGCCGATGCCCCCGGATACTCGGTGCATTTGGGGTTTATTCGGTCCGGAGCCGAAGGTGCGGGCAAACAGAGTGCAGTCCGCGCCGCGGGGATCGGCGACGGACTGACGAGTTTCAAAGAAACTCGCAACAACTCTCAATTCTCGACCATCGATCAAGTTCTGGTCACTCTCTTCCGCGCCCCCCATTCCTACACCGGCGAGGATGCGGTGGAAATTTCGTGCCACGCCTCGCCCTATATCGAGCGCGAAATTATTCAATTATTGATTTCGAAGGGCGCACGGCTCGCAGTTCCGGGTCGGAACGCCGACGGCGATTCGGCAATTGTCCCGCCGCAACAATACAGCTCTGGGGTGAGGCTTGCAACCCCCGGAGAATTTACTATGCGCGCGTTTCTGGCGGGCAAAATGGACCTTGCTCAGGCCGAAGCCGTGGCCGACCTCATTGCCTCGTCCGACCGCTCGGGGCACGCGCTGGCTATGGCCCAGATGCGGGGCGGGGTGTCGGATGCCATTTCTCTCTTGCGGACGGAGCTGTTGGAGCTGGCCGCGCTGTTGGAGTTGGAGCTGGACTTCGGCGAGGAGGACGTGGAGTTTGCTTCGCGCGAGCGGTTGAGGGATTTGGCAGGCAGGATCGAGGCCGAGATAGCGCGTCTTCGCGAGTCGTTTGCGCTCGGCAATGCCATTCGGGAGGGGGTTCCGGTGGCTATTGTGGGGCGACCCAACGCCGGAAAGTCGACCCTGCTGAACGCTCTTGTGGGCGACGATCGGGCGATGGTTTCGGCCATTGCGGGCACCACACGCGACAGGGTCGAGGAGCGGGTGAACCTGGGCGGCATCACTTTTCGATTTATCGACACGGCAGGTTTGCGCGCCACGGACGACGAGTTGGAGCGGATGGGCATCGAGCGGTCGCGTGCCGCGATAGCCGAGGCGCGGATCGTGCTGTTGGTTGTCGACGCCACTTCGTCCGACCCCGTCGAACAGCTCACTTTGCGCCCCGACCAGCGGTTGTGTGTTGTGGTGAATAAGGTGGATGTGGTTTCGGGTTCGCCTGCGTCGGGCTCTGTGAGAATTTCGGCTAAGACGGGTGCGGGTCTCGACGCTTTGCGGGAGTGGCTTGTGGGGGCGGTGGATGAGGGGGAGTTGGGGTCGGGGGCGATTTCGAGTGCGCGCCATTTCGAGGCTTTGACCCTTGCCGCAGAGGCTGTCGGGCGGGTGCTGGCGGGACTTTCAGGGTACGGTTCGGCGTCTGGAAGGATGGGTGATTTTGGTGATGATTGTGGTTTCGGGGGTGGTGTTTCGGCGGATATGTTGGCACAGGATGTCCGGACGACGCTTTACCACTTGGGCACCATCACGGGCACCGTCACAACCGACGAAATCCTCGCCACAATCTTCTCGCGTTTCTGCATCGGGAAATAAGGTTGAGAAATAAGGAGAATTAATTTTATGAAAGAACTTTCAAGAGACTCTTTTATCTCGTTTCTTTACTCAGAGAGAAACAGATTGTTTTCCCAACATAGTTTTGCAGGATGGAACGTATGGGCTATTGTCGGCGCCCTATTCGGAATACTTTGGTTGATAATCGATTTAATTGCTGATAAAACATTCCAAACGACGCCATTGATTGGTATCAGTGTAGCTTTATTAATCGCTGGATACAGTTTATTTAAGGCGTTATGGGCATCTGTGACACACAGACATATCCCACTTAGGAATAGATATCGCAATGCAAAGTTAAACCTTACCGATTCAATTTATATTCTAACAACCTACCTGATTGTCGACTTTCTACTTATAAGGTATGGATTTTATAAAAGTTCTCACGTTTCGGTTATCGCATTTTGTGCATTTACAATAATCCAAGCGACCAGAAGTTTCTCTCATTTGCATTCACAAAAGAAGGGTAAATTACTTTCAATAAACGTAAACGCAGATCCGGAAGGAGTGTTTGAAAAGATCTTTTCATTTCTTCTCTTTTCATTTAAGGTTTATTTAATTTTCGACTTGTCTCATATGTTCTTATCCGATTTTCAAACGTATATACGAGAGATAAAATTAGCGACTTACATAATTACGGCTTATTATCTTATTGCAACATTAATTTTTGTATGTGGCAAGTCTAAGTTATTGCGAAGAATTGATGTCATTGTAGACAAATTCGTGTATGGCAATTTACTTCAACAACATGCATTCGAACAATTAACAATATGTCAATATGGACTTAGTTTAGGGCAAGCTCTTCAAAGTGATCTTGATAAATACTTAAAGGATCAGAGCGAATTAGATAAGTATGTCGAACAATTCAATCTCATTTGCTCCCGATTTGAGAATGATTGTCCTGCTGAATTGACCGAACGAATCGAGTTTATTGAAGAGACTTGGCAAAAATTGCATCAAGGATTTGATATTGTTAAGGAACAGGTTAAGTCAAATAAGTTTTTTCTCGAAAAAATAACAAATATCCCTCGCCCCATTCCCAAAGAAGAATGGATTATATTTGACAACTTGATGGAAATAGTGGGAAAGGGTATAAAAAAAGCAGACCACACTTTAGAAGCAGCAGGGGAATTCATGTCAAAAATCAATGCAGAAATGACGAAAATGCGCTCTGATGTAAATACAAAAATAGCAAGGAGAACAAATAGAGTTTCTGAGATCGATAAAAATCTCGCCAATCACAACTCTCCTAATTAACTACTCTTCCCCTCCTTCATGTTGTTATAAAAAACCATCCTGCAACTCGAATGGCGGCACATCGTTCCGGCTTCCGATGGCGGGTACTGTATGCGACTGCGCACCGAGAAGACCCAGACCGAGACCACACTGCCCATCAGCGACGAGGCGTTGGAACTGTGTGGCGAGCGCGGCGATGGACGGGTTTTCCGTGGGTTGGAACGTTCGATGATCCAGCATCCTTTGCAGAAATGGTTGCGGCAGGCGGGCATCGAGAAGCACATCACGTTCCATTGCTTTCGGCACACGTTTGCGACCCTTCAGATCGCGCTCGGCACGGACATCTTCACTGTCAGCAAGATGCTGACGCATAAGAACGTCTCGACGACGCAGATTTACGCCGAACTGGTGAACGAGAAGAAGCGCGAGTCGGCGAATAAAATTTCGTTGAAGCGATTTTTGTCGGGCGAGGTGTAAACCTTTGTGTGGCGCGAGGTCCTATTCTTGGGTAAAACCGATACACGATGGAACAAAACAGGATTACTTTCGAGAATTTACCGGCGGCGGTCGAGCAACTTTTGCGCGAGATGGCGGAGATGAAATCGTTGATTGGCAAGCTGGTGCCTTGCGCGCCCGAGCAGCGGCGGCCCATCGAGATCGACGAGGCTTGCGTGATTGTGCACAAAGCTAAATTGACGATGTACGCGCTCGTCCGTCGCGGACTGATTCCGTGCTATAAAGTCGGGAAACGGCTTTACTTCTACGAAGACGAGCTGCTCGCCTGGATCGCTTCTGGCCAACGGAAAACCATCGCCCAAACCAAAGAGAGTATCGAACTTCAAATGCAAATCGGTATTAAGAATAAACCGAAGGGAGCGAAATTTCGATGAGCAAAAAATATTTTCATTTTTTTTCGATTTTTCATAAACCCTACGAAAAACCACAGACTATTCTTATTCGAAAGCACGAAGAAAACGTGCAAAAAACTTAGGTATAACTAAAACGGTTACGGTTATGTATGTAACAGAATTTTACGCTTGGATGAAAGAAAAGAAGACGGTCGAGCACCTCGACAAAGTGATTTACATCATTTGTTCGAAACGGATTTTGGATCAATGTTACGGGACGATCTCGGAAAAAGTTTACGAGGCAGAAGGTGAAAAAATCTTTGCGGTTCGCGAAATTTTGGGCGAGTATGTTAAAGAAAAACTCGGGAAACCTTTCACCGAACTCGAATGTCGGGAGGTTACTTCGGAGTTTGTCGAAGGCTACAAGAACTTTCTCCGTTCAAAGTTTTCCGAAGACAAAAAGAAGTACAACACCAATGCAAGGATGAGTGGTTTGAAATTGATTTTCGACTACGCTCGTCATCTTAAAATTGCAGACATTCCTTATTGCTTTTGCAAGAATTCGTAAAATAGAAATAAGAATTTGTTAAAACACTTTTTCGAAATGTCGCCATAACTATTAACGCAGATTGTAATTTAGATTTTCGGCGTTAGAGCAAAAAAAGATAAAAACTTTTGCTCTAACGTTTTACGTCCTTAAACAATGTCTTATCCTATACTCTTATGTTTTACGGCTCA
>DBDE01000013.1:1786-3751 GCA_002293425.1 Alistipes sp. UBA940 | reverse complement strand
CTATATCTTTTTTCATTTTTTCTTAATTAAAGTGTAAAAATGAATCGCTCTGCTACTTTAGCCCCTTTTCTTTCGCAATCTCGATTGCCCGGCGTAATTGGGCTATCAGCAGTTTACGCTCCGGCAGTTCGGTGTAGTATTGTGCGACCCGGATGCCCGACTTGTCGAGTTCCAACAGTTCGATCTGCTCACTGCCACCCTCCGCGCACAGGATCAGTCCCAATGGAGATTCCTCGCCGGGTTGTCGCTCATATTTGTTCAGCCAGTTCAGATACAACTCCATTTGCCCTTTGTAGGCGGCTTTGAATCGCCCCAGTTTCAGGTCGATAGCCACGAGCCGACGCAATTTGCGGTGGTAGAAAAGCATATCGAGATAAAAATCCTCGCCGTCGATAATCATCCGCTTTTGCCGCTCGACGAACGAAAAGCCGCTACCCAACTCCAAAATGAAGTGTTCCAACTCGTTGATTAACACGTCTTCGAGCGATTTCTCGCTGTATGCGCCGCGTAAGCCGGTGAAATCGAGGAAATAGGGCGATTTGAACACCAGATCGGGACTAAGTACGTTGTCGCGCTTGAGCGCCACAAGCTCTGCCCGGATTGTTTCCTCTGGCTTAGTACTTATTGCCGTGCGCTCGAAAAGCATCCCGTCTATCTTTTCACGGAGCAGATTGCGCCCCCAACCCTCGTGTGCCGCCATTGTCAGATAAAACTCCCGTTGCAGAGCATCTTTGAGCGGCAATACTTCCATGAAATGCGACCAACTCAATTGTGTCGCAGCCTGCGACACAATTTGAAAATCGGGAAATTGCTCGGCGAACTGCATCATTCTATGGATGTTACGCGAAGTATAGCTACTTCCATACTCCTGCTGTAATTGTGTCGCAAGCTGCGACACAATTTGCTGACCATAGTCAGCGCGCTTATTCCCAAGCACTTCGGTATTGATACGATGCCCGATATTCCAATATAGCAGGGTGGTTTCGATGTTGGCAGTAGAGGCAACACGGATTCGGGCGTTGTTTATCAACGTGCGAATGTCATCCAACAGTTGCGACGGGACAGTTATTTCGAGTTCTTTCATAGTGCGGCGTTTTTGCAAAGGTAATGCGATTAGTCGAATTGAGTGAGCAGGGCGGCGTTTTTCTGCCGTTCCTCTTTCTCGAACGATGCGAGGTAGGTTTCGGTGGTTTGGAGGCTGTTATGGCCGAGGTTTTCGGAAATATAGGCAATGTTCGCACCGCACCCTTCGACTCCTCGAACAGCTTTATGGCGGTCTCTTTTGTCATGGCTCTGATTTTCCCGTAAAGGTACTACATTTCTCGGAGGTTCATCGCTCTTCAGTTATCAAGATGGGCGGCAAGACCCCTGAATTCATCTATTCGTCGAAATAGGAAGTTGTTTTTGTTCACTTTTTGATATAACAAATTTGTTTCAAACAAAAATGTTTCATATATTTGTACGCAAAATGAACATGCGCTATGAAAACACCATTTGTTTACGGGAAAATAGCCGGAGGGGACAATTTCACCGACAGGGAAAAAGAGACCGACCGGTTGGTCAATAACTTCAATTCTTTGGTCAACACAATTATCATCTCTCCACGCCGTTGGGGTAAAAGCTCCCTTGTGGCAAAATCGGCGGAGATCGCAGAGGCGGGCAATGATCAACTTCGGATTTGCCGGATCGATCTGTTCAATGTCCGAAATGAGGAGCAGTTTTACGAATTACTGGCTCACAGTGTCCTGAAAACCACCTCGTCGAAATGGGAAGAGGCGGTGGAGTCGGCAAAAAAGTTCTTCTCCCGTCTTATCCCCAAAATCGTTATCGCGGGGGATGTGCAGAACGAAATATCGCTCGATTTCGACTGGAAGGAGCTCAAAAACAATCCCGACGAGGTGCTCGATCTGGCCGAAAGGATCGCACTCGAAAAAGGACTCAGGATCGTTATCTGCGTGGACGAAT
>DBDE01000013.1:0-1682 GCA_002293425.1 Alistipes sp. UBA940 | reverse complement strand
ATGCCGTTCTACAAGTTCGGCGACATGCTTTTCCTCGAAAAGATCGGAACCGAGTCGTGGGTGGATTTTATCACAGGGAAGTTCCGGGCGACCGGCAAGTCCATCTCGAAAGAGAACGTGGAGTTGATCTGCACGCTGGCCGACAATCATCCATATTATGTTCAGCAACTCTCGCAACAGGTGTGGCTCCGCACCGACAAAAAATGCTCCGACGAGATCATCCATCAGGCACACGAGGCTATAGTGGCGCAATTGAGCCTGCTGTTCGTTACCATCACGGAATCGTTGAGTTCCAATCAGGTCAATCTGCTCCGTGCGATCATTGCCGGAGAGAGGGCGCTCTCTTCCGCAGAGGTATTGTCGAAATACCGTCTCGGATCTTCCGCCAACGTTACACGCTCCCGCAAATCACTGATAGAAAAGGATATTCTCGACGACAAGGCGGGCATTCTCTCGTTCCAGGACCCGATGTATCGCCACTGGCTGGACGAAAGTTACTTCCTGCTATCGTAATAACAACGCAAAGCCCCTGCACAACAGCTTGTTGCCGACTCGGCGACATCTCGCTATGGATATGGATATCCACGCCCGTGTCGGCAGTACGTTTCAGGGTTTCCTGTCTATCACCTCGACCACACCTTTGTCGTGTTTCTCCCTAATAGCTTTTCTCAGGGACGCCGAGGGTTCGAATTTCAGCCTCTTGCCCTCGGGTTTTAGAATGTGGGTCTTGTGGAATGGATCGTACCCGATGGTCTGCTTATAGCGTTTCAGATAGAACGTTCCCAACTTATTGGTGATAAACGGCTCATCATTTATCAGAGTCGCACCGATAACATCCAGCGTGCAGTCGATAATAGAAATCACCTCTTTCAACGGTATTCTCACTCTCTTGGAGACCTCAATGGCCAATTCGTTTTTGTTCATAGGTTACAAAGATAGCCTGTTCTCCGAGAAAATGAGTAATTTTACCCCTATGAAAATCGTAGTTTTTACAGGCGCAGGTATCAGCCGCGAGAGCGGAATCGCTACATTTCGCGACTCGGACGGACTGTGGGCAAACTACCGCATCGAGGATGTGTGTACTCCGGAGGCCCTGGCGCGCAACCGCGAGGGCGTGATCGACTTCTACAATATGCGCCGGCGGGAGGTGCTGTCCAAGGAACCGAATGCCGCGCATCACGCATTGGTGGAATTGGAGCGGCGCCCCGGCTTCGAGGTTGAGGTCATTACCCAAAACATCGACGACCTCCACGAGCGGGCGGGTTCGACACGGGTCACCCATCTTCACGGAGAGGTGCGCAAACTCCGCAGTTCCCGAGACGAGCTTGCGACCGTACCGATCGAGGGTTGGGAGCAGAAGTACGACACCCGCCACCCGGACGGCTCGTTGCTGCGACCTTTCGTGGTGTTTTTCGGCGAGAGCGTGCCGATGCTCGACCGAGCGACAGAAATCGTGCGTGAGGCCGACCTGATGATCGTTGTCGGCACTTCGTTGCAGGTCTATCCGGCGGCTTCGCTGGTGCATTATCTTCGGCCCTGCACGCCGATTTACCTCATCGATCCCAATACACCCGACCTGCGCGCCGAGAACCTGCATATCATCCGCGAACCGGCAAGCGTGGGAGTGCCGAAAGTTGTCGAAAAACTTCTTAAAGAATGAAACCCCTCGTCGACAAAGACTA
>DBDE01000025.1 GCA_002293425.1 Alistipes sp. UBA940 | reverse complement strand
AACGAAAGTTCTGGCCTTTTTTTTATGAATGGGGGGGGCTCAACCCAAAACCAGTCGCTGAGATTCATCCAAATAGAACACCCCATCCCGCCAGAACCCGTGCCCGCTGAGCAACTCGTCGCCATCAGGAAAGCAAACATCGCGATAGTTGCCGTCCTCCGAAATCTCAATCCGCCATCGACCTGGTTCATAATCATACATCCGGATCCATTCGCCTTCGACCAGATAGTCGAACCCCAAAACATCATACGTTTTCATAAAAAAGGTGTGGTTAAACAATCCCTCGAAAGCAGGCCTAAGGAAGCCCTCAGCAGAAAGATTGCACCACACCCAGAGCTGTCAAGGCACAAACGATGCCTTGACTCACTCCGAGCTTCGCAACCCTCTCCTCTGCTGAACACTGCCCAAAGGACAGCTCCTTAGTTCGCTTCCGAGAAAAAGTGTTGTTAATACTCAGTTATATGTTATTACAAATATAATGTTTTTTTTCGACTTTATGTGAAAGTCGTTCAGCCCGTCGCGGCCATTTCGGTTCGTGGGTTTTCAAAAAAGCCGCCACCGCGCGGCTCTCACACGGTCATCGGCGTATCATCCGACTCGCTCGATCACGTAAGATACGCCCGCAAAACATTCTAAGGAATAGTGCGCTTGGCGTACTGACGCCAATCTTCGCTTTCGTCTGACACGCCGAGGTGACCCACGGCCACCTCACGCCCCTCCCTCTCGCGGCCACTCTCAATTCTCAACTCTCAATTAACCAAGTTCCCCGGCCTCGGCAAAGCTGAAATTGTCCGAGCGAGAAACAATAATATGATCGACAACCTTAATGTCAAACAACCCCGCCGCCGAAACAACCCGACGCGTAACCTCCAAATCCTCACCACTCGGCAAAGCCGTCCCCGAAGGATGATTATGAACCAAAACCAAACCCGAAGACAACAACTCCAAACCCCGCTTAACCACCAACCGATGGTCCACCACCGTGCCCGAAACCCCTCCCTGGCTAACCTTCGCACGATCTATCACCCGACCCGACGAAGTAAGATACAACACCCAAAACTCCTCATAATGCAACTCCGCCAACGAACCAAACAACCTCACCACGTCCTCCTTAGACGAAATAACACTAACACCCTCGCCCCTGTCCAAACTCGCACGACGTCCCAACTCCATCGCCGCACAAACAACCACCGCACGCATCGTCCCACACCCCGCCGCCTGCCTGATCCGCCCCACATCCGCCCCAGCCAAAGACGACAACATACCCCCGAACTCCGCCAAAATCCGCTCAGCCAACTCCACCGCCGACAACGCATCCGTCCCCTCCCGAACCACCAACGACAACAACTCGGCGTCCGACAACGACCTCGCCCCAGAAACCAACAACCGTTCCCTCGCCTCCCTATCGTTCCGTCGTGCCATAACGATCGATACCCTCCAAAAATTCATCATCCGACAACGCAGTAAAAACCATCTGCGAAGCGTGCTGCTCGGCCTGCTTCTTAGTCTCGCCCACGCCGTGACCCACCTCGATGCCATCCACCACCACCACGCTACGAAAAACAGGTCTATGGGAAGTATAAGCGGCATCCCTGTCCGTCACAAACCGCAGCTCCTGGCGGCTCTTCTGGCACCACTCCAACAACCGACTCTTATGATCAGTCTCGGAGTGTATCAACTGCGGAAGATCCAAATGATAACGAAAAAGGTGACCCGTCAACACCCGATTAACCCTCTCATACCCCCTGTCCAAGTACATCGCCCCAATCATAGCCTCCAACGCATCGCCATTGATGTGCTTCTGCACCGAGCTGCCCCCCGTATGGTAAACAATATGTTCGGCCAACCCGATCTGCTCCGACAAAGCATCCAACGTGGCCCGGCTAACTATCTTCGAGCGGAGCCTGGTCAACTCGCCCTCCGTGGCGCGCGGAAACTCGATGAACAAGTACTCCGAAACCACCGCTTCCAGCACCGCGTCGCCAAGAAACTCCAACCGTTCGTTGTTGAGCACCGTGCCGTCGTCCAGCTCGATGGAGGCCGAGCGGTGCATCAAAGCGAGCTTATACAACTCGATATTGTGTGCCCTAATGCCGAAAATTCCACGCACGAGTGCATGGAATTTCCTGTTTTTTCGTGAAAAAATCATCAATTATGAATTTTCTGTCTCTTCGCTAGGCCCACACGCTTGCTTCGTCGGTTGCGACTCTTCGCAGGTTATCCTTCGCCTGAGCACTTCGGGCGAACTTCCCTCGCAGTTGCTTCGCAAATTTGCTCGGGTGATTTCGTTACCGGTTTTTCTGTCGTCTCTCGGCAATCCAAGCGAGCTTGATTGCCCTCGTTCCTAAGAAAACTCCCCTCCGTTCTCTCGGCTTCGCCGACCGGCTCGGCTAAAATGCTTCGATTCGCAACCGACCTCCGCTATGGCCTCTTCACTCTCAATTCTCAACTCTCAATTTTCTTGAACACGATCGACGAATTGTGGCCCCCGAAGCCGAAAGTGTTGCTCATAGCATACTTCACCTCGCGACGCTGAGCCGCGTTAGCCGTCAAATTCAACTTGGGATCGATAGCCGGATCGAGATTTTGCAAATTGATCGTCGGAGGAATAACACCCTCCGTCAACGCCATAATCACCGCCTGAGCCTCCACAGCCCCAGCCGCACCCAACAAGTGGCCCGTCATCGACTTCGTAGCCGAAATGTTCAAGTCATAAGCCTTATCGCCAAACAACTTCTGGATAGCCATCAGCTCCGGACCATCGCCAGCAGGAGTGGAAGTGCCGTGAACATTGATGTAATCGATCTCGTTAACCGAAATCCCACCGTCCGCCAAAGCGTTCCTCATTGCCACCATCGCCCCCTTACCCTCGGGATGGGGCGCGGCATAGTGATAAGCATCACCGCTAATACCCCCGCCCACAATCTCGGCATAAATCTTCGCCCCCCTCGCCTTAGCGTGCTCATACTCTTCCAAAATAATAGCCCCCGCTCCCTCGCCGATAACAAACCCGTCCCGATCGACATCGAACGGTCTCGATGCGGATTTCGGGTCGTCATTGCGCGTCGACAACGCCTGCATAGAATTAAACCCGCCAACAGCCGCCTCATTCACCCCCGCTTCCGAACCTCCCGTGATAATAATATCCGCCACACCCCTGCGAATCCAATTAAAAGAGTCGATCAGCGCGTGATTAGCCGACGCACACGCCGACACCGTGCAATAATTGGGTCCCATAAACCCATATTTCATCGAAATATAGCCCGCCGCTATATCCGGAATCATCATTGTAATAAAAAACGGACTGAAACGCGGGGTTCCATCCCCTTGCGCAAAAGCCCGTGCCTCCTCAAAAAACGACTTCAAACCCCCAATACCCGACGCCCAAATCACACCCGCGCGCTCCACATCCACTTTCTGCGGGTCTATCCCGCTATCCTCCATCGCCTCCGCCGCCGCAACAAGAGCAAACTGGGTGAACAAATCGTACCTCCGTACCTCTTTTCTGTCGAAATAGTTCGCCCCGTCGTACCCCTTCACCTCGCAGGCAAACCGAGTTTTGAACTTATCCGCATCGAAACGCGTAATCGGTCCCGCACCGCTGACCCCCTTTTTTAAGTTATCAAAGTACTCAGCCACGCTGTTCCCCAGCGGATTGAGGGTGCCCAACCCCGTAACAACAACTCTCCTGTCTGCCATTGGTTTTAAGTGAAAAGTGAAAAACTGAAAACTAAAAAACCACCATCGGGGAGAGATATGAACCTCGCCCCGACAGTAGATCTATGGAAAATTTACTTCGTCTTCTCCTCTATATAGCTGATAGCATCCCCGACCGTGGTGATCTTTTCGGCATCTTCGTCCGGAATCTGGATCGAAAATTCCTTTTCGAACTCCATAATCAGCTCGACGGTATCCAAACTGTCGGCTCCCAGGTCGTTGGTGAAACTTGCCGCAGGCACGATTTCAGCCGCATCGACAGCCAATTTGTTTTTGATGATCTCTACAACTTTGTCTTTTACGTTCGACATAACAATATAAGTTTAAGTTAAAAAATTGCGCTTTTCTCTCGAAATTTGGGGCAAAGGTAATGTTTTTTTCTTAATTTCGCCAATTATGATGCGAATCGCAATTTTTGCCTCGGGTTCCGGCAGCAATGCCGAGCGGATCATCGAACATTTTGCCTCTTCCGACCTGGGACGGGTGGTGCTATTGCTCTCCGACAACCCCAATGCACGTGCCTTGCAGAGAGCTTCCGATCGAGGTGTGCCGGCCCACTTCTTCTCCGATTGGGCGGAAGCAATGGGTCTGTTGCAGGAATATAACATAGACTATATCGTTCTGGCGGGATTCTTGCGGCTTGTTCCAAGTGCCGTTCTCGATAAGTTTAAAGAGAAGATAGTCAACATCCATCCTGCCCTGCTACCCGCCTATGGAGGCAAGGGAATGTACGGCGACCGTGTGCACAGGGCGGTGATCGCGGCAGGCGAAAAGCAGAGCGGCATAACCATTCACAGAGTCAATGCCCGATACGACGAGGGAGACATCCTGGCGCAATTCACCTGTCCCGTTCTGCCCGACGATACCGTCGAAACGCTGGCCGAAAGGATCCACGCGCTGGAACACACCCATTTTTCGGAAATTATTGAAAAAGACATAAAGTTATGAAACTGCTTCTGATCTCCAACTCCACCACGGCCGGACAGCCCTATTTGCAGTGGCCGATCGAGCACATCCGCAAATTCCTGGGATGTGTCGACAGTGTCGCTTTCGTGCCTTATGCGGCCGTGACGTTCAGCTACGACGAATACGAGGCTAAGGTCCAAAAAGCATTCGAGCCTCTGGGCATCGAAGTCCACAGCGTTCACCGACAAGCCGACCCTGCACTCGCGATTCGTGAAGCCGAAGCGATAGTGGTGGGCGGCGGCAACACCTTTGCCCTGCTCAAAACGATGCACGAGCAGGGACTGACCGAGGCGGTGAGGATGGCGGTCTCGGAGCTGAATGTCCCTTATGTGGGTTGGAGCGCGGGCAGCAACGTGGCCTGCCCGACCATCTGCACCACCAACGATATGCCCATCCTCGAACCGGCCTCTTTCGCCGCGGCGGGGCTAATCCCGTTCCAGATAAATCCCCACTATCTCGACGCCCATCCCGACGGTCATGCAGGCGAAACACGCCAGCAGCGCATCGAGGAGTTCATCGAAGCCAATCGCTCCGTCACCGTTGCGGGGCTGAGAGAAGGCTGCCTTTTGGAGGTGGATGGCGAGAAGTTGCACCTTGTCGGTTCGCGCCCGATGCGCATCTTCCGCCACGGCCACTCTCCGCGCGAGGTCAACCCGGGGGAAGATATGGGATTCCTATGGGCCTGACCCAGGTTATAGGCAATCGGGGAGAGGACGCGGCGACGGAGTGGCTGATGGACGAGGGGTTCGTCATAGTGGCGCGCAACTGGCGCGACGGACGCTATGAGATAGACATCGTTGCCCAACGGTTCGACACCATCCACTTCATCGAGGTGAAAACGCGCGGCGCAGAGAGTTGGGAAACGCCCGAGCAGACTATGACGGTGGCCAAGCAACGCGCCTTTCGCCGCGCCGTGAGGGCTTATCTCGATATTCACCGCACCGACCTCGAACCCCAAATGGATATGATAGCCATCGACACCACGCCCTCCGGCCACGTGGACAGCCTGCGCTACATCCCCAATGCGGTGATAAGCCGATGGTGAGGAGCTACTTCCGCGCCACGCCGCTCACAAATTCGGCCAATTCGGGGTTGCCGCTGTCGAGAACTGTGGCGCGCGTACCCTCCCAACTTTTCAGGCCATTGTGCAGAAACACTATTTTCTCGCCGATCTCCACCACCGAGTTCATATCGTGCGTATTGATGATGGTCGTCATTCCATATTCGTGGGTAATTTCGCTGATAAGCTGGTCGATCAACCCCGCCGTGATGGGGTCCAATCCCGAATTTGGTTCGTCGCAAAACAAATAACGGGGGTTCATCACGATAGCACGCGCAATCGCCACCCTCTTTATCATCCCGCCGCTCAACTCGCTCGGATATAGCCCATTAGCATCTTTAAGCGCAACCCTGTCCAGACAAAAATTGACCCTGTCCGACTTTTCGGCCTCGCTGCGGTCGGTGAACAGGTCGAGCGGCAAGCGAACGTTCTCCTCCACCGTCGAGCTGTCGAGCAACGCCCCACCCTGGAATATCATCCCCATCTGCTGGCGAATGGCCCTCAAACCGCGCGTGTCGAGGCGCGAAAAACAGACGTCGTCGTACCACACCTCGCCCTTTTCGGGCCGGAGCAATCCCACCAAACACTTCATCAGCACCGTTTTGCCGGAGCCGCTTCGACCGATTATCAGGTTGGTTTTTCCGCGCTCGAAATCGACCGAAATGCCCCTCAGCACCTCGTGCCCCTCGAAACTTTTGGTTATGTCTGTCGCGCGAATCATTTGGAAAGTTTTTTAATTTCCGAACTAATATCAGCGATAATATCTTTGTTTTTAATTTCTTTTTTGTCTCCAACTTTTTCAGAGAACAGATAGAAAACTTTACCTCCGAAAACTTCGGTAAATTTCAGATGAGTCTCGGCCTGCAAGGCATATTCTTTGAAAATTTCGGGCAACTGGATACCGGCATTTACGGGCTTAATCTGCAACCCTATATAGTGATCCCCAACCTTTATAAAAAAATCGACATTAAACAGTCTGTCCCATTCATCAGGTGCAGGCTCGATTTTTACTCCCAAGATATTTTGAAGTTGCCCATAAATAGTTTGAATCTCTGTCATATACCCTTCGTATGTTCGGTCGATAACCATCTGAAACATATAATCGACGCAATCTTGCTCCGTCACCTCAGAGACTTCAGACTGAATGACTTCTGTGATTTTGACATACAGTTTCTTGCCTAATTCCTCGATATGCTCCTTGGGCTTAACATTATTAAAATAATAATTACGCCACTCTTCGAGTGAGCCTGGTGAACAGTTGCGTATGGATTCGGATGTCGCACCGACATTCCTTTTGAAATTCAACTGAAAACGATTCATCGCGCTGTTCAATATCCACTCTTTTGCCATACCCTATGCTCGTAATTTATTTTGTTCCACCCATTTTGCGTAACTGGTCTTGTCTATTTTCGATCCGAATTGCATCTTTTTAACATCGACTTTCTTATTCAGTGCGTGCGGGTCTTTGAAAACATAAGGCAACCGACCAATCTCCTCATCGAAGTTCATCGGCTTTGCGACAGATTTCAAAAAATCATATTGCGTCCCCATTAAGTCGGTTTGTGTTGCACCGACCTTCTCTTTAATGGTCGAAATAAATTCAGGATTAATCTCGTACCCTATCGAATTTCTGTCGAGATTTTTTGCCGCCAATGCGGTCGTTCCGCTTCCCAAAAACGGGTCGAGCACGGTTTCGCCGACAAACGAAAACATCTTGATCAACCGATGCGGTAAAGTCTCAGGGAACATCGCAATATGTTCGCTCTGCCGTGCTCCGGCAAAATTCCAATGCCCGGCAAAAAAAGTATTCCACTCCTCCGGCGTCATTTTCGACCACTCTTTCTGTTCGACTGTCGGCTTAGGTGCATCGCCAAGCTTCTTGAAAATCAGAATAAATTCATAATCCAACTTAACAATCCCATTTCGCGGAAACGGATAAGAACCCATCTGAACTCCGCCGCCCGACGAATTGGATGTTGTGACCTTTTGCCAAATAATTGCACCCATATAGTCGAACCCAAGGATCTCGCAAAACTTAATAATCTCCTCACGAATGGGAATAACCTTATATCGACCATAATAAACCGAACGGGCAAACTGATCGCCGATGTTCACACACAGCCGACATCCGTTGTAAAGCACACGATAGCACTCCTTCCAAACAAGGTTCAGATTGTTAATGTAGTTTTCATAGTCGCTGTGAAAACCGATCTGCTCATCTGTCCCATAATCTTTGAGCTGCCAATAGGGTGGCGATGTGACGACCAAATGTACAGATTTGTCCATAACGTCGGCCATGTTGCGACCATCGCCCGTAATTATAGTATGTTTTGTCCCTCTCATCATATCAACAACCACTGGGTGAGGATCAGGTTGAAAAGCAAAATTGTTATCGAGCTGGCGACAACGGCACTCGTGGCACTGCGGGCAACCTCCAACGAATTGCCCCGAGCATAATACCCGTAAAACGCCGAAACCGAAGTGATAATAAAAGCAAAAACCGCCGTCTTAACCAACGCATAAACAATCGAATGGGGCCGAAAATCGTAATGCAACCCCTCAGTAAAATCACCAGGCATCACTATCCCCGTGAAAATCGAAATCATATAACCCCCCAAAACCCCGATCAAAATGCTCATTATGCACAAAAACGGAAAAAACAAAACCGCACCCACAACCTTCGGCCCGATAAGATAACTGGCCGAATTGACCCCCATCAACTCCAAAGCGTCAATCTGCTCCGTTATCCGCATCGTCCCGATCTCCGACGCAATACTCGACCCAACCTTACCCGCCAAAATAAGTGCGACCACCGTCGACGAAAACTCCAAAATCATAGTCTCGCGCGTAGCATAACCGATAAGCATCCGCGGAATAAAGCCCGATTCGAGATTGATCGCCATCTGCAACGTCACCACCGCCCCCATAAAAGCCGAAATAATGGCGGTGATGATGATAGAATTAAAACCGATGCTCTCCATCTCCATCAACACACGTCGAACGTAGATACGACCCTTCTCGGGACGCGAAAAAACACGACCCATCAACACAAAATAGAGCCCTATCTGCTCAAGAAACCTCCTCAAAATCGACATACTCGCCAACTTTTTCACGCACCCGCCTCTGTGGTTCGGTGCGCCTTTCGACACTTATCTCGCCCTCCTTCTTACTATTGCTCCGCCGCTTTGCTCCCCGCACAGCGGCATCGTACTGCTCGGCCTGTCTTCTCAAAAACCGTGCAAACACCGCCCGCAGGACCAACCCCGCAAACCAAAAAATAACCAGCGTTATAAATATGAACTTCAAAAAAACCATCACTCGATATCCCTCCAATTCTGTTTACCCACAATAGTCCCGCCATACAACTCCACCACCCCATAGCGCGCACGAAGCATCGTTATCATAGTCGTGGCGTCCATATTATAAACCCGCACAGGCGGCGCGGTACCGAACCACAAGTGTTGCACGAGGTCGGAAACAGGAGTCGACGTAACCAACACCGTCTTTTCGCCCCTCCTCGCAACAACGGCAAAGCGCATCGCCATTTCGGGCGTGATGTGCTCCAACCGGCTCGCCACCAAAATGTAAACCCTGCCCGCCGTGCTCAGCAGTTCGTGGGTGCCCTCGCCCTGAGAATCGAAAATGGCAAATTGCCTGAGCGCAATATCGCTCCCCGCCTCCTCGATATACCGAGCCTCATAGAGATCGACCCCGCGCCGAAAAGGCAAAAAGTCTACCGGCGGCAAATGCAAAAAGCACCAAACCCCCAACCAAACCGACAGCCCGAAACTCACCCCCATAACCGCCCACTCAAACCACCTGACCGGCCTAACGGCGAGCCCCCGATGCTTAACATCGGCCCAAAAAGCGAGAGCGAAAATCAACAAAACGACATTCTTGCCGAACGAAACCCACGGCCCCACCTTCAGCAAATCGCCGAAACAACCGCAATCCTCCACCGGCAACACCGTCGCACTCAGCAATGTGACAACGGTAAAACACCCCATAAAAGCCAACGTCACAATGGAAATCAGCCGCTTTTTAACCCCCGCCAACAGTAACAACCCGAGCGAAAGCTCCACCCCGCAAAGCAAAAAAGCCGCTCCGAGTTCGAACCAATCGGGGAAGGCACCCACGCCCCAAACTTGCAGATAATCACCCACCTTCAACGCCGTGCCCCACGGATCAACGATCTTTGCCGCGCCCGACACCACGAACGTCAAACCCAACAACAGACGACAAACTATGACAATAAACGACTTTTTGACCTTCATAACAACTCTGTGATCTTCCTAAAAACCTCCTCGCGGCCCATCATCTCCCCTTGCCCGTCGGAGCAGTCGACTATTCTCAAAGTCGGGTCGCACAAAGCCGCCTCCAAATAGACCTCACGCACCCGTCGTTGAAGTTCGAGCGAAGATTCGTGCACATCCTTACCCCCATCCAAATAGCCCCTGTCTCCCCTGTCGGCAGCAAGCCGCTGCTCGGTGAACCGGAAAGGCACATCCAAAAACAACGAAACATCGGGCCGCGGAACGCCATAAATCTCAAACTCTAACTCCAAAATCCAATCCCTCAACCGTCTGCGCTCATCCGCATCGTCGACCTTAGCGCACTGGTACCCCACATTGGAGTAAACATACCTGTCCAAAAACACCCACCTGCCCTCATCCAGCCACCGCCGCAAAACAGGTGCCGCCTCGCGCCTGTCTCCGGCAAACAACAAAGCCAACGTATAAGGCTCCACGTCGATATCGCCCCGAAGAAACCTTGCGATGCTCTCCCCATAAAAAGGCGTATCGAACCGCGGAAAGTGCAAATACCCGGTATCGAACCCCTCTTCGGAAGCCCGTTTGGCAAGCATCCTCATCTGGGTCGATTTGCCCGACCCGTCCAATCCTTCTAACACTATCAGCGGCATAACATCTTAACTCCTTTCCCAACAGCTTCGGCCAAAAAAGCGGCCTCGGCCTCCGTATTATAAATCCCAAATGAGGCGCGACAAACGCTCCGCAACCCCAACCGCTCGACCAACGGCTGGGCGCAGTGCATCCCCGTGCGAATAGCAACCCCCTGCTTATCGAGTATCGCACCCAAATCGCCGCAATGGACCCCGTCCACACTAAACGCCAAAATCGGTGCCCTATTATCCATCGACCCGTAAATCGTCAAACCATCTATCTGCGACAAACCATCCACCGCCCGACGCAACAACATCTGTTCATAACCCTCCACACCATCCCACTGTCCCAACCACTCTATCGCCGCCGCCAACCCTATCGCGCCGACATAATTGGCCGTACCAGCCTCGTGCCGAAACGGAATATCGGCATACCGCGCCCCCTCGAAAGTCACACCCCCGGGCGCGACCATATCGCCCCCGCCCATCAACGGCGGCAACGCTTCGAGCAACTCCCGCCGGCCCCACAACATCCCGATGCCCGTCGGCCCATAAAGCTTATGCCCCGAAAAAGCGTAAAAATCGCAATCCAGCTCACCCACATCCACCCCTCCGTGAACCGCTCCCTGGCACCCGTCCACAACGACCAAAACACCGTGCGAACGGGCAACCCCGATAAGCTTTTTCAAATCCGGCCGCACCCCCAACACATTGGAACACTGGGTGACGGCCAAAACTCGCGTACGCGAATCAATAAGCCTTTCGAACCTCTCCACATCCAACCCTCCTCCCTCGTCCGGCTCCAACACACGCAACTCCCGCCCCGCCATCTGCCACGGCACGATGTTGGAGTGGTGTTCCAGCGCACTGACAACCACATTGTCGCCCTCACCGACCACCGAAGAGCAAAGTCCCCGCGCAACAATATTGAGCGACGCCGTAGCCCCCGAGGTAAAAACCACCTCCTCGCTGTGACGGGCCCCGATGAATTTCCGAACCACATCTCTGGACTGTTCATACCTTTCGGTACACCGGTCGGCCAAAAAATAGTCGGCACGGTGAACATTGGAATTGTACTCCCGATAAACCTCTTCCATTGCGGCCAACACGGCCAAAGGAGTCTGTGCCGTGGCGGCATTGTCCAGATAAACCAACGGCCGTCCATAGACCCGCTGCCCCAAAATGGGGAAGTCGGCGCGAACAGCCTCTATGTCAAACGGTCGCATAAAACAGTTTCAAATAGTAATCCTCCTTAGCCCTCATCACCCTGCGCTCCCCCACACTTCTATCCCCATACCCACACAAGTGCAACACCCCGTGGACCATCACCCGCCGCATCTCGACCCGCGGGTCGGCCCAAAAAATCTCCGCATTCTGCCGCACGGTCTGTGGATCGATAAACACATCGCCGCCGACAACATCACCATCCGAATAGTCGAAAGTTATCACATCGGTCGGATAGTCGTGGCCCAAAAACTGTCGATTGGTCTCCAACATCCGCTCCGGAGAGCAAAACACAAAATTCACCGCCCCCAGCCTCCGCCCTTCCGAAACAACCACCCGTTCCAACCACTTCGCCGTCCGCCCCCGTTGAGAGGGCCGAAAATCGGTCCCGTCGCCGTGAAAACCGATCACCTCAGCCGCGCAATAAAGTTGTTGATATTGGCCTCCATCACTTCGAGCCTGTCCGGAGATGTGTCGGGCACGAACTTCTCTCCCACTATGTGCTCATACAGCTCGACGTACCTCGCCGAAATGCTCTCCACAACCTCGTCCGTCATCTCCGGAACCGTCTCGCCCGAGCGGCCCTGAAAGCCGTTCTCCATCAACCACTCCCTGACAAACTCCTTGGACAACTGACGTTGAGGTTCGCCGCGATCGAACCGCTCCTGGTAACCGTCGGCGTAAAAATACCTCGACGAGTCGGGCGTATGTATCTCGTCTATCAGCGTAATCTCGCCATTCCGATGTCCGAACTCGTATTTGGTGTCGACCAAAATCAACCCCCGCTCCGCCGCCATCTCGCTCCCGCGCGCAAACAGCCGCAAAGCATAATCCTCCAAAACAGCATAATCCTCGGCAGACACCAACCCCTTTTTTATAATATCTTCTTTCGAAATATTCTGGTCGTGCGCCCCTATCTCCGCCTTGGTTGTCGGAGTGACAATAGGCCGGTCGAACCGCTGATGCTCCCTCATCCCATCCGGCAACCGAACACCGCAAATCTCCCTCGCCCCATCCCTGTAATCGCGCCACGACGAGCCGGTCAAATAGTTTCTGACGATCATCTCGACCGGAAAAGTCTCGCACCTCCACCCCGCCGTCACCATCGGGTCGGGCGAAGCTATCTTCCAATTAGGGCAAATATCGGCCGTCGCATCGAGGAACTTAGCCGCAATCTGGTTCAACACCTGACCCTTATAAGGGATCCCGCGCGGCAACACCACATCGAAAGCCGAAATTCGGTCGGTGACAACCATAACCAAAAAATCGTCTATCGAATAGACATCCCTCACCTTGCCCACATAGAGCCCCGTCTGCCCGGGAAAACTAAAATCTGTCTTTGTTATCGCTTCTTTCATTATCATCAAACGCTTTTACTATCTCCTTAACCAATCTGTGGCGAATAATGTCCTTACTGTCGAACTCGATTATCGAAATCCCCTTTATCCGGCCCAGCATCCCCATAGCCCTGCTCAGTCCGGAGTCGGAGTGACGAGGCAAATCTATCTGGGTCAAATCGCCCGTCACCACAAACTTCGCGCTCGGCCCCATTCGGGTGAGAAACATCTTCACCTGACCCAGCGTCGCATTCTGCGCCTCGTCCAGAATAACGAACGCATTATCCAACGTTCGCCCACGCATAAAAGCCAGCGGAGCTATCTGCACCGTGCCCTCCTCCAAATATTTAGCCAACTGTCCACCCGGCACCATATCGCCCAAAGCATCGTACAGCGGTTGAAGATAGGGATCCAATTTCTCCTTCATATCGCCAGGCAAAAACCCCAGCTTCTCGCCCGCCTCCACAGCCGGACGGGTCAGAATTATCCTCTTTACGCTTTTATCCTTCAACGCCTTCACCGCCAGCGCAATCGCCGTATACGTCTTCCCCGACCCCGCGGGCCCGACGGCAAACATCAAATCGCTCTTTTCGCACGCCTCGACCAACTTCTTTTGATTCTTGGTCCGCGCACGTATCGCCTGGCCCCCGACACCGAACAAAATGGCGTCCGCATCGGGCGAAACCTCTGCCGAACCACCGCCCCCGAACGTCTGCCCAACCACCTCTTTGGAGATATGGCGGTACTTCTTGACATACTCGGTCAACGCTCCCAAACGCCGCTCGAACCGCTCCACCTCCTCTTTTTGACCCAGCACCTTCACCACACTGCCCCGAGCTATGGCCTTCACTTTGGGAGAGAGGCGGACGATCTCGTCCCAATTCACACCCCCCACGCCGTAAAACTCGCGCGGGTCGACCCCCTCCAACTTTATCTCTTTTTCGATCATCTAAAACTCGTGTTCGGCTTTCGCGCCGTGCCGGAATTTCCTCCGCAGGTTATCCTTCGTCTGAGCACTTCGGGCGAACTTCCCTCGTATTTTGAATATACTCGGGTGATTTCCCCTTCGTTCTCTCGCGCCACACAGGCCGCGCGACCGGCTCGGCTAAAATGCTGCGGTTCTTCCGCCACGGCGCTTGGTCTACACACTGTCGCTAAAAATTCGTAACTCGTAATTAAAACAAAACCCCAACACCGACGCTCCAACCACTCAGCGATCCACGGACACTCTGCACCGCCGAATGACCATTGTCTATATTGCTCCTGAGCTTGCCGAACTCGCCGTGATAACGACCCTCGATGAAAATCAACCCCAAATTCACCCCCGCCCCGACGGCATACCCAACAGCCGGCCGCTCGGGACTCATCTCGCTGTCGCCGTCGGAAGTGTTGAACCGCGTCATCACATTCACCACCGGCCCCGCGTGGACATTAACCATCGCCAGACGGGCACTCACCAAAAGCGGAATGTCGATGGTGTTCATCCTTGTCTTGAACTCGCCGTTGGGCGGAGTATTCACCTTCACCGTATTCTGCCCATAGACAATTTCGGGCTGGAAGAACAGGCCCCCGATGCCGAAATTGACCAACCGGATCTTCGAAACCACCCCCAGATTCCACCCCAGCCGCGAATCGGCCTCATAGTAGTCTTCCATCCTGATGTTCTGAGACCCGATGCCGACTCTCGCACCGAGTTGAACTTTTTGTGCCGAGGCAACTCCCGTCACCAACACGGCAATGGCGATAAAAAACAGCTTTCTCATAATGCCCCAAAGATAGTGAAAAAATAAAAAAGAGCCCCTTTCGGGACTCTTTTTATTTTGCGGCTCCGCCGCGCTTGTCGTAATGTTTTTGATATCGGCTCATAAACTTATCCACGCGACCGGCGGTATCGACCAACTTCATCTTGCCCGTATAGAACGGGTGGGAGGTGTTGGAGATTTCCATCTTATAGACGGGATAGGTTTCGCCGTTCACCTCGATTGTTTCTTTTGTCGAAACGGCGGACCTGGTCAAAAACACAACGTCGTTCGACATATCCTTGAAAGCCACCACGCGGTAGTTTTCGGGATGAATACCTTTTTTCATAACTCGTGTGTTTTAATGTTTGGGCGACAAAGATAGTGCAAGCCGAATACAATTCCAAATTTATTTGAGAATTGTTGAGGCGCAGCCTATCTTCAACGAGCGAAGCGAAGTTAAAGATAGTGATCTATTCGCGAACCGCAAAATTTATTTTGCCTGCGAGGTGTTAATGCGGTATTAATACTATCTTACCTCCACCACGTGTGCGTTGGAGTAGCCGGTGCGGCCCGAGGAGTCGGAGGTGCGGAGACGGAAAAGTGTGCGGGTATGGAGCGAAGATGTTTGGAAGCCCGAAGCGGTCGAAGATCCGTTGGCCGAAGCCCATGTGATGCCGTCGGTGCTCTGTTCCCACTGACGGGTCGTGCCCGAGGAGGACGAGGTGATGGTCAGGGTGGCGGAGCTGCCGCGGGTGATGGTTTCGTTGCCCGAGATGAAGCCGCCGTCGATGCGATAGGTGGGGTTGAAGGTGAGCACGTTGGAGTAGGCCGTTTGCCCGTTCGATGTGACTTTGCGGCGGAAATGGGTCTCTTTCGACATTGCGTAATGGTCGAGTTGGAGCGTTTCGGCGGTTGTTGCGGGGATGTCGACCCAATCCATCATCCCCCAATAGGGCTTGTAAATGCGCATCTGCCACTGATAGGCATAGTTCCAATTCCCACCCCGAGGCGACTGGTCGTAAGACAGCACAACGGCTTGGCCGTCATAAACACCCGTTTGCGAGGAAAATATGTGGCCGCCGCTGACCGATTGGTTCGGCATCGCCGCCTGCACCGCCGCATAAGCATCCACCAATCCGTGACCCATTTCTTCATTCCAAGTTCCGTTTATATGTCCGGACTCGTAATCGTACTCATAGTCTTTTATTTTGTTGGCCGTTTGACAGATGATCTCCCTCACTTGCTTGCTGGTCAAATTGGGATTGACGCTCAGTATCAACGCCGCAACACCCGCCACGTGGGGAGTAGCTGCGGAAGTGCCTGCGAAATCTGGTGTATAATTTGGGTCACCCACAGTAATAAATCCATCAGGATTATAACCAAGGTTACCTGTTCTGTCGGTTGTATAAATCCCCGTCCCAGGAGCCGCCACATCTAACCCTCCTCCATAATTCGACGAACTTGGTCGATTACCGGAAGGATTCATTGACCCGACCGCTATGGTCTCAGCAAGACGAGCAAAAGATCCTACCGAATTCAAGATGGCTCCACTGCTCGTGTTTCCCGATGCGGCCACTACCACACAACCTTTACCATTTCTGCCATTTAGATTAGCGTTGCGTATAGCATTATACTGAAATGACGAAAGGTTGCTTTGACTTGCAAAGGACATATTTATAACATCAGCGCCATTTGCGACAGCCCAATTAATGCCGTTTACAGCTTGATCACGGTTAATATTATCTCTATCTGTTCCCGCCTTTACCGGAATAATTTTACAATTCGGCGCAACACCGGAAATGCCTATGCTATTCTGCACCGCCGCAATAATCCCCGTCACGGCTGTCCCATGCTTGTCGTCGTCATAGAACACACCTCCCGCAGTCCCTTTCCCAGTTGCGTCATATCCTGGCAATAGATTCCCCTGCAAATCGGGATGAGTCAACTCCACTCCCGTATCCACAACCGCAATTTTTATATTCGCATTACCCTTGGTTATAGTCCATGCCTGTTCAACCTTCATATCATTATTCGCCATACCACCTTCCGTGGCATCGTTATGAAGAGGCCACTGTTTTTTATAATACGTGTCGCTGGAAGCAAGGGTATTGAAGTCAATAAAATTCGGCTCCGAAAACTCGAACAGTCCCGTCTCGTAGAACCGATTGGCCATTTGCATCGAGTTCAACTCCGATTCGGCGGGAACATAAAGCATATATTGATCCTCGACAAACTCGTTTTCCGCACCTATCTCACAGCCGTTTTCGGTTGCCAATCTTTGCAAATCGCCATAGGAAGTTCCTGACTTCAGTTTCACGATAAACTCGTCGGTTATTGCAAACTCACTGCCCTTATACCGGAACATTTTGGTCGCCGAAGCCACCTCCCGTGTTGTCCGCATAGCCGCAAATTTGGTCGCGTTCATCACCTGCGCCTCGCCATCGGCGGCATACTTCACATACAACTTATCAGGCACCTCATCGACAAAAATCTTCCGATCCTCGATGCCATAATAGTAAAAAATCCCCTCGTCCACGGCACGAGTTTGCAGTTCGGAAGTATTATAAATGGCATCCTTAACGCAACTAGAGAATGCGAACAACAATGTCGCAAATATAAAGAGTTTGGTTTTCATAATGGTCTGATTTATTAGTTGAATAACACATTAACTTCGGTGGAAATGGTTGGCATTTTGGGATACAGTCCCCAAAAAAATTCCGATGATATAACAGGAAGAAGCTCCATATCATCGCCACCCGGATAACGGACAACAACATTAAACGTCGCCGTTCCGTCTCTCACAACAACCCCTTGTTGAGCCGGATAACTGCCGGCATTCCCTGCAATATACTGCCCCACAACCAACGTGTGGGTCGCGAAATCGAATATCGGCAGAGTTAGGTCGACATCGGGCAGTTCGTCCACGCTGTTGATCATCACACAGGCGTTTTCACTCGGCTCAACCCCGTTTTCGTAGAGTACCCGTCCGGCAAATTCTTCGAGGTTCTCCTCAAAGAACTCTTGGATTTCGGTCGAGACGGCGACAGGTTGAACACCCAGTTCGGGGATCTTGTTCCCACCATCCTCCTTGTCGTCATTGCAGGCAACCAAACCAGCCGCCAAAGCAACATAAAAAAATAGTTTGTTCATAAAAAATTAGGTTAATTGGTTAACAAGGCAAAGATATAACAAAAAAAATGAAACCCACAAGGGTTTCGACAAAAGTTTTAATTAGCTGGCTATGGCATATGTTTTGCGGAGCCGGCGTTACCTTACCTCCACCACGTGTGCGTTGGAGTAGCCGGTGCGGCCCGAGGAGTCGGAGGTGCGGAGACGGAAAAGTGTGCGGGTGTAGAGCGAGGGGGTTTGGAAGCCCGAAGCGGTCGGAGAGCCGTTGGCCGAAGCCCATGTGATGCCGTCGGTGCTCTGTTCCCACGTGCGGTTCGTGCCCGAGGAGGACGAGGTGATGGTCAGGGTGGCGGAGCTGCCGCGGGTGATGGTTTCGTTGCCCGAGATGAAGCCGCCGTCGATGCGATAAACGGGGTTGAAGGTGAGCACGTTGGAGTAGGCCGTTTGCCCGTTCGATGTGACTTTGCGGCGGAAATGGGTCTCTTTCGACATTGCGTAGTGGTCGAGTTGGAGCGTTTCGGCGGTTGTTGCGGGGATGTCGACCCAATCCATCATCCCCCAATAGGGCTTGTATATCCGCATCTGCCACTGGTAGGCATAGTTCCAGTTGCCACCCCGAGGCGATTGGTCGTAAGAGAGCAGAACGGCTTGGCCGTCGTAGGTCGAACCCTCGGACGAGGAGTAAATATTTCCGCCCGTCACGGGCTGATTGGGCATTGATGCCTGAACAGCAGCATAAGCGTCGACAAGGCCGTAACCGACATAGTTGTGCCATGTGCCATTGAAACGGCGAGGCTCTGTCGCGTACGGATATTGGGTGCGGTTTATTTTTTGCGCCGTTTGCTCGATTATATCCGTCACCTGCTTGGCCGTAAGATTGGGGTTACGAGATAACATTAATGCGGCTACACCCGCAACTATCGGTGCAGCATAGGAAGTTCCAGAGTCCAAGATAACACCGGTGGAAGAATCTGTCGTGGTTGAAAAAACACCCTCTCCCGGCGCAACAACATCGAGTTCTGCGCCATAATTGCTGAATGAAGACTTTTCTCCAAGGCGATCCACAGCACCAACAGCGATGATCCTCGAATCCGATCGAGCAGGAAAATCAACCTCGTTCTGACTGTCATTCCCTGTACAAAACACCACTACACGACCTCTATCAAGTGCATTTTTTATTGCCGCAGCTATGATAGGTTTTTCAGAATAGCCCCAAGAACAATTAATTACATCTGCCCTCTGTGCGGCATAATTAATAGCATTTTTCATCATTTCATCGGTGGACATAATCCACCCTCCATCATTTACCCTAAAACTTACCGGCAAAATAGTAACACCATGTGCAATCCCTGCAACACCTCCTGCAACGTTACCCATAACCGTCTCGTCGTTATTGGGAGTGGCTCCGATAAGCCCGGCAATGAATGTGCCATGATAGTGGCTGATAATATTAGGAGAACTATTTGTGTGAGCATCCCATCCACCCTCCACATTAGGAATGTCATAATGGTCGGTCATAGTCCCCGAATCGATTATTGCCACCACAACATTTGACGAGGCTTGGGGGACAATCGCCCGTGCATTGCAATAATTGATATGTATATCGCGATTGTATTTGTTATTTCCCCAATGCCACAACAGACCTCTGCCGTACAAATCTTCATCGAGACACTCTATGTGCCCTGCTCCGGTAAAGTCGGGAGCAGATTCCTTGAACAACCCCGATTCGTAGAACAAATTTGCCATCTCCAAAGCGTTCCCGACCGTGGATTCAGTGCAAGTGAGCGTGTACCAACCCTTAAGAACCTCGTCTTCGCCCAATATCTTCACAAAATTTTCTTCGGCAAGTTTCTCTACATCTGAGAGCTGAGTGCCCGCTTTGAACTCTACGAAAAACTTACCCGTGAGCCCGACATTTTCGTAACCCTGCGTGCTGAACGTCGCACCTGACCCGCTTTTGACAAAGGTTGCGGTTTGCTGAATAGGTATCTGCTTCCCGCCACTCCAGTAAAAATCGGTCAAAGAACCTGCGGCACGGGTTTGTGACGATATTGTATTCACCAGATATGCACTCAGATAGCTATCGTCGGGTAATTTATTTACAAGAACCGCCGCCCGTCCACTGTACACATCTAACGGCAAATCTTGCGGATAATGGTGTTTTTCTATCATTAACTGATACTCTTTCTCCTCGATTTGCTCTACCCCGACAATAACGAATTTTATACTTTGAGCTCCATTAATGGTAATTAATGTTTTTTTGGAGAAATCGACGGCCGGATAGTCTCCCGAGATGTGCGTTTCCATTTCCTGATCGCTGTCGATACGATACAAAGAATGATCGGAGATTCCCAAAAATGGTTGCTCGATCCACTCCGCATCGGTACCTTCGAGCGAGTACTCGGTGAACTTAACCTCACGCGGATAGTTGTCGGAATCGTCTTTTGTGCAAGCAATCAGCGCAACCGCCAAGGCAACATAAAAAAGTAGTTTGTTCATAAAAAATTAGGTTAATTGGTTAACAAAGCAAAGATATAACAAAAAAAATGAAACCGGCAAAGGCTTCAATGAAAATTTTAATTAGTTAACTCAGGCGCAGTTGTTGTAGATGCGCATCTGCCACTGATAGGCATAGTTCCAGTTCCCGCCGCGAGGCGATTGGTCGTAAGAGAGAAGAACGGCTTGGCCGTCGTAAACACCCGTTTGCGAGGAAAATATGTGGCCGCCGCTGACCGATTGGTTGGGCATTGCCGCCTGCACCGCCGCGTAAGCATTCACCAAGCCGTGACCCATATAGTTATTCCACGAACCGTTCACTTTTGGAGTATACTGAATAGTACGTCCCGACTCGACCGTCGGAATCCTCTGCGCAGTCTCCTTGATAATGTCGTTCACATTTTCAGCCGACAGATTGGGGTTGACCGACAACATAAGAGCGACAATGCCGGAAACAACAGGTGCCGCAATGGAGGTACCACCAACCGGAGAATAACCACCACTCACATTGGTCGACATAATGTCTTCGCCGGGAGCAACCACATCTAAAGCCGAACCATAGTTGGAATCATGATAACGATTCATATTCTTGCCCATATTCCCCACCGCCACAACATCAAGGAGAGAGGCTGGATATACAACAGCTTGTCCTACACCATATACGTTATCATTGCCCGAAGCACAGACCACAACCACATTTTGCGACAAGGCATAATTGATGGCACTTGTTATGGCGGAATTTTGCCCGACACCAAAGCTCATATTAATCACCCGAGCACCCTTGTCAACAGCATCGAGAATAGCATCGTCCACATAAGCCGAATTCGGGGCATCCAAACCTATACAGTAAGGGATAATCGTAACCCCACGCCCCCTATTGCCACCAGCAATGCCCGAAATACCACGTAAACTGCCATTGTTAGTTTTAGCAGCTATAACACCCGCAACGGCTGTCCCATGTTCACCGATATACGTCATGCTGTTGTTCTGGGCCAGATAATTCCATCCCAACGATTGATCGACGTTGCCGTATCCATCGAGACCGGTTCCAAGATCGGGATGCGTGACGTTTACGCCCGAATCGATAACCGCAACTTTAATATTGGATGAACCGGTAGTAATATCCCACGCAGAATAGAGGTCAATTTCCTCGAAAAACCACTCATTCGAATACAAATCGTTCGGAAACAAATAATATTCACCCAAAGTATTGAACTCGACACTCTCGAATTCGCCACTCTCTTTGAGCTGGGCAATATAATCTTCCACTTCGACACCTTCCGGAACAGAAAGGTCGATGTAACCCAAATCATTATTATTCAGAGTTTTAACATCTGACCGTAGAGTTCTGACACTTGGCTTCAGTTTTACGGTAACAATATCGGAAACAATTTCATAGTCTGTGGCAACTTCTTCCGATTCAATGACCGATCTTGTCAAGAGGCTGTCGATAGACAGCTCTTCAAAATCGGGACTACACTGACAAAAACAAGTTGCAACTATTGCAAAATATATACACTTTTTCATTATTTCAAGTGGTTTTAGAACACATTAATTTCGATTTCGGTTTGAGTGAATTTCGGATAGATGCCCCAAAAATAGAGCGGACAGATCATCCAGTAGGTCTCTTCGGGCACCTCTATCTTTAGATTTATCACTGCCTTGTCGGCTTCAAAGTCGATGCCTTGGCCCAAAACACCGTACGCCGTCCCCCCGACTTGACATTGCCCTATGACGAGCGTGTATTCGTCAAAATTGATAATGGGCAACTCTGTTTGAGCCGAAAAAATCCCTTGAAACGCTTCTGTGTCGTTGATTGCAACGGCAGTAGTTTCGTTGTAATCAAATGAGAGTAATGGTTCGCCACTATACACCGTGGACTTTTGAGGAAGATTCTCCTCAAAAAACTCCTGGATTTCGGTCGAGACGGCAACGGGTTGAACACCCAGTTCGGGGATATTGTTCCCACCATCGTCCTTGTCGTCGTTGCAGGCAACGCACACGGCCGCCAAAGCAACATAAAAAAATAGTTTGTTCATAAAAGCATAGTTTTGGTTAGGGCAAAGGTATGCAAAAAAAATCGAAACGGGCAGCCGTTTCGATCAAGGCACAAATGCCCGCAAAAAGTCACCTACTCGTACCTTCCGGTCTTCAGCATCGAAACCTCCTTGTCCGTCAAAAAACGCCACTGACCGCGCTTAAGGTTCTTCTTGGTCAAGCCCGCAAAATAGACCCGATCCAGCTTGTGTACCCCATACCCCAGCTCCTCGAAAATGCGCCTCACGATACGATTGCGGCCGCTATGGATCTCGATGCCCACCTCCTTGCGATTGTCGGGCTTCACAAACTCCACTGCGTCGGGAATGATTATCCCGTCGTCCAAATCTATTCCGTCGCGGGCACGCAACAGATCGTTGTTGGTCAACGGCCTTTCAAGCGTCACTTGATAAATTTTTTTCTTATTGTGCGACGGATGAGTTAATTTTTCAGTTAATTCACCGTCGTTGGTCAACAGCAACACGCCGACGGAGCTCTTGTCCAGCCGGCCGACGGGATAGATGCGCTCGGCACAAGCATTGCGCACGATGTCCATCACCGTTTTCTCGGCGTGGGGGTCGTCCAGCGAGGTCACATAGCCCTTGGGCTTGTTGAGCAGAATGTACACCTTGCGCTGATTGCTCAACAGCTCGCCCTTCAACCGCACTTCGTCGGTGGGCTTGATCTTCGAACCGAGCGTGGTCACGACCTGTCCGTTCACCGTGACGTCTCCGGCAGCGATAAGCTGGTCGGCTTCGCGGCGCGAACACTTTCCGCTCATCGAAATGTATCGGTTCAGGCGCAGTTCGTCGCTGCTTTCGGGGTTGTAACTTGGATAACTCATCGGCTTTGCGCCCGCCTCCATAGCCCCCGGACCCCTCTTCACAAAGGGTTTCTTGGGACCGAACGGCTTCTTGGGGCCGAAAGGTTTTCTCTCGCCGAATGGTTTTTTAGGGCCGAAATTCTTTTTGGACTCGCCACCTTCCCAACGATTGAAGTCTCTTTCGGGCTTCTTGAAGAGCGGTTTGTTGTCGGTCGAAAAGTTGGGGTTGAACGAACGCCGCTCGCCGCCCTGGTGGGGCTTATGTTCGCGTGGGGCTTCGGGTGCATCGTGACGGGGCGTGCGGCCGACGGCTTCGGTGGCCACTATTCGTTTGCGCGGACGCTTGTCTTTCGAGAAGTTGTCGATCATACCTGGGTTTTGGATTTGATACAAAAGTAGTTAACTTTGTGAACAATATGACTAATCTGACCTGCAATTTTGATACCATTCCTACCCGCGCAGGGAGGGGAACGCTGAAATACGACCTTCGCGGGGATCTGTTCGGCCGTTCGGATGTCATTCCGATGTGGGTGGCCGATATGGATTTCGAGTGCGCGCCGCAGATAAAAAAGGCAATCGTCGAGCGGGCGGATCACAATCTCTATGGCTACGACATCGGAGCGTCGCTGTGCGGTGGTTCGGTCGGGAACTGGTTGCGAAGGAGAAACGGGTGGGAGGTGGAGTGTGAGTGGTTGCGGTTTACGACGGGCGTTCTGGCAGGACTCGGTTTTGCTATTCGGGCTTTTACCGAGGCGGGCGATGCGGTCGTTATCCAGACTCCGGTTTATCCGCCGTTTCGCACCTTAGTCGAGGCGAACGGGCGGCGGGTGGTGACCAATCCTTTGCACCACACCGCCGATGGGTTCGCAATGGATTTCGGGGGGTTGGAAAAAATCTTTTCGGCAGGAGCTCGGGCCATTATCCTTTGCAACCCCCACAATCCGGTGGGCAGGGTCTTTACGCGTGATGAGTTGACGCGGTTGGGGGAGTTGTGTGTCGAATATGACGTTACGATTCTTTCGGACGAGATCCATTCCGATTTGATTTTTGCTCCTCACCGTCACATCCATATCGCCTCGCTCGACGAGCGTTTTGCGGCGCGGTGCGTCACCTTTGTCGCTCCCAGCAAGAGCTTCAACATAGCAGGATTGGCAACATCGGTCGCCATAATTTCCGACGAAAAGATGCGTGAAAAGTGGGATGCCGAATATGCCAGGAGCCATATCATCGAGGGCACACTTTTCGGCCACGTGGCACTTCGGGCGGCGTATGACCATTGTGAAGGGTGGTTGGAGGAGTTGTTGGCATATCTGAAGGGCAATGTGGAGTATGTTCACACGTTTTTGTGCGAGAATATTCCGTCGGTCAAGGCTCCGTGTCAGCAGGGGACCTATCTTGTGTGGCTCGATTTTCGGGAATTGTTGGATAGTCTGCCGCCGGCAAGGCTGGTTGGTGAACTTGTCGAACCATCAGCCGCCGCGTCGGGGGGCGGCGGACCGACGAACTCTGCGAGTTCGGGACATCGGAGGCTGATGTCGTGGCTTGCCGACGAGGCGGGGTTGGGACTCAATTCGGGTGCCGATTTCGGGCGCGAGGGGGTGGGCTTTGCGCGCCTCAATGTCGCCACCAACCGCGCAACGCTGGAGCAGGCGATGAGTCAGTTATATGATGCGGTGGGCCGGTTATGTTAGTTTCAGTCATAGTTCCGGTCTACAATTGCGAGCGTTATCTTGCGCGGTGTGTCGAGAGCATTCTGGCGCAGACCCATCGCCGGTTGGAGGTGCTGCTCATCGACGACGGTTCGAGCGATCGGAGCCCGCAGATCTGCGACGAGTTTGCGGTGCGGGACGAGAGGGTCAGAGTTATCCACAAGCCCAACGGCGGGGTGTCGGCCGCGCGCAACGACGGCATCGAGGTGGCTCGGGGCGAGTTCATAGCTTTTTGCGACAACGACGACTTTATGGCTCCCGCTATGATCGAGCGGCTGGTGGGGATGTGTGTGGATAACGACTGCGACATTGCCCATTGTAAGAGGGTGCGCTCGTCGGCCGATTTTTTGGAGACGCCCGAGCCCCAGCCCGTCACGGTGTTGACCAATCGGGAGATCTTGGAGGAGTTCTATCGCTGGTCGAGCCCCTATATTTGGGATAAGGTTTACCGGCGTGAGGTTTGGCGCGGGGTGCGTTTTCCGGTGGGGTCGTACACGGGCGAGGATGTTGCGGTGGTGCACCATTTGCTGTGGGCGGCCCGGCGGGTGGCGGTCACGGGGGAGGTGTTGTATTGCCATTTTTTGAATCCTGATAGCGTGATGCTTAGCGGTTTCGATGTCAGGTGGGCGATTGGGGCGTTGAATGATCGGTTGGAGCTGGCCCGTCGGGAGGGTCTTTGGCGGTTGTATGCCGATGTGTTGGTGCGGCGGGTTTACGAGGAAGAGTATTTGCTGACTATGAATCGCAAGTATTTGGGGGACAGGGAGTTTGCGCGGGAGCACAGGGGGTTGAAGCAGGTGTATTATCGCCAGGCTGTGGCGTGGCGCGGGGTCGGGGCGAAGAGGAAGATTTTTGTGTGGCTGTGTTGTTGGCTGCCGACGGTGTATAATGGTTATAACTATTTGAAGTTCCGCTTTGTCTATCGCCAACCTGTCCGCTTCGGCGAGGTGAAGTGAGCCAGCCAGAGAATTGAGAGTTGAGAATTGAGAGTTTTTCGGCCTCGCAGAGGCCGTTCGGCCTCGAGCCCGAGGTTAACATCCTCCCGCAGGCCCGTTGATAGCTCTGCTCATTGATCGCTTGTGTCGC